>CAWIGR010000012.1:0-320679 GCA_963835705.1 uncultured Thermoleophilaceae bacterium
TCAGCCGCATCATGGCTTCGGTTCCCGCCCGCGCAGCGCGAGAGTGTAAATCACCAGCGCGATCGCGGCGAACAGGAACCATTGCACCGCGTAGGCCCGGTGATTGTTGGGAATGCTCTTCCGTGCGAAGGCGGAGCACTGGGCTCAAGGCCGGCGAGTCCCCTTCTTGTCCGGACACCAGCCGCATCCGCATCCTGTGTGTCGGGCGCGATCACGCCGCTGACCGGCCCGCCTTCCCCCTTGCCGGCCTTGGGTCGGCCGACCAACCGAGCTCGACACTCATCCCCTGCCCTTCGGCCCCGGTCCTGCAGTCGACGACATGTGCGTAGCCGGTCTTCTCCTTGCGATTTCGCCCGGCGGTCGGCGCACGGTGACCGACTGAAGGCACACCCGGTGGCGCAGCGGAAGAAGGGCAGAGCGCTCGGGCTCGGGCGATCGGCAAGCCGATCGCCGGCAATGTTCTCCGCCTCACATCGCGCGAGCAGCCCCTCCTTCCACTCCGCGCGCCGAAACTGCCACACGCCCAGCCCGATCATCGTCGCAACCGCGGCGGCGACAATGATCGTCGGAATGATCGGCAGGCGGCGGGTCATTCGATGGTCCGGCCTTCGCGCGCTCGCGGTGCGATATTCGACCCGAAGAACGCCTTTCCAAGCCGAAACCCGCCCAAGGTGAGCGAGAAGCCCCACCGGCAACCACATCAAATGGACCCACAAGGCGCGGAATATTTCAGCTCGACGAGATCGCGCCGACCGTCAGCATCGCCCCGACGATCAGGATCAGGAACGCCGCCGCGCGGTCGCCAACGTTGAAGCGGCAAAATCGAGCCCGCACGCCTGGCATCTGGGCGCGAAGCTCACCGGCCCGTCGAACAGGCCCGGCGACTCCCGCACCTCGGGCAAAGACCCGAAAACTCGCGGTGGCGAATGTCGCCGCGCCCTTCCATCCTAGCCGGCGTGGACCGGCGCGCCCCAGCCGCCCCAGACATAGATCGAGACGAACAGGAACAGCCACACGACGTCGACGAAGTGCCAGTACCAGGCCGCCGCCTCGAAGCCGAAATGCTGCCTGGGGTGAAATCGCCGCGGTGCGCGCGCCAGGCAGACGATCAGGAAGATCGTGCCGACGATGACGTGGAAGCCGTGGAAGCCGGTCGCCATGAAGAAGGTCGCGCCATAGATGTTGCCCTTGAAGGCGAACGGCGCGTGGACATATTCATAGGCCTGGATGCAGGTGAACAGCAGGCCGAGCAGGATCGTGCACCACAGGCCCTTCTTCAGCCCGTCGCGGTCGCCGTGGATCAGCGCATGGTGCGCCCAGGTCACGGTGGTGCCCGAGCACAGCAGGATCATCGTGTTGAGCAACGGGAAGCCGAACGGGTCGAGCACTTCGATGCCCTTGGGCGGCCATGTCCCGCCGACCGCTTCGGCCGCCGAGGGGAACAGCGCGGCGTCGAAGAACGCCCAGAACCAGGCGACGAAGAACATCACTTCGGAGGCGATGAACAGGATCATGCCGTAGCGCAGGTGGAGCGGGACCACCGGCGTATGGTCGCCGCCGTGCGCCTCGCGCACTGTGTTGGACCACCAATTGAACATGGTCATGAGGACCACAGCAGGCCGGCGAGGGAGACGAACTTGCCGTAGGGATTGTCGTGCATCCACATCACCACGCCGCTGAACAAAGTGCAGGCGCCGAGATCGCGCCGATCAGCGGCCAGGGATCGGGCGGGAGGAAATGATAGTCGTGGTTCTTGGTCGCGGCCATGGCTACGCTTCCCTTGTTCTCGGGCGTGCCCTCTAGCCTGCCGCCGCCAGTTTCCACTGGGTAAAATGTGTAGCTCAGGGTGATTTCTCGATGCGCCATCGCCGGTCGTGCGCATCTTGGGGTCGACGAAGAAGATCACCGGCATGGCACTTTCTGGCCCGGCTGCAGCGTCTGCTCGGTGAAGCAGAAGCAGTCGATCTTGTTGAAAGAGCGCCCCGCCTGGTCGGGCGAGACGTTGAAGACCGCGCGCCCGGTGATCGGGCGGCCGCGAGGTTTTCGGCCCGATAGCATGGTCGGTCCGCGCGCCGGGCTGGACCGTGCGCCTGCGCCGGCTCGAACCGCCACGGCAGCGCCGGCTCGATGTTGGCGTCGAAGCGAACCCGGATCCTGCCCGCGACCGCGCCGGGGGCGCGCGGTCGCGCGCATCGGCGTGCCGCCGAAGCCGGTCATCTCGCAGAAAGATGTGGTAGAGCGGCACTGAGGCGAAGGCGAGCCCGAGCATCGCCGCCACGATCACCGCCATGATAGCGCGGTGCGGCCGTTGCGCTTTCGAGGCTGGTCACCGATTTTCGCCATCTTGGCGATGGTGATCGCGAAGATCAGCACCACGAACGCGCCCAGCAGCAGCGCGATGAGCGCGCGCGCGCGCTGCCTGGCGCGCGACGAGTTCATCTTCGTTCGGTCATGCGGACCACCGGTCGGCGACCAGCGCGGCGAACAGGGCGAACAGATAGAGGACCGAATAAGCGAACAGGCGCTTCTCCGGCGCCATTCCTGCGGCTCGGTTGCGCGGTTGGCGAGGATGGCAGGCTCAGAGCGACGAACAGCAGGCTGAGAGCGCGGCCGCGGCGACGCCGTAGAGCGAGCCGGTCAGCCCCAGCGGCCACGGTGCGATCGCCGCCGCGGCCATCGGCAGGGTGTAGAGCAGAGATCTGCCGCCGGGTCGCCTGGGCGCCGGCGACCACCGGCAGCATCGGGATTCCGGCCTTGGCGTAATCGGACCGGACGAACAGCGCCAGCGCCCAGAAATGCGGCGGGGTCCACAGGAAGATGATCGCGAACAGCAGCACCGGCAGCGCGCTGACATCGCCCGTCGCGGCGACCCAGCCGATCAGCGGCGGGAAGGCGCCCGGCGGCGCCGCCGATGACGATATTCTGCGCCGTCCGCGGCTTCAGCCAGACGGTATAGACGAGCACATAGAACAGGATCGAGACCGCCAGGATCGCCGGCCGCGAGGTGATTGGTCGCGAGCCCCATCAGCACGACCGAGAAGACGCTCAGGCCGACCCCGAAGTGGAGCGCGGTCTGCGCGGTCCATCCGGCCAGCCGGGAGCGGGCGCTTGGCGGTGCGCCGCATCTTCGGCGTCGAGGTCGGCCTCATACCATTGGTTGAGTGCCCCAGCGGCGCCCGCGCCAAGCGCGATGCACAGCACCGCGGTAAAGCCGAGCACCGGATGGACGGCACCGGCGCGGCGAGCAGGCCGCACAGCCCGGTGAACACCACCAGGCTCATCACGCGCGGCTTGGTCAGCGCGAGAAAATCGCGCCAGTCGGCCGGCAGCGGCTGGGCTGGGGAAGCGGAACAGCGGTCATGGGCGGGCCCTATAAAAGCTTGGGACCAGAAGGGAAAGGCACCAAGCGTATAATGGTCGCAATGGGTGGAAAGCGGACATTGCCTAATGGTTGAGGAAGGCTTCAGTGACTCCCGTGGTAGCAGGCGCCTCGCCTTCCGCGGCGATGCGCAGGTTCTGCATCATCCCATGGTCGCCGTGATACATAATGTGGCAGTGGGTGACGAAGTCGCCAGTGAAGCGCTCGTAGCGGGTACGGAAGGCAACCCGCATGTCCTTCTTCAGGAACACCGTATCCTTCCATTCGCCCTTCAGCCCGGCAAAGTCCGGGTCGTAGGCCGGGCTCTTGGGATCGGTGGCGTCGCGCCCTTCCGGACCTCCATCGAGATGATCTGGAACGGATTGACGTGGATGTGCAGCGGGTGGTCGTCGATCAGCGCGATCGCCCGCCACTCTTCGGCCTTGCCAAGGGCAGAACGCATTTATCCGCTCATGGTCGATATCCTGCCGTTTACCCCGACGTATTCCTCATCGGGACCCTCGATGATGTTGAGGATCACTCGCGGTAATCGCTGACTTCGGCCTCCGCAATGGGCTTGTGCCAGGTGAACGACACAGCTTTATGCCCGTCCTTGAGCTCACCGATGACTCCGGCGCGGGTCGCGGATCGCTGGCTCCCCGCAAGCAGCTCCTCCGCCGAACGGACCAGCGCCGACTTCAGCAGGACGCCCCCGTCGGAGTTGCTCGCAACACTCCTTCCGCCGCGATCACAGTGATCATGCGTGACGGATTTAGTTTTTCCGGATCGTTCGGGCGCGTGTCGTTCACCATGCAATATTGGCCGGGGTCCGGCAGACGGGCGATGACGTCCATCCGCTCTCCCGCAAACAGGACCGCCTGATCCACCTTGAAGACCGCCGAGCGGGTTAGCCCGTCCAGGGCGATCTGCCACATCGCCAGCGGCTGGCCGACGCAATAGCGCTGTCGCCAGGCGACCTGATCTGCCGCCTTGACCACCCGCAGCGGGGGCGCCGCAGGATCAAGTCGATAGAGCCGCATGCGCATCGGTTCGCCGATCCGGCGTTGATCAGGCGCCAGCGCTCGAACCCGCCGGACTTCGCTTGGCTCGACCCGGGCTGCACCTTTCCGTTGATTCCGGTGAACCGGCCCGAACGCCGCCAACTCCAATCATTGTCGAGCTCTCTATCCGGCCGATCTTGCCGGCCGAGCAAGTAAAGGGGCGAACCGGCTCGTTGGCCTTGTCCCGCTGGCCTTCGATCGCGCCCTTGTCGTCCAGGCAGCCATATTTGATCTGCTGGAAGATCATCGCCCGTTCCGGGAAGGACCGGCCGCTCTCGTCCTTCAAAAGGACATCCATGTCACCCGGGCCGGTGGCGGTGGGCAGCCGGTCGCCGCTTATAATCAGCGCACCTGCCATGCCGCTGCCGACCTGAACGAAACCCACTCCGTGGCGATGCGGGTGGTACCAGAAGGTGCCCGGCCGGATGGTCGGCAGGGATGTCATATTCGTAACGGAACTGCTCGCCCGGAGCGATGGAAATCAGCACATCGTCGCTGTTCCCGAAGGCGAAACCCACAGGCCATGGGTATGGAGATTGGTGTGGTTGAAGCAGCGATGCTCCCTGCGCTGCACTTCGCTACACGCCTCCAGCCGGTTGTCGAGATCGATCCGCAGCTTCTGTCCCGGGGCCACCCGGATGGTCGCGCAACAAAATCGCCGGGCTTCGCTCCCGATCCCACGAATGACCGAAGTTCGACCTTGTCGTCGGTCAAGGTCCAGGGAATCGCAGAGGGCGCCGGACGAACGCACGATTTCGAAGTGATAGGCTACCGGTTGCGCGCCGGTGGCCGTCAGCAACGCCGGCAGCAAGATCATTACCCCCATGCAAGCCTCCATATTGCAAGGAGTTTACGCACACGCCCGTAACGATCTATTGGACTTGATCATCGCCGCGTGCAAGGCGGTTGTTCCTGCAGGAGTTGAAGCCCCTGATAAGCACATTGGCAGTCAGGTTGATCGTCCGGAATGGGTGGAAAGCTGACATTGCTGGGCGCGTCAGCGAAACCGATACGTCCTTCCATTCATTTCGGTATATTGCGGGGCCGGCAGCTTAAAGCGTGCCTTGGAAATATCGCGCAAGCTGTTCCCGTTCCTCGGGTGTCAACTTACCAGCGATGTCGCGCATGCGGCCGTAAACGTCATTCTCTGCGCGTACCGGCTGCGTAGGCGTTGAGCTGGGCGACCATATATTCGCGCTCCTGCCCTGCCAAAGTGGGCGTTTCGATGGGGCCGCCTACGCCATTTGTGTGGCAGCTCATGCAAGCAGGAATGCGGCGGCGCGTATCACCCTCCCAAGCCAGCCGGACGATCTCCTCCCTGCCCGAAGGTCGCGGCTCCCAAGCGCCGTATATTCCTTCGAGGCCGCTGCGTAATATGCGGCGATGCTCGCCAGGTCGCCGACCGCGAGCTTCTTGGCGACATCCGTCATCTGCTGATTGGATCGAGCGCCGGTTTGGTAATCGTGAAGCTGCTTGTAAATGGCGTATGGGCTCTGGCCGGCAAGGCTGGGAATTGCACTGGTTTTCGCTTTAGTCCTTTCTCGCTCTGGCAGGCCGCACAAACCTCTCCCGCGAGATGCGCGCCGCGGGCGGTATTGGTAGAGGCCAGCACCTGGATGACGGCGGGATCCCAGCTGACCTGGCTGACCGGGAAGCGAGGTCGCCTCGCTGCGCGGCTGGGCAACCGCCGGCGATCCGGCCTCGAGTCCGGCTGCCCTCCGCATCGCACTGTCCATCGACAGATGGGCGTGTTCCCGCTGGCCCGCCGGAATGACGACGAAGCCTATCCCGGCGCCCACCACAGCGAACCCGGCCACGGCCAGGCTGGCCAATAGTCGCCAGCGCCGATTTGACCGCATCCTGCTCCGCCGGTGCTCCGGCGGGGGGACAGATCTTCACGATCGGATGGCGGCTGGTCGGACATCTCAGCTCAGCCTGTGAATCACCGCTGCGGCGGCGGGTCGATGAAGAACTGTGCGATGGGATAACCGTAGGCCAGCAACATCAGGATGGCCACGGAGATGTTCGACAGCCCGAAACCGTTGAGCGAGGCCGGCAGTCGCCCGGGCGGATGCACCGCTTCCGCATAGTGGAAGTCAACAGCCGGAGCAGCCGGAGCCGACGACCGGTGAGAGCGTCAACCCGATGAGCCGGTGGGGACCGAGCCCGCCCTCCGCCGCCTGCTTGAGGTCGAGCGTGACCGGCTCACCGGCGCCGCCCACACCGATCGGCGCCCGCAGCTGCTCGCGCCGCGGCCGCGGCCGCCAGCTCGCGCGCGGGTCGACCTCGGCGGCGGAGCGCAGATGGAGCAGCTCGAGCGCCCGCACCTCGTCGGCGCTCGCCGGGCCGCGCTCGCGGTCCTCCAGGCGCAGCCGGTGTGAGCGTGCGGGCGATCGCCTCGCTCAGGCCGAGGTCGGCGGCATCGGGCCACACTCCTTCAGCCCGTCCGCCCTCGCCGCGGCGCTCCTCCACGCTGCCGGCGGCGCCCGGCGAGAGCACGATGCGCACGTCGGCCTCGGACGGCTCGGTGGCGGTGGAGTCCGCGAGCAGCACGGCGGTCACCGCGAGGCGGTCGCCCTGCTCCAGCACGTCGCGCATCAGCGGCATGCGCGCCACGGCCGAGTCGGGCGACCAGCCGTCCACGAACAGCACCAGGTGCGGCCCGGCCAGACGCGGCCGGGCCGAGCCGTGGCTCTCCTCGTCGAGCCGGGCGAGCTGCTCGAGCCGCGGGCCGATCTCGCCCTCGAGCAGACGGCCGAGCGCCTCCTCGTTTGAGGCGAGCAGGATCGGCGGTGGCAGCAGCTCCGGGGCGCCTGCGGCGCGCGCACTCGGCGCGCGCGCGCGGCGGCCACTTGATCCACTCCCAATCGGCAGCGGCCGGCGGCTCGTAGGAGGCCAGCACCCGCACGTCGTCGGGGGCGCGGAACACGGCCAGCTGCGAGACCAGCGAGCGCGCCAGCGCGCGGCCGGCTTCGGGCGCCCCGACCACCGTCACCACGCGCGCGTCACGCAGGTCGACCGTGACGGGCACGTCGTTCACGCGCTCCCAGCGCCTTCTGACCGTGCTCGCCTCGTCCTCCAGGTCGAGCTCGCGCTCGGCCAGGGGGTCGTCGCCGATGTCGAGCCGCACCGGGCGCGAGTGCGCCACCCGGCCGCGGCCGACCCGCAGCTCGAGGAAGTCGGCGTCGGCGGTGCGGCGCTCCCACAGTCCGGCGCGGGCGAGCGCGATGGCCCAGAGCTTCTCGTGGTCGGGGTAGAGCCGGTCCGCGGCCGCCAACTGGGCGTCGGCGTCGCGCCCGAGGTCACGCTCCACCCGCGTGAGATACATGCGGTACTTGCGCCGGTTGCGCTTGCGGCGCTTCTTCACCGAGCGCACCTGCGAGTAGCGGATCAGGAACGCGAGCAGGATGCTGAGGCACACCAGCCCCAGCGCGATGTACATGAACAGCGGGTTGTTGTAGACGAGCGCGAAGGCGAGCAGGCCGAAGCTCCCTATCGCCGGGAACATCGCGTGGACCATCCCGCCGGTGGGGGGCTCCGGCTTGGTCGGCGGCGCATGGATGCGCAACTCCTCCGACGGCGCCGGCTCCGGCCACTCGCGCGGCGGCCGATGGAAGATCTCCGCGCCGCGCTGGGCCGCAAGCACCCGGCTCGGCCGAGTGCGCGCGGATGGTGATTGCCGCATGCGGAAGGGATTTACCCGCCCGGGGTCCCCCGGGAAACGCCGGTGGACGTTCGTCCGGGGTTACGCGCGCACGCAAAGGGGAACTCTCCAAGCGGTACCGCAAGCGAAAATGAAGGGATTCCTCAGATGGCGACGGCTGGACACATTCGCGTCACCCCCGAGCAGCTCGGAGCGATCGCCGGGCAGCTCAACGCGGGTGCGGCGAACATCGAGCAGATCAACCAGCAGCTGCAGGGCCAGGTGGCCCCGCTCGGCTCCGACTGGGCCGGCGTGGCGCAAGCCCGCTTCCACGAGCTGTGGGCCGAGTGGCAGCGCTCCTCGCAGGGCATCCAGCACGCCCTCCAGGGCATCAGCCAGCTGATGACCCAGGCCAGCGCCAACTACGCCGACACCGAGGCCGCCGTCGCCAGCAGCTTCCAGCGCTAGTCCCGCGGCACATCGAGCCGAGAGCCGCCTGACATGGGCGAGATCCAGGCACCCCTGGGCGAGATCGAGAGCGTGGGAGCGGGCATCGAGGGCGTCGCGCCCACGCTGACGACGCTTGCGCGCGCCGCCACGGGGGTGACCGGGACCGTGTCCGAGCCGCCGGCCACGTCCGCGGCGCTCGACCAGATGGCGTCTCGCTGGGCCGCCTCCGCGACCCGGCTCGAGGACGAGATCGCCGCGCTCGGCGTGGCGGCCGGCGCCACCGCCGTGGCCTACCGCGCCGCCGACGAGTCGTCCATGACGGGCGGCTCCGGGGGCGGTGCCGACAGCGGCGGCGGTGTGGGCAGCGGTGGCGGCGGCGGAGGGGGCGGCTCCTGGTGAGCGTCGCCCCGGCGGGCGGCGCGACCCGGGCCGGGCTGCCCTGGCCCGAGGGCGACCCCGGGTCGCTTTCCAGCGCGGCCAGCACGGTCGGGTCGGGCGCCGACTCGCTCCGGACGGCCGCGACGCGCCTGAAGGGCGAGGCCGGCGCCGCGGAGGGCTGGCAGGGCGAGGCCGCGGTGGCGTTCCGCGCCGCCGTGGCACAGGACCACGCGCTCATGGTCGAGGGCGCCGGCGCCCTGGAGCAGGCGGCGGCCGCCCTCCGGCGGCTGTCGACCACGCTGAGCGACGCGCAGCAGCTGGTGCGAGAGCTCGCGCGCGAGGTGGTGGAGGCCGAGGAGGCCGCCGACCATGCCGCCGCGCGCGCGGCCATCGCCCGCATGTCGGCCCTGGCGGCCGGCGTCGAGCTGGCGCTGGCCGGCGCCGACCCCGGCGTGGCGCTCCAGAACGCGGCGGACGACGCCTCCGACGACGCCGCGGTGGCCGAGACCGCCGCGGGCGACGCCCGCGCGCACGCGGAGGCCGTGCGCGCCCGGAACACCCGCCGAGCGCAGGAAGCGGTGGACGACGTGCTGCGCGAGGACCGCGCCACGGCCGCCGCGCTCGACGCGGCCACGTCGGCCGCGCCGCTCGCCGGAGTGCCGGTGGGCGCTCCCACCGCCGCGACCGGCTTCGCACAGGTCGCCCTCGCCGGCCTCTCGATCGAGCAGTGGCGCGAGATCGCCTACTGGCGCGCCGGCATCGACGCCGGACAGTGGCGTCCCGAGGACGGCCTGCTCGAGAACGACGCGATCGTGCAGGCCGTGTATCGCTACTACGGAGGCCTCTACCTCGACCACCCGGAGCTCCAGTGGGCGGGCATGGCCAACATCGTCGGGCCGATGTTCTATGCCGGCTGGCAGGACATCTACGCGATCCGCCAGATCGCCGACCCTGCCGAGCGGGCGGAGTACCTGTCGCGCTGGGTCGGGCTCCCCACGCTCCCGGACCAGGCCTACGACGCCGCCGACGCCGTCAGCCACGTGATTCCCGGCGGCTTCCTCAACCCGGTCCACCTCGCCGAGCACCTCACCGCCGACGAGCTCGAGTGGTACGAGGACCGCTTTCTCATGATGCAGCGCGAGATCTTCGACGACCTCGCCTGGCAGCACGAGGCCTTCGTGCTCGGCGGCGCGCCGCTGATGCGCGAGATCGCCTCCCGCAACCCGAGCGAGCTGCTCGCCCGCGACGTGGACGCCTGGGAGGACATCGGGAGCGGCGACGCCGAGCGCATCCAGCAGGGGAACGCCGACCTTCTGCTGCGCGAGCAGGAGCGCGTGATCCAGGACGACTACGACGCGATGCGCGACCATCACGGCCCGGTGGGCGACGTGTTCACCTACGGCTTCAGCACGATGGCCGAGAACCCGATGCCGGGTGGGCAGGCCTACCGCGACTACGATCCGATCGAGCTCAGCGTGGACCTCGCTCCGAGCATCCCCGTCGGCCCGCTAGGCCCGCTCGGCCCGCACTTCGACGTCGACGTCGCGGACGTGGAGGTGCACCAGACGCTGCCCCTCCCGGCGGGCAATCTGTCCAACTTCGACGACCGCTGGGGCTGGATCGAGAACGACATGCTGCCGCGCTACCAGGACCTGTTGCAGGACCCGGACGCCACGCGCGCACTCGTCGGGAGCGACGTCGCCACCCGGGCGGCGGACCAGCGCAAGCTGCCCGACCTCCACTATCCCGGTGGCTGATGTTGCGGACCATTGCCCTTGTCGCGTGCCTGGTGTCGGTGCTGAGCGCGTGCGGCGGCTCGAACTCGGACGCCGAAGCGGGTGACGAGGCCGTGATCGACTGGAACCTCTCGCGGAGCCACACGGTGGACGACGTGGACTGGCCCAAGCCGGGCCAGAGCGCGGTGGAGATCTCACCCGTGGAGGAGGTGCGGATCGAGCTTCCGGAGGGCCGCTCGTTCGCCGCCGGCGGCGACGTGGTCCACGACGTCACGCTCGACCGCCGCGAGCGCATCGTCCGCAACGTGCAGATCGACTCCCACCCGCGCGGCGCGGCCGACGCCCACGAGCTGGCGGTGCGCTGGGCTGAGGACTGGGACCTGTCGCGCGAGCCGCTCGACCGCTGGCGTGAGAACGGGAAGACGCCGGCGATCACCTCGGCGCCGGGCGGGGAGCGCATCGGCGACGCCGGGCCGGTCCCCACCGTCGAGATCCGCAACTCGTTCGAGGACGAGAACCCGGCGCTCGTGTCGCTCTCGTTCTACTGGCCCGACTAGCTTCGTACGGCTAGCCGCACCCCAGGAGTCGGGGCACCCGTACGGGGGTCCGCGGGGCCCGCTGGAACTCTCGGACCATGCTCTCCACCCCGCAGCTCGCCGACGAACTCAAGGGCCAAGTGATCGAGCCGGACGACCCGGACTACGACCGGGCGCGCACCGTCTTCTACGGCACGGTGGACCGCAGGCCCGCCGCGATCGTGAAGGTGGCCGATGCCACCGACGTCGCGCGCGTCATCGCCCACGCCCGCGACAGCGGGCTCGAGCTGGCGGTGCGAAGCGGCGGACACAGCGTCGCCGGCCACGGCGTGACCGAGGGCGGGGTCGTGCTGGACCTGTCGGACATGCGCGCGCTCGAGATCGACCCCGAGCGGCGCACCGCCTGGGCGCAGACCGGCCTCACGGCGGGCGGGTACACGCACGCCGCGGCCCGGCACGGCCTGGCCACCGGGTTCGGCGACACGGGCTCGGTCGGCATCGGCGGGATCACGCTCGGCGGGGGCGTCGGCTTCCTCGTCCGCAAGCACGGCCTGACCATCGACGACCTGCTGGCCGCCGAGGTCGTGACCGCCGACGGCGAGCTCGTGTACGCCGACGCGGAGAATCACCGGGACCTGTTCTGGGCGATTCGAGGCGGCGGCGGGAACTTCGGCGTGGCGACCCGCCTCAAGTTCCGGCTGCACCCGGTGGACGCGTTCGTGGGCGGCATCCTCTTCCTGCCCGCCACGCCCGACGTGATCGCATCGTTCGTGGCCCAGGCCCAGGCGGCGCCGGAGGAGCTGTCCACGATCGCCAACGTCATGGCCGCGCCCCCGCTCCCGTTCGTGCCGCCGGAGGTACACGGCAAGCTCGTGCTGATGGGCATGGTCGCCTACGCCGGCGACGTGCAGGAAGGCGAGCGCGCGATCGCGCCGTTCCGCGCGCTCGCCACCCCGATCGCCGACCTGGTCCGGCCGATGTCCTATGCGGAGATGTATCCCCCGGAGGAGGAGGAGTACCGCCCCGTGGCGGTGGCCCGCACGATGTTCGTGGACAGCGTCGGCCGCGGCGCGGCGGAGACGATCCTCGAGCGGATCCGGGCCTCCAGCGCCATGATGGCCGTCACGCAGATTCGCGTGCTGGGCGGGGCGGTCGGCCGGATCCCCCCGGACGCCACCGCCTTCGCCCACCGCGACAGCCGGATCATGGTGAACGTCGCGGCGCTCTACCAGCGGCCGGAGGAGCGGGCCGCGCACGAGGCCTGGGTGACCGGGCTCGCCGGCGAGCTTCGCCAGGACGACGACGGCGCCTACGTGGGCTTCCTGGCCGACGAGGGCGAGGAGCGGGTCCGCGCGGCGTACCCGGGGCCGACCTGGGACCGGCTGCGTGAGATCAAGCGCCGCTACGACCCGGAGAACGTGTTCCGGCTGAACCAGAACATCCCGCCGGCCGGCGCCGGCGACGAGCGGTAGCTACGGGACCATCGCCCTGGCCTGGTCCAGCGCGCGCCGGTAGGCCGTGTCGCGCAGGAGCGCCTGGCGGATGCCCTCCCCGAGGATGCCCGCCTCTCCGCGCGACGCGCCCAGCACCGTCCAGGTGGACTCGCGGCCCTTCCGGTCGCTGCGCCGCGCGGTGAGTCCGCCGGGGCCGCGGTCGAGGCGGATCCGCATGCCGCTCGCGGTCCCGATCTCGATGCCGGCCAGGCCGGGCACCGACATGGTGGGGTCGGGCACCAGCTCGATCTGCACGTCCTGGCGGCGCCCGTGGGCATGGCCGCGCAGCGAGCCGTTGGCGTCCATCAGGCCGCTCGGCTCCCAGCTGAGCCGGGACGCGAGCCAGCCGCAGAACAGCAGGCCGGCGATCGCCGACTGGGGCTGGTGGCGCACGGTGACCGAGTCGATTCGGCCCAGCTCGTCGCGCCACTGCGCCGGATCGAACGTCGAGGCCACGCGCTCGCGCCACGGCGTGGAGCGCAGCCAGGCGAGGTCCACCACGTAGGCGTCGCCGGCCAGCTCGCGGGCGCGCGCCACGGCTGCGGCCGCGTCGGGCTCGTTCACCGAGTCCACCAGCACCACCTGGGCGTGGCCAATCAGGGCGTCCACCGCCTCGGGGTGCCCGTGCGGGGACCAGACGACGGTGGCGATGTCCGTCACCACGACCGGGTCGACGATCGTGTTGAGCTTCTCCAGGTGGCGCGGGCCGAGGTCGAGCACCACCCGCTCCCGCGTCAGCGAGAGCGCGCCGGGCTTCGGGTGGGCAACCGCGGTGATCGCCACCGTGGCGTCGATCGTGGTGCGATCAGGCTCCACCGCGCAGAGGATCGTTCGCGATGGGTGGTAGCGCCCGACGCGGTCGAGCCGGTTCATGATCTCGCCGCGCCACTCGCGGTCCACCACCACGACCAGGTTCAGCACCCGCGCAGGAGCGTATGCGTCGTGACGGCCGCACTGCTCGATGATCAACTGCCGCAGCGCCTCCTCGATGGCGCCCGGGGTGGTGTCGCGCTCGCTCCAGACCCCGCCCGCGTCCATTGGATCAGATGGCCCGCCAGCGCTGCCCGTCGGACAGCAGCTGGTTCGCCTCCTCCGGCCCGGCGGAGCCGGCGGGATACGTCGGCAGCTCGCCGTCCTCGGAGCACCAGCGCTCCAGGATCGGGTCGATGATGCGCCACTGCTCCGCCACCTCGTCGTCGCGGGTGAACAGCGTGGCGTCGCCGCGCATCGCGTCCATGATCAGGCGCTCGTAGGCCTCGGGGGACTGGGACAGGAAGGCGGTTCCGTAGAGGAACTCCATGTTCACCGGGCGGATGCGCATGCGCGTGCCGGGGATCTTCGCCCCGAGTGACAGCGACACGCCCTCGTTCGGCTGCATCGTCATGACGAGCTGGTTGGGCTGCACCCCGATCGAGCCCGCGGCCTCGAAGGCGAGGTGCGGGACGGGCTTCAGCGTCACCGCGATCTCGGTGACCTTGCGCGCCAGGCGCTTCCCGGTCCGGAGGTAGATCGGCACGCCCTCCCAGCGCCAGTTGTCCACCTCGAGGCGCAGCGCCGCGTAGGTCTCGGTGCGGGAGGCGGGCGGGACCCCCTCCTCCTCCAGGTAGCCGGGCACCTCCTTGCCCTCGGCCATGCCCGCCGTGTACTGGGCGCGGACCGTGGCCTGCGGGGGCTTGATGGCGTGCAGCACCTTGACCTTCTCGTCGCGCACGTCGTCGGCCGAGAAGGTCACCGGCGGCTCCATGCAGAGCAGCGTGAGCAGCTGCAGCATGTGGTTCTGGACCAGGTCGCGCAGCGCCCCCGACTTGTCGTAGTAGCCGGCGCGCGAGCCGATCCCGAGGTCCTCCGCCGCGGTGATCTGGACGTAGTCGATGTAGTTGCGGTTCCAGATCGGCTCGAACATGCCGTTGGCGAACCGGAACGCCAGCATGTTCTGCACCGTCTCCTTGCCCAGGTAGTGGTCGATGCGGAAGACCTGGGACTCGTCGAGCACCGAGAGCACCTCGCGGTTCAGCTCGAGTGCCTCGTGCAGGCGGGAGCCGAACGGCTTCTCGATCACCACGCGGACCTCGGCCTCGTCACGCGCGTTGAGCCCGTGCTCCCCCAGCTTGGCGACGACGACCGGGAAGAACGCGGGGGCGGTGGAGAGATAGAAGACGCGGTTGAACGGGATGCCCGCCTCCTCGTCGAACTCGCGCAGCTCGCTGTGGAGGCGCTCGTAGATCGAGTCGTCGTCGAAGGTTCCGGGCACGTAGCGCACGCGTTCGAGCAGCTTGTCGAGCACCTGCTCGTCCGGCGGCCGGCGCGAATGCGCCGCGATCGACTCGCGCGCCATCTGCCGGTAGTCGTCGTGCGCGATGTCCGAGCGCGAGACCGCGATCAGGTTGAAGCGCTCGGGGAGGGCGCCCTCGTGGGCGAGGTTGTAGACCGCCGGCAGCAGCTTGCGCTTGGAGAGGTCGCCGGTGCCGCCGAAGATCACCAGCGTCGTCGGGTGGACGGGGAGGCGCTCGAGACCCTCGATCAGCGGGTTCGGCTGCTGCTCGACGGTCGCCATCGCGCTACTCGGCGTGGGCCTGAGCCTGGGCGGCCGGGTCGGCCGCGCGTGTGGCGTGGCCGCCGAACTGGTTGCGGAGCGCCGCGTTCACCTTGGCGGCGAACGCGTTCTGGCCGCGCGACGAGAAGCGCTCGTAGAGCGACGTGGTGATCACCGGCATCGGGATGCGGCGCTCGATCGCGTCCTCGACGGTCCATCGTCCCTCGCCGGAGTCCTCCACGTAGGGCGCGAGGCTCTCCAGCTCGTTCCCCTCCAGCTCGAACGCGCGCGCCGCCAGCTCGCACAGCCAGGAGCGCACCACCGAGCCCTGCATCCACAGGTGGGCGACCTTGGCGTTGTCGAGCTCGTACTCGCAGGCGTCGAAGAGCGCGAAGCCCTCGGCGTAGGCCTGCATCATCCCGTACTCCACGCCGTTGTGGACCATCTTCACGTAGTGGCCGGCGCCGGTCGGCCCGAAATGCCCCCAACCCGGGCCGTGCTCCTCGGTCTCGGGCGGGGCCAGCACGTCGAGGATCGGGCTCAGCCGCTCCACGGCCTCGCCGGGACCGCCCACCATCATGCAGTAGCCCACCTCCAGCCCCCACACCCCGCCGCTCGTGCCCACGTCCACGTAGTGGATGCCCTTCCCGGCCAGGGCCTCGGCGCGCGCCTTGTCGTCGGTCCAGCGCGAGTTGCCGCCGTCGACGATCGTGTCGCCCTCCTCGAGCAGCTCCGCGAGCGAGTCGACCGTCTGCTGGGTCGGGTCGCCCGCCGGCACCATGATCCACACCGAGCGCGGCCGGTCCAGCTTCGAGACGAGCTCTTCGAGCGAGCCGGCGCCCGCGGCGCCCACGGACTCGGCCGTCCGAACGGCCTCCTCGCTGAAGTCGAACACCACGCACTCGTGCTCGGAGTCGCGGTGGATGCGATGGACCATGTTGCCGCCCATCTTCCCGAGGCCTATGAACCCGAGCTGCATCAGATGAGCCTCCTTACTGCGTCGGCGCTGTCAACCTCGATCCGGACGACCTGCAGCCCGTGTTCTCGCAGCGTTTGCGCATCCCCCAGTGCCTGGGAGTTCTTCAGATGCTCGAACGAGTAGCCCGCCTCCGGTATCTCCACGTCTTCCTCGGCCTTCGCGTATAGCTGGAGGAACCGGCCGTTCGGCGGCCCCCCCTTGTGGTACTGGCCGGTCGAGTGCAGGTAGCGGGGGCCGTAGCCGAATGTCGTGGTGGCCTTGGTGCGGTCCCGCAACTTCACCCGCAGCTCCTCCACGGCGTCATCGAACTCTTCCGACGGCGTGACATATCCGAGGATTGCGATGTATTCCGGTGGTGAGGCATCGAGAATGGGAGCGAGCTCTGAGGGCGGTTCGTCCGCGCCCTCCTTCAGGACGCGCGCCGTGTTGTCCTTCGCCTCCTGCACGTTGGGCTGGTCGAACGGGTTGATTCCGAGCGCCCAGCCCGCCACCGCGGTTGCGAACTCGGCGAAGAAGAAGATCCGGCCGAGGTCGGCCGCGCCGTGCACGGCCAGCGTCAGCGTCGGATGCCCGGCGCGTGCCAGCGCCTCCACCTTGGCGTCGGTGTCCGGGTCGGCGTTGTCGGGGTCGCGCAGGTAGGCGAACACGCGGTCGTGACCGTACGCGTCCGGGTCGCCGAGCGGCTCCCCCGCCACCGGCAGGATCCCCTTCCCGTGCTTGCCGGTCGACTCGGCGATCAGCTGCTCCACCCAGAGGCCGAAGCTCGAGATCGGCTCCGACACGACGAAGGTGGCCTTGTCGCGCCCCTGGGCCGCCAGCTCGCCCATCACGATGCCCATCCAGAGGCCGGAGTTGGACGAGCTCGAGTCGAAATGCGTGCAGTTCTGCTCGGCCACCTGGGCGCGATGGAGCAGCGCCTCCACGTTCACGCCCGCCAGCGCCGCCGGGACGAGCCCGAAGTACGACAGCACCGAGTAGCGGCCGCCGATGTCCGGGTCGTTCTCGAACACGTGGCGGAAGCCGCGCTCGCGCGCCAGGTCAACGAGCGGGCTGCCCGGGTCGGTGACCGCGACGAAGCGCCGCCCGTCGCCGCTCGTGCGCTCGAGGAAGTAGCGCATGTGCGACAGCGTCTCGACCGTGCCGCCGGACTTGGACGAGACGATGAAGAGCGTCGTCTCGAGGTCGACCGATCGCTCCACTCCGAGCACGGCGCCCGGGTCGGTCGAGTCCAGCACGTGCAGGCGCAAGGCCCCGGGGATCTGGCCGTACGAGCGGCGGATCACTTCCGGGCCGAGCGACGAGCCGCCCATCCCGAGCAGCACGGCGTCCGTGAAGCCGTCGGCCTTGACCTGCTCGACGAACTCATTCAGCTCGGGCGCGTGCTCCAGCAGCTTCTCGCTGATCGTGAGCCAGCCCAGCCGGTTGCCGATCTCGGGTACGCCGGGGCCGCCCCAGAGCGATTCGTCGCGCTGCCAGACCCGTTTGGCGACCGCCTCGGACTGGGCCTGCTCGATCTTCGCGATCAGCGCGGGCTCGAGCTCGTCCGGGATCGAGGAGCGGATCGTGGGCGGGCGCCCCGTCACGAGCCCCTCGCGCGCGAGCTCGACGCCCTCGATCAGCTTGTCGAACGGCTCCACGAACTTCGCGATGCCGTCGTGCAGGAGCTTGTCGGTCACGTCGCGCATGTCGATGCCGGCGTCCGCGAGCGCAGCCAGCTCGGCGCTCGGGTCCTCGTCGGCGGTCGCGCCCGTCACCTCGAGCTGCTCCTCGCAGGCCAGCAGCGTCGGGGCGGGCATCGTGTTCACGGTGTGCGGGGCGACGAGCGAGTCGACGTACTTCGTCTCCGGGTAGTGCGGGTCCTTCACGCCGGTCGAGGCCCACAGCGGCCGCTGGACCGGGCAGCCGCCCTCGCGCAGCGCGGCGAAGCGCTCGCCGAGGAAGATCTCCTTGAAGCGCATGTAGGCGGCGCGTGCGTTGGCGATCGCCGCCGTCCCGCGCAGGTCCTCACGGTCGAGCTCGGCGAGCCGCTTGTCCACCTCGGTGTCGACGCGCGAGACGAAGAAGCTGGCGACGGAGTGTGCGTACGCGCCGTCGCGCCGCTCGGAGCCGCGGATGTAGGCCTCGGTCACGGCGACATACGACTCCACCGAGAACAGCAGCGTCACGTTGACGTTGATCCCCTCGGAGATCGCTCGCTCGATCGCCGGCAGCCCCTCCTCGGTGCCAGGGATCTTGATCATCAGGTTCGGGCGGTCCACCCGCTGCCAGAGGTCGCGCGCCTGGACGAGCGTGCCCTCGGTGTCATGCGCCAGGGAAGGCTCGACCTCGAGCGACACGAAGCCATCGGCGCCGCCTGCGTCGTCCCAGACGGGGCGCAGCACGTCCGCCGCCAGCTGCACGTCCTTGATCGCGATCTCCTCGTAGATGCGGCGGGCGTCGTGCCCCTGGGCGGCCAGCCCTGCGACCTGCTCGTCGTAGTCGGTGGAGCCGAGGATCGCCTTCTCGAAGATCGCCGGGTTGGACGTGACGCCGCGCAGCGAGTCCTCGCGCGTGAGGCGCGCCAGCTCGCCGCCCGTGATCAGGCTGCGGCGGATCTGGTCCAGCCAGATGCTGGTGCCGGCGGCGGTCAGCGCCGCCAGCCGCTCGTTGACCTGCGCTTCGACGCTCATGCCCTCGCTCCCAGTCGCTCCGCGACCGCCCGTCCCTGGGCCGCCACCTTCTCCGGCGTGAAGCCGAAGTGCTCGTACAGATCCTTCTGCGGCCCCGATGCCCCGAAGCTCGTCATCCCAACCTGGGCGCCGTCGTCGGTGGTCCAGCGCGTCCAGCCGAACGTCGTGGCGGCCTCCACCGACACACGCGCGCGCACGGACGGCGGGAGCACCGAGTCGCGGTACTCGTCGTCCTGCTCGGCGAAGCGCTCGAGGCAGGGCGCCGACACCACCCGGGTCGCGATGCCCTCCGCCTCGAGCAGGTCGGCCGCGCCGGTGCAGATGTGCACCTCCGAGCCGGTGCCGATCAGGATCAGGTCCGGGTCGCCCTCCCTGAACGAGTCCCGCAGCACATACGCGCCGCGGTGGATGGCCTCGTCCGGCACGCCGCTCGGGTTCCAGACCGGCAGGCCCTGGCGGCTGAGCGCGAGCGCGACCGGCGTGGCCGTCTGCTCGATCGCGAAGCGCCACGCCAGCGCCGTCTCGTTCGCCCCGGCCGGGCGCACCATGTAGAGGTTCGGCACCGCCCGCAGGTGGGCGAGCTGCTCGATCGGCTGGTGTGTCGGGCCGTCCTCGCCCAGGCCGATCGAGTCGTGCGTGAACACCTGGATCGCCGGCAGGTGCATCAGCGCGGCCAGCCGGATCGCTCCCTTCATGTAGTCGGAGAACGTGAAGAAGGTGGAGCCGAAGGCCTTCAGCCCGTGCAGGCAGAGGCCGTTGACGATGGCGCCCATGCCGTGCTCGCGCACGCCGTAGTGCACGTTGCGGCCCGAGTAGTCGCCCTTCTCGACGGAGCCGCCGCCGTCGATCAAGGTGAGAGTGGAGGGCTCGAGGTCGGCCGAGCCGCTCACCAGGTGCGGCACCTGCTCGGCGGCCCACTGGATCACGCTCTGCGAGGCCTTGCGCGTCGCGACCATGCCGCCCTCGGGCCGGAACTTCGGCACGTCGGCGTCCCAGCCGTCCGGGAGGCGGCCCTCCATGGAGAGCGACAGGGCCTGCCACAGCTCGGGATACGCGGTGCGGTAGGTGGCGGCGCGCTCCTCCCACTCGGCCTCCGCCTGCGCGCCGCGCTCGCCGGCCGTCGCCTTGAAGTGGGCGAGCACCTCGTCGCGCACGAGGAACTCGGCGTCGGGATCCCAGCCGTAGGCCTCCTTGGTCAGGCGCACCTCGTCCTCGCCGAGCGGCGAGCCGTGCGCCTTCTCGGTGTCCTGCTTGTTGGGCGAGCCGTAGCCGATGTGGGTGCGCAGGATGATCAGCGACGGGCGGTCGCGCACCTCGTCCGCGCCGGCGATGGCGAGCTCGATGCGCCCGAGCGCGATGTCCTCGCCGAGGTCCTGCACGTGCCAGCCGTAGGCCTCGAAGCGCTTCGCCACGTCCTCGCTGTAGGCCATCGACGTCTCGCCGGCCAGCTGGATGTGGTTGTCGTCGTAGAAGGCGACCAGCTTGCCGAGCCCGAGGTGACCGGCCAGCGAGCAGGCCTCCGAGGCCACGCCCTCCTGCATGTCGCCGTCGCTCGCGACCGTGAAGGTGCGGTGGTCGATCAGCTCGTGGCCGGGCCGGTTGAAGCGCGCGGCGAGCATCGCCTCGGCGAGCGCCAGGCCCACCGACATCGAGATGCCCTGGCCGAGCGGGCCGGTGGTGGCCTCGATGCCGGCGGCGTCGCCGCGCTCGGGGTGGCCGGCCGTGGGGCTGCCGAGCTGGCGGAAGCTCTTCAGGTCGTCGAGCGTGAGGCCGTAGCCCGACAGGTAGAGGCTCGAGTAGAGCAGCATCGAGGCGTGCCCCGCGGAGAGCACGAAGCGGTCGCGGTCGAACCACTCCGCGTTGGCGGGGTTGTGCTTCATCACCCGCGTGTAGAGCAGGTAGGCGAGCGGGGCCAGCGCCATCGGCGCGCCGGGGTGCCCGGACTTCGCCTTCTCCACCGCGTCCATCGAGAGCGTCCGGATGGTGTTGATGGCGAGCTCGTCCAGCTGCTCGGTCCCGGTCGTCATTCAGCCCTTTCGGTCGCGGAGGTGTGGGACATCGCAGTATCCCGATCGCGTTCCTGCGCCGCCAGCACGGCTGCTCCTATCACGCCGGCGTGGGCGCCGCCCTCCGCGAGCGCGATCGTCGTGCGCCGCCAGAGGGCCGGCAGCGCCCTGGCCTGCGCCTCCTGCATGGCGCGGTCGAGGAACAGGCCGCTCGCCCTCGACAGGCCGCCGCCGAGCGCGAGGCGGTCGGGCTCGAACACATTCACGTAGCCGGCCAGCGCGATGCCGAGCATCCGCGCGAAGTTCTCGAAGATGAGGAGGGCGTCGGGATCGCCCGCCTCGGCCGCCCCCACGAGCTCGTGGCCAGACACGCGCCCGTCCGCGCCGATGCACCCCGCGAGCCGGCTGTCGGGGCGGTCGGCGGCCATCTCCGTGGCGTCGCGCTCGAGCGCCTGGCCGGAGCAGTAGGCCTCGACGCAGCCGCGGTTGGGGCAGTTGCCGGGACAGGGCGGCCCGTCGGCGTTGAGCGTGAAGTGCCCCAGCTCGGCGCCGAGGCCGTGGGAGCCGCGGAAGGTCTTCCCCCCGATCACGACGCCGCCGCCGACCCCCGTGCCGAGCGTGAGCATCACCAGGTTGTCCTCGCCGAGGATGTGGGCCTCGGCGAGGGCGGCGCAGTTCGCGTCGTTGTCCACCACCACGGGCACCCCGAAGCGGCGGCCGAGCTCGGCGCGCAGCGGCACGCCGGTGAGCGGGATGTTCACGCTCGTCTCGACCGTGCCCGTGGCGTACTCGATCTGCGACGGGACGCCCACGCCGATCGCGTCGGGTTGCCCGACCCGCCCGACCAGGAGCCGCACCGCCTCCTCGAGCCCGTCGAGCAGCGCCGACGTGCTGTCGAGGACCGTGGGGCACTCGATCGAGTCCCGAACCGAGACTCCGTCGACCGCCGCGACCGCGACCTTGGTGCCGCCGACGTCCACGCCCAGGACCACGACCGCAACGCTATCGGTCGGAAGGCGCCGGATCTCGACCGAGTGTCGTCGATCGTGGCCCTATACGGGCCACAGGACGCGACACTTCACGCGACCGAGTCAAGCCGGGCTGAACCTGAAGGTTGGGGAGACGACCGCGGACTCGGGGACAATCGACCAATGAGCCCCTCTCGGCGGCGCATCGTCGGCGGCCTCGACCTCGGTGGCACCAAGATCCAGGCGGTGCTGCTGGACGGGCGCCGCAACGTCATCGCCGAGATGCGCCGCCCGACGCCTCGCGATGGCGGGCCGCCCGCGGTCGTGGAGGCGCTCGCCGGGGCGCTGTTCGACGTCTGCGAGGAGGCCGGCGTCGAGACCCGGGAGCTGACCGGCGTCGGGGTCGGCTCGCCCGGCGCCATCGACGGGCGCCGCGGCGTCGTCACCGGCGCCCGCAACCTGCCCGGGGAGGGCGCGGCGATCAAGATGACGGCGGGCCTGCGGGAGATCACCGGCACGCGCGCGTACGTGGAGAACGACGTGACCGTGGGGGTCTGGGCGGAGTACGCGCTCGGGGCGGCGCAGCGCTCGAAGTCCCTGCTTGGGGTGTGGTGGGGCACGGGCGTGGGCGGCGGCATCGTGCTCCGCGGCAAGACGTGGGAGGGCCGGGGCGCCGCGGCCGAGCTGGGCCACGTCGTCGTGAAGATCGGTGGCGCGCGCTGCACCTGCGGGCGCCGCGGCTGCCTCGAGGCCTACGCGGGACGCGGCTCGATGGAGATCCGCGCCCGGGAGATGCACGACCGCGGCCACAAGACCGACCTCTTCAAGATCATGGAGAAGCGCGGCCGCACCCGGCTCCAGTCCGGTGTCTGGGAGCGCGCGCTCGAGCAGGGCGATCCCATGGCGGTCGAGCTGATCGACCGCGCGGTGGAGGCGCTCGGCGCCGGCGTGGGCTCGGCCGTGAACCTGCTCGACGTGGAGACCGTGGTGATCGGCGGCGGGCTCGGCACCCGCCTGGGCGAGCCCTACGTGGAGCGCATCCGAGAGGCGATGATGCCGCACCTGTTCGTGGACGACCGCCCGCCGGCGGTGCGCCTCGCGGCGCTCGGCGACCTCGGCGGCGCCATCGGCGCGGCCCTGCTCGTGCCGAGGACCGCCGCGGCGCGCACCACCTGAGGTGCCGAACCTCGGGCCCTCGATCGGATGGGGCCTGGTCGTGGCGGCCAGCCTGCTCGCCGGAGCGCTCGTGGCGGCGCGGCTCCGCCTGCCGGAGCGCGTGGCGGCGACGCTCACGGCGTTCGGAGGCGGGGTGCTGCTGGCCGCGGTGGCGCTCGAGCTGGTGCCCGACGCGGACGCCGAGGCCGGCACGGCGCTGACGACGCTGGGCCTGGTGGCGGGCACGCTCGTGTACGTCGGCGCCGACGCCTGGCTCTCGCGCCGCGAGTCGGGGCAGGAGATGCGGCGCGCCATGCACGCGGCGGCCGCGGGCCGCGCCGGCCCGGCCGAGGAGATGATGCGAAGCGAGAGCGCGCGCGGGCTCTCGATCGCCGCGGGCCTGACCATCGACGGCGTGCCCGAGTCGCTCGCCCTCGGGCTCACGATCGCGGGGGACGAGCTGGGCGTGGCCCTCCTGGCCGGCATCGTGATCGGCAACGTTGTCGAGTCCTACGGCGCGGCGCAGCCGATCATCGCCGGCGGGCGCACGCCAGGGTTCGCGATCCGGGTGCTCGGCGGGATCGGGCTGGCGCTTGCGCTGGCCACCGTGCTCGGCGGCACGGTGCTCGCGGACGCCAGCCCCGAGTTCATCGGCACCGCCCAGGCGGTCGCCGCCGGAGCGGTGCTGGCCGTGGTCACCATCGCGGTGATCCCGCACGCCTTCGACGAGGTGAGCCGGCGGGTGGCCGTCGCCTTGGTGGGCGGCTTCGTGCTGGGCTACTTGCTCAGCTGATCGGGCTCGTCCCGGCCGGCCACGGAGTCCTTGAAGCTCCGCATCCCCCCGCCGAGCGACTTGCCCAGCTCGGGCAGCCGCTTCGGACCGAAGATCAGCAGCGCCACCACCAGCACGATGACCAGCTCCAGCGGGCCGGGCATCATGACTTCACGAACGGCTTGACGGCGGCGAGCACCTGCTGCATGTCGAGCGTCATGTCGAAGCCGCCGTCGCTGATCGGGACGCCGTTCAGCGAGCGGATCGCCGCCGCGTGGCGGGCCTCCACTTGCACGATGCTCCCGGCGGCGCCCAGCACCTCGGTGGACTCGATCGCCGGGGCCGCGCCGTTGTAGGCGCTCACGCCGGTGTCCTCGAGCGTCTGCGCGAGCTTCAGGAAGCTCATCTCGCTCGCGAAGGCGTCGCCGAAGTCGACGCCGGGGGCCTTGACGGGCGTGCCGCCGAGGTCCTCGATCGTCTGCGTGAGGGCGTCCACGTGCTCGGCCTCGTTGTCGCGAATCTCCGTGGCGAGGCTCTTCACGTCGCCCGACAGGCCGCCCACCTGCTTGAGCGCCTCTGTGTAGTAGGCGGTCTCGAGGTACTCGAGGGTCAGCGCGAAGTTGAGGATCTCCACGTCGCCGCCGCCCTCCTGCGCGATCGCCTCACGGACGAATGGGCCGACTGCGCCGGCGCCGTAGACCGCGCCCGCGGCCAGCGCGCCTCGCGCGATGAAGGCCTGTCTTGTGACTGGTTGTACGTCGAGCATGCTTGAAGCTCCTTTCGTTCCGTCGCTCAGGCGAGGAACGGCTTGACCTGCGGCAGGACCTCCTCCATCGAGGCCGGCTTTGCGAAGGCGCCGTCGGGGACGATGGTCTTGCCGACGACCTGGTTGAGCGCGGCCGCGTGGCGGCCCTCGACCGAGTGGATCGCGAGCGCCGCGGCGAGGATCTCCTTGGACTGGATCCGGCCGGCCTGGCCCAGGTAGGCGGCCGCGCCGAGGTTCTCGACCGTCGCCGCGGTCTCGAGCACCATGTCCGGGCCGCCCTCGAGCACCGCGTCGAAGTTCGTCATCGGCTTCTCCGGGGTGCCGCCGAGCTTCTTCACCGTCGCCGTCAGGGCGTCGACGTGCTCCTGCTCGTTGTCGCGGATCATCATCGCGGTCTCCGCGAGCGCCTTGTCGGTGATCACGCCCGCGTCGATCACGGCGTTGTAGAAGTCGGTCTCGAGGTGCTCGAGGGTGAGCGCGTACTGGACGATCTCCAGGTCGCCGCCGCCCGCCATCTCACGCTCCGTCTGGGTCTGCGACCCGCTGCCGCCGGTGCCCTCGTCATCTTCGTCGCCACAGGCGGCGACGAAGATCGCGAGTGCGCCGGCTGCGCCGGCGCCTCCCATCATGCGCAGGAACCGGCTGCGCGACGAGGGGTCGTCGGCGAGCTCGCGCAACGCGCCGCGTTCTGTGTTCTCTCCTGCCGTCGGTTTCATGCACGGTACTGCGGGCCCCCGCGCCGGGCGGATCAACGGCAACGCGCCATCAGGCCTCAGCCGACGAGCCCGCGCGAGCGAAGGTCCGCGAGTGTCGAGCGTGGTGCGCGCCTCGAACCCGAGCAGCCGGTGAGCGCGCGTGACGTTTGCGAAGCAGTAGCGGATGTCGCCTGAGCGGTACTCGCCGCTCAGCTCAGGCTCCAGGCCGCGGGCTCGGGAGCGATCTTCGCGCTGCGGCTGCCGCGCCTCAGGCGGGCAGCATCGAGACGATCCGCTGGATCCGCTGGAGCATCTGGTTGCTCGGGAAGCGCGTGCTCTCCACCTTCTCCATCAGCGCCTCCAGGTACTCCACGAGCTGGTCGGGCTTGCGCAGCGACGCCTCGAGCATGTCCATGTGGTTCAGGCTCGGATAGGGGTCGGACTTGACCCTCTCGAGCAGCAGCTGGACGAAGCGTTCCTGGATCGTGTCGTCGGCCACGACTCCTTCCTGCCCGGTATGCGGCCCGGCAAACGCGTCAGCTAGGTCAGCGGCAGGCAGATCCGGCAGAAGTCCTTGCCGAACGGAGTGAGGCTGATCGAGCGGCGCACCGTCTTGGCGCGGCCACCGGAGCGCTTGGCCTCGATCACGTCGGGCTGGGCCTCCAGGACCTGGTAGTCGGTGGGGTCCTCGAGCGGTTCGCGCGAGAACCAGATCAGGCCGAGCCGGTAGAGGTTGTTGAGGTAGGCGGGCACCCGGTCGAGATACCGGCAGCCGGCCTCGGCCCCGATCATGTTGAGGCCGGGCGCCACCATCTCCGACCCGATCCCGAGCGCCTTTCCCGCGCGCACGTCCACCGCCGGCTGCGGGCCGCGGGTGACGAGCAGCCGCAGGATGCGGGCCTCGTCCGGCGCGAGCTGGCTCAGGATCCGCTCGTAGGCGGGGTGGAACTCCTCCTCGTGTTCCACGTCGGCCGAGAGCTCGAGCAGCTCGGCGCCGCGGTCGCGCAGGGAGCGCGGCCGGGTCGCCTCGCTCTCTCCGGGCGGCGGCGAGGGCACCACCTCGGCCGTCTCCTCCGGCGGCCGAGTCCCGTTCTGGGACGTCAGCTCGACCCCGATCAGCCCGGCGCCCGCCCGCAGCGAGGTCTCCGCCGCCCACCGCGCGCTGCGCAGCCCGGTCCCGATCGCGAGCCGGGCCAGCGCCGGCGCGGTCTCGAGGAGCCCGCCCTCGTCGCGCTCCTCGCCCTCGAGCTCGCTGTCGCGTTCCTCGCTCACACCCCGAATATGCCCAAATGCAGCAGTCCCGCACCGAAGCCGAGCACGGCGCCGTGCAGGAACAGCAGCCACTCGTCCTGCTATCGCCGAGCGCAGCATCTCGGCGAAGTCCTCGGAGGACATCTCGCGCATGCGCTCGGCGATCAGCTCCCGCACCCTCCCGCTCTGCGCGCGGTTGAACTCGGGATCGGTCAGCGGCGTGAGCGTGTACTCCACCGCTTCCGTGGCCACCGACTCCCGGATGGCGTCGTACTCGCGCGTGCCCACCGCCACCCGCACCAGCGGCCGGATCATCCCGGACGCGCGGTCCACCGCCGGCCGCAGCGATGACTCGAGCAGCCGCCGGGTGCGGTCCGAGCGCGGGCCGTGGAGAAGCTCCTCGCCGATGTTCGCGACGGTCACGATGTCGTCGGCGATCACCTCGGCGTAGACGTCGGCGACCTCGCGCTGGCGGCGCAGGAACAGGCCGTGCACGAGCAGCGGGCCGAGCTTCCGCCGCTCGATCGGCTTGAAGATCATCTCGATCGCCAGCCAGTTCGTGACCCAGCCGATGACCGTGCCGGCCACGGGCAGCACCCACCAGTAGGGCAGCGCCTCGACCAGGAACACGACGGGAATGCCGCAGGCGAGGCCGAACCAGAAGCCGAAGTTGATGATGAAGCGCAGCTCCCTGCGCCCCACCGCGAGGAAGATGCGGTTGGCCAGCTCGGGCTTCTCCTCGATGTGGCGGATCACCATGAGCTTGATGTCGAGCAGCTGGTCGATCCGGTCGCCGATCTGGTCGGTCACCTCGTGGACGATCTCCGGCAGCTGCGCGCGCACACGCTCGTGCACGGCCTCGCGGACGCGCTCGGGCAGGTCGCTCCACAGGCCGGGGTGCTCGCGCCGCATGATGCGCTCCACGACCTCGCGGATGTCCCGCTCGGCGGAAGCGAGGATGTGCTCGGCGATCAGCTCTGAGTCGAGGCGGCCGTAGAAGTCGCCCGGGCCGCCCAGCTTCGCGATCCCCTTGTCGACCGCGATGCTGCCCATCTTCGCCGCCCGCGACGGGATGATCCCCTGCCAGCCGGCGCCGCCGTGCATCACCCCCGGCACCTCCTGCAGCTTGCGTGGGAGGAGTTGCGCCAGCGCGGCCAGGCCAGGCACCCGCACCCCGCGGAAGCACAGCGGGTTGAACAGCATCCAGACCCCGGTCCAGTTGGTCAGGTAGCCGATGGCGCCGGAGAACAGCGGGATCGTGATCGCGCTGAGCAGGTGCCCGTCCACCCGGATGACGGTACCCGGCGCGTTCCGCCCGCACGCCGGTCAAACTCCCGTGCATGTTTGGAGGCGTTGTCCGCACGCTCACGCTCGGCCCGCGGCTGGTCCGCGCGGTCCTGCTGCTTCCCGAGCTCCTCGGCAGGCTCGACGAGATCGAGCGGCACGCGCACGCCATGGTGGGCAACACCGGCAGCATGGAGCGCTCGACCGCCGCGCTCGCCACCAAGGTGCCCGAGTTGGTCGACCTGTCGACGGTGATGGCCGAGCTGCAGGTGTCGCTCGTGGAGATGGAGCGCAGCGTCCAGCTGCTGACCGATGCGACCCAGCCGCTGGGACGCCTCGCGGGACGCCTCCCCGGCGGGCGCCGAGCGGTCGTCCTGGAGACCCCTCGGGAGATCCCCGAGTAGGAGCCGGCGGTGCCCGGCCTACTTGCCGGGGGATTCGGGCAGGCAGCCCGGGTGCATCGGCACGCCGGCTACGCGCATGCCATCCGTGCCGAGCGGGCCGCCGCACACGGCGCAACTGGTGCCGTGGCCGGACCGGTTCGACATCGCGACCGCGCGGGTTCGCATCAGGACCTCGAGCCGGTGCACTTCTTCCCAGGACAGGCGGGCACTGAGTGGACGAGTGGTGGGTTTTGCCATCACGTTTGTGCGAAGGTGCCCAATTGGTCGTTGCTGCAAACCTTTGCAGTCCACATGCGCCGCCTGCTCACGATTCCCATCAGCCACTTCTGCGAGAAGGCGCGCTGGGCGCTCGAGCGGGCCGGTCTCGACTACGTGGAAGACCGCCACGTGCAGGGCGTTCATCGGATCAAGGCTCGGCGAGCCGGCGGCGGCTCGACGGTGCCCGTCCTGGTGACCGAGGAGGGCGTCTTCGCGGAGTCCGAGGACATCCTGCGCTACGCCGACGAGCGCATCGGCGAGCAGCGGCGGCTCTTCCCTGCCGACGAGAGGCTGCGCGACGAGGTCGTGGAGCTGTGCCGCGAGCTCGACCATGGCCTCGGACCCGACGGGCGGCGGCTGATGTATGCGCACATGCTGCCCCTGAAGGGGCCGATGCTGAGCGTGAACAACCAGGGCGTGCCGGCCTGGGAGGCGCGGATGATGTCCGCGCTGTGGCCGCTCGCGACGCGTTGGGGGCGTCGCGAGCTTGGCATCGGCGCCGACACCCTCCGCGTGGAGGAGGAGAACGTGCGGCGCGCCTTCGACGCGATCGCCGAGCGGCTGGCGGACGGGCGGCCGCACCTGTGCGGCGAGCGCTTCACCGCCGCGGACCTGACCTTCGCGTGCTTGGCCGCGGCGGTGGTGGTGCCGCCGGAGTACGGGGTGAGCCTGCCACAGCCCGACGAGCTGCCGCCCCACATCGCGCGTGACATCCGCGCCTTCCGGGAACACCGGGCCGGCGCCTACGCGCTGGACCTCTTTCGCGCCGAGCGGCGCCCGCAGGCCGGCGCTACCAAGGGCAGATCGCCCGAGCCGAGCCCGCCCGGGCGGCCGTGAGCACCCGCGGCGCGCGGCGGGGCACGTCGATCTCCGGCCCGTCGGGCACGCCCACGAGGTCGGCGATCCCGCGGTCGGGCAGCCGCGCCGTGGTCCGCGTGCGACCGCTCGCGAGGTCGAGTCTGAGAAGCCGGTAGCTAACCCACGCGGTACTTCACGTGCGTGGCGAAGCCGGCCACAACGTCGACCGGCTCGAGCTTGGGATCGCCCACGTCCTCGAACAGCCGCTCGCCCGACCCGAGCACCACCGGGGCGACGTGAAGCTGCAGCTCCTCCAGCAGCCCGGCCTTCAGGTACTGCTGGATTACGTTGGCGCCGCCGATGACCTTCACGTCCCCGCCGTCCACCGCCGCCGCCCGGGCCCGCTCGAGCGCGGACTCGATGCCGTCGGTGACGAAGTGGAACGTGGTGCCGCCCTCCATCGGCAGGGGCTCGCGCGCGTGGTGGGTGAGCACGAACACCGGCACGTGGTAGGGCGGGTTCTCCCCCCACCAGCCGCGCCAGCCCTCATCCCACTCGCCACCCCCAGGGGGGCCGAACATGTTGCGGCCCATGATGTATGCGCCCACGCCGCGCCCGAACCCGGCGGCCGCGTCGTCGTCGGGACCGGTCTCGCCTCCCTCCATGCCGTGCTGGCCCCGCCAGCTTGCCGTCGGGAAGACCCACTCGTGGAGGCGCTCGGCGCCCTCGCCGAGCGGGTTGTCCATGCTCTGGTTCGGCCCGGCGGCGAAGCCGTCGACGGACGCCGAAATTTCTGCGATCAGTCGGCTCATGGAGCTTGGACCATACGCCGGGGCGGAAATCATCGCCCGCGCGTACGCTCTCCCCATGTGGCCGCCGGAAGCGCTCGAGTTCCTGCGCGAGCTCGAGGCGAACAACGACAGGGACTGGTTCAAGGCCAACCGCTCCCGTTACGACGCGCAGCTTGTGGAGCCCGCTCGCGAGATGGCGCTGCGGCTGTCGCACCTCGGCGACGCGCACATGTTCCGCCCCTACCACGACACCCGCTTCCACATGCGGCCGCCGATCAAGGAGCAACTCGGCGTGGCGATCGGCTACGGCGGCGCCGGCGGCTACTACTTCGAGCTGTCGCTGGACGGCCTGCTGGTGGCCGCCGGCATGCACCACCCGGCGTCCGACCAGCTCGAGCGCTTCCGGCGCACGATCGACGACGGCCGCCGCGCGGCCGGCTTCGAGCGCGCCGTCAAGGCGGCGGGCGCCGGCGGCCTCCAGCTCGCGCCACCCGCCTTGAAGCGCGCGCCGCGCGGCTACCCGATCGACCACCCCCGGATCGAGCGCCTGCGGCTGAAGGAGCTGGCCATGTACAACCGGCACCCGCTCGAGCCGTGGCTGCACTCGCCGGAATGCGACGAGCGGGTGCGCACGGAGCTCGAGTCGGCCCGGCCGTTGGTCGCCTGGCTTCGCAAGCACGTCGGCCCACCGTCACAATCGAGCGCCGATTCGTAACGCAACGACGAGCAAAGAAGGGGTGCGCCCGGTACGTGGTAGGGGCGGGTAGAGCCGTCCGGGCGGGTAGAGCGTCCGGGCTCCCCCTCATTGCTGCAGTTCGTCCCTAGCGGGGCAGCCGCATCCGCCGCGCGGCCTCGGCCACCAGCTGCGAATTGTCTCGCGCGGTGGAGCCGTCCGGCATCAGCGTGGTGTCCTCCAGGCCGATCCGCACATCCCGGCCGCGTGCCAGCGCCGCGTCCAGGACCGCCCACGCGTCCGCTCCGGCGCCGTGATGGAGCTGCGGCGCGGTCACGCCGCCCCGCACGAGCAGCTCGTCGATCTCGGCCGCGGCCGCCACGGGATCCTCGGCGCCGCCGTCGCTGGTCTCCACCAGCACGCGCAGCGGCGCCAGGCCGCGCTCCAGCAGTAGCCGGGCCTCGGCGATGGTCCACACGCCCGCCTCCACCCCGACGCCGCGCCGGGCGAGCAGCGCGCACAGCTCGGCCGAGCCAGGCTCGGCCAGGTTGACGGAGAGGTAGTCGGGCAGCTCCTCCCAGGCCTCCACGAAGGCGTGGCGGCGCTCCGCGTCGCCGTCGGTGGTCCAGAGGCCCGTGGTGAGGCCGAGCGGCACGCCCGGGCAGGCGACGCGGATCGCCCGCACCGTGGCCCCCGCGGCCCCGCGCTCCACCGTGTCGCGCCCGCCCGGCGCGCGCGGGTGCACGTGCAGCTCGGCGGCGCCGGCAGCGACCGCCCGCGAGGCGTCGGCGGCCAGCTCCTCCGGCGCCAGCGGCACGGCGGCGTGATCCGAGCGCTGGCGCTGGCCGTTCAGGCAGGCCTGGAGCATCCGCCCCAGGCTACGGGCGCGCACCGCTCAGTGCACGTCCCAGGCGCTGCTCGCCTGGATCGGCGCCGCGTTCGCCGCCTCGTACGTCCTGCTGCGCCACCGGGGCAGCGCCCTGATCCCCCAAGGCGCCGCAGGCGGCTTCTCACTGGACGGCGCACGGCTCGATGGTCGCGGATCGCGACCGGCCCGGCATCGGTCTCAGGTATGAGACGTCAATCGAGCTCGAACATCACGTTGTCCACGTAGCACCAACACCAGGTCTCGCCCTCCTCGGCGGAGCGGACGATGGCGTGCCCGGCCTCGTCCGCGTGCTGGCTGGCGTGCTTGTTCTTCGACGAGTCGCAGCAGCCCACGTGCCCGCACGAGAGGCAGAGGCGCAGGTGGACCCAGCGGTCGCCGGTCCGCAGGCAGTCCTCGCAGCCGGCGACGGACTCCGGCGGCTCGATCGTGATCTGGTCGAGATGGGAGCAGATGGCCACGGCGTCGAGGATAGGCCCTCAGCCCACGGCGCTCACGGTCACCCACGAGGTCAGCAGGCCAAAGCCCGTCCAGGCGAGCGCCCGGTGCGCTGCGTGGTCGCACAGTCCGACCACGCAGCGCAGTCCGAGCGCGCCTGTCGCCTCGAGTCCGAAGTGGATCAGGACGTCGGCGAACATCTCGCGGGCCCTACGGCCGCACCTCGTACACGTGGCTGAACGGGTCCTCGGCGATCCGCTCGACGCTCGCGAAGCCGGCCTCGAGGGCGAGCTCGCGCAGGCGCCCCTCGTGCACGCCGCAGGTGCCGAGCCCCGCCCCGTCCTTCGCGAGCGAGGTGGTCATGCAGTGGAGCACGCTGCACCCGTACTTGAGCGCGCCGAGAGGCCCGGCGTTGTCCTCGAGCCGCTCCTCGCTCGCGATGTCGAGGCAGATGTAGACCCCATCGTCGCGCACCGCGCCGCGGATGCTCGAGAGCAGACCGCGCGGGTCGCGGCTGTCGTGCACCACGTCGAAGGTGGTGACCAGGTCGTAGCGCTCGGGCAGGCCCGCGCCGGCGTCGAGCAGACGGATCTCGACCCGGTCCGCCACGCCCGCGGCCTCCGCCGCGGCGCGCGCCCGCGCGACCGCGCCGGGTGCGACGTCGTAGCCGTGGAAGCGCGAGTTGGGGTAGGCCTCGGCGAGCCGGATCAGCGCGCGGCCGCTGCCGCAGCCCACGTCGGCCACGAGCGCTCCCTCGCGGAGCCTCTGCTCGAGCCCGTCGACCGCGGGGATCCACTCCTGCACCAGGCCGTGATCGAATCCGGTGCCGGTCAGGCGCTCGAGCCCCGCCCAGAAGTGGTCGCTGTACTCGTCGATTCCCACGCCCCCACCGTCGCGGAACGCCGCCTCCACGCCGTTGGCGGCCTCCGTCATCCCGCGCGTCATCTGGGCCACGCCGCCGAGGTAGGCCGGCGTCGAGTCGTCCACCAGCACGAGCGCGTGCTCGGGCGGCAGCGAAAAGCGCTCGCCTGCCGGGTCGTACTCGAGGTAGCCGGCGCTCGCCATGACGGCGCACCACTCGCGCACGTAGCGCTCCACGGTGCCGGTGCGGGCGGCGAGCTCCGCGCTGGTGGCGGGCCCGCCGCCGGCGAGCGCGGCCCACAGGCCGGTGCTGTCGCCGATCGAGGAGAGGGTGGTCACGAAGGCGGCCGAGGAGTCGGCGATCACGCGGTTCGCGAACTCCTCGATGCGGGCCTCGTCGATGGTGGGCTGGATCGCTTGCGCGATTGCCATGAGTGAACCTCCAGGGTTGGGATTGGCTTCACCCGGAAGGCGTAACCCGGCGCGGAACGATTCGTTCGGTCCGTCGCCGCGATCCGTACAGTCGAGCCATGGCAGCCACGGATCGCGACACGCCTCTCCTCCTGGGGCGCGTTTCCGAGCTGGAGAGGATGCGGGCGGGGCTCCGCGCGGCGCTCGAGGGCCGGGGCGGGCTGGTGCTCGTGACCGGGGAGCCCGGGATCGGCAAGACGCGCCTGGTGGAGGCGTGCGCCGTCGAGGCGGCCGGGGAGGGCGTGAGCGCGGTCTGGGGGCGCTGTTGGGAGGCGGGCGGCGCCCCCGCCTACTGGCCCTGGATCGAGGCGCTGCGGGCGCTGGTGGCGGAGCGCGGCGCGGAGAGGCTGAGCAGGCTGGCGCCGAGGGCCGCTGCCGAGGCCGCGCGGCTGGTGCCCGAGCTGGGCGTGGAGCCGGCCGCCGGCACCGCCGACCCCGTCCCGTCCGGCGAGGCCGGGCGCTTCGCCCTCATCGACGGCGTGGCAGAGCTGCTTCTGGCCGCCGCCGCCGAGCGGCCGATCGTGCTCGTGCTCGAGGACCTCCACGCGGCCGACCCCACCACGCTGTTACTCCTCGATCTGCTCGCCCCGCGGCTGCGCTCCGCTCCCCTGCTCGCGCTGGCCACCTTCCGGCCGGCCGACCCCGCCACCGACCCGGCCACGGAGCGCCTTCTGGCGGGGCTCGCCCGCCGCGGGGAGCAGCTCGCCCTCGGCGGCCTCGACCTCGACTCCACGCGCGCCCTCGCGGCGGCCGGCGCCGGCGCCGAGCTGTCCGACGCCACCGTCGCCCGCCTGCTGCGGCGAACGGAGGGCAACCCCTTCTTCGTGCTGTCCCTCGCGCGGGTGCTGGGAGACGAGCCGGAGCCGGCCGAGCCCGCTCCGCTGCCCGCCGGCGTGCGGGAGACGATCGGGCGCCGGCTCGACCCGCTCCCGCCCGAAACCCGCGACGCCCTGGCGGCGGCCGCCGTGCTCGGCCGCGACTTCGCGGTCGCCCGCGTGGCTCGCGTGCGCGGAGCCTCGCCGGAGGAGACGCTCGCCCTGCTCGACCCGGCCGTCCGGGCCGCCCTGGCCCTGCCGGGGGAGAGCGCCGGGGAGCTGCGCTTCGCCCACGTCCTGATCCGTGACTGGCTCTATGCGGAGCTCGACCCGTCCGAGCGCGCCGGGCTCCACCGCCGTGAGGCCGACGCGCTCGAGGCCGAGGCGGCCCGCGACGCCGAGCTCCTGTTCGAGCTCGCCCACCACCGCGTGGCCGCCGCGCCGGTGGGCGGCGCGGCCGCGGCGCTCGACGCCTGCGAGCGCGCCGCGCGCCACGCCCTGGTGCGGCTCGCGTTCGAAGACGCGGCGGAGCTCTTCGGCCGGGCGCTGGCCCTGGCCGACCGCATGCTCGAGCCGCTCGAGCCACACCGCCGCGCCGGCCTCCTGCTCGCGCTCGGCGACGCGCAGCGGCGCGCCGGGGACACCGCCGCGGCGCGCGAGGCCTTCGTACGGGCCGCGAACGTCGCGCGTACCGCCGGGCTCCCCGACGAGCTGTCCGAGGCCGCGCTCGGCTTCGGCGGCGTCGTGGTGCAGCCGGGTGAGACCGACGAGACGCTCGTCGCGTTGCTCGAGCAGTCGCTCGCGCACCTGCCCGAGGAGCGCTCGGCGCTGCGCTCGCGGCTGCTGGCGCGCCTCGCCCGCGAGTTGCACTTCAGCCCCGATGTGGCGCGCCCCCGTGCGCTGGCCGCCGAGGCCGTGGCGATCGCCGAGGAGGCCGGCGACCCGGCCACGCACGCGTTCGCGCTCGGCGCGTGGCACGTGGCGATGGGCTCGCCCGACATGGTCGAGGAGCGCCTCGCGGCCACCGCCAGGCAGATCGAGCTCGCACAGCGGGCGGGCGACGTCGAGCTGGAGCTCTGGGGCCGCGTGCTGCGGGCGATCGACCTGCTCGAGCTGGGCCGCCCCGACGCGAGCGCGGAGGAGCTCGACGAGTGCGACGTGCTCGCCGCGCGGCTGCGGCAACCGGCGCAGACCTGGCGCGTGCTGCTGGTTCGCGGCACGCTCGCCCTGCTCGCGGGGCGCTTCGACGAGGCCGAGCGGCTGATCGCGCAGGCGTACGACACCGGGCGGGTTGCCCGCGGCCGCGCCGCCCATCGCTACCGCCTGCTTCAGGAAAGCGAGCTGCGCTTCCTCCGCGGCGGGCCGGCAGAGCTCGAGCCCGAGCTGCGCGCGCTGGCCGCGGAGGCGCCGGTGGTATGGGGCAGCGCCCTTACGCACATGCTGGCGATCACCGGCCGCGTGGACGAGGCCCGCCCCGGCTTCGAGCGGCTGGCCGCGTCCGAGTTCGGCGGCCCGGTCGACGACATGGCCGCGCTGCCGAGACTCTCCCGCTGCGCCGACATCTGCCGCGCGCTGGGCGATGAGGAGCGCGCCGCGGTGCTGTACGAGCGGCTCCTCCCCCACGCGGACCGCTGGCTCGTGTTCGCCGGCGGGCTGTGCACCGGGACGGTGCGCGTGCGGCTGGGGATCCTGGCGGCGACGATGGGCCGGCTGGAGGACGCCGCCGCGCATTTCGAGGCCGCGGTACGGGTGCACCGCGCCGCCGGCGCGGCACCGATCACCGCGCTCGCCGAGTTCGAGCTGGCCGAGACCCTGCGCAAGCTCGGCAGGGAGGAGCGGGCCGACGAGCTGACCGGGCACGCGCTCCGCACCGCCCGTGCGCTCGGGATGCCGCCGCTGATCGAGCGGATAGAGGACGCCGCCGTGGCCGCGCCGGCGACACCGGCCGACAGGGCGCGTCTGGCGCTCGAGGGCGAGTACTGGGTCGCGGAGTTCCGCGGCGCCGAGGTGCGCGTGCGCGACCGCAAGGGCATCGCCCACCTCGCCCGGCTCGTCGAGCATCCGCACCGCGAGCTGTCCGCGCTCGAGCTGTCCGGGGGCGCCGCGCCGGGCGGGGACGCCGGGGGGCTGCTCGACCCGGAGGCAAAGCGCGCGTACCGGACCCGGGTCGAGGAGCTGCGCCGGGAGGTCGACGAGGCCGGGCGCTGGAACGACCCGGAGAGGGCCGAGCGGGCGTCCGCCGAGCTGGCCTTCGTGACAGCCGAGCTGTCGCGCGCCGTGGGCCTCGGTGGGCGAGACCGCCGGGCCGCGTCGGACGCCGAGCGGGCGCGGGTGAGCGTGACGCGCGCGCTCAGGACGGCGATCGCGTCGATCGCGGAGCAGCACCCGCAGCTGGGCCGGCATCTCGACACCGCGGTCCGCACCGGCACCCACTGCCGCTACGCGCCCGGCCCCGGCGACGAGGTGGCCTGGACCGTGCGCCGCGGGTGAGGCGGGGCTCGGCGCGGACCTCCCCCCTCCCTCGCCGCGTACCTCCGTAAGCCGCTCTTCACGATCGTCGGCCACCCTGCATTCGAATGTCCCGCAGAACACGCACCGGCGTGGCCGCGCTCGCGGCCGTGTCCTCGCTCGCCCTACCCGCGTGCGGCTGGCGCGAGCTCGAGGCGCAGCTCACCCAGCCGGTGCCGCCCGCCATCCCCGAGCCCCAGATCGCGTGGAAGCACTCCGTGGCCGTGGGTTCGCCGTCGGCCGGCCGGCTCGTGCGCGGCGTCCGCCTGCCCGCGGAGGGCGAGCACTTCTTCACCTGGGACCCGGTCAAGCGACGCTCCCCCAACCGCGCCTGGCGCCGCTGGGGCACCGACGCGATGGTGCGGCTGGTACTCGGAATCGCTCGCGACTACGGTGAGCGCGCACCCGTACGCGACGCGGATGTCGGTCGGCGACATCAGCCGCCCGCGCGGGGGCGACTTCGGCCCGCAGTTCGGCTACATCGGCCACGCCAGCCACCAGAATGGCCTCGACGTGGACATCTACTATCCGCGCGCCGACCGCCGGGAGCGGGCGCCCCGGGACGCGTCGGAGATCAACCGCCGGCTCTCGCAGGACCTCGTCGACCGCTTCGTCGACGCGGGCGCGGTCCAGGTGTTCGTGGGCCCGAACACGGGGCTGAAGGGGCCGCCCGGCGTGGTCACGCCACTCGTGCACCACGACAACCACCTCCACGTGCGGATCGCGCCGTCGCGCTGACGGCCTGCGTGCGCCGGCCGCTCAGAGGCCGACGGGGCGCGGCCGCGGCGGCTGCGCGAACAGGAGCCAGAGCCCGGCCTCGGGCATCTGCTCCACGGCGTAGCCGGAGGCGCGGGCATCGCCCTCGAGCAGGCTCGCGAGGCCCGGCATCGTGGGGAAGCGGCTGACCGCCACCGCGGAACGCAGCCGGACCGCGAGCGGGCGCTCGCCGGCCCACAGGATCACCAGCGGCGGGACCGGCAGGGGGCGATCCGAGCGGGGGTCGGAGGTGGGCGGCGACTCGCGCACCTCAACCTCCAGGTCGCCCCGGACGAAGCTCCTGCCCATCATGAATGCGCGCACCGCGCGCTGGTCTCCCACCACCTCGTGACCCTAGGATCGAGTCCGCGCATGCGCCATTCGGCCATCCGTCTAGAACACGCCTCCCTCGAGGGCGCGGGCGTCCAGGCCTTCGCCCCGGGGCGCGTGAACCTGATCGGCGAGCACACCGACTACAACGACGGGCTCTGCCTCCCGTTCGCCATCGATCGCGGCGTCACGGTGGCGGCCGAGCCCCTCGCGGGCGGCGGGATCGAGGCACATGCGCTGGACCTCTCCGAACGCGACCGCTTCGAGCTGGGCGGCGCGCTGCGGCCGGGCGGCCCGGGCGCCGGCTGGCGGCGCTTCGTGCACGGGGCGGCGGGCGAGCTGCTCCGCGAGGGCGTGGAGCTGCGGCCCTGCCGGCTCCGGATCGCGGGCGACGTGCCGCGGGGCGCGGGCCTTTCCTCCTCGGCGGCACTGTCCGTCTCGCTCTGCCTCGCGCTCTGCGCCGTGGCCGGCGCGGAGCCCCCCGGGCGCGTCGAGCTCGCCCGGCTCTGCTCGCGGATCGAGCGGGACTGGTGCGGCGCCGACACCGGCCTGCTCGACCAGCTCGCCTCGCTCTTCGGCGAGCCTGGGCGCGCCCTGCGGATCGACATGCGCGGGCCGGTGGTGAAGCCCGTGGCGCTGGAGCTGGCGGGCCACGTGCTCGCCACGCTCGACTCGGGCGAAGAGCGGAGCGTCGCGGCGTCCGGCTACAACGAGCGGCGCGAGGAGTGCCGGGCGGCCTGCCGCTCGCTCGGCGTGGAATCGCTGCGGGACGCGCGCGATCCGGGGGGCCTGCCGGAGCCGCTGGGGCGCCGCGTGCGCCACGTGCTGAGCGAGAACGAGCGCGTGGACGCCGCGGTCGCGGCGCTGGAGGCCGGAGACCTCGCCGAGGTGGGACGGCTGCTCGACGCCTCTCACCGGAGCCTCCGCGACGACTACGAGGTGTCCGTGCCCGCGGTCGAGGAGGCGGTGAGCGCGTGCAAGGAGGCCGGGGCGCTGGGGGCGCGCACCATGGGCGGTGGCTTCGGAGGGTCCGTGCTGGCCCTGTTCCCGCCCGGCTCCGAGCTGCCGCCCGGCGCGCTCGTGGTCGAGCCCGGCCCGGGCGCCGCGGCTGCCCCTAGGTCAAGCGCGTCCGCTGACCGCGGGCGGCCCGTCTGATACAACGGAGCCGCTCGTGGACCGCCGGCTCGCCTACAAGAACCTGCGCACCGGCCTGATCGCCGGCGCGATCGCGATCGTCGTGTTCGCGCTCTCCTGGGTCGTGGGCCTCGTCTACTGATGGCCGACGACGAGCGGATCCACACGGGCGGGCCCGAGGCGCCGCCCGCGGGCGAGTCCATACACCTGCCCGGCCCCAGCTACCTCCCGATCGTGACGGCGGTGGGCCTCACGATCGTCGTGGTCGGCGTGGTGCAGTCGCTGATCCTCGTGGCGATCGGCCTGCTCATCACCCTGTTCGCGGTCGTGCGCTGGATCCGGGAGACGCGCAGCGACATCGGCGAGCTCCCCCTGGAGCATCACTAGCCGCACGCGCGTCCGGCGTGCGCCGGACGACTGACTAGGACGTTGCCTGGTAGTCCTTGGGCAACTCGCTCGTCGCGCCGTCCTGCACCCAGCAGCGGACGATGTCGCGCATCGAGAGCACGCCGGCCATCTCGCCGCCCTCCACCACCACCAGGTGACGGAAGCCGCCCCTCACCATCGCCTCGGCGGCGCGCTCCAGCGACCAGCTGGGCGCCGCGAAGGTGAGGTCGGTGGAGAGGTGCTCCGAGACCAGCTCGCGGTCGGGGTCCTGGCCCGTGCCGATCGACTGGAGGATGTCGCGCTCGGTGACGATCCCGGGCCCCGGCTGCTCGGGGTCCATGACGACCGCGGCGCCCACCCCGCGCCTCGCCATCGCGCGCGCGGCGTCGCGCAGGGAATGGCCGGGGTTGACCGTGAGGACCACGTCGCTCATTCCGGCACGGACCTGCATGCAACCTCCTCGGGGGCTAGTGACGATCGGCTCAAACTGAGACTACCGAACCGCCTCGACGTCAACGCATCCATTCTGGCGCGATGTGCGTATTACGTCCCAAGTGCGCCAATCGACCCTGCACAGACGCCGCACCCTGTTCCACGAGGCCTTGGCCGCGATCGAGCGCGACTACTCCGACGAGTACCTCTCGCTCACCTCGCTGGCGCACTCCATCGCCACCTCGCGGCGCCAGCTCCAGCGCATTTTCTGCGAGCGGCACACCAGCTTCCGCCAGGAGCTGCAGCGGGTGAGGATGACCCGTGCGGCCGAGCTGCTGCGCGAGGACGCCATGCCGGTCGGAGCGGTGGCGCGGGCGGTCGGCTATCGCCAGCCCGCGCAGTTCTCGAAGGCCTTCCGCCGCTACCATGGATGCCCCCCGTCGGAGCTGCGCGGGACCGCCCGCTCGCTCGCCGCATAGCCGCTCGCTCCAATAACATCGCCCGGCGTGAGCGAAAGGGAGCCAGCGGCGGGCACCACCGAGGGGCCCCCCGAGACGGATCCGCGCATCGAGGGCGAGCAGCACCCCGTCGCCCGGATGCTCGCGCTGGGCACCGTCGCCTCCGTGATCGGCGTCGTGATCTGCCTGATGATCGACTGGTTCCCGACGGACGCCTCCGGCGCGGCGGATCAGATCGACACCGTCTACGACGTCCTGCTGATCTGCTCCGTGCCGGTCTTCGTCCTCGTGATGACGATCGCCGTCTACTCGGTGATCCGCTTCCGGGCCGTGCCGGGCGACATGCGCGACGGTGCCTCGATCCACGGCAACTCCCGGCTCGAGGTCATCTGGGTCACGGTCCCCTTCCTGATGGTCACCGCGCTCTCGATCTACGCCTGGGTCGTGCTCGACGACATCGAGGCCAGTCAGCCGAACGAGCTTGTCGTGAACGTCACCGGCCAGCAGTTCACCTGGACCTTCGAGTACCCCGGCGAGGAGGTGAGCTCGACCGAGCTCGTGCTTCCGGAGAACCAGCCGGTCGACTTCCGGATCGAGACCAACGACGTGATCCACTCGTTCTGGGTCCCCGAGTTCCGGCTCAAGTCCGACGCCGTGCCGGGCCTGACCACGAAGATCCGCCTGACGCCCGACCGGATCGGCCGCTACCAGGTCGTGTGCGCCGAGCTGTGCGGGATCGGGCACTCCACCATGCGCCAGAACGTGCGCGTGGTCCCCGAGGACGAGTTCGACGGCTGGCTCGAGGAGCAGCGAGCCGCCAACCAGGGGGCGGCTCCGTGAGTCGGCGGCCGGCCAGGAATCAGCGAAGGACGCCTGACCCTGCGCAGCCGGCCGAGCCGGCTGCTTCGGGCCGAGCGGGCGTGAGCCCCCGGGTGAATCGGTACCTTGAGGGAGCGCAGCGATGACTCTCACCCGTCGTCTTCTCGCCCCCGGCTGGTACCGCGCCGCGCTTGGCACCGTGGCCGGCTTCGGCCTGGGCATGGGCATCGTCGTCCTCGCCCGCGCGCTCTACGGCTGGGACCCGGTGTTCGACTGGGACGCGATCATCACGGTCGGCGCCCTGATCGCGGCGCCGTTCGGCTACCTGGTCGGGATCGGCTGCTTCGACTACTGGTTCCGCTGGGCCGCCGGCGCGCCCACCGTCCCCGAGGACCACTCGGGCCATGGCGCCCACAGCTGGCGCGACTACTTCCGCGTCAACACCGACCACAAGGTCATCGGCATCCAGTACATCGTCACGACGTTCTTCTTCTTCGTGGCGGGCGGCCTGATGGCGATGCTGATGCGTGCCGAGCTGGCCCAGCCCGGCACGCAGTTCGTGGACCCGAACACCTTCAACGGCCTGTTCTCGGTCCACGCCTCGCTGATGATCTTCCTGTTCATCATCCCGGTCTTCGCCGGGATCGCGAACTACGTCATCCCGCTGATGATCGGCGCGCCGGACATGGCGTTCCCGCGCCTGAACGCACTGTCCTACTGGATGCTGCCGATCGGCGGCGTGATGATGCTGGCGAGCTACTTCGCCGAGGGCGGCGCCTTCGCCACCGGCTGGACCGCCTACGCCCCGCTGTCCACCGAGACGCCGCTCGGGCAGCAGTTCTTCACGGTCGGCGTGCAGTTCGCGGGCGCCTCCTCGATCGCCACGGCGCTCAACTTCCTGGTCACGATCATCACAATGCGCGCGCCCGGCATGACGTTCTGGCGCATGCCGCTGCTCGTGTGGGCGAACTTCACGACCTCGCTGCTCGTCGTGATCGCCACCCCGTTCATCGCCGGCTCGCAGTTCTTCGTGCTGCTCGACCGCACGATCGGGACGCACTTCTTCGCCCCGGCCGCCAACGGGGACGTGCTGATGTACCAGCACGTCTTCTGGTTCTACTCGCACCCGGCGGTCTACATCATGATGCTGCCGGGCTTCGGGATCGTCAGCGAGGTCATCTCGACCCACGCCCGCAAGCCGATCTTCGGCTACCGGATGATGGCCTTCTCGCTCGTGGCGATCGTGATCCTGGGCTTCTCCGTCTGGGCCCACCACATGTTCGTGTCGGGCATGTGGAGCTGGCTGCGGGTCCCGATGATGATCACGACGATGCTGATCGCGGTTCCGACCGGCATCAAGATCTTCTCCTGGCTCGCGACGCTGTGGAGAGGCGTGATCCACTTGCGAACACCCCTGCTGTTCGCGCTCGGCTTCATCACGATGTTCACGCTCGGCGGCATCAGCGGGATCATGCTCGCCGTCATCCCGTTCACGATCCACGTGTCGGACACGTACTTCATCGTGGCCCACATCCACTACGTGCTGTTCGGCGGATCGGTGTTCACGATCTTCGCGGGGATCTACCACTGGTTCCCGAAGATGACCGGCCGGATGTACGACGAGACGCTCGGCAAGGTGCACTTCTGGCTCTCGTTCGTCTTCTTCAACCTGACCTTCGGGCCGATGCACTTCGTGGGCATCGACGGCATGCCGAGGCGGGTGGCCGACTACGCCGAGCAGTTCGCGACCTGGAACGCGATCATCTCGATCTCCGCCTTCATCTTCGGCCTCTCGTTCCTGGTCTTCGTCTACAACATGGTCGCGTCGTGGCGGCACGGCCCGCTGGCCGACGGCAACCCGTGGCGGGCCCACTCGATCGAGTGGCAGGTGTCGTCGCCGCCGCCGGTGTTCAACTTCGACGAGGTGCCGACCGTGGTCGGCGGGCCCTACGAGTACGGCGTCCCGGGCGCCGTGCACGCCGTATTCAAGGAGAAGGCGCCGGCGGGCGCGACCGTGCCCGCGCCGGCGGGGGGTGGCGGCGCGCCCCCGCCGACTGAATGAAGCGCATCCTCGTAGTCGCGAACGAGACGGTGGCCGGCAAGCCGCTGATCGACGCCGTGAGGGAGCGCGGCGGCGCGGACGCCGAGGTGGACGTGCACGTGATCTGCCCGCAGAACCAGCCCAAGCACGGCTACGTGATCTACGACGAGATGGTGCGCGAGGCGGCCGAGAACCGGCTCCGGATGACGCTGGCGCTGCTGCGCGAGGCGGGCATCGAGGCGCACGGGCAGGTGGAGGACCCCGACCCCTACGCGGCGATCATGGACGCCCTGGGCGAGGAGGACTACGACGAGATCATCATCTCCACCCATCCCGAGACGCGCTCGGGGTGGCTGCGCGAGGGCCTCGTGGACCGCGTCAAGCGCGCCGCAAGGCGACCGGTCGAGCACGTGGTGGTGGACCTCGACGCCGAGCGCGACGACGTCAAGCGCACGCTCGTGGTGGCCAACCAGACCGTGGCCAGCGCCGAGCTGCTCGACCTGCTGCGCCGCAAGGCCGAGGACGAGCCGCGCCGCTTCATCGTGATCTGCCCCCACTCCGGGGACGAGAACGGCGCAGGCGAGGACGCCGCCGAGCGCCTGGCACACACCCTGGGCGAGCTCGAGAAGGCCGGGCTCGACGCGGTCGGGCAGGTCGCCCACCACGACCCCTACACGGCGATCCAGAACGCGCTGCAGTTCTACGCGCCCGACGACATCGTCATCTCGACGTTCCCCGAGACACGCTCCGGCTGGCTGCGAAACGACCTGGTGGGCCGTGTCGAGGCGTCCACCGGCAAGCCCGTCGAGCACGTCGTGAGCGAGGAGGCCGCCTGATGGAGGCCGCCGCGCACGCCGTCCACGAGGAGCACCACGGCCCGCCGGCGGCAAACGTGTCCTCGCGGGTCGAGGCGCAGTTCCTCGGGATGCTGCTTTTCATCATCTCGGAGATCATGCTCTTCGGGGCGTTCTTCACCGCCTACTTCTTCATCCGGGTGGTGGGAGAGGCCGACTGGCCGGCCCGGGGAGAGGAGCTGCCCGTCGCGATCGCGGGGGTGAACACGGCGATCCTGCTGTCCTCGAGCTTCACGATGCACTGGACGCTCGAGGGCGTCCGCAACGAAAACCGGAACGCTCTCAAGGTGGGCATTCTGACCACGTTCCTGCTCGGCCTGACGTTCCTCACGATCCAGATCAACGAGTACGTCCACATCGGCTTCTCGCCGGCCGACAATGCGCAGGGCACCATCTTCTACGGTCTCACCGGCCTGCACGGAGCCCACGTTTTCATCGGCCTCACACTGCTGACGATCGTGATGGTCCGCGCCTTCCGCGGCCACTTCACGGCCAAGGAGCACCGCGGCGTCGAGGTGCCGGGCATCTACTGGCACTTCGTGGACGTGATGTGGATCTTCGTGTACAGCACGCTGTACCTCCTCTAGGACGATGCTGAACCCGCTCCGCAGCGAGCAGGAGGCCTTCCGCTTCCTGATCTACGTCGTGATCGCGGTGGCCGTCGCGCTCGCCATCGTGTTCCTGCTGCGGGCGATCCTTTGAACGCCGACGTCGAGCTCGCCGAGCTCGCCGCCCGCACCGGAGGCGAGGTGCTGATGTCCTACTACGGCCGGGCGCCGGAGGGGCTCGGCTGGAAGTCGTCGGACACGGACCTGGTGTCGGACGCCGACCGCGAGGCGGAGCGAGCGATCCGCGAGCTGCTGGATCGCGAGCGGCCCGGCGACGGGCTGGTGGCCGAGGAGGGCTCGCGGACCAAGGCGGAGACCGGGCGCCGCTGGATCGTCGACCCGCTCGACGGCACGGTCAACTTCCTCTACGAGCTGCCCGCCTGGGCGGTGAGCGTGGCGCTCGAGGACGCCGACGGGCTCGCCGCCGGCGTGGTCCACGTCCCGGTGCTGGGCGAGACGTACTGCGCCGTGCGGGGAGGTGGCGCCTGGCTGGCCGAGAGCGGGCGACGCCTCGAGGTGAGCGGCCGCGACCGGCTGGAGCGCGCGATGGTGGCGACGGGCTTCTCGCTACGAGCCCGCCCGGCGGACGCAGCAGGCGGAGGTGGTGGCCCGGCTGCTCCCCCTCGCCCGCGACATCCGCCGCGCCGGCGCGGCCGCGCTCGACCTCGCGTGGGTGGCGGCGGGAAGGCTCGACGCCTTCTACGAGAGCGGCCTCAACCCCTGGGACTGGGCGGCCGGCCACCTGCTGGTGGAGGAGGCCGGCGGCGTGACCGGCTGGATCGAGGGCGAGCCGCCGGTGCTGCTGGCCGCCGCGACTCAGACGCTGCTCGACGAGCTGAGGCCGCTCGCGGGGTGAGAAGAGGCCGCTATGAGCTCCCGGTTACGGCCAGCCGGCGCCCGGGGCGGGGGCCTGGGCGGTCAGCAGCCGGCCGGTGCGTGGTCCTTCGGTCAGCCGGGCGATGTTGTCGGCGAAGCCGTCCGACATGCGCCAGTCCGCTGCCAGCATGAACAACGTCTTGCCGTCCTCGCCGCCGAGCATGCAAGCGAAGCAGGGTAGGTCGAGCTGCACGCGTTCGAGCACCTCCCCACCGTCGCGGACCCGGGCGACGAGGTTGTCGCCGAACTGCCCCACATCGGTCCAGATCGCACCCTCGGCGTCCATGCAGATCCCGTCGGGGCCAACGCCGTCGGCCCAGACCCGCCGGTTCGAGAGGCGGCCGTCGTCGGCGATGTCGAACGCCGTCAGCCGCCGGGCGAAGGACTCCGCGATGATCAGCGTCGAGTTGTCGGGCGTCACGACCATGCCGTTGGGGAATGCGATGCCGTCCGCCACCCGGCGCGCCGATCCGTCCGGGGTGACCAGAGCGATGATCCCGGGGCGATCCCCTCACCGGGCTCGAAGTCGGTGCCGCCGTTGACGTAGATGTTGCCGCGGCCGTCCACGACAATCTCATTGAAATGATCGACGCCCACACCGCTCAGCTCGGCGTGCGGCACCATCGAACCGTCGGGCTCGACGCGCCTGAGCCCTTCGCCGGTCACCAGCAGGCGACCGTCGGGCAGCCAGTCGATCGACCAGCCGAGACCCGGCGGGCCCGTTGCCGCCACCTCGGCCTTCCCCTCGGGATCGACCGCGACGATCTCCTCCGCGCCCCAGTTGGCAAACCACAAACGCCCGTCATGCCAACGAGGCGACTCGCCGATCACGAGCCCGGTTAGGAGAGGCTTCGCCTCGAGCGGAGATGGGTTATGGGAAGACGTCGCGGTCTCCTCGTCAGATCCGCGGGGCCGGCGGCCCGCTCCTCCCCACATCCAATTTATACCGCACAGAAGGCTCTCATGAGGCCTTGAGACTTGCCGCATAATCGCCCGCCGCAAGCCAGAACCTACGGAAATGGAGCAGCGAAATGCGGGCGAGTTTCTCGACGTATCCGACAGGAGGGCGGCTATGACCGAGCACGCGGTGGTGATCGCCGGAGGAGGGCCGGCGGGGATGATGCTGGCGGCTGAGCTGGCGTTGGCGAAGGTCGACGTCGCGGTCATGGAGCGGCGTGCCGATCACGTGCTCGTCGACTCACGGGCCGGCGGTTTCAACTCACGGACGATCGAGGTGCTGGACCAGCGTGGGGTCGCTGACCGGTTCCTCGCGGAGGGTCAGGTGGCTCAGGTCGCGATGTTCGCCGCGACGACGTTGGACACGAGCGACTTCCCGACGCGTCATCCGTACTGGCTCGCGATCTTTCAGAACAAGATCGAGCGGATCATGGCCGCCTGGATCGCCGACCTGCCGGTGCGGATCCATTACGGGCGTGAGGTGACGGGCTTCGCGCAGGACGAGACCGGCGTCGACGTCGAGCTGTCCGACGGCCCTTCGTTGCGGGCGCGGTATCTCGTCGGGTGCGACGGAGGACGCAGCCTTATCCGTAGGGCAGCCGGCATCGAGTTCGCGGGGTTGGATGCCACGAAGAGCAACCTGATCGCCGAGGTCGAGATGACCGAGGAACCGCCGAGCGGCGCCCGCCACGACACGATCGGCGTCCACGGTATGGAGTAGCCGGCTGGAGGACGGGGAGACGGTGCGGGTCGTCGTGACCGAGCGCGAGCTCGGCCCCAGCAGCGAGCCCACCCTGAGTGATCTCAGCGAGGCGCTGATCACGGTGTACGGCACCGACTTCGGGATCCACAGCCCGACGTGGATCTCCAGGTTCACCGACATGACCCGTCAGGCGGCCGCCTACCGTGCGGGACGTGTGTTGCTGGCCGGCGACGCGGCCCACGTGCATTACCCGGCGGGCGGACAGGGCCTCAGCCTCGGCGTGCAGGACGCGGTGAACCTCGGGTGGAAGCTGGCTCAGGTGGTCAAGGGGACATCCCCGGAAAGCCTGCTCGACACCTACCACGCCGAGCGCCACCCGGTCGGCGCACTGGTGTTGCGGCACACGCTGGCTCAGGGGACGCTCCAGCGGCGGGACGAGCGCATGCAAGCCGTGGTCGATGTCGTGTCGGAGTTGGTGACCATGGACGAGCCTCGCAAGCGGATCGCCGGGTTCATGTCAGGGCTGGACATCCACTACGACCTCGGCGAGGGACATCCGCTGCTCGGACGCCGCATGCCCGATCTCGACCTCGTGACCGCCGAGGGCACGGTGCGAGTGTTCGAGCTGCTGCACGACGCCCAGCCGCTGCTGCTCAACCTCGGTGAGCCCGGCGGATTCGACCTCACGCCATGGGCGGACCGGGTCCAACTGATCGACGCTGACTACGCCGGCCCGTGGGAGCTCCCGGTACTGGGCGCGGTCACCGCTCCCACCGCAGTGCTGATCCGGCCCGACGGATACGTCGCCTGGGTCGGAGAGGACACCCACGGGGGGCTTCGAGAAGCGATGACCACCTGGTTCGGACCGCCCACTGCGGCATAGCCACCAGCTTCCAGGATCAATCTGTGAGGAGCTCTTAGCCGCCCTCGAGCAGGTACTCGGTCAGCGTCTGCAGCTGCTCGTCGTTCAGGCGGCCCTCGTAGGACGGCATCACGCCGCCCTGGAAGCCCTCCGCGACCACGGCGTCGGGATCGATCAGCGACTCGCGCACGTAGTCCTCGGGCGAGCCCTCCTGCTCGCCGGCCGCCTGGGCCAGCTCGTCGAGGTTCGGGCCTATGTTCCCTGACGCGTTCGCCTTGCCGAGGGTGTGGCACGCCCCGCAGCCGGCCGCCGTGAAGATCTGCTCGCCGGTGGTCGCGCCCGCCAGGCCCGCCTGCGCGAGGGCCCCTTGGTCCTCGCCCGTCTTGGCCGCCGCGAAGCCGACGTAGGCGGCCACGTCGCGGGCGTCGTCGCCAGTGACGAGCTCGGCCGGCATCGCGCTGTTCTTGCGGGGGTTGAGGATCTGCTTGTGCACGACCCCCTCGACGGTCTCGCGGTCCATCCCGTCGGCGAGCGCGGAGCGGAAGGCCGCGTCGAGGTCGGGGCCGGTCCTGCCCTGCGTTCCGGCCCGGCCGAGGATGTGGCACGACCCGCAGCGCTCGGTGAACAGCGCCTTGCCGTTCGAGAGGTCGGCCTCGTCGCGACCGCAGGCCGCCAGCGACAGCACGGCGGCTGTCACCACCATCGCTGCCAGCAGCCACCTTGCCGTGTTCCGGGCGAGGCTCACGGGGGCGGAACACTATCCGCTTGCGCGGCCGCGATCACGCCCTCCGCGACGCTCTCCCAGGAGTATCGGCGCGCCGCCTCCGCCGCCAGCGCGCTCCTGGCGCGCTCCCGCTCGGCGGGGTCCAGGGTGAGCCAGGCGACCAGCTTCTCGGCGATCTCCTCCACCGCCCGAGGGCCCACCTCGAACGAGAGCAGCGGGCGCAGCTCCTCGGGCAACGCGGGAGCGAGCGTCGCGGTCACCTCGGCCATCCCGGAGTGGCCGGCGGACAGCGGCAGCACCCCGCACGCCGCCGCCTCGGCGGCCACCATCCCGAACGCCTCGGGGAAGGTGCTCGGCATCACCTGGGCCTCGCAGGCGGGCAGCAGGTCGGGCAGGTCGTCGTGCTCCAGCCGGCCCGTGAAGTGGATCCGCCCCGCGGCCTCCGGAGCCGCGGCCAGCCACTCCTCGCCCGCGCGGTCGAGGAAGGAGCGCAGGTGCTTCAGCTCGCCGGGCGGCCCGCCCTCGAGCTCGCGCCCGCGCGCCGCGATGTCGTGCAGGTCCTCGAGGTCGCGCCGCCGCAGGGCCTCCACGAAGCGGTCGAGCGCCTCGCGGTAGGTGCCGAACCCCACGACCACGAGGCGCGCGTCCGGCACGCGAGCCACCACCAGCGGCCAGGCGGCCGCCAGCAGGTCGACCCCCTTCGACACGATCAGCTTGCCGACGAAGCTCACGATCCGGTCGCGGTCCGGGTCGATCATGCGCAGCGCGGCCGCGGCGCCCTTGTCGCCGCCCCAGGCGGCCGCTTCGCCCGACTCCAGGCGGTCGGCGAGGCCGTCGAGGTCGGCCGTGCCGGGGCGGAAGGCGTGCACGTCCACGCCCGGCGGGCCCAACCGGGTCCGGTCGGCCAGCGAGGGCTCGTCCTCCAGGACCTCCCAGAGGCTCTCGGCCGTGTGCCGCGACCCCACCAGGACCGACGCCGCGGCGCGCACCCCCTCGAGCGCGTACGGCAGGAAGCGCTCGCGGTTCGGGCGGACGGTGTACTCGAGCGCGCTCCCGTGCACCTTCATCGCGAACGGGGTGGCGTCCCCGAGCGCGCGCGCGAGGATCGCCGGGTTCATCACGAGGTGGTTCGCGAGGGCGACGTCGCACGCGGGAGCGGCACGGACGGCGGCCACATTGGCGTCGATGTAGTGGTCGAGCTCGGCGTCGGTCAGCTCCGGGTACGGCTTGGCGTCGAAGGCCTCGTAGCGGTCGGCCACGTAGACCGGCAGCACCCGGCCGATGTCCGGGTTGTGGATCGTCACCCCCTCCGGAGCGTCCCAGTCGCGGTCCTGGCAGAGCAGGTGCACCTCGTGCCCGAGCCGTGCCAGCGCGCGCGCCAGGCTCGCGTTGTAGATGTTGCTGCCCGTTCCGCGCAGCAGGTATCCGTGTGCAATGAGGATCCGCACGTCCGGCTATTCTTCCGCGCCCATGCCCGCCCGCCAGAAGTATCGCCTGCGCGCCCGCTCGGACCGCGAGATCATCCGCGAGGCCGAGCCGGGCAAGCGCTACGTCGACCGGGAATCGGGCGAGGAGCTGCGCGTGGTGGGCGCCGTGCTGCCGCTGGCGCCGTCGCCGAGCGACCTGCCCTACTCCGTCGAGAACCTGAGGCTCTGCGGATGTTCCCTCGAGCAGCTCGTCCAGAAGGACCTGAACGACTGCCCGCACTGCGGCCGGCGGCTACCGGCCGTCGAGCGCTGATCGCGCGCCTCGCCGCGCTCCTCCTGGTCGCGCTGGCGGCGGGGGTCGCGCCGGGCTGCGGCGGCGACGACGAGCCCGCCGCGCAGGCCCCGTCCACGCTCCCCGAGCTCACGGTCCCGCAGACCGACGAGGCGCAGCCGCCACCCGACCCCGAGACCGAGACGCTCGCCCCGGCGCCCCCGGAGCCGGCGCCGGAGCCCGCGCCCACGCCCGAGCCCGAGCCCGTCCCGCCGAGCACGGACGGCGGCACCCCAGCCCCCGCGCCGGAACCGCCCCCGGACACCCCGGAGAACGACACCCCGCCGCCGGCGGACAGCCCCGCGGAGCGCTTCGAGGACTTCTGCAACGAGAATCCTGGGGCCTGCGGCTAGGCGATAGGCGGGCAGCCAGGAATCAGCGGGGGTCCCGGGCGTGAGCCCCGGATGCTCTCAGGCGATGGGTCGGCACCGGCGATCTCGGCCTGCGCACGCGTGACGGCAGCGGTGTCGTGATCGGCGGCTCCGCCCCGCGCCTGCGGGCCGGATGGGCGGGGCGGTCATGGGACCGGTCGCGGCCGCGGCCGAGCCCCCAGCGTCCGAGCGGGAGCCGGATGCCGTCGCCGCCGGGGCCGTCCTTGCCCGGACCGGGATCTGGGCCCTCGCCCCCGCCCCCGTCGTCGCCCTTCGAGTCGTCGTCGTCCTCGCGCAGCCTGAAGAACCAGATCAGCCACACGATCAGCAAGCCGACGTCGAAGACCCGGAAGCCGACCATGAAAATCCACCCCTCGGTGGTCACGAAGTCGATGCTAGCGCGGTCGGGAGGCCCCGGGAAGTGCCAGCGGCGCTACGGGGTGCCGGTGTCGCTGGTCGGCTTGGGGTCCGGCACGTAGGTGGCGGTGTAGAGCAGGCGCGCCCCGCCGTACGTGCAGCCGAACACATTGACCGAGCGAAGCTCCCCGAGGGCGAACTGCCGCAGGCTCCGCGGCGGGTCGCAGCTGTTCTTCGCCCGCGAGGAGCGCCACCAGTCGCCCTTGGTCAGGTTGTTGGCGAAGATCGGCGCCCAGGTGGGCACGGTGATGGCGATCCAGTTCGTCTTCCGCACGCGCAGCGGCTCGGGCAGCACGAAGGTCGGGCTGGATCCGAAGTAGTCGTCGACGTCGAACAGCTCGGTCTGGCTCAACAGCCTGTAGTTCAGGCGGGTCTTGCGAGTGTCGCCGCGGCGCAGCACCGACAGCCGCACCTGGGCGGGCGAGCCGAAGTTGTCGTTGAAGAAGTCGACCTGCTCGGCGGTGGGCTGGGCGAGACTGAGCGTGAACGCGACGATGTACCCGTCCCGGCGGATGTAGTACGGGTTCTTGGGCCCGCCCGCTGAGCGTCCCTGGAGTGCGGTGACACGCACGGCGGCCTCGCACGGGTCGGCGGGACAGCTCGGGTTGGCCGCGTCAGCCACCGAGCCGAGCTCGACGATGCGCGCGGACGCCGGCGCCGGCAGCGCGAGCGCGGCGGCCAAGACGGTTATCACCAGGAGAAGTGGCTTCATGGCCGGGGTTCCAACACTCGGCTAGCGGGCGAGTTGCGCCGTTCGCTCACTTGTAGCGGTAGGTGATCCGTCCCCTGTCGAGGTCGTACGGCGACAGCTCGATCTTGACCCGGTCACCCGGCAAGATGCGGATGTAGTGGCGCCGCATCTTGCCGGAGATGTGTCCGAGGACCTCGTGCCCGTTGTCGAGCTGGACCTTGAACATCGTGTTCGGGAGGGCCTCGACGATCTCGCCCTCCATCTCGATCTTCTCTTCCTTGGGCACGAGCGGCGGACGCCTCAGATGAGGCGTACGTTCACCGCCTTGGGGCCCTTGTCGCCCGACTCCTCCTCGTACTCCACCTTCGAGTTCTCCGCCAGGGACTTGAAGCCCTGCCCGTCGATGCCGCTGTAGTGGACGAACAGGTCTCGCTCTCCATCATCGGGAGTGATGAAGCCGAAGCCCTTCTCGTCGTTGAACCACTTCACGGTTCCCGTAGGCACGTTGATGCCCCTTCCTGCGTGTGCCCGGTCCTGCGAGTCCCGATGCACCTGCAATCTGCTGACTACGCCGGCCTCCGCCGGCCCAACAGGAGCGCACGCTACCAAGAGCGGAGGGCGGAGGGAGGTCAGCGGCCGGTGAAGCTCGCCTTGCCCGGCCCGTCTGCCAGGAACGACCTCACCGCGCCCTGCAGATCCTCCGTCTCGAACAGGGGCGCGCCGATCGCCGCGGTGCGCTCGTCGGCGCCCCGCACGCCGTGATCGAGCTGAGCCCGGACGATGCGCTTGGTGGCGTGGTGGGCCCGCGTGGGCCCTGCCGCGAGGCGCTTCGCGAAGCGGAGCGACTTCTCCGCGAGCTCGCCGTCGGGCAGCACGCGGTTGAGCACGTTCCAGCGCTCGAGGGTGGCGGCGTCGTAGAGCCCGGCGCTCATCACGAACTCGCGCGCCCGGGCGGGGCCGGCCCGCTCGGCCATCCGCTGTGTGCCGCCCATCAGCGGCGTGAGCCCCACCACGGCCTCGACAAGCCCGAACTGCGCCGACTCGGCCGCCCAGATCAGGTCGCAGGCGAGCGACAGCTCCAGCCCCGCGGTCAGGCACAGACCGTGCACCGAGACGAGTGTCGGACAGGGGAAGTCCTCGATCCGGTGGGTGATGCCAAGCAGCCCGGCCACGAACTCCTCGGCGTCCGCCGCCGAGAGGCCGTCGAAGACGTTCACGTCCGCGCCGCCGGTGAAGTAGTCACCCTCCGCCCTGACGAGGAGCGCGCGCACGCCGTCGGCCTCGTCCAGGGCCGCGAGGATGTCCGCGACCATCTCGCGGCCGAACAGGTTGAGCGGCGGATCGTCGAGGACGAGGACGCCCAAATCGCCGTCGCGCTCGAGGCGGGCCCTAGCCACCGCGGAGCTCTGCGGCAACCTGAGACAGCGTGTCGCGCTCGGCCTCGCGCGGGCGCACCGGCAGCTGCAGGGGGTCGTCGTCGTAGCGCGGGATCACGTGCACGTGCAGGTGGAAGACGGTCTGCCAGGCGGCGGGCTCACAGCAGTTGAGCAGGTTGACCCCGTCGCAGCCGAGCCGCTCGCGCATGGTGATCGCCAGCCGCTTGGACGCCTCGGCGGCGTGCCGGAGGTCCTCGTCGGGCGCCTCGTAGAGGTTCTTGGAATGGTTACGCGGCACCACCAGCGCATGGCCGCGCGTCCACGGGTTGAGGTCCATGAAGGCGATCGTGTGGTCGTCCTCCTGGACGACCTCGGCGGGCAGCTCGCCCGCCACGATCTTGCAGAAGATGCAGTCGTCGGGCATGGCCGCGCAAGCTACCGGCTAAAGCCAGCCGACGCGCTTGAAGTAGCGGTACAGCGCGAAGCAGATCGTGGCCATCACGGCGAGCACCAGCGGGTAGCCGAACGTCCACCCGAGCTCCGGCATGTGATCGAAGTTCATCCCGTATATGCCGGCGATCATCGTCGGCACCGCCAGGATCGCCACGATCGCCGAGATCCGGCGCACGTCCTCGTTCTGGCGCACCGTGACCTGGGCGAGGTTGGCGGAGAGGACGCTCGTGAGCATGTCGCGGTAGCTCTCGAGCTGCTCGTGTGTGCGCAGCAGGTGGTCGTTCACGTCGCGGAAATAGGTGCGCACGTCCTCGTGGATCACCTCGTACCGCCCCTCCGCGAGGTGGTTGACGGGATCCACCAGCGGCCCCACCGCGTGGCTGAACTCGAGCACCTCGCGCTTGAGCTTGTAGATGCGCTCGGCCGGGTTGCCGCGCTCGCCCGAGAAGACCTGGTTCTCGATCTCGTCGATGTCCTCTCCGAGCCCGATGAGCGCCGGGCTGTAGTCGTCGACCACCTTGTCGACGATCGCGTGCAGCACCGCGCCCGGCCCGTGGGCGAGCAGGTCGGCATCCTCCTCGAGGCCCTGCCGCACGTCCTTCAGCTCGCTCGCCTCGCCGTGCCTGACGGTGATGATGTAGTCGTGGCCGAGGAAGATCAGGATCTCGCCGAGCCGCACGACCTCCTCGGGGTCCACGTAGCGCGCGGTCTTCAGGACGATGAAGACCATGTCGCCGTAGACCTCGAGCTTGGGGCGCTGGTGGGCGTGGATGGCGTCCTCCACGGCCAGCTCGTGGAGGTCGAACTCGCGCCGGATCGAGTCGAACTCCTCCTCGGTCGGCTCGTACAGCCCGATCCAGGTGAAGGCTCCCGGCTGGCGGCAGGCCTCCATCGCCTCGTGCACCGGCACCGCTCCGTCGCGGCGGCGTCCCTCCTCGTAGACGGCGCAGTCGACGATCATGGGCGCAGCCTACGCGCCACCGCGATCGCCTCGTCGCGGGTGGTCACCTCGCCCGCGTAGGCGGCCTCAGCCAGCTCGGCGAGCAGCCGGCCCAGCTCGGGACCGGGCTCGATGCCGAGCTCGCGGGCCAGCTCGTCGCCTCGGATCGGCACGGGCGGCGGGCCGTGCTCGCGCCAGTCGAGCGCCGCGCGCATCAGCTCTCGCGCGAGCTCGAGGTGGGCCTCGGTGGCCTCCTCGGCGCGCCGGCCCCGGGTGGCGAGCCGGTCGGCACAGGAGAGCAGCGTGACCTCCACCTCGACCGGGCCCGTGCGGGCCAGGTAGCGGTACACCTCGCGCCGCCCGAGCGGGCGCTCGTGCACGAGAAAGCCGAGCACCAGGTGGTGGCGGGTGAGGCCCTCCAGGAAGCGCGCCAGGCGCTCGCTCGTGCGGAGGCGGCGGCAGACCGCGCGCACCATCTCCTCGCCGAGCCGGTCGTGGCCCATGAAGGTCACGCGGCCGTCCGGCCTGGTGTGGCGGGTCGCCGGCTTGCCGATGTCGTGCAGCAGAGCGCCGAAGCGGAGCGCCTGCCCCCGCGTCAGCTCGTCGGCGAGCGGTTCGTCGAGGATGCGCCTGAGGCGTTCGGCGTCCGCCCCGAACAGCTCCTCGAGGCGGCCGTCGAGGCCGATCTGCATGGCGAGCACCTCGAGCGTGTGGTCGTACACGTCGAGGTGGTGGTAGCGCGACTGCTCCACGTCGTGCAGGTCGCTCAGCTCGGGCAGCACGGCCCGAAGCAGGCCGAGACGGTCCGCGAGCTCCACGCCCGCGAGCGCGCCGTCCGCGATCACGAGGCGGCGCAGCTCCGCGAAGACGCGCTCGCCGGCGGCGCTCGCCACACCGGGCGCCGCAGCCACCGTCAGGCGCTCGGTCTCGGGATCCGGCTCGAAGCCGAGCTCGGCCGCGAAGCGGGGCAGCCTCAGCGCGCGCAGCGGATCGCTCTCGTAGGCCTCCGGGCCGAGCACGCGCAGGACGCGCGCCTCGATGTCCGCGCGTCCGCCGAGCGGGTCGATCAGCTCGCCCGCCGCGAGCTCGAGGCCGTCGGCGACGCCCGCTTCGCGCGCCATGGCGTTCACGGTGAAGTCCCGCTTGCGGAGGTCGTCCTCGATCGTTTCTCCCTGCAACGGTGAGAAGTCCCAAACCTGACGGCCGCGCCGGTCGATCACCCGCCACGCGCCGAAGGCCTCCGACAGCTGGAACAGCGGGCCGCCCACCCTGTCCGCGACCGCGCGGGCCACCGGCGCGGGGTCGCCCGCCACGGCCACGTCTACGTCGCGCACCGGCCGGCCCAGCAGCTCGTCGCGCAGGGCTCCTCCGACGATCCACGTGTCGCTCACCGCACGTGCTCGCGCCGCACCCGCGGCAGGAGGCCTGTGGTGACCTCGTAGTTAATGGTCCCGAGCCGCCGCGCCACCTCCTCGGCCAGGATCAGCTCCTCGCCCTGGCGCCCGATCAGCACCACGGGGTCCCCCACCTCCACGTCGGTGCCGGCTCCCAGCCGAACGGTCACGTTGTCCATGCTGACGGTGCCGACCACCGGATGCCGGCGGCCGCGTATCAGCACGTCGCAGTCGTTCGTGAGCCCGCGCCGCCAGCCGTCGCCGTAGCCGATCGGGACCGTCGCGACCCAGCAGGGCTCCTCGGCCGTCCAGCGCCGGCCGTAGCCCGCCGAGTCGCCCGGCTCGAAGCGGCGCACGGCGGCCACCCAGGAGTGCAGCGAGAGCGCGGGCTCCAGTCCGTGTGCGGCCGGGTCCTCGTGAAACGGGTCCATGCCGTAGATGGCGATGCCGCAACGCACCATGTCGAAGTGCGAAGCCGGGTCGCGGAGGGCCGCGGCGCTGTTGGCGGCGTGCGCCACGAGGTCGTCGCGGCCCACCGCCTCCACGAAGCTCCGGAACGCGTCGAGCTGGGCTGGGAACAGGTCGTCCCCGCGCTCGTCGGCGGTGGCGAAGTGGGTCATGAGACCGGTCACGTTCGGCCGTCCCGCCAGCCGGAGCGCCTCGTCCCGGTCCTTGGTGCCGAGCCGCCCCATCCCGGTGTCGAGCTTCACGTGCACGCGCGGCGCCGCATCGGCGACCTCGCCGGTCCAGGCCACCACGTGGGCCTCGGCCTCCATCGCCAGCCGCACCTCCTCGCGGCTGAGGGCGCCCATCACGAGCACCGGTGCGTCCACGCCCTGCTCCCGCAGGTCGCGCGCCTCGCCGGCGGTGGCCACCGCCAGCCAGCCGGCCCCGCCCGCGAGCGCCGCGCCCGCCACCGGCCCGTGTCCGTAGCCGTTTGCCTTGACGACCGCGCACAGCGGCTTCGGCAGCCGGGCGCAGTTGCGCTCGATCGCGCCTAGGTCGACCTGGGCGAGCGCGCGCGAGACCCCGCTCACGCGGCGAGCGCGCCGAGCACGTCGACGCGCGTGACCACGCCGACGAGACGCCCGTCCTCGACCACGGGCAGGCGGTTGTGACCCGACTCGTGGATGATGCGCGCGGCCTCTTGCACGGTGGTGTCGGGCGAGACCGTGTCGGGCTCGGAGGTCATCATGTCGGCGGCGTTGGAGGCGAACGCCTTGCGCAGCCGCTTCTCGAAGCGGCTCAGCGGCTCGAGGAAGATGGTGCCGCCGAAGAGGTTGATGTAGTGCGGTATGTGCAGGTCGCCGTCGTCGTCCGGCAGGACGAGGTCGGCCTCGGTGACGATCCCCACCAGGGCGCCCTCGCCGTCCACGACGGGCAGGCCCGGGAGCTCGTTCTGGCGCATCGTCGCCACGACCTCCTCCACAGTGGTGTCCGGCCGCACCGTCGCGGGCTCGGAATCCATGATGTCGCGCACGACTGCGGCCATTTCGGTGCGTGAGGCTACCGAAAGCCGGCCATGCATCAGCGGGGGGTCCGGGGCGCGAGCCCCCGGATCATCTCTTCGTCAATCCGTGCGGCAGCGCATCGATCACGTCGCCGGCCATCGCGTGGTCCGCGCCGAGGCGCTCTGCTGCGGCCCGCGCCGCCAGCACATGGGCCAGCGCGCCCAGGCAGGCTGCCTCGAAGGCCTCGAGCCCCTTCGCGAGCAGCGCCCCGATCAGGCCCGACAGCACGTCGCCGGTGCCCGCCGTGGCGAGCGCCGGCGTGCCGCCCGGGTTGACCGCCACCTCTGCGCCCGGCAGCGCCACGATCGTGTCGTCGCCCTTCAGGAGCACCACGGAGCCGCTGCGCTCGGCCGCCTCGCGGGCGGCGGCGAGGCGGTGGCGCGCCACCTCCTCCGAGTCGCGCCCGAGCAGACGGCCGAGCTCGCCCTCGTGCGGGGTCAGCACCGTCGGCGCCTCCCGCCCGCGAAACAGCTCGAGCCGGCCGGCGTGGGCGTTCAGGCCGTCGGCGTCCACGAGCAGCGGCGCCCGGACGCCGCACGCGACGCCTCGGGCGAACTCCTGCGCGCCCTCGTCGCGGCCGAGGCCCGGGCCCAGCACCACGGCGCCGGCCCGCTCGGCCATCTCCTCCACCACCTGCACGCCCTCCGGCGTATGGAACCCGTTCGCGTCCGGGAGTCCGCGGCTCATCTGCTCCAGCAGCCGCAGGTCCACGGCGGGCTGCACCGGCCCGGGCACCGCCACCTGCACGTACCCGGCGCCCGCTCGCGCGGCCGAGCGGGCGGCCATGGTCGGCGCGCCGGTGAGTCCCATCGATCCGCCCACCACCACCACGACACCCGAGGCGAACTTCGATCCGCTGCGCGACCGGCGCGGGAAGAGCTCCAGCACCCGCTCGGAGACAAGGCCCGCCTGCGCCGCTCCGGGTGCACCGCGGGGGATGCCGATCTCGACCGTCACGACCCGTCCCGCGTGGCCCTTGCCCGGCTCGATGTACAGCCCGACCTTGGGACCGTGGAAGGTGGCCGTGGCGGCGGCGCGCACCGCCTCCCCCTCCACCTCCCCGCTCGAGGCGTTGACGCCCGAGGGGACGTCGCAGGCCACCACCGGAGCGTCCTGCGCGTTGATCGCCGCGATGGCCGAGGCGAGCGGCTCGCGCGGCGAGCCCTCGAAGCCGGTGCCGAGCAGCGCGTCGACCACGGCGCCGGACCCGTCCAGCCGGTCGGGGGCGAATGGCTCCGGCGCGGCGCCCGGAAGCCGCTCGAGGTTCACGCGCGCGTCGCCCCGCAGGTCGCTCAGGTCGGCCGCCGCCAGCACGTCGACCTGGTGGCCGTCCTCGCGCAGCAGGCGGGCCACCACCAAGCCGTCGCCCCCGTTGTTGCCCTTGCCCACCACCACCCGCACCGGCCCGGGCCGCGCCTCGGCCGCGGTGACGCGGGCCAGCCCGATGCCGGCGCGCTCCATGAGATCGAGCGAGGGCACGCCCTGCTCGCCGATCGCCCACGCGTCGGCCGCGCGCATCTCGTCCGCCTCGAACAGCGGGTCGAGCCAGTCCCTCACCGGACCGCGGCCACCGCGGCGGCCAGCGTCGCGGTGTGGGTCAGCGACACGGTCACGACGGCGCCCAGCTCGGCCGCCCGCGCGGCAGCGCTCCCGCTGAGCCTGATCTCGGGCGCGGCTCCCGTGGCGATCACCTCCACGTCCCGGAAGCTCCAGGCCGTCAGCCCCAGCGCCTTCGCCACCGCCTCCTTCGCGCAGAAGCGGGCGGCCAGGTGCATCACGGGCCGCGCCCGGGTGGACGCGTACTCCCGCTCAGCTTCGGTGAACAGCCGTTCGGCGAGCCGCGGCCTCCGCGCGAGCGCCAGCTCCAGGCGGTCCACCTCGAGGAGGTCGATGCCGACGCTCACGGCGGCGCAAGCTACCAAGGGAGCGCGTCAGAGCGGCATGGTGAAGCGAAACGCGCTGCCGCCGTCCTCGCCCGCCTCGACCCAGATCCGCCCGCCGTGGGCCTCCACGATGCGGCGACACACGGCCAGCCCGATCCCCGCTCCCCGCGTCGCGGTGTCGGCACGGGAGAACATGCCGAAGATCCGGCTCGCCTGGTCGGGGTCGACCCCGGTCCCGTTGTCGCGCACCGTCACCACCCACTCCTGGCTGTCGCGCAGCGCGGACACCTCCACCCTCAGGGGCGCGGCGCCGCGGAACTTCACGGCGTTGCCGACGAGGTTCTGCAACACGCGGCGCAGCTGCCGGGGATCGCCCTCGACCTCGGGCAGCTCCCCGATCTCGAGCGTGGCCCCGGCCGCCTCCAGGCTCGGACGCAGATCCTCCTCCACCTCGGCCATCAGCCGCCCCAGCGCCACCTGCTCGGTGCTGAGCTCGCCCGCCTGGGCGTACACGAGCACGCCCTCGATGAGGTCGCGCGCACGCTCGGTGCCGTCGCGCAGCTGTCGCAGCACGTCGAGGGACGGCGGCTCCTCGGCGCGCCGCTCGAGCATCCTGACCAGCAGCGCGATGCCCGCGACCGGCTCGCTGAGGTCGTGGGCCACCACGTCCGCGTAGCTGCGCAGCTCCGCCTCCATGCGCCGCTGCCGGGTGACGTCGGTGAGGAAGTTGACCAGCCCGTCTCCGAGCTTCGCGCTCCGCTCGACGAAGGTACCGAGCATGTAGCCGTCGCCGAAGGGCGTGTCGTAGGTGACCTCGTGGACCCACGACTCGCCGGAGTCGCACACCCTCACGTACGCGTCGAAGGCGCGGCTCCCGCGCATCGGCGGAAGCGCCTCCAACAAGGTGTAGCGGTCCCGCGTCGCGGCCGGCAGCCGGAAGGCGCGCAGGATCGACGGGTTCCCGTACCCGAACGAGAAGTCGACTATCCGCCCGTCGTCGTCGCGGACCGCCCACAGCACGCCGACGGCCTCCGGAAAGCCGTCGAACAGGGCCCGGAACTGGGCCGCGCCCTGCTCGCCGAGCAGCTCGACGAGCCTCGGATCGTCCCCCCAGTGCTCCGGCTCGAAGACCGGATCCCGTTCCGCCACCACCCGCGGAGAATAGGTGGCGCCGCCGGCCTCCCTAGACTCGATGCCGTGTCGTTCCAGCGCGGAATCGACGGACCGGACTCGGTGCGGCCGGAACCGGCCGGGCGCGGCGACGTCCGGATTCGCAGGTACAGGACGTCCACCTCCTCGGTCCTGGCAGTCGGCACCCTGGCCTGCCCCGAATGCGACGCCCCGATCGCTCCGCCCCCCTCCCCGCTCTCGCCGGCCGACCCGCTCGGTTGCGGCTTCTGCGAGCACGCCGCATCGGTGCGGGACTTCATCTCGCTGGCGCCGCCGCCCCGGCCGGCGCGGGTGGTGGTGCGTGTCCGATACGCATGGCAACGCTGAGCGCAAGAGAGCGCGCGCAGCTTCCTGACAGCGCGTTCGCCTACATCGACTCGAGCGGCAAGCGGCGCTTGCCGATCCATGATGCTTCGCACGTCAGGAACGCCCTCGCGCGCTTCGGCCAGGTGGCGTTCGAGGACGAGGCCGCGCGGGACAGGGCCCGCAGCCGGCTGCTCCGGGCGGCCAAGAAGCACGGGATCATGCCGATCGGCTTCATCAGCTCCCAGCTGCAGCCGCAGCGAAAGCTGCCGACGGGCAACGTCACCTTCCTGCTGACCGACATCGAGGGATCGACCGAGCTGCTCGCCCGCCTGGGCGACGAGTACGCCGTCGTGCTATCGGACGTCCGCAAGCGGGTGCGCGCGGCCGTGCGGAAAGCCGGCGGCCACGTGGTGTCCGCCCGCGGCGACGACACCTTCGCGGTGTTCGACCGCGCCTCGAACGCGGTGAGGGCCGCCCTCGCCACCCAGCGCGCGATGCAGGACGGCGGCTGGCCCGACGGGGTCGACGACGTACGGATCCGCATCGGCCTTCACCGCGGCCGGCCGGCCCTGACGGACACCGGCTACGTCGGGATCTCGGTCCACGCCGCCGCCAGGATCTGCTTCTCCGCCCACGGCGGCCAGATCGTCGTCTCCGGTGCCGTCCGCTCGGTCGTGCTCGACGTGCTCCCGGACGGGGTGGCCCTCAGGGAGCTCGGCGCCTGGCGCTTCCGCGGCCTGCCCGAGCCGGTCACGATCTATCAGGTCGAGGCCGACCGCCTGCTCGGCGACTTCCCGCCGCTGCGGTCGGCCGTGCCCGTCGATTGACGCCCGCCTACGCGGACGTGTGAGGACCGTCCGGTGAATCCTCCCGTGGGCGCTCTGCCGACGCCCGCTTCCTCGCGAGCTTCTTGGCCTGCTTCTCGAGCCGGCGCTCGACGAGCCTGCGTTCACGGTTGAGCTTCGCCATGGTGGTCTTGCGCTTGCTGGTAGACGCCATCCGTCTGCGCCTTAGAGCGTCTGGACGTTCGCGGCCGCCGGGCCCTTGGGGCCCTGCTCGGTGTCGAAGCTCACCTTCGCGCCCTCGTTCAGTGACCTGAAGCCGCTGCTCTGGATCGCGTTGTGGTGCACGAACAGGTCCTTGCCGGGCTCATCCGGCGTGATGAAGCCGAAGCCCTTGTCGTCGCTGAACCACTTCACGGTTCCTGTAGCCATTCTGTCCCCCTCCGGGGTATGTGCACGGCGAAACGCGGAGGGTGCTCGAAGGCAACGACTGCGGAAACGCGGAGCACTGCTTTCGGTCGAGCGGACGCTCGACCCGTGGGGCGAGTCTACCTACTCGACCGTGACCGTCTTCGCCAGGTTGCGCGGCTGATCCACGTTCAGCCCCCGCGCGCGGGCGATGTAGTACGCCAGCAACTGCAGCGGGATGATCGCCAGGGTCGGCTGGAGCAGCCAATCGGTGCGCGGGATAGCGATGGACTCCTCGGCGTCCACCTCGGTGCCGTCCGTCACGACCGCGATCACGTGGGCGCCGCGGGCGCGCACCTCGGCGATGTTCGACGCAACCTTGTCGAGCACCGGGGAGTCGGTGGCCACGCAGACCACCGGGGTGCGCTCGTCGAGCAGTGCGATCGGCCCGTGCTTCATCTCGCCGGCCGCGTAGGCGTCCGTGGGGATGTACGAGATCTCCTTCAGCTTCAGCGCTCCCTCGAGGCAGATCGACAGCCCCACGTGGCGCCCGAGGTAGAGGAAGAACCCGGCGTCCTGCCAGTGCCGGGCGATCTCGCGCACCGGCTCCTCGATCTCGTCGACCATCTCGGCGATCAGGTGGGGCATCCGGCGCAGGTCCGAGACCAGGCCGCGTACGACCTCCGGCTCGAGCGTGCCGTGCAGGCCGGCCAGCTTCAGAGCGAAGAGCTGCATCACGGCCACCTGGGCCACGAACGTCTTGGTGGCGGCCACCCCGATCTCGAGGCCGGCGCGGGTGAAGATCACGCCGTCGGCGTCGCGGGTGGCCTGGCTGCCCATGATGTTGGTCACGGCCAGCACCTTGGCGCCGCGGTCGCGCGCCAGGCGCATCGCGGCGAGCGTGTCCGCCGTCTCGCCCGACTGCGAGATCCCGATCACGAGGTCGCGCTCGGACAGCACCGGGTTGCGGTACCGGAACTCCGAGGCGATGTCCATCTCCACGGGCCTGCGGGCCCACCACTCGATCGCGTAGCGGCCCACCAGCCCGGCGTGGTACGACGTGCCGCAGGCCACGATGATCACGCGGCGCACGTCGCGCAGGAAGTCGTCCGAGATCCCGATGTCGCCCAGCTCGACGCCGTCGTCGAGCAGGCGCCCGGCGAGCGTCTCGGCCACGGCGTCGGCCTGCTCGTGGATCTCCTTCAGCATGAAGGTCTCGTAGCCGCCCTTCTCGGCGGCCTCGTCGTCCCAGTCGACCTCGTCCACCTCGCGCTCGATCGGGCCGCCCGCGGAGGGCTCGATGAAGCGCGCGCCCTCGGGCGTGATCTCCACGATCTCGTCGTCCTGCACCAGCTGCACGCGCCGCGTCTCGGCCAGGAATGCCGGGATCGCGGAGGCGATGAAGCTCTCGCCGTCACCCAGCCCCACGACCAGCGGACACTCCTTGCGGGCGCCCACGATCACGCCTGGGTGGTCGGCCGACATCGCGACGAAGGCGTAGTGGCCGCGCAGTTCGTTGTACGCAAGGCGCACCGCCTCCGCCAGGTCGCCGGTCTCCACAAGGTGCTCGGCGATCAGGTGCGCCACCACCTCGGCGTCGGTCTCCGAGGTGTAGTCGGCGCCGCCCGCGATCAGTCGCTCGCGCAGCCCGGCCCAGTTCTCGACGATGCCGTTGAGCACGATGTGTACGCGGCCCGACGTGTCCCGCAGCGGATGCGCGTTTGCCTCCGTCACGCGCCCGTGGGTGGCCCAGCGCGTGTGGCCGATCCCTGTCGAGCCGCTCAGGTCGCCGTTGGTGGAGGCCAGCGCGTCGCGCAGCCGCTCGAGGTTCCCCACGGCGTGGACGCTCCCGACCGAGCCGTTTCGGATCACCGACAGGCCGGCCGAGTCGTAGCCGCGGTACTCGAGCCGCCGCAGCCCCTCCATGAGGAGGTCGCGACACTCACGCGGTCCTACGTATCCGATGATTCCGCACATGAGGGGTTCGTCAGCCTAATTCTGCCTTTACGAGGTTCGCCAGGCGATCAACGATCTCCTGGCACTCGTCCTCGCGCGGGGCCTCCACCATCACCCTCACGAGCGGCTCGGTCCCCGACGGCCGCACCAGCACGCGGCCGCGTCCTTCGAGCCGGGCCGACTCCTCGTTCACGGCGGTCCACAGCTCCGCCGCGCCCTCGAGCGCGTCGCGGTCGGCCACGCGCACGTTCACGAGGCGCTGGGGCAGCTTCTCCATCGCGTCGCGATCGGCGAGGTCGCGCTCGCCGAGCGCCTCGAGCGCCAGGAGGGCTGCCGCCGTGCCGTCTCCGGCCGGCACGAAGCCGGTGTCGATGATGTGCCCGGACTGCTCGCCGCCGAGCGCCCAGCCGCGCCTCAGCAGCTCCGCCAGCACGTGACGGTCGCCCACCGGGGTACTTGCAACCTCCACCCCGTGCTCGCGCATCGAGCTGTGGAAGCCGTAGTTGGTCATCACCGTGACTGCCACGCCGGGGCCGGGCAGGCGGTCGAGCGCGCGCAGATGCACCGCGGCGAGCGCCATCAGCTCGTCGCCGTCGACGACCACCCCGTTGCGGTCCACCGCCAGCACGCGGTCGCCGTCGCCGTCGAAGGCGAATCCCACGTCGTGGCCGTCCATGCGGGCGGCGAGCTCCTCGACGTGGGTCGAGCCACAGCCATGGTTGATGTTGCGGCCGTCGGGCTCGACCGCCACGGCGTCGACCTCCGCGCCGAGACGCCGGAAGATCTCCGGCGCGACGCGGTGTGTGGCCCCGTTCGCGCAGTCGAGCAGCACGCGGCGGCCAGAGAGGTCGAGCTCGGCGAAGCGCGCCTCGAGCTCGCGCAGGTAGTCGCCCGGGGCGCCGTGCAGCTCGCGCACTCGCCCGATGGGCCCGGTCGCGGGCTCGTCGATCAGGCGCTCGATCTCGGCCTCCTGGCCGTCGTCGAGCTTGGTGCCCTCGGGTCCGAAGAACTTGATCCCGTTGTCGGCGTACGGGTTGTGCGACGCGGACACCACCGCGGCGAGGTCGAAGCCGAAGCGGAGCGTGAGCAGCGAGGCGCCGGGGGTGGGGAGCACCCCGCCGAGCAGCGCGTGCCCGCCGGCCGCGGCCACTCCGGCGGCGAGCGCCGCCTCGAGCATCTCGCCCGACTCGCGCGTGTCCCTGACGATCAGGACCTGCGGCGTCTCGGCGCTCGCGATGCGGGTGGCCGCGCGCCCCAGCGCGGTCGCCAGCTCGGCGGTGAGGAACTCGCCGGCCACGCCGCGGACGCCGTCCGTGCCGAAGAGGTTGCGGGGGCCGCCCCCCACCGCGAGGCGCCCGCCGCCGTGCATAGGCCGCGCTAGCGCTTCGAGAACTGCGGCCGCTTTCGCGCCTTCTTGAGGCCGGCCTTCTTGCGCTCCTTCACGCGCGGGTCGCGCGTGAGGTAGCCGCGGCGCTTGAGCTCGCCGCGCAGGGCGGGATCGGCCTCCACCAGCGCGCGGGCGATGCCGTGCCGGAGCGCGGTGGCCTGGGCCGAGACGCCGCCGCCATGGATGCGGGCGACCACGTCCATGCGCGTCTGGTACCCCGCCGCCTCGAGCGGCTGGCGGGCCATCCGCTGGAGCCTGACGCGGGGGAAGTACTCGTCGAGGTGCCGCCCGTTGACGCTGTAGGTGCCCTCGCCCGGCTTGAGGATCACGCGCGCGACCGCGCTCTTGCGCTTGCCGGTCGCGTTGTAGCGGGCGTCGGCGGCGAGCTCGAGCGGCGTGCGCACGACCGGCTCGGGCTCCGCCGGAGCCTCCGCGACCTCCGCGTCGCCCGCCTCGGCGGAGTCGAATTCGTCCGCCTCGGCGTACTGCCCGAACTCGCTCTCCTCGCGCGGCGCCTCCTCGAGCACGAGGTCGGGCTCGAGGTGCATGCCCGGGATGACCTCCTCCTCGGCCTTGTCCTGGCGCTTGTCCCGCTTGGGACGGCGCTCGCGCTCGGAGCGATCCTCGGCGGGGACGTCCTCCGCAGGGGCCTCCCCTTCCGCGCTCTCCTCGGCGGCGGGCTGCTCCGCGAGCGGGCTCCTCCGCGACCGGCTCCTCAGCGACCGGCTGCTCCGCAGCGGGCTCCTCCGGAGCGGGCTCGTCGGCCGCGGGCTCCTCGCCGGCGGCGTCCTGCTCCGCGGCAGGCTCCGCCGCGTCCTCCGCGGGCTCCTCGGCCTGGCCGGCGCCGCTCTGCGCCACCAGGTCCTCCATGCCCTCGATCTCGGGGCCGACGGCCTCGCTCTCGCGAGCCTCGTCCTCCGGCGCGCCGGACTCCGGCTCCTGGGGCAGGTCGTCGCGCTCCTCGGCCATCAGCTGGGTACCTCCATCGGCTCGGGCTTCTGCGCGGCGTGCGGGTGGTCCGGCCCCGAGTACACCTTCAGCTTGCGGAGCTGCGCCCGGCCCAGCCGGTTGCGCGGCAGCATCCCCTTCACCGCGAGCCGGATCACCTCCTCGGGGCGGCGCGCGAGCATCTCCTCGAGCGTGCGGCTGCGCAGGCCGCCGGGGTAGCCCGAGTGCCTGTAGTAGCGCTTCTCCGCGCGCTTGTTGCCCGACACCGCGATCTTCTCGGCGTTGACGACGATCACGAAGTCGCCCACGTCCACGTGCGGCGTGTACTCGGGCTTGCGCTTCCCGCGCAGGGCGTCGGCGATCCGCGTCGCGAGGCGGCCGAGCGTCTGGCCGTTCGCGTCGACGACGAGCCAGTTGCGCTCGCGCGATTCGGGTGTCGCCACGTAGGTCTTCATGTCAAGAAGGGCCGCCGGGGGCGGCCGGGCAGAAGAGTGTAGAGCTTCGATACGCCCATGGCGGGTATATAGTGCCCGCCGTCATTCATAGCCTGCCGAGTCCCCACCGGCCAAATGCCGTAGCCGGAGGGGAGCGGGGGAACCGTTCGGAGGCCGTCGAACCAGGTCTTCGAGGGGCGAATCCACCGGACTGTCCCGGAGGTAGCGCCGCTCTTCAGGCGCGAGCCCGTCAGCTAACCCCGTAGGCCGGAAGAAGAGAGGCCGGAGGAGTTGCGACAAACCCACGTTCCCGCGGGCCGCTGCGTTGGCGTGCTCGTTCTCTGCCTGGGCGCTTTGGCCCCGGCGGCCGCTGCGCAGACGCGCGCGGGGGGCGGCGTCTACGTCGCGCAGCCGAATGTCGTGAAGGTGAGCTGCGTCAGCCGGTGCGCCACTAAGAAGCGCGCACAGGTCGGCAGCGCGCTGCGGATCACCGGGACAGGCCTCGCCTCTGCGAGGAAGGTCGTCTTCCATGGCAGCTACGGCAAGCGCGACGACGTGTCCACGCCCGTCCACGCGGGGAGCGACACCCTGCTCCGCGCCCGCGTGCCGCGCGCCGCCGTGGCCGGCCCGGTGAGCGTCACCACCGCACGGGGCGCAGGCTCGCCCCCCTCGGCGCCGCTGATGATCGTCCCGCCGCCTCCTCCCGCTCCGGGCGCGGTCCTGAGCCCCGTGCCCGGCCCGGTGGACCCGGGCGCGCCGGTGATCGAGACGGGCACCAGCCGCACAAAGGCGTACGTCGGCGCTCGCCGCGCCGTGACCTTCTCCTACCGCGTCAGCGGCCCGGTTCCGTCCGCGCTGACCGTAGAGCTCGTGAGCGGCACCGACGGCTCCGTCGTGAAGAGCTGGGCCCCCGCCCCGCCCGCGCCCGGTGTGGTGCAGAGCGTGAGCTGGAGCGGCCGGCTGGGGCGCGGCGCCGCGGTGCCCGGCCGCTACTCGTTCCGCCTCACCGCGGCCACCCAGACCGGCGCCGTGGCGCGCAGCGCGCAGACGGGCGACCTGGAGCGCGACGCCTTCGACCTGTACGACCACGTCTTCCCGATCCGCGGCAGGCACGACTACGGCTCCAGCGGCTCGGGGTTCGGCGCGGGACGGTCGGGGCACTCGCACCAGGGCCACGACGTCTTCGCGGCCTGCGGCACCCGGATGGTCGCCGCTCGCGGCGGGCGGGTGAAGTTCGAGCAGTACCACGCCGCCGCGGGTCACTACATCGTGATCGACGGCGACGGCAGCGACGTCGACTACGTCTACATGCACCTCGCCGAGCCCTCGCCCTTCCAGCCGGGCGACCGGGTCTTCACCGGCCAGCGGATCGGCTCGGTCGGGGACAGCGGCAACGCGCAGGGCTGCCACCTCCACTTCGAGCTCTGGGGCGCGCCGGGCTGGTATGACGGGGGCGCCCCGTTCGACCCGCTCCCCGCCCTCCAGGCCTGGGACAGTTGGTCCTAATCGCCGGCTACGCGATCCGGCGGCTGCACGACATCCCCGACGTGCTCGGGGACTATCGGGCGAGATGCGCATGAGCTCGGCGAGCGACCTGGGGAACGAGCAGGGTCCTTCACCTGGCGGCGCATGCTGGCCCAGACCGGCGGCAAGGGCAGCTACGGCCACCGGCACAAGGCCCAGGAGGAGATCTACTTCGTGGCGTCCTGCACGCTGCAGTTCAAGCTCGACGACGAGATCTTCGACGTCAGCGCCGGGAACCTGGTGCGCATCTCCCAGCAGGTGACCCGCTCGGTCTGGAACGACGGCCCGGACGACGCGGTGCTGATCATGTGCTCGGTGAAGTCCGACGACCCACGCGCCGACGTGGAGTTCGTCGAGGGCTTCTGGCCCGACTAGGAGCGGCCGGCCAGGAATCGGCGGGGTCCGGGGGCGCGAGCCCCCGGTTGCTCTACTGGCGGTACTCGCGCAGGCCGTCCCCGTTCGGGAGCGCCTCGAGCGCGGCCCGGCAGACGAGCCCGAACACGACGAAGACGAGCAGCGCCTCCACGGCCCCGGTGGTGCGGGTCGCGGCGTAGGCGAAGAAGCCCGCCGCCACGATCCAGCGCCAGACCCGCCAGTTGGGCTCCCAGGGCCGCCTGTCCTCCGGTCGAGGCTCGTGATCCTCGGCGTGGACATAGGCGACGAAGGGCATCGCAATATCCAGGGTAAACCCGCGCGCAAGTGCATACTGCGCGGGATGGAAGCCCCCGGCGAGCGGCCCGTGCGCGTGTTCTCGGAGGCGGTCACCGCCGGTGATGTGGAGACCGCGCTCGAGGTCTGCCACCCGGAGATCGAGTTCCTCTCCGTGCTCGCCGTCAGCGGGCGCAGGTACCTGGGCCATCCCGGGATCCGCGAGTACTTCGACGACATCGCCTCCGCCTGGGCCGAGTGGCGCGTGGAGGTGCACCGGATCGTCCCCGGAGAGGACGGCCGGGTGGCGATCGTGATGAGCATGCACGTGCGCGGCAAGGAGAGCGGCTTGTTCCTCTCGGAGCGCACCGACCACATCTGGACGCTGAAGGAGGGCAAGCTGCTTCGCAACGAGTCCTTCCGCGAGCCCGGCGAGGCGCTGCGCGAGCTGGGGATCGAGCCCTAGCCGACCCTCGCCGGGTCGTTCCACACGCCGGTCGCGGCGGCCTCGCGCGCGAAGTCGGAGAAGTCGCGCGGCTGCCGGCCGAGCGCCCGCTGCACGCCGTCGGTGAGCGACGCGTTGCGGCCGTCGAGCACCTCGCCGAAGAGGTAGGTCAGGAACTCGACGCCCTCGTCGGGAACGCCCTGCTCCCGCGCTCCGGCTGCGTACTCCTCGATCGTGACCGGCACGTAGCGGATCTCGCGTCCGGCCGCGGCCGCCATCTCGCCCACGGCCTCCTCGAACGGTCAGCAAGCGCGGGCCGGTCAGCTCGTAGACCTGGCCCTCGTGGCCGTCCTCCGCCAGCGCCGTGGCCGCCACGTCGGCGACGTCGTCGACGTCGAGGAACGGCTCCGGGACCGAGCGTGGCCGGCAGCACGACCTCGCCCGTCGCCACCATGCTCGGCGAAGACGCCCTCGCTGAAGTTCTGGCTGAACCAGCTGCAGCGCACGATCGTCCAGTCGGCGCCTGATTCGCGCAAGGCGCGCTCGGCCCGCTGGGCCTCCTCCTCGCCGCGGCCGGAGAGCAGCACGAGCCGCCGGACGCCCTGCTCCAATGCGGACTCGGCGAAGGCGGTGACCGCCTCCACCGCGCCGGGGATGGCGATGTCCGGGTAGTAGGAGACGTACGCGGCGCCGGCGCCGTCGAGCGCGCGCCGCCCATGAATCCCGGTTCTCCCAGTCGAACGGCGGATCCGCCGAACGGCGAGCCGCTGCGCGTCGGGCACGCCGCGCGCCTCGAGCCGCTCCGCCACCCGGCGGCCCGTCTTGCCGGTGCTGCTGATGACCAGTGTTGGCTTGGTGTGATCTCTCATGCGGCCGAAGCTACGGCCGCCCGAGCCCCCCGGCGTCGGGGAGCTCCCCGATTCGGGTCCCTGAGATCACGGCCCGGTGAGGGCCTGCGGAAGCTCGCCCCGCCCCCCGATGTCGAGCTTGCGGTAGACGTGGCCGAGGTGGGTCTCGACGGTCTTGCGGGTGACGAACAGGGCCTGCGCGATCTCCGGATTGCTGCGCCCCTCGGCCGCAAGCTCGGCCACGCGACGCTCTGACACGGTCAGCTGCGCGAGCGCGGTCGCCGTACGGGTCGCTCGAGCGGCCGCCGGCGGCGCGCAGCTCCGTGCGGGCGCGTCTCGGCCAGCGCCCGCGCCCCGCAGCGCTCGGCCAGGTCCAGCCCCTCCTCCAGCGCGCCGCGGGCCTCGGCGCGGCGGTTGGCGCGCCGCAGCGCGGCGCCCAGGTCCACGAGCGCGCGAGCGTGCTCGAGCCGCGCCGGCGAGCCGGCCAGCACGTCCGCGGCCTCGCGGAGGCGGTCCACGGACGCGCCGTCCGACCAGGCGCGTCGGCCCGGAGCGCCATGCCGATGCCGCTGGGCAGCTCCCCAGCGGCGGGCCCGCTCGAGGTCCTCGGCCGCCAGCGGCGCGTGCCTCCTCCGCCTCGCCCAGTGCCACGAGCGCGAGCGCGGCGCGCGAGCGCCAGCGCGACGCGAGCGGGTTCGCCACGCCCCACAGCTCGTCGCGCCGGCCGAACTCGACGAGGTCGTCGAGCCCCTCCCTCGTGCGGCCCTGCGCCTAGGCGGAGGAGCGCCCGCGCCTCGAAGCAGGAAGTTGCTGGTCGAGGCCGGCCAGGAGATCCTCGCCGAGATCCGCTGCCGCGCAGCTCCGCAGCGGCCGCGTCGGGCTCGCCACACTCGACCAGCGCCTGCGACCAGCAGCCCCAGCGCGGACGGCAGGCCGAGCGGGATGCCGTGGGTGGTGAGCAGCTCGAGCGCGGTCCGCGCGTCGGCCTCGGCCTGCGCGACCGCGCCGCGGCGCAGGGAGACCCAGCCACGGCGGCGCGTCAGGTACGCGATCGGCCGGGATCGACGCGCGCTCCCGCGCGTCGGCGAGCGCCCGGTCGAGGCCGCGCTCGGCCGATGTCGAGCGAGTCCGTCGCGAGGAGCCCGATCACGAGGTCGTAGAAGGGCCCGCCGACGTCGACGTCCTGCTCGGCGAGCAGGCGGCCGCTCGGCGAGGGCGCCCTCGAGGTGGCGCCGCCGCCTCAGCGGCCGACTCGCTTCGCCCGGGCGCGCTCGCAGGCGAGGCTCGCCAGCACGAGGCGCTCGCCGGGTGTCTTCCCGGCGAGGTCGCCGCGACGCTCCAGCCGCCCCGCCGCCGGCGCCACGGGTCTCGACGATCGCCTGCAGCGCGTGCGATGCGAGCTCGGCCTCGAGCAGCAGCGGCGAGCTCGCGGTCCATCGGCTCCACGCACCTCGATCGCCGCCTCGAGCGCGACGACGGACCGGTCGGCCTTGCCCGTGATGGTCAACGCGAGGGCGAGCTGGCGCACCGACATCGCGAGCTGCACCGGGGTCGTCGCGGAGCAGGCCGGCCGCCGCCGCGAGGTGCTCGGCGGCCTCGGGCGCGCCGAGGCGGAGCTCCGCGGACCCGAGCTCGAGCAGGACCTCCGCCCGCGCCTCCGGCGGCGGGGGCTCCGCCAGCGCGCGCCGCAGCCAGGCCACGGCCGCCGCGGGCGCTCCGCTGCACGAGCGCGCCGGCCGCGACCCGGCGCAGCAGGGCCACCCGCTCGGGATCGCCGGCCGGCTCCGCCTCGACGACCTGCGCCGCGATCCGCTCGTCGGGCGCGCCGCCGTCGGCGAGGATCCGCGCGGCGCGCGCATGCGCCTCGGCGCGCTCGCGCGGGCCCGATGTCGGCGTAGACCGCCTCGCGCACGATCGGGTGCGCGAACTCGAGCCGGTCCGCCGGCTTGAGGATCGCGATGCGCGGCGAGCAGGTCGGCGGCCGCGCGCCGCCTCCGGCTCGGGTACCGCGGCGAGCGCGCGCGGCCTCGGCGGGGCCGGCGCCGTCGCCGAGCACCGCCGCGCGCCCGCACCAGCGCCGGCCGCCGCCGGCCGGCCCGTCGAGGCGCAGCAGCACCGCCCGGGCCACAGCCGCGGGGCCGATCCCGCGCACGCGCTGCGCCCCGCCGGCGTCTGTCGGGAAGCCCCGCTCGCCCGCCTCGCGGAGGAGCGCCTCGAGGAAGAACGGGTTGCCGCCCGGTGGCCTCGCGGCAGGCCGCCGCGAACTCGGGCGCCACGTCCGCGCCGAGCCTGCGCTCGCACAGCGTGGCGGTGGCCGCCGCGCTGAGCGGCCGCGGGCCGATCGCGGTGGTCTCGGGGGCGGCGGCCAGCCGGGCGATCGCGCCCGTGTCGCCCTCCCCCGGACGCGTGGTGGCGAGCACCGCGACGCGCCAGGCCGTCCAGGCGCGGCGCCAGGTAGTTGAGGAAGCGAAGCGACTCCGTGTCGGCCCAGTGGAGGTCGTCGACGAACAGAGCGCGACCGGCGCCCTCGTCGGCGATGTTGTTGAGCAGCCAGTAGAGCCCGTGGAGCATCGAGAAGGCGCCGTCGGCGGCCGGCGGTGGGCAGTCGCTCCGCCGGCACGAAGAGGGGCTGCGAGAGCGCGGCCGCTCCGCCGAACAGGCGGTCGCGCTCAGCGCCCTCGGCCCTGGCCACGGCGGGCTCGAGCAGCTGGCGCACGCACCCGTAGGCAAAGTCGCGCTCGAGCTCGCCGGCCCGCGCGCGCAGGCACGTGAACCCACGCTCGGCGGCGGCCTCGGAGGCCGCCCGCAGCAGGCTCGTCTTGCCCAGTCCGGCGGGCGCCTCGAGCAGGACCACGTTGCCGCGGCCGGCCTCGGCGGCGCCGAGCGCATCCTCCAGCTCCGCGAGCTCGGCCTCACGCTCCAGAAGGGTCGCCCCAGATTTGATCGCCACGAGGCAAGCCTATGTGGGCCGAAGCCAATCACCGGCGGCCAAGCGGGGCGCCGCTGCTGTACACCCCGGATCCCCGTGCGTCCTTGGGGGCGCTGCGGGCGGTCGGCCGCCGCCCGCCGCGCGGGCGAGTGCCCGGCGCGCGCGGGTGACGAGGCTGGGCGAGTCGGGCACGACCGGGTCGTCGAGGCGCCCGCCGAGCAGTGCTCGCCTCGAGGCGTCGCGGGCGAAGGTGATGTGAATCGGGTCCATGGCCAGAGGATGCGCCTCGCGTTTCATAAGTTCAAATCATGGTTCTGCCATACCGATAAGCTGAATGGATGCTCGACCCGCGCCGGCTGCTCACCTTCAGGGAGGTCGCCCGTCAGCGCTCGTTCTCACGCGCCGCCGATGCGCTCGCGCTCAGCCAGCCCGCGGTCTCCCAGCAGGTGGGCGCGCTGGAGCGGGAGCTGGGCACGGCGCTGCTCGTGCGCGGGCGCGCCGGCACGGTGCCCACGCCGGCGGGCGACCTGCTGCTTGCGCACGCCGACGCCCTGGCGGCGCGGCTCGAGCTCGCCGACACGCAGATGGATGCGCTCGTCGTCGCCGAGCGCCGTGCGCTGCGGCTGGGCGCATTCCCCAGCGCGCTGGCCACGATCGTGCCCGCCGCCGTCGCCGCGCTGCGTGCGCAGGAGCCCGAGCTGGAGGTCGCGGCCGAGGAAGGCACGCTCGCCGAGCTGGTGCAGGCCGTTCAGGCGGGGCGGCTGCACGCCGCCGTCTGCTTCCAGGACGCGGTCGCGCCGCGGCGGGACCACGACGGGCTGCGGCGCATCGACCTCGCCGAGGAGCCCATGGTCGCCCTGCTGCCCGCCGATCACCGCCTGGCCGGCGACGAGGAGATCGCGCTGCGCGAGCTCGCCGACGAGCCCTGGACGGCACCATCGCCCGACGGCATCGTCGTCAACGCATGTCGCGCCGCCGGGTTCGAACCCCGCCTCGTGATGCTCACGCGCGACCCACTCGCGGCACGCGCAATCGCCGCAGCCGGGCTGGCGGTCTCGCTCACGCCGCAGCTGCTCGAGCGCGCCCAGCTGCCCGGGATTGCCCTGCCCGCGCTGCGCCACCCGGCGCCCCACCGAACGCTCTATGCCGTGCTCCCGGCCGACGGCGCCCACCCGCTCGCCCAGCGCGCTCGTAGACCAGCTCGCGGCCGCGGCGGAAAGCTGATGGAGGGCTCGTGGACGGTGGAGCGTCAGTGCACTGCGATCTCGCCGCCGAGGGCAAACGGTGCGACCAGCTCGATGCGGTCGCCGCTCCAGAAGCGTCCGGGGTCGTACCAGCTCGCCGGTCGCCGGCCGGGGAGCAATCCGATGTGCTGGTAGGTCGTGGCGACCAGCTCGGCGCAGTAGATCGTCTCCAGCGACGACGAGCGGCGCCGCAGCCGGCCGGTCGCCCACTGGCGGACGAGTCCCGCCATCTTGGGGAACGGCCGGCCGTCGAAGCGCTCGATGACCTCCATCAACCGGTCCTCGTGGCGGCGCTCGATCGTGCCGGCGAGCTGGCGTACCCAGGCCCGCTGCCGGTAGCGCTCTTTCCACGTCTCGACGGCTTCGCCAAGCAGGTGGAGTTGCACGCCTCGCTGGCGCTCACCGGTCCAGACGTCGGGCAGCGAGCGCCCCAGTTCTGCGTGCCACAGGAGCGGGGGCAGGTCGTCGAGGGCGACGACCATGCCGACGTGGTTGACCGGGCTGTTCGTGACCGCGCGGATCGCCACGTCGGCAAGCGCCCGGCCGCGGAACAGCCAGATGTCGCCGGTGGACGCCGTTGCGACGGCGTCGTCGAGAGTCAAGGTCGCGCCGTTCAGGGGCCGTAACCTACGGGCCGTGCGGGTGCCCTGGAAGCTGATCGGAGTCGCCGGCCTCGCGGGCGTGGCCGCCACCGGCGTGGTCGTCGCCCGCAAGCGCCGGGCCCAGCGCGACTACGACCCCGGCGAGCTCCGCGAAAAGCTCCACCGGCGTCTGGGCGAGGTCGCCACCCGAAACGAGGGGCCTTCCGAGGAATGAGACCGGGAGCGCGGGCGCGACGCCGGCCTACTCCCACTCGATGGTGCCGGGCGGCTTCGACGTGATGTCGAGCGTCACCCGGTTCACCTGCGCGATCTCGTTGATCATGCGCGAGGCGACGCGTTCCAGCAGGTCGTACGGAAGCCGGGCCCAGTCGGCGGTCATCGCGTCGTCGCTGGTCACCGCCCTGATCACCACCACGTAGCCGTAGGTGCGCTCGTCGCCCTGCACGCCGACGCTTCGCAGGTCGCCCGGCAACACGCAGAACGACTGCCATAGCTCGCGGTAGAGGCCGGCGCCGCGGATCTCGTCCTGCAGGATCGCGTCGGCGTCGCGCAGGATCTCGAGCCGCTCCTTCGTCACGCCGCCGCCCACCACGCGGATCGCGAGGCCCGGGCCCGGGAACGGCTGGCGCCAGACGAGCTTGTCGGGCAGGCCGACCTCGGCGCCCACCTGGCGCACCTCGTCCTTGAACAGCATCCGCAGCGGCTCGACGAGCTCGAACTCGAGGTCCTCCGGCAGGCCGCCCACGTTGTGGTGCGACTTGATCGTGGCCGCGCCGGTGCCGCCGCCGGACTCGATCACGTCCGAGTAGAGCGTGCCCTGCACCAGATAGCGCGGGTTGCCAAGGCGGTGCGCCTGCTCCTCGAACACCCTGATGAACTCCTCGCCGATGATCTTCCGCTTGCGCTCCGGGTCGCTCACCCCGGCCAGGCGGCCCAGGAAGCGCTCCTCGGCGTCCACCGCGATCAGCGGCACGTTGAACTCGTCGCGGAAGGCGGCCACCACCTGGTTGCCCTCGTTCTTTCGCATCAGCCCGTGGTCCACGAACACGCAGGTGAGCTGATCGCCCACCGCGCGGTAGGTCAGCAGGGCCGCCACGGACGAGTCCACGCCGCCGGACAGCCCGCAGATCACGTGGCCGTCGCCCACCTGCTCGCGGATCCGGGCCACCTGCTCCTCCACCACCGACGCCGCCGACCACGACATGTCGCAGCCGCAGATGTCGCGCAGGAACGTCTCCAGGATCTGCGTGCCGTACGGGGTGTGGACCACCTCGGGGTGGAACTGGATCCCGTACAGGCCCCGCTCGGCGTTCTCGAGCGCCGCGACCGGCGACTCGGTCGACGCCGCGAGCGCCGTGAAGCCCGCCGGGGCCTCGTAGACCGTGTCCCGGTGGCTCATCCAGCAGGACTGCTCGGCCGGCGTGTCGCGCAGCAGCCGGCCATGCCGCTCGACAGTGAGCCTCGAGCGGCCGAACTCGCCCACCTCGGCCCCCTCGACGCGGCCGCCCAGCTCGAGCACCATCGCCTGCATCCCGTAGCAGATGCCGAGCACCGGCACGCCGAGATCGAGCAGCTCGGGGCGCAGCCTTGGCGCGCCGTCGGCGTAAACCGAGGCGGGGCCGCCGGACAGGATCAGCCCACGCGGCCGCCGGCGCGTGACCTCCTCGGCCGCCACGTGATGCGGGAGCAGCTCAGCGAACACGCCGCACTCCCGCACCCGGCGCGCGATGAGCTGGGAGTACTGGCCCCCGAAGTCGAGGACCACGACCTCGTCCACGGCGAGTCGAGGACCCAGCCTGGCCAGGACGCAGGGAGCGGACAGGGCTGGGCCCGTCCGCGACCGAGGACGCCGCCAGGCTCTGGTCGGGGCCGCCGTCACTCCACGGTGAGCGCGGCGTCCGGGGCCGGCGCGGCCGCCGAGGTGGCCCCCATGCCGATCTCCTGCTCGCGCTGAAGCTGCTTGCCCTCCGACTGGAGCGCCGGCGCCACCATCACCTCGGCCTTGTGGAAGGCCGCGATGTCCTCGTAGCCGCAGGTGGCCATCGAGGTGCGCAGGCTGCCCATCAGGTTGAAGGTGCCGTCGTTCTCGTGCGCCGGGCCCATCAGGATCTGCTCGAGCGACCCGTTCTGCGCCGTCTTCACACGGGCGCCGCGCGGAAGCGAGGGGTGGAACGTGGCCATGCCCCAGTGGTGTCCGTGCCCCGGCGCCTCGTAGGCGCGGGCGAGCGGCGAGCCGATCATCACGGCGTCGGCGCCGCAGGCGATCGCCTTCGACACGTCGCCGCCGTTCCGCATGCCGCCGTCCGCGATGACCTTGACGTACTCGCCCGTCTCCAGCATGTGCTGCGAGCGCGCGGCCGCGACGTCGGCGATCGCGGTGGCCTGTGGGACGCCGATGCCGAGCACGCCGCGCGTGGTGCAGGCCGCGCCGGGGCCGACGCCGACCAGCACGCCCTCCGCGCCGGTGCGCATGAGGTGCAGGCCGGTGGCGTAGGAGGCGCAGCCGCCGACCACCACGGGCACCGGCATCTCGCGGATGAACTCCTTCAGGTTGAGCGGCTCGGAGCGCGTGGAGACGTGCTCGGCGGAGACCACCGTGCCCTGGATCACGAGGATGTCGAGGCCCGCCTCGAGCGCAATCTCCCAGTAGTCACGCACCCGCTGCGGGGTGAGCGAGGCGGCCGCCACCACACCCTCGTCCTTGATCTCGCGCACGCGCTCCGCGATCAGCTCCTCCTTGACCGGCTCCGAGTAGATGCGCTGCATCTCGACGGTCGCGATCTCCTTCGGCTGGCCGGCGATGCGCTCGAGCTCGGAGTCGGCGTCCTCGTAGCGGGTCCAGATGCCCTCGAGGTTGAGCACCCCGAGGCCGCCCAGCTTGCCGATGATCGCGGCCGTCTCGGGCGAGACGACGCCGTCCATCGCAGAGGCGAGCAGGGGCAGCTCGAAGCGGTAGGGACCGAGCATCCAGGTGATGTCGATGTCGTCGGGATCGCGCGTGCGGCGGCTCGGCACGATCGCGATGTCATCGAAGCCATATGCGCGGCGGCCCTTCTTCCCGCGCCCGATCTCTACTTCCATGGAGGCATCCTAGGGTCGACGGCGGACGACCCTCAGGACGTTAGCCCACTTGAATTGCGGGGGCCTCGAACGTCTCCACGCGCACCTCCGGCAGCAGCCTCTGTACCTCCCGTTGCTCGAGGACGCCGGCGCCGAAATGCTGGGTCGACTCTGCCCCGCAGGCCACCGCGAAGCGCAGGCAGTCTTCCGGGTCGCGCCCCCCGTAGCGGGCCGCCACGAACCCAGCCAGCAGGGCGTCGCCGGAGCCGACCGACGAGACCGGCTCGAGCGGCTCGAGCGTGGCTTGGTAGAGGCAGCGCTCGCTCCCCTCGCCGAGCACCGCCAGGCAGCCGTCGGCCAGCGTGATGATGCCCTCGCGCGCGCCCATCTCGACCATCTCGCCGAGCGCGCGGCGGCGATCGTCCTCGTCCGAGAACTCATGCCCCACGAGGCCCTCGGCCTCGAGCTCGTTCGGGCTCACCACGTCCGGCCCCCGGCGGGTGGCCACCAGGAGCGGCTCGCCCTCCGAGTCCAGCACGGTGGTCACCCCGAGGCGGCGCATCTCCTCGACCAGCCGCCCGTAGAGCCCTGCGTCCATTCCGCGCGGCAGGCTGCCCGCGAACACGCATACGGCGGCGCCCTGCGCCAGGTAGAGCAGCTTGTCGACGAACAGGTCGAGCTCCTGGTCCGAGACCTGGGGGCCGTGCTCGTTGATCTCTGTCTGCTCGCCGCTCGTGGGGTCCACCACGGCCGTCGAGGTGCGCGACTCCTCGCGGATGCGCACGAAGTCGTTGAGGATACCCTCCTCGGTGAGGTGCTCGACGATCCGGGTGCCTGTGGGCCCGCCCGCCACGCCGGTGGCGATCACCGGCTGTCCGAGCGCCCGCAGGGCACGTGCGACGTTCACGCCCTTGCCGCCCGCCATCGCCGTCTGCTCCACGGCGCGGTGGCGCCGGCCGAGCCGGAAGTTGGGCACGGCCAGCGTCTTGTCGATCGCGGCGTTGAGCGTGACGGTGATGATCATTGTCTGACCAGCTTGACTCGCGCCCGGAGCCCGATCGCCACGAGAGCGGCGCCGAGGAGGATGGCGGCGAGAAGTAGGAGGGTCAAGGGGACGCCCAGCACCGAAGTTAGCACCCTGACCGTGCCCGCTTCGGGTACATCCGACGCCGTCACCAGTCCCACGCGACGGACCCGCTCGCCGTCCACGAACACGGCCACCGAGCCCACGCGCGAGCCCGCCGGGAGCGGCCCCTCGAGCTCCTCGGGAGCGCGGATCCGGCGCCTGACGCGCTCGCCGTCGCGCAGCGTCACCACCGCGTCGCGGGCGGCCACAAGCGCGGCGCGCTCGTCGCGGTACTCGATGTCCGCGCGAGCCATCGTGCGGCGCTGGTCCACCACGCGCACGCGCTGGAAGCGCCCGATGCCCCAGCGCAGTAGCTTCAGCGTGTCGGCGTCGCGGGCCGCCTCGCTCGGCTCCCCCATGACGATCGAGATCACCCTGGCGCCCCCGCGGCCCTTGGCGGACCCGACCAGGACGTAGCCCGCGCCGAGCGTGTGGCCTGTCTTCACGCCGGTCACGAACGGGTAGGTGGCCACGAGCGTGTTGCGATTGTCGATCGTGCGGGGTCGGGCGCCGGACTCGAGCTCGGCCTTCGGCATGTCGACAACGCGGGCGAAGCGCGGCCGGCCCAGCAGCTCTCGCGACAGCACCGCGAGGTCGCTCGCCGTCGAGTAGTTGAGCGGGTCGTCGAATCCGATCGGGTTCTCGTAGCTCGTGTCGTCGAGGCCGAGCTCGGCGGCGCGCTCGTTCATGTCGGCCACGAAGACGTCGACCGAGCCCGAGACACCCTCGGCCAGGGTCACGGCCGCGTCGTTCGCGCTCTCGAGGAGCAGCGCCTCGAACAGGTCCTGCACGGTCATGCGCTCGCCAGGGCGCAGGCCGATCTGCGACTCCACCGGCGCGGCGACGTAGTCGGCCGCCGGGAACACCTCCGTCGGCCGGGAGCCCTCGAGCGTGAGCAGCGCCGTCATCAGCTTCGTGGTGCTGGCGATCGACTGCCGCCTCCCCGCGTCCTTGGCGAACATCACCTCGCCGTCGCGGCCGTCGACGACGATCGCCGCGTCGGCCCCCGGCACGGGCGGTGGCCGCTCCGGTGTCTGCGCGGACGCCGGCCCCGCCGGGCCGAGCGCGAGGGCGACCGACGCGAGGACGGGTGCCGCCCGCGCGAGCATGACCGCCGCCGGGCGCCTCACTCGCGGAGCCGGATCCGCTGGCCGACGATGAGGTTCTGCGGGTCGAGCTCCGGGTTCAGAGCCTCGAGCTGCTCGACCGGCACCCCGGTCTGCTCGGCGATCAGCCCGAGCGTGTCGTTGAGCCTCACGCGGTAGAAGGTGCGCTGTGGCCTGCGCCGCTGCTGGCCCCCGTCCTGGCGCGGGCGCGGCTCCACGGTTCGGTTGGCGTTGTCGTCGCCGCCCCCGTCGTCGCTGCCGGTCGAGTTGGAGACCACGTAGGCCACCGCGCCGATCGCAATCAGCAGCGCCACGGGCGCGAGCAGGCGAGCCGGGCTTCGTCGTGGTCGTCCTTGCTTGGGCATCCCTACACCCCGGCCGCAGGCGCTCGGCTCCGGCCGGGTGCGCGCGGGCGGATTTTCGGGGGCGGAGCTTAGTGGCCGCCCAGGCGGCTCCACGCCGCCGCACGCAGCTCCTCCGCGGCCGCGGCAGCGGCGACGGCGGGATCGCCGCCCCGCTCGGCGTGCGCGTTCACGATCGAACGCGACGCCGTGATCAGCCCCGCGGCCGGGTGCGGGGCGAACGCCGCGCCGAGATCCTCGACCCGCCCGCCCTGCGCGCCGACCCCCGGGAGGAGGAAGACCGCCCGCGGCATCAGCTCGCGCAGGCGGGCGAGCAGCTCGGGCCGGGTCGCTCCGGTCACGGCACCGACCAGCGACAGCCCCGAGTCACCGGTGTGGTCCGCGCCCAGCGCGTCGACCAGCCGCGCGAGCCGCTCGTACAGGGGCGGCTCGCCCTCGTCCTGGAGCTCGGCTGCGCCGGGATTCGAGGTGCGCACCAGGACGAAGCAGCCCGCGCCGGCCGCGGCGGCGGCCTCGACCAGGGGCTCCAGCGAGTCGCGGCCGAGCAGGGGGTTGGCGGTGAAGGCGTCGGCGCGCAGGCCCGCCACCGGCCCGAACGGGCCGGGCGTCTCCCCCACGAGCGCCTGGGCGTAGGCCCGCGCCGTGACGGGGATGTCGCCCCGCTTGCCGTCGGCGATGACGAGCAGCCCGTGATCCTGGGCGATCGCGATCGTCCGCTCGAGCGCCTCCCAGCCGGGAGCGCCGAGCCGCTCGAAGCAGGCCAGCTGGGGCTTCACCGCGACGCAGGCGGGCCCGGCCGACACGATCGCGGCGCGACAGTGGTCCACCACCGCCTCGGCGGTGTGGGAGCGGGCGAAGCGCCCGCCCTCCTCGGAGCCGCGGAACCGCTCGAGCGCCTCGGGCCAAAGCGCGGCGGGATCAGGATCGAGGCCGAGCACGACGCGGCTGCGGCGCTCCTCAACGAGCGCCGCAAGCCGATCGCAAAAATGGGTCAGTCGCGAACCCCCGGTCAAGCCGTCCCGGTCCCGCGCCCTAGCCCCGAAAACCAAGCCTCGCAAGGACGCAGGGAGCGGACAAGGCTAAGCCTGTCCGCGACCGAGGACGCCGCGAGGCGACGGTTTGCAGGGGCTAGGGGCTAGGAGGTCTTGACTGCCTTCTTGAGGCCGGAACCGGCGCTGAAGCGCGGCACCTTGCTGGCGGCGATCTGGATCTTCTCGCCGGTCTGCGGGTTCACGCCCTGCCGGGCCCCTCGATCTGCCACGGAGAACTTCCCGAAGCCGGTGAAGTTGATCTCCCCACCGCGCGTCAGGACCTCCTCGATGGTGTCGAGCACGGCGTTGACGGCCTTGTCCGCCTCGCCCTTGCCCAGGCCTGAACGGTCGGCCACCTGATCCACGAACTCTGACTTCGTCACGATTTCCCTCCTTGCCGGGGGCAACTAACCCCGCGCAACGTAACAACGCATACGGACGACAGAACGCAGTTTCCCCCTTCTAGAGCGGAAAAGCGCGCTCGTTACAGCCTTTCCAGCGTCCTAGGCCCCCGAAACCGCCATTTCACCGATCAGGATCGGCGGCGCCTTGACGCTTCCGCCGAGCGGAAGCCAGCGCGTCTCCGACCCCACCGCGCGCACCGCCCTGAGCATCGAGACGAGGTCGCTGGCGATGGTCAGCTCCCGCGCCGGGGCCCCGGGCTCCCCGCCCTCGATCAGCCTCCCGGAGGCGCCCACCGAGAACGTTCCGGACACCGGGTTGACCCCCGAGTGGAGGCCCGCGACGTCGGTCACGTACAGGCCCTCGCCCGCTTCCCGGAAGAGCTCCTCGAGGCTCCTCTTGCCGGGCTCGAGGATCAGGTTGGCGGTGCCGACCGACGGCGGCGTCCGGTAGGAGCCGCGGCTGGCGTTGCCGGTGGTGGCCCGCCCGGCGCGGCGCGCCGTGCGGACGTCGAAGAGGAACGTGAGCAGCCGCCCGTCCTCGATCAGCGGCGTGCGGCGGCTGGGCGAGCCCTCGCCGTCGAACGGCGCGCTCGCGGGGCCGTCGGGGTCGGTGGAGTCGTCGGCGAGCGCGAGCGCCGGGTCGGCGATCTCGTCGCCCTCGCGGTCGGCGAACAGGGAGCGGCCGCGCTGTACGGCGTCGGCGGAGAGCATCGAGCCGATGAAGCCGATGAACGAGGCGGCCACGAAGGCGTCCAGCACCACGGGGCAGCGGCGGCTCTCGGGCTGGCGGGCGCCGACCAGCGCCAGCGCGCGCTCGGCCGCCTCCGCGCCGATCGCCTCCGGGTCGAGCTCGCCGGGGTCCCGGCCGATGCCCAGTCCCATGCCGGTCATGAGGTCGGCGCCCTCGCCGGCGAAGGCGGACGCGTAGGCCCAGGCCTGGGTCCCTTCATAGCCGGCCGCGAAGCCGCGCGAGTTGACGAGGGCGACTGTGCCCTCGGCGTCGGAGTACACGGCGTTCTCGACCTGGGTGACGCCGGGACGCGCGCGCGCGGCGCGCTCCACGGCCAGCGTCAGCTCGACCTTGCGCTCGGTCGACCAGCCGCTCATCGCGGTGGAGGCGAGCCCGTCGATCGGCGTGGTGCCGAACTCGTCCGGGAGGCCGCCGTGCTCGTCGGCGTCGGCGGCCTCGGCGGCGCCGCGGGCGGCCCTGGCCACCTCGAGCACGCCCGGCTCGGAGAGATCGGTGCCGTAGGCGTAGCCCGAGCGGCCGTCCACGAACGCGCGCACGCCGACGCCGCGGCCGCCGGCGTCGCTGAGGCTCTCCACCTCGCCGCCGTAGACGCGCACCCGCCGGCTCACTCCGTCTTCGGCCCAGGCCTCGGCGTCGCCGGCGCCGGCGTCCAGGCCCGCCTGGACCGCGCGGCGGGCCACGTCCTCGAGGTTCACGTGGCGGTGCCCCCCACGGTCAGCTCGCGGATGCGCACGTGCGGCTGGCCCACGCCGGCCGGGACCGACTGCCCGGCCTTGCCGCAGTAGCCGCTGGCGATCTCGAGGTCGCCGGCGATCCCGTCCACGGCCGCGAGCGCCTCCAGGCCGTTTCCGACCAGAGTGGCGCCGCGCACCGGCGCGGTCACCTCCCCGTCCTCGATCAGGTAGCCCTCGGACACGCCGAACACGAAGTCGCCGGTGGCGGGCTCCACCTGGCCGCCGCCGAACGAGACGGCGTAGAGGCCGCGGCCGATCTCGCCGATCAGGCCGTCCGGGGTGGCGTCCCCGGGGGCGAAGAAGGTGTTCGTCATGCGGGGGACCGGCAGGTGGCGGAACGACTCTCGCCTGCCGTTGCCGGTCGACGCGACCCCGTCCTTGCGGGCGCGCAGCACGTCGTACAGGTAGGACACGAGGATGCCGTCCTCGATCATCGTCGTGCGGCGGGTGGGCGTGCCCTCGTCGTCGATGCCGTCGCTGCCCCAGTCGCCGGGACGGCGCCCGTCGTCATGGGCGGTCACGAACGGCTCGGCGACACGGTCGCCCAGCTTGCCGGCGTAGACGCTGGCGCGCTTCTGCACGGCGTCGGCCTCGAGGCCGTGGCCGACCGCCTCGTGCAGCAGGACGCCGCCGAAGCCGTTGCCGACCACCACGGGGAGCCGCCCGGTCGGGGCGTCCACGGCGTCGAGGAGCGTCAGGGCGCGGCGGGCCGCCTTGCCGGCCACCTCCTCGGGATCGGCCTCGACCAGCTCCCAGCCCGCGTGGCCGCCGCGGTTGTCGCTGCCCGTCTCGACGCGCCCGTCGCGGCGGGCCACCACCTGCACGCCGAGCCGGACCCGGGTGCGGTCGTCGGCGGCCGACCGTCCCTCGGAGTTGAAGACCTCGACCTCGCGGCGCGACTCGGCGTAGCTCGCGCGCACCTGCGTCACCTCGCCGGCGGCCGCCCGGGCGTGGTCGTCGCAGGCGCGGAGCAGGTCCGCCTTGCGCACCGCCTCGACGTCGGCGGGGTGGACCGCCACCGGGTGCCCGTCGGCCCGCTCTGGGGCGCCGAGGGCGGCGGGGGTGCGGGGCTCGCCGCGAACCGCCTGCATGACCGAGCCGGCCACGCGCAGCAGGTCCTCCTCGGCGTGGCCGTCCACGTGGCCGTAGTAGGAGGACTCGCCCACCACGACCCTAAGGCACGCGCCGCGCTCGCGGCCGCCCTGGGGGCGCTCGACGCGACCGTCGTCGAGCGAGATCGAGAACCCCCGCCGAGCCTCGACGTACAGCTCGGCGAAGTCGCCGCCGCGAGAAAGGGAGCGCTCGAGGACGCGCGCGGCGAGCGCGGGATCGACGAGGGTCACGAGTCGCCCCCGGGGGCCGAGGGGCGCGGCTTCTTCGTCTCGCCGGCGCTCCCGGTGGAGCGCGCGCGGCGCCCGCCCGCGGCGCGGCCCGTGCCGCGAGGCTTCGCGCTGCCGGCGTCCTTGTTCCGGCGCGTGGCTCGCGGCTTCGCGTTCGCGGCGTCCTTCGTCCGTGCCGCACGGCGCGGCTTCGCGTCCGCGGCGCCCGCCCCGCGCGGCTTTGCGTCGTCGCCGCCCTTCGTTCGGGCCGCTCGGCGCGGCCCCGCATCGTCGGCGCGCCCCGTTCCGCGCGGCTTCGCCTCCGCTTCTGCCTCGTCGACGAGGGCGACCATCCGCTCGGCCGTGTCCAGCAGGCGCTCGTAGCCGCGGCCGTTCGGCTGGACGAGCCGCGCGTAGCCCGTCTCGTCGTACACGAGCAGGCGGGGCTCGCGCTCGCGCTGCATGCGCCGCACGGTCGCCGCCACGCCCTCGGCCAATCCGGCCGCTCGCCCGATCGGCCCCTTGCGCTTCTCCTTCATGCCTCCCGCCCCAGTTCCGGGATCGGCGACTCGCCCGCGGCCTCCTCCTCGGTCGCCTCCCCGGCGCCGGGCTCCTCAACCGCCGTCGAGCGCCGGATCGTGCGGCCGTCCTCGAGCTCGCCGAGAACCGCGCGGAGGTCCATCAGCATCAGCGAGGAGAGCGCCGCCCGCCGGCCGACCATGGCGAGCGTCCAGCGCGGCGTGCGCGAGGCGTACACGGTGCCGCCCTCGACCTGCGCCTCCACCTGCTCGGGAGGTCCGCCGGGGATGTCCCGGTCGGCGCGGTCCACCGCCTCGAACAGCTCGCGAGCGAGGCCGGCGAGCTCCTCGGCGCGCTCGGCCGGCACGCCGTGGGCCCCCGCCAGGGAGCCCGCCGCGTCCAAGAGCACGGCCGCGCGGGCGTCGGCCGACAGCTCGCAGAGCCGCTCCGCGGTCCGCTCGGGAGTGAGCGTCCCTGCCATCGAGGTCAGAATACCGGCGTGCCTCTTTCGCGAATCTCGTGGCTGATCACGGTGGGCGTCTGCCTGCTGGCGGCCCTGCTCCTGCTCCTGAACGGCTATCTCGGGTACTCCGGCGTGCTGCTGGCGGTGGGCGCGGCCGCGGCCGTGAACCTCCTCTGAGCCGAGCGGGTGCGCTTTGCGGCGCGTCGCTCAGCCCGTCCTGGGCTCCGGCGCCGCGGCCTCCTCCGGCTCGGTGTGGACGATCACGTCGGCGAGCGAGGGACACCGTTCACGCACGGCCTCCTCGATCGCGCCGGCGTGGCTGTGCGCGGACGGCAGCGGCTGCTCGCCCGGGAGCGCGATCGTCACGAGCGCGATGCGGCCGCGCTCGCCGTCCCGGAACGAGACGTCGCTGGGATTGGCGCCGGTCACCCGCCTGACGGTCTCCTCGATGGCGCCGCGCTCGGCGGCGGTGTCGCCGCTCGGCGGCTTGCGGCCCCAGTCGGTGCGGGCGAGCGGCTCGATGTGCGTGTGCACCTTGCTCAGCTCCGGCAGCTCGGCGTGCACGCGGGTCTCGAGGCGCTCGACCACGTCGTGGGCCTCGGCCAGCGACAGCTCCCGCGGCAGCTTCACGTGCAGCGAGAGCTCGTAGCCGTCGGCTAGGTGCATGGCGCGGACGTTGTGGACCTCGCGCACCTCCGGGACGCTCGACGCGGCGGCGGTGGCCCGCTCCCGCAGGCCGCCGCTCGGCTCGCTCGGCTCGACGTGGACAACCACATCGGCGCCGGGCAGCGCCCGCTCGACGGTCTCCTCGACTGCGTCGGCGGTCGCGTGGGCCTGGGTCACGCCGGCGTCGAGCGGCACCGCCACGACGAGGTCGGCGAAGTGTCGCCCCGCCGCGTGGCGGACCCGCGCGCGGCGCAACTCGACCGGCTCGGCCATCCCGTCGAGCGCCTGCCGGATGCGCTCCTCGGCGTCCGCCGCCGCCCGGTCCATGAGGACGTCGACCGACTGCCGCGCCAGCCGCAGCGCGGCGATCACCACGAGCGCGGCGACGAACAGGGCCGCCGCGGCGTCCGCGGCCGGCTCGCCGCCTGCGACGAGGATCAGGCCGATCAGCACGGCCAGCGATCCGGCGAGGTCGGAGCCGAAGTGAAGCGCGTTGGCGGCGAAGGCGGCGGACCGGTGGCGGCGCGCGGCGCGACGGCTCGCCACCGCCCGCCAGGCGTCGAGCCCGATCACGACGCCGAGCACGGTGAACGCCCACCACGTGGTCTCGACCTCGTGGCCGCCGCCGTCGATCAGCCGCCTCAGCGACTCGAAGGCGATGAAGCCGGACACCAGCACGAGGAAGGCGCTCTCCCCGAGCGCGGCGAGGTGCTCGGCCTTGCCGTGCCCGTAGTGGTGCTCGCGGTCGGGCGGCCGGATCGCGACCCTGACGGCGAACAGCGTCAGCAGAGCGGCCACCAGGTCGGTGCCCGAGTGGACCGCCTCCGCGACGAACGCAAGCGAGCCGGTTACGAGGCCGGTGACGAGCTTGACCGCCACCAGCACCACGGCCACCGCGACGCTGAGCAGGGCGGCGCGCCGGCGCGCGCGGGCCTCGCGCTGGTCCTCGGCTGTCGCGCCCACCATCGCCACATCCCCGCCGGCGCCGGAGGGTGGGCGCTCGTCGCTGCCGCGCGGGCCCTCGCCGCCCTCGCGCGGGCCCTCGCCGCCGCCGCGCGGGCCGTCGTCACCCGTGCCGGCGGCCGCACCCTCGCCGGCCCCGACGCTCACCGCGCGCCCCTCTCGGACCGCCCCGCCCGGCGCCCGCCGGCGCTTCCTCTCCGCAGCAGATCCGCCAGCGGGCCCCGCGGCCGCGCCGCCTCCTCGGCCTCGAGCAGCTTGCCGCGCAGCTCCCGCGCGGCGCGGCCCCGGTGGCTGATCGCGTCCTTCTCCTCGGGGGTGAGCTCGGCCATCGTCAGCTCGCCCGGGTGGTCGTCGGGGACGAACGCGGGGTCGTAGCCGAACCCGCCGGTGCCGCGGGGCTCGTGGATCAGCCTGCCGTCGCAGCGGCCGTGCACCACGTGCTCCTGCCCGCCGGGCTCGACACAGGCGAGCGCGCACACGTAGGCCACGCGCGTGTCGCCGTCGGGCGGCACGTCGCGCAGCAGCTTGGCCAGGTTCTCCTCGTCGGTGGCGTCCTCGCCCGCGAAGCGGGCGGACCAGACCCCGGGGGCGCCGCTCAGCGCGGCGGCCACGATGCCGGAGTCGTCGGCGATGGAGGCGCGCCCGGTGGCCGCCGCGGCGGCGCGCGCCTTGCCGAGGGCGTTGTCCGCGAAGGTCGTGCCGGTCTCGGGCGGGAGCGTGACCTCGGCGGGCAGCGGCTCGAGCTCGATCGGGCGCATGAGCTGACCGAGCTCGCGCAGCTTGTGCTCATTCCTGGTCGCGAGGACGAGCCGCATCGCCGCGCCGTCCGCTAGCCGGTCGCCGCGCCCACCGCCTGCTCCTGCGCGGCGCGGAGGCGCTCGATGCCCGCGGCTGCGAGGGCGAGCAGCTCGTCGAGCGAGGCGCGCGAGAGCGGCGTGCGCTCGGCCGTGGCCTGCACCTCGACCAGGCCGCCGTCGCCGGTCATCACCACGTTGGCGTCGACCTCGGCGTTCGAGTCCTCCGAGTAGTCGAGGTCGAGCAGGGCGCGCCCGTCGACGATCCCGCAGGAGACGGCGGCCACCGACCCGGTGAGCGGCATGCGGTCGAGCTTTCCCTCGCTAATGAGGCCGCGGAGGGCGAGCTCGAGCGCCACGTAGCCGCCGGTGATGGCGGCACAGCGGGTGCCGCCGTCGGCCTCGAGGACGTCGCAGTCGACCCAGACCGTGCGCTCGCCCTAGCCCCGCGAAGTCGATAACGCCGCGAAGCGAGCGGCCGATGAGGCGCTGGATCTCGACGGTGCGGCCGTCGGGGCGCCCCTTCGAGACGTCGCGCCGCTTCCGCTCGCCGGTCGAGGCGGGGAGCATCCCGTACTCGGCCGTGGCCCAGCCCCGCCCCTTGCCGGACATCCAGCGCGGCACCTCCTCGTCCACGCTGGCGGTGCAGATGACCCGCGTGCCGCCGGCCTCGATGAGGCACGACCCGCTCGCGGTGCTGACGAAGCCCGGCACGATGTTCACGTCGCGCAGGTCGCCGGGCGAGCGGCCGTCGTTGCGGAGCTCGCTCATGCAGCCCGCTTCCCGATCGGCGTCGTCACGTCCACGTGCTCCACGTTCCCGATCGGGAGCTGGAGGAACCGCGTGCCCACCCGGCGGAACTCCTCCGGATCGCCGGTGGCGAGGAAGCCGTAGGCGCCGCGCCTGCCCTCGTCGTTCTCCACTCCGGCCTCACGTAGGCGGGCCTCGACCTCGTGAGCGATGGCCTCGCCCGAGCTGACGATCGACACGCCGCGGCCCAGCTCCCGCTGCAGCACCGGGCGGACGAGCGGGTAGTGGGTGCAGCCGAGGATGACCGTGTCGACCCCCGCGCGCTTCAGCGGCCGGCACGCTCCCTCGACGCAGGTGAGCACGCGATGGTCGACGTCGCCGCCGGCCTGGATCAGCGGGGCGAGCTCGGCCGACGCCACGGCGTGCAGCTCGGCCTCCGGGGCCGTCTCCGCGAGCGCCCGGGCGTAGGCGCCGCTTTCGACTGTGGCCGGCGTGGCGATCAGGCCGACCTTGTCGTTTCTCGTCGCTGTCGCCGCCAGCCGGGATTCGGGGCGAACTACGGCAACCACGGGCAGGCGCTGCTCGAGCTCGTTTTTCAGCGCCGGCAGCGCGGCGGCCGTTGCCGAGTTGCAGGCCACCACCAGCAGCTTTGCTCCTCTTTCGAGCAGGATCCCGGCGAGCTCCCGGGCGAAGCCGAGCAGCTGCTCCGGCGAGCGATCCCCGTACGGGAAGCGGGCCGTGTCACCGAGATACAGGAAGTCCTCGTGCGGAAGCGACACGAGGCATTCGTGCAGGACGGTGAGGCCGCCGACGCCCGAATCGAAGACGGCGACAGGCAGTGACCGGGGTCCGCTCACGACGGCCAATGGTGTCACGCCTCCCGGAACGCGCCGCAGCCCGCCCTCGAGTGTCGTGCATTGGTGCCCACATAGGGCACCTGGATCGGACACTTGCGCCTCGCCCGGCCGCGCCCCGTCAGAACTGGACCTTCCTCACTGCGTCCTTGATCTTTCCGATGATCGCGTCGCCGAGCTCCTTGCCCTCGTCGGTGCGGAAGCCCTTCATCGCGGCGATCACGCCGGCCATCACCAGGGCGACCAGCAGGATCAGGGCCACGTACTCGACGGTGCCCTGGCCGGCCTCGCGGCGGGCGCCGGCGAGCGCGGCGTGGATGCGTCCCATCAGGCGGTACATCGTTCGACCTCCCAAGTCGGTGATGAAGTGGAGGCCGATCGTCCGCCGGGCCGGCATACGGCTCCAGACGCGAACGTGAAGGGAGGGTGACAACGGAGCGCCCTGTCAAGATGGCTGCCCGAATGGGCGGCAAGGGACGCAACCCCTGATGTGCGGCATCGGCGCGCTTCTCGACCCGGCGGGAGCCTCGAATCAGGACGCCGCGCAGCGGATGCTCGAAGCTCTCCGGCACCGGGGTCCCGACGGCGAGGCCGTCAGGCGAACCGGTCCCGTCACGCTCGCCCACACCCGGCTCGCCATCATCGACGTCGCCGGGGGCGACCAGCCGCTCGACTCCGAGGACGGCGCCGTCACCCTGATCGCCAACGCGGAGATCTACAACCACCGCACGCTGCGCACCAAGCTCGAGGAGCGCGGCCATGGCTTCGCCACCGGCTCGGACTGCGAGGCCATCGTCCACGCCTACGAGGAGCACGGCCTGCAGTGCGTGCGCCAGCTGAACGGCATCTTCGCCTTCGTGCTCTGGGACGAGCGCAGGAACCGGCTCGTCGCCGCCCGCGACGAGTTCGGCGTCAAGCCCCTCTACTGGTGGAGCGACGGCACGCGTGTGGCCATCGCCTCCGCGATCGGCGCCCTCCTCGAGGCCGGCCTGGTCAAGCCCGAGGTGGACCGGACGGCCCTCGACCACTACCTCGCCTGCCGCTTCGTCCCCGCCCCGCGGACCCTCTTCAGGGGCGTCAACAAGCTACCGGCCGCCTCCACGCTCATCGTCGAGAACGACGGCGCGCCCGTGGTCGAGACCTGGCGCCCGCCGCCGGGCGCGCCCCACCGCGACCTCTCGGACGACGACGTGGCCGGCGCGCTCGCCGAGCGCTTCGCCGACGCGGTCGAGCGCCAGATGATGTCGGACGTCCCCTACGGCGCCTTCCTGTCCGGCGGCGTCGACTCCGCCTCAGTCGTCGCCGCGATGGCGCTCCGCTCTCCCAGCCCCCCGACCACCTTCACGATCGGCTTCCCCGGCGCCGGGCCCGTCTTCGACGAGCGCGAGGCCGCCGCCGAGAGCGCCCGCCTGATCGGCACCGAGCACCACGCCACGGCCACGGCCGAGACCGACTTCCTCACGGAGCTGGCGACCGCTGTCCCGCGCCTCGAGGAGCCATGCGGCATCCCCTCCGCGCCGGCCCTGGGCCAGCTCTCGCGCTTCGCCGCCGAGCGGGTCAAGGTCGTGCTCGCCGGCCAGGGCGCCGACGAGCCCCACGGTGGCTACGGCCGCCACCAGGCCGCCGCGCTGCTCGGGCGCCTCCGCCACGCCCCCGCGGCGCTCGCCTCGCCGGCCGCGGCGCTCGCGCGCGCCGTCCCCCGTGCGGCCCGTGCCCGCCGGGCCGCGCACATGCTCGGGGGGAGGGGCGACGTCGAGCGGCTGCTCAGGCTGGTCGAGATCACCGACGCCCCGGTGCGCAAGGCACTGCTCGGCGAGCGGCGGCCCAGGGAGGCCGAGACCGAGCGGCTCGCCCTCGCGCACGACGTCCTCGCCGACGTGAAGGGCCGCGACCTGCTCGACCAGGCCCTCTACCTCGACACCCGCATGTTCCTCCCCGACGGCATCCTGATCTGCAACGACAAGATGTCGATGGCCGCCTCGCTCGAGCTGCGCGTGCCCTTCCTCGACGTGGAGCTGATGCGCTTCGTGGAGCGCATCCCGGCCCGCATGCGCGTCCGCCCGCGCGCGGGTAAGCGCATCCACCGGATGGCGATGGAGCGCATCCTCCCGCCGGGGATCGCGGACCGGCCGAAGCATGGGTTCGCCACCCCCTACGACGAGTGGCTGCGCGCCTCGCTGGGCGAGGAGGTCGAGCGCCGCCACTCGCCCGGCGGGCCGCTGGCCGAGCTGATCCGCCCCGACGCGGTGGCGACGCTCGTGGCCGAGCACCGCCGCGGGCGCGCCGACCACAAGGCCATCCTCTTCTGCCTGCTCGAGCTGTCCGAGTGGCACCGCGCCTTCGTCGAGGCCCGCGAGCCGAGCCTCGCCCGAGCGTGAGGCTCCTCTACGTCCATTCGGGCAAGGCGAGCTTCGTCGCCATCGACCGCGCGATCCTCGCCGAGCGCTTCGAGATCGAGGACCTCTACCAGCCGGGGCGTGTGCCCAACGTGCCGAGCGTGGTTCGCTCGGTCCTCAGAGCCGACGTCGTGTTCGGCTGGTTCGCCTCATGGCACACCTTCCTCCCGATCACGCTGGCCTGGCTGCTGCGAAAGCCGAGCGTGATGGTGATCGGCGGCTTCGACACGGCCAGCATGCCCGACATCGGCTACGGCTACCAGCGCGGCGGCCTGCGCCGGCACGCCAGCCGCTGGATCTTCCGCCGCGCGACCCGGCTGATCACCAACTCGAGCTACAGCTTCAGCGAGATCGAGCGCAACACGCCGATCCCGCCCGAGCGAGTGACCGTCGTGCACCACGGCGTGCCCGATCCGTTCGAGGGTGAGCCGGGGACCAAGGAGCGCGTGGCGCTCACGGTGGGCGCGATCAACCGCACCACCCTCGTCCAGAAGGGCCAGCTCGCGTTCGTCAGAGCGGCGCGCGAGCTGCCCGACGTGCGCTTCGTGTTCGCCGGCAAGTGGCTCGACGACACGGTCGACGAGCTGCGCGCGGCGGCCCCTCCGAACGTGGAGCTGACCGGCTGGCTGTCCGACGACGACCTGCACGCCGCCTACCGGCGCGCCGCTGTGTACGTGCAGGCCTCGCGGCACGAGGGCTTCGGGCTCGCGGTGGCGGAGGCGATGCTGGCGGGCTGCGTGCCGGTCGTGATGAACGTGACCGCCATGCCCGAGGTGGTGGGCGAGGCCGGGGTCCTGATCGAGTCGCAGCAGCCGGCCGCGGTGGCCGAAGGCGTGCGCCGCGCCCTGGCGATGGGCCCCGATGCCGCGGCCCGGGCGCGGGAGCGCATCCTTACGGCCTTCCCGATGGAGACCCGGAGAGAGGGGATCCTGCGCGTGGTGGACGAGGCCCTCTACGCGCGCAGGTCCCAGTAGCGCCCGACCACCGCCGCGGCCTCCTCCACCAGGGGGCCGCGCGGGTGCGTGCGGGGCTCGCCGCCGGCCTCCAGCACGTCCATCGTCGCCGCCACCGAGGCGGCCAGGCCGTCGAGGTCGTAGCCGCCCTCGAGCACGCAGCCCACCGGCTTGCCCAGCGTCAGCACCTGCCGGGTCAGCTCGGCGAACGAGGCGGTCTCGAGCGCGCAGCCGCCCACCGGGTCGTCGCGGTGGGCGTCGAAGCCGGCCGACACCAGCACCAGGTCGGGATCGAAGGAGCGCGCAGCCGGCAGCACCACGTGCTCGACCAGACCGCAGAAGAGGTCCTCGCCGGCGCGCGCCGGCACGGGCAGGTTGATCGAGAAGCCCTCGCCGTCGCCCTCGCCCACGTCGGACAGCGGGCCCGTGCCGGGATAGAACGGGTACTGGTGGATGCTCGCGAAGAGCACCTCCCGCGACCCGTGGAAGATCGAGTTCGTCCCGTTGCCGTGATGCACGTCCCAGTCGAGCACGAACACACGCGCCGCGCCGAGCGAATCGAGCGCGTGGCGCGCCGCGACGGCCATGCTCCCGAACAGGCAGAAGCCCATCGCGCGGTCCCGCTCCGCGTGGTGCCCGGGCGGCCGCAGGAGCGAGAAGCCGGCCCGCTCCCCGCCCTCGAGCAGCGCCTCCACCAGCGCGCAGGCGCCGCCGGCCCCGTGCAGCGCCGCGTCCCAGGAGCCCTCCGAGGTCGGCGTGTCGAGGTCGAAGGCGCCCGCCCGCGCGCTCGTCTCCCGCACGGCGTCCACGTGCTCGCGCGTGTGGACCGCGAGCAGTTGCTCCTCCGTGGCCGGCGGCGCCTCGTGACGCTCGAAGCCGAACCAGTCGTGCCGGTCGAGCTCCGCCTGGACGGCGTGCATCCGGTCGACCCGCTCGGGGTGACCCATGCCGGTCTCGTGCAGGAGCGAGGAGGGATGGGTGAGAGCTACGGACACGGGCGCCGGTACGGTACCGGCGCGCCGCCATGGACCCCTTGGAGCCCGAGCCCCTGCGCGCCGACGTCGCCGTGGTCGGCGCCGGCGCCGCCGGCCTGTACGCGGCGCTGACGGCGGCGGGCGGGGGCGCGCAAGTCGCGCTCGTGAGCCGCTCGCCGCTTGCGCAGACCGCCTCCTACTGGGCCCAGGGCGGCATCGCCGCCGCGCTGGCGGACGACGACGCGCCGGACCTCCACGCCGCCGACACGCTCGCGGCCGGGCGCGACGCCGCCCGCGAGAGCGCGGTGCGCGTGCTCTGCGCGGAGTCGCCCGGGCGGGTGCGCGACCTGGAGCGGCTCGGCGTGCGCTTCGATGCCGACCGCCGCGGCAACCTCGCCCTGGGGCTCGAGGGGGGCCACTCGCGCCGGCGCGTCGTCCACGCGGGCGGCGCCGCGACGGGCCGGCGGATCACCCGCGAGCTGTCGGCGCTGGCGGCGGTACACGAGCGCATCGAGGTGCTCGAGCCGACGGCGGCGACCGCGTTGCTTCGCGACGAGGATCGCTGCGTGGGACTGATCGCGCGCAGGCGCGGCGGCGAGGGCCTGGCGCTGCTCGCGCGCGCCGTGATCCTCGCCACCGGCGGCATGGCCGCGCTGTGGGAGCGCACGACCAATCCGCTCGGCGCGGTCGGCGCCGGCCTGTCCCTGGCCGTGGCGGCCGGCGCCGAGCTGGCCGACCTCGAGTTCATGCAGTTCCACCCCACCGCGCTCCGGCTCGACGGACCGCGCGACGGCTTCCTCATCACTGAGGCCGTGCGCGGCGAGGGCGCCACGCTGCTGAACGGCGAGGGCGACCGCTTCGTGGACGAGCTCGCGCCGCGCGACCAGGTGGCGCTCGCGATCCAGGCCGAGCTGGCGCGCAGCGGCGAGCCCGCGGTGGGCCTCGACGTGCGCGCCGTCGATCTCCAGCGCTTCCCCAACATCGCCGCCGCGCTCGAGGAGGTGGGGCTCGACCCGGCGCGCGACCTGCTGCCCGTGGCGCCCGCCGCCCACTACACGATGGGCGGCGTGGCGAGCGACCTCGAGGGGCGCTCGTCGCTGGCGGGCCTGTATGCGGTCGGCGAGGCGGCCTGCACCGGCCTCCACGGCGCCAACCGGCTCGCCTCCAATTCGCTCGCCGAATGCTTTGTGTTCGGCCGGCGCGCGGCGCTCGCCGCGGCGGCCGATCCGCCGCCCCCGGGGCACCCGCCGGATGCCGAGCACGTGGCGATCGGACCGCCCACGGAGGCCACCCGCGCGGCGCTGTGGCGCCATGCGGGCCTGCGCCGCGACCGGGCCGGGCTGAGGGAGCTGCTCGCCGACCGGCACCCGCTCGCCCGGCTCGTTGCGGCCTCCTGCCTCGCGCGCGAGGAGAGCCGCGGGGCGCACCAGCGCACCGATGCCCCCGCCACCGACCCGGCGCTCGACTGCATGCATACGCTTGTGGACGCCGGCGCCGAGCCGCGCTTCGAGCGATGGACCTAGACGAGCTCTTCCGCGAGGCGATGACGAGGCTCGCCTCGGGCGTAGCCGTGGCCACCGCGCGGCGCCCGGACGGGCTGCCCTGCGGGATCGCCGCGACCGCGCTCACCTCGTACAGCGCCCACCCGCCCTCGCTGCTCGTGTCGGTCTGGCACGCCTCGCGCTGCCACGAGGCGCTCACCACCTGCGAGCGCTTCGGGGTGCACCTGCTGCGCTCGAACGAGATCGAGGTGGCGCACGCCTTCGCGGACCGCGAGTCGCCCGACAAGTTCGCCGGGCGCGAGTGGCGCTGGGACGGCGACGTGCCCGAGCTGACCGGCACGCTCGCCTACCTGCGCTGCCGGCGCGCCGAGAACTTCGCGCGCTACGACCACACGATCCTGATCGGCGACCTCGAGACTGGCCGGATCGAGCCCGGGGAGCCGCTCGTCTACGCCCGCCGGCGCATGGATTGGCTCATGCAGCCGATGCGCTAGCAAAACCGGACAGATGTGTTTGCGCGCCCCGCCTCTCCGGGCATTAGCTGACTGACCGTCCAGTTGGCTTAACACGAAAGCAATACTCGGTCCGTTGAAGCTTTACGAGAGGGTTGTTTCAACCGCAGGCAGGGGGCAAGGCTTGCTCCCAACAGGAGGCTAAGGGAGGCCCGATGTATCAGTTCAGTCGCTCTCTCTACCGCGAGATGGCGCACGATGTCGTCCCTGGCAGGGGAGAAGACGTCGTCGAGACACGCCAGCGGTTCCTGAGGGCGTGCGAGACGTCGATGGAGCGCCTGGCGCTCGACCGGCACTACTTCGCGAAGCCGGTGCGCACTCTGTTCAACGACGTGCGTCACTACTTCCCGATGACGGAGCAGCTGCGCGTGTACCGGATGTGCGAGAAGCACATGCTGCTCGCCACGGAGTACGTGGACAGCCAGCTCCGCGAGGGTGTGACCTTCGACGGCAGCCCGGTCTGCTGCCACGCGAGCACGCGCAAGGGGACCGCGTGCCAGCGGGTGCCGCTGCCGGGCCTCAAGTACTGCCCGTCGCACAAGCACCTCGAGGACGAGTTCGACGTGGTGGCCGCGGCCTGACGTAGTAGTTCCGTAGCGTCCCGGGGGTGATCCTCGGGGTCGACGTCGGCGGCACCTTCACCGACGCCGCGCTCCTGACGTCGGAGCGCCTGGTCACCGCGAAGTCGCCGACCACGCCGGCGGACCAGTCCGAGGGCGTGATGAAGGCGGTCGGCGAAGCGTTGTCCGCGGCGGGCGCGTCGGCGGGCGACGTGGAGCGCTTCGTGCACGGCATGACCGTGGGAACGAACGCGCTGCTCGAGGGCCGCGTGGCGCGCACGGCGCTACTCGCGACCGAGGGGTTCACCGACCTCGAGGAGCTCGGCAGGCAGGCGCGGCCCGAGCTGTACCGGCTGTGCGCGGGGCACCCGCCCCCGCTCGTGCCGCTCGAGCTGCGCGTGGCGGTGCCGGAGCGGACGGGACCGGACGGGGTGCTGCGGGAGCTCGACGAGGACGGGTTGCTGGCGGCGCTCTCCGAGGTCGAGTGCGAGGCGGCAGCCGTTTGCCTGCTGTGGGGCTTCAGGCATCCCGGGCACGAGCGCCGGGTGGCCGAGCTCGTCGCGGAGGCGCTCGGTCGGGACCTGCACGTGTCGACCTCGCACGAGACCGCGGGCGTGTTCCGCGAGTACGAGCGGTGCGTGACGACGATCGTGGACGCGGCGGTGTCGCCGCTGCTGCGCGGGTACCTGTCGCGCCTGACCGAGCGGGCCTCGGCCGAGGGGCTCCCGGAGCCCGAGGTGATGCTGTCGAGCGGCGGGACGGCAAGCGCGGGCACGGCGGCAAGCCACGGGTCGTGGACGGTGCTGTCGGGACCGGCCGGCGGAGCGGTGGGAGCGGCCCGGGTGGCGAAGCGGGCGGGCGGAGGCGAAGGCGGAGGGGCCGCCGCGCGCGCCGCGGTCGGCCTCGACATGGGCGGCACGTCGTGCGACGTCTCGGTGGCGATCGGCGGCGCGGCGGCCGTGGGTCACGGCCGCGAGATCGGCGGCCGGGCGCTGGCGCTTCCGATGGTGGACGTCCATACCGTGGGAGCGGGCGGCGGCTCGATCGCCTGGCGCGACGTGGGCGGCGCGCTCCGGGTGGGACCGCGATCGGCCGGTGCCGAGCCGGGGCCGGCGTGCTACGGGCGCGGCGGCACGGAGCCGACGGTGACCGACGCCGACCTGCTCCTGGGCTGGCTCGACGCCGACTCGCCGCTCGCCGGCGGCGTGCGACTCGACCGGGAGGCGGCCGAGCACGCGGTGGGATGGCTCGCCGGCGACCTAGGCCTCACGGTCGAGGAGGCCGCGGCCGGCATCGCGCGGGTGGCGAGCACGGAGATGGCGCAGGCCGTGCGGGTGGTGACGGTCGAGCGCGGGATCGACCCGCGCGAGATGGCGCTGGTGGCCTTCGGCGGAGCCGGGCCGCTCCACGCGGCGCAGATCGCGGACGAGCTGGGGATGAGGCGGGTGATCGCGCCGATCGCGTCGGGAGTGCTGTCCGCACTGGGCCTGGTGGTGTCGGAGCGCCGCCGCGACGTGGTGGAGAGCGTCCTGCTGGGAGGCGACGACCTGACGAGCGAGGCGGTCGTCGAGGTGGTGGAGCGGCTGGGCGAGCGCGCGCGAAGCGAGCTCACCGCGGGGGAGGGGTCAGACCCGTCACCCCGGGGGAGGGGTCTGACCCCTCCCCTGAGCTCCGGGCCACGTACGACCTTCGCTACGCCGGCCAGGCCTTCGAGCTCTCCGTGGAGGGCTCCCTCTCCCCCGCGCCCGACGAACTGCGCTCCGCCTTCGACCGCGCCCACGAGGAGCGCTACGGCTACGCCGATCCCAACGCCGAGCTCGAGCTCGTGACCGTCCGCGTGGCGGCCGCCCTGCCGGGCACCGAGCCGCCGCCGGCCGAGCCGGCTCGTGCCGAGGAACGGGGCGAACGCACCGTTCGCTTCGGGGAGGATCGCCTCGAGGCGGTCGTGCTCGGTCCCGGCGAGGCCGAGCTGGACGGCCCCGCCGTCTTCGAGCTGCCGGGTGCCACGCTCGTCGTGCCGCCCGGGTGGCGCGCCCGCGCCGACGCCGACACCGTGGTGCTGGAGCGATGAGCCGGCTCGACCCGGTCGCCCTGCAGGTCATGCTCGGCGCCCTTCGCGCGGCCTGTGACGAGATGGGCGCGGTGCTGGTGCGCTCGGCCCACTCGGCCAACATCAAGGAGCGCCGCGACGCGTCCACGGCGCTCTTCGACGAGCGCGGGCGCATGGTGATGCAGGCCGAGCACATCCCGGTGCACCTGGGCGCGATGCCCTCGGCGGTGGCCGCCGTGCTCGACGAGACCCACGAGCCCGGCGTCGCCTGGATCCTCAACGACCCGTACCGCGGCGGCACCCACCTGCCGGACATCACCGTGATCGCCCCGCTCTTCCACGAGACGGAGCTGGTCGGGTTCGCCGCCAGCCGAGCGCGCACCACGCCGACGTGGGCGCCGCCGAGCCCGGCAGCATGCCCGCGCACTCGCGGACCCTGGAGGAGGAGGGAGTGGTGATCCCGCCCACCCGCCTCGACGACGACACGCTCCACGACCTCACGGAGCGGATGCGCAATCCGCGCCAGCGCGAGGCGGACCTGCGGGCCCAGCTGGCCGCCGGGCGTGCGGGCGCGGAGCGGGTGGGAGCGCTGATCGAGCGCGTGGGCCTCGCCGCCTACCGCGACGGCATGGAGGAGACGCTCGATTACGCCGAGCGCCGCACCCGCGCCAGGATCGACGAGCTCGAGGACGGCGTGCGGGAGGCCACCGACGTGCTGGAGGCCGACGAAGGCGACGTGCGGCTCCAGCTCCGCGCCACCGTGGAGGGCGACCAGCTCACCCTCGACCTCTCGGGGTCGGCAGACCAGCACGAAGGCAACCTCAACTGCCCGCTGGCGGTGACCCTGTCCGCCTGCTACTTCGCCCTCCGCGTCCTGACCGACCCCGACGTGCCGCCCTGCGAGGGCGCGTACCGGCCGGTGAGAGTGATCGCGCCCGAGGGCTCGCTTCTGAACGCCCGGCCGCCGGCGGCGGTGGCGGCGGGCAACGTGGAAACCTCCTCGCGCGTCGCCGACCTCGTGCTCGGCGCCTTCGGCCACGCGCTCGGCCAGGGCACCATGAACAACCTCACCCTCGGCAACGACGACTTCACCTACTACGAGACGCTCGGCGGCGGCCAGGGCGCGTGCGCCGACGCCGACGGGCCGAGCGCGGTGCACGTCGCGATGTCGAACACCCTCAACACCCCGATCGAGGCGCTCGAGCTCGAGTTCCCGGTTCGGGCTGTCGAGTACTCGGTGCGGCGCGGGTCCGGCGGCGCCGGGCAGCCAGAAGGGCGGGGACGGGGTGGTGCGCGAGCTCGAGGCGCTCGCCGAGATGCGCTATTCGCTCATCACCGAGCGCCGCCGCCACCCTCCGCCCGGAGCCGACGGCGGCGATCCGGGCGCGCCGGGCCGCAACTTACGGAACGACGAGGAGCTGCCCGCCAAGGCGTCGGGCACCCTCGAGCCGGGCGACCGCCTGCGCATCGAGACGCCCGGCGGCGGCGGTCACGGCGCCGCGTGACCCGCGGGCGTGTCAGCCGCGCGCCTCAGCCCGCTTCCGCCCTGCTTCCGGCCCGCGCGCCCGGCAGCCTCTCCGCCAGCCGCTCGCGCCACACCGGCGCCTCCAGACCGCCGCCCGGGCCCGCCGGTCGCGGTACAGGTCAGCCCGTCAGCGAACGATGAGCGTCGGCCCGCTTGTGCGTCGGAATGCGAAGAGCTCCATCAGGCCGGCCGCCGGCCCTCGACTCGGATGACCAGGCTGTGATCCGCCCAGTCGGCGGGTCGGAATCGAGCGCGAGCATGGCCGCGGGGGTGTGGGGCCTCCTCGATGACATCGGCGTCGTGCGCGAAGGGCTGCGGCCGCCGCCGGAGCTCGATGTCGCTCGCTCTGGTTAGCTTGAAGGCATGGACGACCCACGCCGCGTTGCCTTCGCCGGCCTAGGGATCATGGGCGCGCCCATGGCCGCCAACCTGGTCCGGGCCGGCCTCGAGGTCGCGGTGTACACCCGCACCCGGGAGAAGGCCGAGCGCTTCGCCGCCGAGCACGACGGCGCTCGCGCCGCCGCCACCCCGGCCGACGCCGCCGAGGGCGCCGACGCCTTCGTCAGCATCGTGCCCGACGCCCCGCAGGTGGAGGAGATCCTGTTCGGCGACCAGGGCGCCGCAACCGCGCTGCCGGACGGCGCGGTCGTGGTCGAGATGTCCACCATCGCCCCCACCGCCTCGAGGGCGATCGCGGAGAAACTCGCCCCGCGCCCCTACGTCGAAGGGCCGGTCTCGGGCTCAAAGCCGAAGGCCGAGGACGGCACGCTCACGATCATGGCGGGCGCGTCGCCCGAGGACTTCGAGCGCGCGCGGCCGCTGTTCGACGTGCTGGGCGAGCGCATCGTCCACGTGGGCCCGGTCGGGCACGGCCAGATGGCCAAGCTGCTCACCAACACCATGGGCGCGGTCAACGCCGCCGCGCTGGCGGAGTGCGTCCGCGCGGCAAAGGCCGCCGGCCTCGACCGCGACGCCTTCCTCGAGGTGGCGAGCGGCAGCGCCGGCGCGAGCGCCATGGTCACGCTCAAGGGCCCGCCCATGTTCGAGGAGCGCTTCGACCCCGCCCTCTTCAAGCTCGAGCACATGCTCAAGGACGTGCGCCACTGCATCGCGGAGGCGCGGGCGCTCGGCATCGAGCTGAAACTGGGCGCCCTGGCCGAGACGCTCTACGCGCGGGCCGCCGAAAGCGGCGAGGGCGAGAAGGATTTCGCCGCCGTATACGCAGCGCTCTAAGTGCGCTTCGGCACGAAATTTCCCTTGAAACCGGCAAGCGCTTTGGTAAGAATGGGCCGCCCGCGCGTCCCCGCCCCGGAGGCAAGCAAGCTCGGCGCGGGTATGGAGGTTTTCCTCGTCTATGCCAGTCGCATTTAAGGAATGGGCCGTAACCGTGCGCGCGCTCGCCGAGGGCGAGCAGCTCCTCACGCTCCGCAAGGGCGGAATCCGTGAGGAGAACAAGCATTTCGAGATCGAGCACGACCGCTTCTTCCTCTATCCCACCTTCGATCACCAGCGCAACGACTGCGTCCGCGACGCCCACGTGCCCGAGCTCGGCCGGGCGCTCGAGGAGGGCGTTTGGCCCGAGAACGAGCCGCCGGCCCGGGCGCTCGTGCAGGACGGCGGGATCCCCCAGCCCGAGCGCGTGCGTATACGGGCCTGGGCCGAGGTCTCGGCGAGCTATCTGATCACCGACCGGCGCGCGATCGACGCCCTCTCGCCCTACTACATCTGGACGACCGACTACGCGGAGAAGCGGCTCGCTTGGAAGCGCCGCCACCCGCTCCACGTGATCGTGCTGCGCACCTACCGCATCCCGCGTCCCGTCACGGTCAAGGTGCGGCCCGAGTACCACGGCTGCCGCTCGTGGATCGAGCTCTACCGCGACCTCCCGTTCGAGGGCACGCCGGTGCTCTCAGACGAGGAGTTCGAGCGCGCCTCGGAGGAGATCGAGGCGATCGCGTCGGACGCGGTTCCGGTGCTCGCGTAGGCCGACTGTCGCGGATTGTGGCCCTATATGGGCCACTGGGCGCGACAGTCGATGAGTCCGAGCCGTCTGCGGGGTCGAAGGAGACATGAGCGAACCGCAGATTCAGCAGCGTGACGAGCAGCCGTACCTCGCGATCCGCAGCGAGGTGACGAACGGAATCGCGGCCGTCGTAGACCGCTCTTTCCCGCAGCTGTTCGGATGGCTGGGAGAGCACGGAGTCACCCCCTCAGGGCCGCCGTTCATCCGCTTTCGGGAAGTCGACCACGACGGCGAGCCGCTCGAGATCGAGGTGGCCGCGCCTATCTCCGACGGCGCCGATCCGCCGGCCGACGACACCGTCCGCGCCGGCACGCTGCCGGCCGGCCGCTACGCGACCGTGCTGCACGTCGGGCCGTACAGCCACGAGAGCCTGCCGGACCTCGGCGACGCCCAGGCCGCGCTCAGGGACTGGACCGGGCAGCAGGGCATCGTCACCGGCCGCCCCTCCGAGCGCGGCTCCTCGCTGCCCTGCTGCGTGGAGCACTACCGCATCGGCCCGCCCATGGAGCGGGACTGGACCAAGTGGGAGACGGAGCTGGCCTACCTGGTCGTAGAGCCCTGACCGGCCGCGAGCTCCTCGCGCAGCCCGGCGGAGAGGGCGCTGGACGAGGTGCCCGGCATCCGCGAGGCCACCGTCGACGGCCGGCTGCTTCACGCACGGGCGGACAACGGCGCGCGCGCCGTGCCGGCCGTCCTGCAGGCGCTCGAGAGCAACGGCATCGAGGTCGCCGCGGTGACGGTGGCCAGGCCGTCGCTCGAGGACGTGTACCTGCGCTACGCCGGCCGCACGTTCAGCGAGGCCGAGGCGCAGACCGGCACGGAGAAGGAGGACAAGCGATGACCGCCGTCCAGCACTCCTCGTACATGATGATCCGCTACATGCGGGCGCTCGCGCGCCAGCCCGTGTGGATCTTCGTGACGCTCGTGCAGCCCGTTATCTGGCTGCTCCTGTTCGGCGCGCTGTTCGAGCGGACGGTGGACATCCCGGGGTTCGCCAGCGACTCGTACATCGAGTTCCTCGCGCCCGGCGTGGTCGTGATGACCGCCTTCTTCTCGGCCGGCTGGAGCGGCATGGGGATGATCCAGGACTACGACCGCGGCATCCTCGACCGCTTCCTGAGCTCGCCGGTGAAGCGCGTCGCCCTGGTGGCCGGCCCGCTGATGCAGAACGCGCTGGTGATCCTGGTCCAGTCCGTGATCATCGTGGTGCTCGCGCTGATCCTGGGAGCGAGCTTCCCCAACGGCCCGCTCGGCGTGCTTGGGCTGATCGTGATCTCCTCGATCCTCGGGGCGGGCTTCGGCGCGCTCTCCAACGGCCTGGGCCTCGTCTTCCTCAAGGAGGACAGCCTGATCGCCACGATGGTGTTCCTGCAGCTGCCGCTGACCTTCCTGTCGGGCGCGTTCATGCAGGAGGACCTCCAGCCCGAGTGGATGCAGACCGTGTCCGACTTCAACCCCGTGAACTGGGCGATCGAGGCGGGCCGCAACGTCGCGATGGAGGACATCGACTGGACGCTCGTGCTCACGCGCACCAGCCTTCTGATCGCGTTCCTCATAGCAGCGGGCGTGTTCGCGATACGGGTGTTCCGCACCTACCAGCGCTCGATCTAGCGCTCCAGCAGCCGGGAGGTTCCCATGCGAGAGTTCCGGCCGTGCCCTGGGTCGAGTCGCACTCGCTCTCCTTCTCCGCGCGCCATGACTCCTCGCAGGCCGAGGAGGCGGCGACGGTGCTCGCCGCGCTCGAGGCGCTGCGCGACGAGCTGCAGAGCCTGTACGAGCACACGCCCGGCGAGGTGGCGGTGGTGCTCCACCCGCGCTCGTGGGCGCTCGCGCTGGCGCATCCGTGGCTGCCGCTGGCCCGCCTCAGGGCCGCCCCGGCGAGCAGGCGCTACTTCGCCGGCTGGTTCGGCGAGTACGAGATCCACGTGCTCTCGCCTCCCGCGCTCGAGCGGCGCGCCTCGGGGGTGCCGGGCTCGAGGCAGGCGCTGCTCCTCTCCCCCGAGCACGAGTACGCCCACCTCGTGGTGGGCGCGAACAACCCGACGCTGCCGCCCCCCTTCTCCCCCGGCGCCTTCCGCCAGTACGTCCGTTGGGCCTGGCTCTGCGAGGGCGCGGCCTGCTGGCTCGCGGGGCAGGTGCCATACCTGCGGCCGGCGATCGTGCGCCGCCTGCGGGAGGGCGGGCGGCCGGTCTTCCCGCCCGACGCCCGCGACGCCATGCTGCTCGGCGGCACCCTGTTCGACCTGCTCGAGCGCGAGCGCGGCGCCCGCGTCGCCGCCGCGCTCGCCACGAGCCCGCTCGACCGCGGGGCGCGCTCGGTCCTGGCGGACGCGTTCGGGCGCGCGCTTGCGAGCGTGGAGCGCGACTGGCGCGCCTCGCTCGAGTCGCTCAGCGCCTCTTGAAACCGGCTCAGAGCCCGAGCGTCTTGGCGATGATGTTCTTCTGGATCTCCGACGTGCCGCCGTAGATCGTCCCGACCACGGCCGAGCGCAGGTAGCGCTCCATCGGGTACTCGGTGGCGTAGCCGTAGCCGCCCATGATCTGCACGCCCTCGAGCGCGCAGCGCTTCGCCAGCTCGGTCGCGGCGAGCTTGGCCATCGAGGCCTCCCGGGGCAGCATCCGGCTCGGGTCCTCGTCGGTCAGCGAGGCCACCCAGCGCACCAGCAGCCGCACCTGGGCGATCTCCGTGGCCAGCTCGGCGAACTTGTGCGAGATCGCCTGGAAGCTTCCGATCGGGCGGCCGAACTGGTGGCGCTCCTTGGAGTAGGCGAGCGCGTCGTCGAAGGCACGCTGCGCCAGGCCCAGCGAGGTGGCGGCCAGGATCGTCCGCTCGTAGTTGAGCCCCGCCATCAGCTGCGTCCAGCCGCCGCCCTCGGCACCCAGCAGCGCCTCCTCGGGCACGCGCACCCCGTCGAGGTGGAGCTCGTTGGTCTCCTCGCCCCCGAGCGTGGGGATCGGGGTGATGGTGAGGCCGTCGGCGTCGCGCGGCACCAGGATCATCGACATGTCCTCGTGGCGGCCGCCCTCGCCGGTGCGGCAGACGATCAGCGTGTGGCTCGCCCGGTGGGCGTAGGAGCACCACATCTTCGCCCCCTCGAGCACGTAGCCGCCGTTCTCGCGACGCGCCTTCGTCTTCAGGTTCGCCACGTCCGAGCCCGCCTCCGGCTCCGACATGGCGATCGCCAGGGTGCCGCCCTCCACCACCCGCCCCAACAGGTCGCGCTTCTGCTCCTCGCTTCCGAAGCGGTTGAGCGCGCCGACCACGATCAGCGTCACGCCGTAGCCGCCCACCGGGATGCGCCCGCGGGCGACCTCCTCGAGGAAGAGCGTGGCGTCCACGAAGCTGCCGCCCGAGCCGCCGTACTCCTCCGGGATCTGCAGCCCGTACCAGCCCAGCTCGCCCATGCGGGCGGCCACCTCGGGCGAGTGGCCGTCGTGCTCGGGCGACCCGAAGCGCTCGCGCGACGCGAAGTCGCGGATCGCCTCGACGAAGGCCTCCTGCTCGTGGCTGAGCTTCACGCCTTCACGGGGGCTGCGCGCCCGGCCGGGCCGGGCGCTTGCGCAACGGACGGCTCGCGAGGCTTGAAGCGGTTCAGCTCCCGCACCGCGATCACCATCTTGTGGACCTCGTCCGGCCCGTCGGCGATCCGCAGCCAGCGGCCCTGGCGCCACATCGCTGCGAGCGGCGTGTCGTCGGACATCCCGAGCGCCCCGTGCACCTGCATGGCACGGTCGAGCACGCGCTGGTGCATCTGCGCCGCGATCACCTTGATCATCGAGATGTCCTGGCGCGCGGCGCGCTTGCCCTCGGTGTCCATCCTCCAGGCCGCGTGCAGCACCATCAGGCGGGCCGAGTCGATCTCCATGCGCGACTTGGCGATGAAGTCCTGCACGAACTGCTTCTCGGCCAGCGGCCCGCCGAACGAGCTGCGGTCGTGCGCGCGCCGGCACATCAGCTCGAAGGCGCGCTCGGCGGAGCCGATCGCCCGCATGCAGTGGTGGATGCGTCCCGGGCCGAGCCGGTCCTGCGCGATCGCGAAGCCCGCGCCGCGCTCGCCGAGCAGGCTGTCGGCGGGCACGCGACAGTCCTCGTAGAGCACCTCCCAGTGGCCCGGGCCCTCGTCGTGGCCCATCACGGGCACCGGGCGCACGCCGGTGAAGCCGGGGTTGTCGATCGGGACGAGGATCATGCTGGCCCGCTTGTGGGGCGGGGCGTCGGGGTCCGTGACGACCATGGCGATCGCCACCGCGGCGCCGTTGTAGCCCGACGTGAACCACTTGTGGCCGTTGACGACCCACTCGCCTGTGCCCGACTGGGTATCGCCCTCGAGCTCGGCGCTCGCGGCGAGCCCGGTCGGGTCCGAGCCGCTCGTCTCGGGCTCGGTCATCGAGAAGCAGGAGCGGATCGCGCCGTCGAGCAGCGGCTGCAGCCAGCGCTCGCGCTGCTCCTCGGTGCCGTGCTCGGCGAGGATCTCCATGTTGCCTGTGTCCGGCGCCGAGCAGTTGAAGACCATCGGCGCCACCGCGCTGCGGCCCATCTGCTCGCAGAGCATCCCGTACTCCCAGTTGGTGAGCCCGGGGCCGAAGCGCTCGTCCGGCATGAACAGGTTCCAGAGCCCATCGTCCCTGGCGCGCTCGCGCAGCTCGGCCAGGATCGCCGGGTAGGGAACCCCGGGGGCGACCTCGCGGTCGAGCGCCTCCATCGCCTCGCGCTCGACTGGGTCCACGTGCTCTTCCGTGAACTCGCGCACGCGGTCGAGCAGGGCGGCGACGCGGTCGGACGGGGCGAAGTCCATTGGCGGCGAAGCCTACCGGGACGTGCTTCCATGGCGAGCATCGGTCCCGACCCGCAATCTGCCGCGCGCGACCTGTACGCGCGCCTCATCGAGGCCTGGAACGGGTACGACGCCCGCACCTTCGGCGGCCTGTTCGCCGCGGACGGTGTCTCGATCGGCTTCGACGGGAGCCAGGCGGTCGGCGACGGGGTCGGCGAGCACCTCGAGGCCGTGTTCGCCGATCACCGGACCGCCCCCTAGCGAGACGATCCGCTAGGTCGCTAACCGCCGCCCTGCAGCACCCACGCCAGCAGCGCCACGCCGGCTCCCCCGATGCCGATCACCGCGAGGAGCTTCACGAGGCCCGGGCCGGCGGCGCCGGCGGCCGGCGGCGCCAGGTCCGCCTGGTGGAGCAGCTCGCGCGCGGCTTCGCTGCCGGCCTCGGGCACGAGCACGTCGCGCGGGCCGGCGGCGAGGAAATCGGGCACGTCGAAGCCGGCCGTGCGGCGGAGCATGCTCGGGATCCCCTCCTCGAGCAGAAGGCCCTGGATCAGCTCGGCCTCGGCCTGGTTGCGCCCGCCCGCCACGCGCACCAGCCTGCCTTCGGTGTAGCGCGGCTCGATCTTCCGGGCGCGGCCGTGTGCCTCGCTGAGCGGCTCGTCGAGCGGCTCGCGGTCCGGCTGCACCAGCGGCATGCCGCAGCGGGAGCAGAACGAGCGGCTCCCGTGGCCGTGATCGAGCCCGCACGAGGGGCAGACGAGCTCAGTCGACGTCAATCGGCTCCTCCTCCACGGCACCGTCGGCGATGCGCCAGGCGCGCACGGTCGGCTCCCCGTCGAGCGAGACGATCCAGTAGGTCCAGCCGGGGTAGTGCGCCAGGTTGATGTCGGTCTGAGACGGCTCCGCGGGACTGCGCGGATGCGAGTGGTAGATCGCGACGCCGTAGCCCGCGTCGTCGAGCTCGTTGGCCGCGAAGAGGCTGCGGTGGTCGAGCTCGTAGCCGTACGGCGACTTGCGCTCGTTGACCGCGCGGAACACCCCCTCGACCGAGCCGTCCCGCAGGCCCATGTAGCCGCAGCACTCGTTGGGCGACTCCGCGCGTGCGTGCGCGACGAGCTCGTCCCAGTGCGCGCGCGAGATCCTCACCGTACGAAGGCTAGTGTGCGCCGGGTGCCTCCTCGGCTGACAAGGCGCGCGGCGCTCGGGGGCGCCGCCGCGGTCACGCTCGCCTCCTGCGGCGGTGGTGATCCGGCTCCCGCGGACGGTCCCGGGGCCGGCTCGGGGGCGGCGGCGCTCGCCTCGCTCGCCGCGTTCGAGCACGCCGCGGCGGTCGCGTGGGGGGCGATCGGCGAACGTCTGCGGGGCGAGGCGCGCGGCTACGCGCGCACGATCCGCGCGCGCGAGGAGCGCCACGTGGAGCGGATCTCGGCGCTGATCCGTGACCTCGGCGGCCAGCCGCCGCAGGGGCGCCCGCCGGAGGAGTACGCGTCGCAGTTCCCCCTGATGCGCGACGAGGACGAGGCGCTGCGGTTTGCCGCCGACCTGGAGGAGCAGCTGGTGCGCGGGCACCTGGACGCGCTGCAGACGCTGCCCCGGGAGGAGCAGCGCCACGCGGTGGCGGAGATCGCCGCGGAGGAGGCAGAGGACCTCGCTGTGGTGTTCGCCGTGAGCGGCGAGCCCGCGGCACAGCTCCCGTTCGTGACGGGCATGCAGTGAGGGGCGAAGCCGGGACTCGGCGGCGAGCGCTTGCGCTTGGCCTGGGCGGAGCGCTTGTCCTCGCGAGGCCGGCCGCCGCCCAGCCCTCCGACGCCGACCAGCTCGAGCGGCTGCTCGCCCTCGAACACCGGCTCCTGTCGCTCTACGAGGCCGGCCTCGAGCGAGACGCGATCGAGCCGGAGCTCGGCGAGACGCTCCTCGAACACGAGCGCGAGCATGTTCGCGGGCTCGAGATGGCGCTTTCAGGCCGCGGCCGCCGCTCGCCGCGGGCCAGCGTTCCCCCGCCGCGCGTGGGCACCGCCTTCGCGAGCCGTCCCGCGTTCGCCCGCTTCGCTATCGACCTCGAGACCCAGGCCGTCCGCGCCTACCAGGAGGTGCTGGCCACGATGCGGAACACCCGGCTCCTCCTGCCGCTCGGGTCGATCATGACCTCGGGCGCGCAGCACGTCGTGGCCCTGCGGCAGGAGGCCGGGGAGATCCTCCTGGCACCCGCCTGACGCGCCGGCGTGTACTAGCCTGAACGGCATGCTCGCCTTCATCTCGGCGCCCGGGCCGCTCGAGCTCCTGGTGATCCTGGGGATCGCGCTCATCGTGCTCGGCCCGAAGAAGCTGCCCGAGGCGGCCCGCTCGGTGGGGCGCGGGATGCGCGAGTTCAAGGAGACGCTGCAGGGCGCGAACGACTACGACGACGACGACCTCGACGAGGACCGCCCCAAGGCCAAGCCGGTCCCGTAGCCGGGCGCGATAACCGTCGCATATCGGCGTCCTCGGCCCTCGGCTTGCCCAGCAAGCCTTCGGGCCTGCGTCCTTGATCTGCTCGGTTCTCGCGCCCGGACTACCAGAAAGAGCCGGTTTCGAGGACGCCCTCGGCCTCGAGCTGCTCGATCGACTTCGAGTAGACGCCCGAGCTGAGGTACTTCCAGCCGTCGTCCGGGGCGACGAAGACGACGTTGCCGTCGTCCAGCTCGTTCGCCATCCGGACCGCGATCGCTGCGATCGCCCCGCTCGACACGCCCAGGAAGAGGCCCTCCTCGTCGAGCAGGCGCTTGGTCCAGAGGATCGAGTCGCGGTTCGACACGAAGATCTTCCGGTCGAGCAGCGACAGGTCGAGGATCGGCGGGATGTAGCCGTCCTCGAGTGAGCGCAGGCCCTGGACGAGCTCGCCCTGGAGCGGCTCGGCGGCCACGATGAGCGTCTCGTCGTTCTCCTCCTTGAGCCGGCGGGCGTTCCCCATCAGCGTCCCGCCGGTGCCGAGGCCACCCACGAAGGCGGTCACCTCGTCCAGCTCCTCGAGGATCTCGACCGCGGTGCCGTTGTAGTGCGCGTCCGGGTTCGCCTGGTTCCCGTACTGGTAGGGCATGTAGTACGAGGAGTCGGCCTCGGCCATCTCGAGCGCCTTGGCCACCGCGCCGTTGGAGCCCTGCTCGCCGGGCGAGTACTCGATCTCGGCGCCGTACATGCGCAGCAGCTGGGTCCGCTCCGCGGTGACGTTGTCCGGCATCACGACCTTGAGCGGGTAGCCCTTGCGCGAGCAGATCATCGCCAGCGAGATCCCGGTGTTGCCCGAGGTGGGCTCGAGGATCGTCTGGCCGGGTGCGATCAGCCCGTCCTCCTCGGCGCGCTCGATCAGCGAGCGCGCGACGCGGTCCTTGACCGACCCGGTCGGGTTGTAGCTCTCGAGCTTGGCGTAGATGCGCACGCCGGGCTTGGGGCTGAGCCGGCGCAACTCGACCAGCGGCGTATTGCCGATCGCCTGGACGATGTCGCCGTACTTGCCCCCGCAAGGCCGGGTGTCGAGACCTGGCTCGAACACTTCAGAAAGTGTAGTACGGTGCCGCGCCGTGTTGGAGGGGAACGTGCTCCTGACCGGGTACCCCGGCTTCATCGGCCGCCGCCTGGCCGACCGCCTCGTGGAGCGCGGCGCCCGGGTGACCGCTCTCGTGGAGCCTCGCATGGCCACCGCCGCGCACGAGGCCTCGGGCGGCCGGGTGGAGGTTGTCGAGGGCGACATCGCGCAAAGAAGGCTCGGCCTGGCCGACGCCGCCTGGGACCGCCTGACCGCCGAGGTTCGCCACGTCTTCCACCTCGCCGCCGTGTACGACCTGAGCGTGCCGCTCGAGCTCGCTCAGCGCGTGAACGTGGACGGCACCGGCAACGTGCTCGAGCTCTGCCGCGCCTGCGAGGGACTGGAGCGGCTCAACTACGTCAGCACGGCGTACGTGGCGGGGGTGCGCCGCGGGATCGTCTACGAGCACGAGCTCACGCTCGGGCAGGACTTCAAGAACCACTACGAGTCGACCAAGTTCCAGGCCGAGGTGTGGGTGCGCCAGGAGCTCGACCGCGTGCCGACCACGATCTACCGGCCGGCGATCGTCGTCGGGGACTCGCGCACCGGCGAGACCCAGAAGTTCGACGGCCCGTACTTCCTGCTGCGGGTGATCTCCTTCGCCGAGCGGCACGGCCTGCCGATTCCCCAGTTCGGGCGCTCGAACGCGCCATTCAACGTCGTCCCGGTGGACTTCGTGGTCGACGCCATGCTCGCCGGCGCGCGCGAGCCGGCCGCGGTCGGCCAGACCTTCCACCTTGTCGACCCCGAGCCGGTCACCGCGGCGGAGCTGCTGCGGATCCTCGCCGGCGAGTACGCGGCCCGCGCGCCGAGCTACCGGCTCCCGTCGCGCGCGGTGCAGGCCGCCCTGCGCGCGCCCGCCGTGCGGGAGGCGTTCGGCGGCGCGCCGCGGGAGTCGATCCGCTACCTGAACCACCCGGTCCGCTTCGACGTGCGCCGCGCCTCCGACGTGCTGGGCGGCGACGCCGGCCTACGCGTTCCGCGCTTCGCGGAGTACGCGCCCGCGCTGGTGCGCTTCTTCCGCGAGCACGAGCACGACCCGGCCTATTCCGTCAGGACCGTGTCGTCGTGGGAGTAGGCCGGTGCGCAGCAGCATAGGAACCGCAGCGGCTCGTCGCCGGTGGCCCACACCTTGTGGCGGATGCCCGGGGCGATGACGACGGCGTCGCCGGCGCGGATCTCGCACTCGTCGGTGGCGAGCCGCATGCGCCCGCTGCCCTGCGTGAAGAAGTAGATCTCCTCGGTTTCCCGGTGGAAGTGCTCGACGGTCTCGCCGCCGGGCCGGACCGTCGCCTCGGCGAGGCTCTGGTTGAGCGTCGTACCGACGGCCCTGCCGGCGATCTCGCGGATCTGCGAGCCGTCGAGTGTCGTGAACGGCTCGACCTCGTGAAGGTTGTCGATTCGCACAGCCGTCAGGCTACGCGCCGCCGGCCATCGCCGGCAGGATCACGATCGTGTCGCCCTCGGTCACGTCGGTGTCGAGGCCGTCCAGCACCCGCACGTCCTCGTCGTTCAGGTAGACGTTGACGTAGCGGTTCAGGTCCCCGTCCTCGGAGAACAGCTGCGATTCGGTGGCCGGGTGCTGCTCGGCGAGCGAGCGCAGCACCTCGCCGACGTTGCCGCCCGAGCCATCGACCTGCTTGGCGCCGCCCACGGACGAGCGCAGCACGGGTGGGATCTTGATGACGCTCACTGCGGTGAGCAGGCTATCCAGCGCCCGCGCAAAAAGCCTCGTAGTCCGGGAAGACCCCCATCTCCTCGTCGGAGATCGAGCCCGGGTCGCGCGAGCAGATCGGGCAGTCGGGGTCGCGCCGCACCTTGAGCTCGGTGAAGGTGGTACCGAGCGCGTCGTAGAGCAGCAGGCGGCCGGCCATCGTGTCGCCGGCGCCCGTGACCAGCTTGATCACCTCGACCGACTGGAGCAGCCCCATCACGCCGGGCAGCACGCCGAGCACCCCGGCGGCGCCGCACGAGGGGGCCAGCTCGGCCGGCGGCGGCGTCGGGTAGAGGCAGCGGTAGCACGGCCCCTCGTACGGGTGGAACACCGACAGCTGCCCCTCGAAGCCGAGGATCGAAGCCGACACCACCGGCGTCTGGAGCCGCACGCTGGCGTCGTTGAGGAGGTAGCGGGTGGGGAAGTTGTCGAGGCCGTCGACGATCACGTCGTACCCCTCGATGATCTCCATGATGTTGTCGGCGCCGAGCCGGACCGGGTGCTTCTCGACCTTCACGTCGGGATTGATCTCGTTCACGGCGATCTCGGCGGAGTCGACCTTGGGCACGCCGATGCGGTCGTTCGAGTGGGCGACCTGGCGCTGGAGGTTGGAGAGATCGACGACGTCGTTGTCGACGATCCCGAGCGTGCCCACCCCGGCGGCCGCCAGGTAGAGCGCGGCGGGGGAGCCGAGGCCGCCGGCGCCGAGCAGCAGCACCTTGGAGTCGAGCAGCTTCATCTGGCCGTCCACGCCGATCTCCGGGATCAGCAGGTGGCGCGAGTAGCGCTCGCGCTGCTCGGGGCTGAGCGCGCGCGGCACCTCGACCTCGTAGCCGCGGTCCTTCCAGAGCGTGATGCCGCCCCGCATCGAGGCGACGTCCTCGTAGCCGAGCAGCTCCTTCATGGTGTGCGCGGCGAGCGCCGAGCGGTTGCCCGAGGCGCAGTAGAGCACGACGGGGCCGGAGCGGTCGGGAACGAGGCCCTCCACCCTGGACTCCAGGTGGCCGCGCGGCACGTGCACGGCGCCCGGCAGGTGCGACTCCTCGAACTCGTGCTGCTCGCGCACGTCGACGATCACGCCGCCGTGGCCGTTCTGCCGCTGCTCCTGGACGTCCTTGGGATCGATCTCCTGGATCTGCTGCTTGACGTTGCGGATGAGGTCAGCGCCTGAAGCCATTACTTCAGAAAGGATAGCTCCCCGGAAAAGGAACCGGGGCGCCCCCTTTGGAGCGCCCCGGCAGAAGACCCAGACCTAGTTTTTTCTGCGGAAGCCCCGGCGGCAGAACCGACCTGCCTGGTTGAAGCTTCACCGACATTCTCGTCTCGCGGGGCTTCTGCCGATATGGGGTGAAGACCCCATTTGACCCTCATGGGCGGAATCCGATCAATTCAACGACCCCGGATGACGCGCCGCGACGACTCCCTCATCGGCCAGCTCGTTGCGGCGAACGTCGTTCTGGTGGCCCTCACCCTCTTCGCGGCCAGCCTGGCGGCAGGTCTCGACCTGACCGTGCACGACAAGCGCTGGGAGTTCCTCATCCTCGCGATGGCGATCGTGCTGTCGCTCTGCGTGAACCTGTGGATGCTCCAGCGCCGCTTTGCGCCGCTCGAGAGCCTGATCCAGCGCATCGAGTCGATCGACCCCGCCGAGCCGGCCACGCTCGGCCTCGGCCAGGGCGACCCGGTCGCCGAGATCAACCGGCTGTCCGCCTCGTTCACCCGGCTGCTCGACCGCATCGAGGACGAGCGCCGACGCTCCGGGCAGCTCGCGATGCGGGCCCAGGAGGAGGAGCGGCGCCGCCTCGCGCGCGACCTGCACGACGAGGTCAACCAGGCGCTCACCGCGATCCTGCTGCGCCTCGAAGCCCTCGCCCAGGACACCCCGCCCGAGCGCGCTCCCGAGCTGGCCGAGCTGAAGCGCCTGGTGAACCAGGCGATGGAGGAGCTGCTCACGCTGGCGCGTCAGCTGCGTCCCTCGGCGCTCGACGATCACGGTCTCGTCCCGGCCGTGCAGGCACAGCTGAAGCGCTTCTCCGCCCAGACCGGGGTCGAGCTGCGGATGCGGACCGAGGGCGACCCGAACGAGCTGCCCGAGGTTGTGCAGACGGCGATCTTCCGAGTCGCGCAGGAGGCGCTCACCAACGTGGCTCGCCACGCCGGCGCCACCGTGGTCGAGGTGGAGCTGGAGGAGGAAGAGGGCCGCGCCGAGCTGCGCGTGCGCGACGACGGCTCGGGCTTCGACCCGGGTGCGATCCCGCGCGCGGGAACAGAGGGGCCGGGCGCGGGCCTTGGGCTCGGCGGCATGGCGGAGCGGGCCCGGCTGGTGGGCGGCGAGCTCGACGTGCGGTCGGCCCCCGGAGGGGGCACCAGCGTGACGCTTCGGGTGGGCACGTGATCGACGTCCTGATCGCAGACGACCACGGCATCGTGCGCTCCGGCCTGCGCCTGCTCATCGACCGCCAGGCCGACATGAAGGTGATCGCCGAGGCGGACGACGGAGTGGCGGCGCTCGAGACGACCCAGGCCCACCGTCCAGACGTGGCGGTGCTCGACGTGTCGATGCCCCGCATGACGGGGCTCCAGGCCGCCCGCGAGATCCGCGCCCACGTGCCCGACACCCGCGTGCTGCTGCTCTCGATGCACGACGACGAGCGCTACTTCCTCGAGGGGCTCGAGGCGGGCGCCGCCGGCTACGTGCTGAAGCGGGCCGCCGACACCGACCTGATCGGCGCGGTCCGGACCGTGGCCGCCGGCGGTACCTTCCTCTCCGACGACGCGCAGCGCGCGCTGATGGACGAGTGGATCGAGAAGGGCAGCCCCGAGCCGGAGGACCCGCTCACGCCGCGCGAGCTCGAGGTGGTCAAGCTGATCGCGGAGGCGTTCACGAACCGCCAGATCGCCGCGACGCTGAAGCTGTCCGAGAAGACGGTGGAGTCACACCGCGCGAACGTGCTGTCGAAGTTGGCGATGCGGGACCGCGTGGAGCTCGTTCGGTACGCCATCCGGCGGGGGCTGGTCGAGCCGTAGAACGGCGGCAATAAGGGGGTCCCACACGTTGCGGCGACATGGTCGCCGTTTTGTGTTGAACCCCTAGCCTGAAGGGCGGATGAACGGCCGCGTTCTGATCGCCCTCTTCCTCATTGCTGTCTTTTCACTCGGCGCCATATGGCTGGCGGCGCCCGGTGATGATGATGGCGGCGGTCAAGTCGCCACCGCAGGCACCCGCTTCGAGGGCGCCGTCATGCCCGACGGGCTGAAGGCCCCCGGCTTCGAGCTGAAGAACCAGGACGGCGACACCATCTCGATGCGCGACTTCCGTGGCCGGCCGGTGATCGTCACGTTCCTGTACACGACCTGCGAGGACACCTGTCCGCTACAGGCCCAGACGGTCAGAGGCGCCCTCGACGAGCTCGGCGAGGACGTGCCGGCCATCGCGATCGCCGTGGACCCGCCGCGCGACACCCCGGAGCGCGCCCGGGCGTTCCTCTCGGAGCAGCGCGCGCTCGGCCGGCTCGACTTCGTGCTCGGCACCCGGCCCGAGCTGCGCAAGCTGTGGGACGGGTACTTCGTGCGGCCACAGTCCGTCACCCAGGAGCACAACGCCCGCTTCACGCTCGTGGACGAGCGGGGCTTTCAGCGCGTCGGCTACCCGGGCTTCGAGGCGACGGCGGAGCGGATCGCGCACGACATCCGCCTGCTCCTGGCGGAGTAGGCGCAACTGTCCGGGCTTCTCCGACCCGCCCGGTAGGATTTAGCGTTCGAACTCATGATGTTCTCGACCAAAGCCGAGTACGGCGTGCGCGTGATGGCGCACCTCGCCAGGCAGGCGAACGGCCGCGACGGCGAGGCCGTGGCGGCGGAGCAGCCGATCAGCCTGGGCTCGATCGCCGACGCCGAGGGACTCCCGCTCGCCTACCTCGAGCACCTGGTGCAACGCCTGCGCAAGGCCGACCTGGTCGCCTCCCGGCGCGGCGCGCACGGCGGGTACACGCTCGCGCGTCCGGCGGAGGACATCACGATGGCCGAGGTGGTGGCGGCGCTCGAGGGCGAGATCGCCCCGATCGAGTGCATCACCGCCGACGCCGACGGCGTGCTCAGGTGCTCCCGCGAGGGCACCGAGCCCTGCCCCACCAAGCTGCTGTGGACCCGGGTACAGGGGTCCATCGTCCGAACCCTGAATGACATGACGCTGGACGACCTCGTCCAGCCCTTGAGGAAGGCCACCACACACGTATGACGTTGGAAATCCAGAATCTGCACGTCCGCACCGAGGACCGCGAGATCCTCCACGGCGTCGACCTCACCGTGAAGAAGGGCGAGACCCACGCCCTGATGGGGCCGAACGGCTCCGGCAAGTCCACGCTCGCAAACACGCTCATGGGCAACCCCGTCTACGAGGTGACCGACGGGCGCATCCTCCTGAACGGCGAGGACCTGACCGAGGCGGACCCCGACGAGCGCGCCAAGGCCGGCCTGTTCATGGCCTTCCAGTACCCCGCGACCATCCCGGGCGTCTCGGTGGCCAACTTCCTGCGCATGGCGGTCAACGCCGGGCGCGAGGAGCCCATCAAGGTCAAGGAGTTCGGGGCGATGCTGAAGGAGCACATGGAGCTCCTCAGGATCGACCGCGCCTTCACCAGCCGCTACCTCAACGAGGGCTTCTCGGGAGGCGAGAAGAAGCGAGCCGAGATCCTCCAGCTGGCGATGCTGCAGCCCGACTTCGCGGTGCTCGACGAGACCGACTCGGGGCTCGACATCGACGCCCTGCGGATCGTCTCTGAAGGCGTCAACGCGATGCGCGGCGAGGAACGCGGCTTCCTCATCATCACGCACTACACGCGGATCCTGAACTACGTGCGCCCGGACTTCGTGCACATCATGATCGACGGGCGGATCGTGCAAGAGGGCGGGCCGGAGCTCGCGGACGAGCTCGAGGAGAAGGGCTACGAGTGGGTCCGCGGGGAGGTGGCCGCGAGTGCCGGCTGAATTCGTCGAAGAGCGCCGGCGCGCCGCGCTGGAGGTCTTCGAGGCCGAGCCGGTGCCGACCTGGCGCCGGTCGGGCTTCTGGACCACGTCGCTGCGGGGCCTCGAACTCGACGCCCTCGAGCCCAAGCGCTACGACGCGTTTGACTCCGAGCTGGTCCACGAGCATCTGGGCGACGAGGAGCACGCGGCGCTGATCGTGCAGCGCGGCGCCAGCGTCGTCCACACACACGTAGGCGACGACCGGATCACCGTGATGCCACTCGAGCAGGCCGTCGAGGAGCATCCGGATCTCGTCGAGCCCTACTTCGCCAAGCGCCTCCCGCACGACGAGGGGAAGTTCCCGGCTGGCACCGCGGCCTTCTGGACCGGCGGCGTGTTCATCCACGTACCGAAGAACGAGCGCATCGACAAGCCCATCCAGGTGGTGTGGCTTATCGATGAGCCGGGCACTGCCCAGTGGGCTCACACGCTCGCCGTCGTCGGAGAGCACGCGGAGTGCAAGATCCGCGAGTACTTCCTCGCTCCCGATCTCGAGGGCCAAGCGCTTCACTCGGGTGCCTTCGAGCTCTACGCACTACCCGGTGCCCAGGTCGACCTGGCCCACTATCAGGACTGGGGCGCAGGCGAGGTGCATGATCTCTCAGTGAGAAGGGTCGAGGTGCAGAGGGACGCGCGCGTGAAGTGGGTGCCGATCCACCTCGGGGGCCGCCTCACGAAGCAGACGCTCGACATCATCACGGCCGAGCAGGGCTCGGACATGAAGCACACGGGCCTGTACTTCACCGAGCGCGACGAGCACCTCGACCTGTTCACCTCCGACAAGCACGAGGCCGGCCACACCACCGGCGACACCGTCTGGAAGGGCGTGCTCACCGGCGAGTCGCGCGCGTCCTACGAGGGGCTGATCCACATCATCCCGAAGGCGCCCGAGGTGGACACCTACCTCCAGACCCACCAGATGCTGCTCTCTCCGAAGGCCAGGGGCGACGCGATCCCGTCGCTGATCGTCGAGGTCGACAACGTGAAGGCCTCGCACGGCGGGACGGTCGGCGAGCTCGACCCGGAGCAGATCTTCTACATGATGACCCGCGGCATCCCGCGCGCCGAGGCGGTGCGGGTGCTTGTCGAGGGCTACTTCGAGGAGGTCGTGCAACGGCTCGAGGACCCGGGTCTCGAGGAGCTCGTACGGCGTCGCGTGGCCGAGAAGCTGAAGGGCGCCGAGGACCAGGTGCGCGAGTTCATCGGGGAGCGCGCGGAGGCGGCGTGATGGGCGCCGTCCCACAGACATCGAGCGCTCGCACGCACCGCGTGCTCGCTACCCGCCCGCTGGTGGACCGGCGCGCGGACTTCCCCGTCCTGCAGCGCGAGATCAACGGCCACCCGCTGGTCTACCTCGACTCGGCCGCGACGTCCCAGAAGCCGCGCCAGGTCATCGAGACCATGGAGCGCTTCTACTCCCACTCGTATGGCACCGTCCACCGCGGCGTGTACGAGCTGGGCCGGGAGGCGACCGAGCAGTTCGAGGGAGCGCGCGAGCGCATCGCCGCGTTCCTGAACTGGCCGGCCGACTGCTCGATCTTCACCCGCAACGCGACGGAGGCCATCAACCTGGTCGCGTACGCGTGGGGGCGCGAGAACGTCGGGGCCGGCGACGAGGTGCTCATCACGGAGATGGAGCACCACTCGAACATCGTGCCGTGGCAGCTGCTGTGCGAGGAGACGGGTGCGCGGCTGCGGTACCTGTCGGTGTCCGAGGGCGGCGAGCTGTCGCTCGACGAGCTCGACTCGGTGCTGGCGGGCGGCCGCGTGAAGCTGGTCGCGGTCGGGCACGTGTCGAACGTGCTCGGCACGATCAACCCGGTCGACGAGATCGCCCGCCGCGCCCGGGCCGCCGGCGCGGTGAGCGTGGTGGACGGAGCCCAGGCGGTTCCCCAGATGCCGGTCGACCTCGGCGCGATCGACGCCGACTTCTACGCCTGGACCGGCCACAAGGCGCTCGGCCCGGCCACGGGGATGCTCCACGGGCGGCGCGAGCTGCTCAGGGAGATGCGCCCCTTCCTCGGCGGCGGCCACATGATTTCGAGGGTCGAGCGCGAGCACTCCACCTGGAACGAGCTGCCCTGGAAGTTCGAGGCGGGCACGAACGCGATCGCCGAGGCGATCGGGCTCGGCGCCGCGATCGACTACCTGGCCGAGATCGGGATGGACCGCGTGCGCGAGCACGAGCGCGAGCTGGCCGCGTACGCGCTGGAGCGGCTGCCGCACTTGGAGGGCATCTCGCTGTACGGGCCCGCCAGCGTGGACAGGCGCGGCGGGGTGATCCCCTTCACGATCGAGGGCATCCACCCGCACGACATCGCCGAGCTGTGCGACCGCGAGGCCGTCTGCGTGCGGGCCGGCCACCACTGCGCGCAGCCGCTGATGCGCCTCCTGGGCGTGGGCGCCACCGCGCGGGCGTCGTTCCACGTCTACAACCGGCGCGAGGACGTGGACCGCCTGGTGGACGCGCTCGGCAAGGCCCGCGAGGTGTTCGAGCTGTGACGGACGCGCTGTACCGGGACTACATCCTCGAGCACTACAAGAACCCGCGAAACTTCGGGACGCTCGACCCGCACGACCTCGAGTGGCACGACCACAACCCCCTCTGCGGCGACGAGCTGGGCGTGCACATCGTGGTCGAGGACGGGCAGGTGAAGGACCTCCGCTTCCACGGGCAGGGCTGCGCGATCTCCCAGGCGGCGGCGTCGATCACGTCCGAGGAGCTGATCGGGATGCCGGTGTCCGAGGTGCCCGGCCTCGACGCCGAGTGGGTGATCGACCAGCTCGGGATCGACATCTCCCCCACCCGCCGCAAGTGCGCGCTGCTCGGGCTGAAGGTCATGCGCGGCGCCACCACGGGCGACGCCTCCTGGCCCGAGTGACGCTTCCGCCCCGCGCCCGCCTGGTCCGGGTCCCGCTCGAAGGGGGGCCCGCGGCGGCAGACGGGGCACTGCTCGTGCGGGACGACCCGCGGCCGTTCGCGCTCGCCGGCGACTGGGCCGGCAGCGGCGCGCTGGTGGGGTCGGCGCCGCTGGCGGTGGCCTCTCCGGAGGAGGATCCGTTCGGGTTGCTCGACCTGCAGCCGGAGGTGGATGCGGATTCGCTCGGCGCCACGGCCCCCGGCGGCGCCCCGCCCGACGCCGTCGGGGGCGGCTGGTTCGGCTTCCTCGGCTACTCGCTCGGAGCCACGCTCGAGCCCGTTCCCCCCGGGCCGCCGCGGCCCGTGCCGCTCCCCCGCTTCGCGCTCGCCTTCTACGACCACCTGCTGAGGCTCGACCCCTCGGGGCGCTGGTGGTTCGAGGCGCTCTGGAGCGAAGAGCGCGACGCCGCGCTGCGCGACCGCCTCGAGGCCCTCACGGCGCGGGTGGCCGCGGGTGCCGGCGAGCGGCCCGTTCGGGTCGGGGCCTTCGAGCCCGTCGCGCCGGGCGCCGCGGGGCACGTCGCAACGGTGGCGGAGTGCCGCGAGCGCATCGCGGCCGGCGAGATCTTCCAGGCCAACCTCTGCCTGCGCCTCGAGGGGCGCTGGTCCGGCGAGCCCGTGGACCTCTTCGCCCGCGCCGCGCGGACGCTCGAGCCGCGCCACGCGGCGCTCGTGGCTGGGCCGTGGGGCGCCGTCTGCAGCCTGTCGCCGGAGCTGTTCCTGCGCCGCCGCGGCCGGCAGGTCGTGACCGAGCCGATCAAGGGCACCGCGCCGCGCCCGGACGGCCCGGACACGCTCGCCGCCTCCGCCAAGGACCGCGCCGAGAACGTGATGATCGTCGACCTCATGCGAAACGACCTGGGCCGCGTGTGCGAGTACGGGTCGGTGTCGGTGGCGGAGCTCGCGGAGCCGCGACCGGCGCCCGGGGTGTGGCACCTCGTCTCCAGGGTGGCGGGGACGCTGCGGCCGGAGGTGGGCGACGCCGACCTGCTGCGGGCGAGCTTCCCGCCCGGCTCGGTGACCGGGGCGCCGAAGATCCAGACCATGCGTGTGATCGCCGAGCTGGAGGCGACGGGCCGCGAGGCGTACACGGGAGCGATCGGGTACGCGAGCCCGTTGGCCGGACTCGAGCTGAACGTGGCGATCAGGACCCTGGAGATGCGCGGAGAGCGGATCTGGCTCGGCGCCGGAGGCGGGATCGTGGCCGACTCCGCCCCCGAGGCGGAGCTCCAGGAGTGCCTGGTGAAGGCCCGCCCGGTGGTGGAGGCGGCGGGGGGCCGGCTGGCCGGTGAGCGGGCTGTCTCTCGCTCGCACCGTCCCGGTTTTCGCTCTCGCCGGCGGGGCATCGCGGCCGGACGCCGAGCGCGGCGTGTTCTCAACCATGCTCGTGCGCGAAGGGGCGGCCGTCGACCTCGCGGCTCACCTGGCACGCCTGCGCGAGAGCGTTCTCGAGCTCTACGGGCAGGTGCTGCCGGACGGGCTGGAGCAGCGGGTGTGCGAAGCCGCCACGCCCCATGCCCTGGCGCGCCTGCGCGTGCTCGCCTCCCCGGGAGAGTCGACCGTCGAGGTGGAGGCGCATCCGATCGACCGGCTCGACACGGAGCCCGTCGCCCTCGCGCCCGCGGTGCTCCCGGGCGGGCTCGGCGCGCACAAGTGGCGGGATCGCCTCCTGCTCGACGAGCTCCAGCGGCGACTGGGGGCGGTGCCGCTGCTCGTGGACCTCGACGGGCATGTGCTCGAGGCGGCCCACGCCAACGTCTGGATCCGCGAGGGGGAGACGCTTGTCACCCCTCCCATCGACGGCCGCCTCCTTCCGGGCACCGTTCGGGCCCGCCTGCTCGCCGATTCGCCCGCCGGCCACGCCGCCCGTGAGGAGCCCGTCACCCTGGAGCGGGCCGCCGGCGCCGACGAGCTGCTGCTCAGCTCCTCGCTCCGTGCGCTGCATCCGGCCACGCTGACAGGCGGGCGCGCCGATCCGGCGGCGCCCACGCTCGTGCCCGCCGTCAGGTAGCGGCCGGTCCCGCCGTGAGGGCCTACGAGGCGCGAGCCCTGCTCGCCTTGGCTCTGGCCTCACGCGCCCGCTCCAACTCGCGGGCCGCCGGCTGGCTCTCCAGGTTGATCTCCACCAGCTGCGCCGCCGCCGCCGCGGCGGCCTCGGCCAGCAGCGTTCCCGTCAACGCGTCGCCGCGCACGTGGGGGCTTGCCCCCCGCGCCACCGCCGCGCCGAGCTCGGCCGCCTCGGCGGCCCGCTCCGCGATCGCCAGCGGCGGCCCGCTCGCCTCGAGCTGCGCCTGCTCCAGGCGCGCCTCCCGAGAGGGGTCGTCGCGCGGCACCCGTTCGGCCTCCAGCACCGACGCGTACGACGACAGGTCCAGCTCCGCCAGCTCGAGCGCCTCCGCGCGCAGGGCGCCCGCCCGCGAGGCCGCCGCCGCGTCTCCCGCCAGACCGGCCGACATCTCCACCAGCGCGGCGCCCAGCGCGAGCGCGAACCCGGCCGAAGATCCGCCCCCCGGCGCCGGCGTCCTCGCCGCGACGTCGTCGAGGAACGACGCGAGCTGCTGTTCCCGGAGCCCCGACATTGCCGCGATCGTAATCTTCCGCGGACCATGGGACCGCTGAGCGACGAACAGATCGACTCCTTCCACCGCGACGGCTTCCTCATCATCGAGGAGGGCTTCCTTGCCCCGAGCGCGATCGAGACGCTCCGCGAGCGCTTCGCGGCGCTCTTCACCGGCGAGTACGCGACCGGCATCGCTCCCGACGAGGTCAACTGGAAAGAGGGGCGCGACCGCGATGACGTGACGCGCCAGATCTGCAACGGCTGGCGGGCGGACGACCTCATCGCCGCACAGGTGCTGAGCGAGCGCACCGGACAGGCAGGCGGCGCAGCTGATGGGCTACGGCGGCACCCGCATGCTCCAGGACAACTGCCTCTGGAAGCCGCCCGGCACCAAGTCGCTCGGCATGCACCAGGACGGCTCGTTCGCCGACTACCTCGTCCCGGCCGAGATGATCACGTGCTGGGTTGCGCTCGACGACACCCAGGCCGGCGGCGGCACGATCGAGTATGTGCGCGGCTCCCACAAGTGGCCGAAGACCCCGCCCGACCGCGGCAGCTTCCACGCGCCCGACGACTGGCTCGCCCCGATGCGGAATGCGGCGCCCGAGGGGGTCGAGCCGGAGCTGGTGCCGGTGGTCGTGAAGGCGGGCGGCGCCACCTTCCACCACTCGCTCACGTTCCACGGCTCGGGCCCGAACGAGGCGACGGTCGAGCGGCGCGCGCTCGTGTCCCACCTGATCCCCGTGGAGGCCCGCTTCCACCCCGAGAACACCGACGTCACCTACTCGCGCTACCGGCGCCGCGGCGACCTGTCGCTCGACGAGTCGTTCTTCCCGGTCGTGTGGGACGAGAACGGCGGCCGGAGCTCCTGGCTGGCCGGCCTTCCGGCTCTGGCCTAGGCGGTCGCCGAGTGGACGATCTCGGGCGGCCGGCTCGCCTCGATCTGCTCGAGCTTCGCGAGCAGGTTCTCCGCCATGCGGATCGACGCCGCGTCGATCAGCCGCCCGTCGAGCGAGACCGCGCCCTTGCCCTCGACGGCGGCGGCGCGCATCGCCTCGACGATGCGGCGCGTGCGCTCCACCAGGCGCGGCGCCGGCGTGAACACCTCGTTGGCCAGCCCGACCTGCGACGGGTGGATCGCCCACTTGCCCTCGTAGCCGAGCACCGCTGAGCGCCGAGCGGCGGCGATGTAGCCCTCGGGGTCGGTGAAGTCCCCGTACGGGCCGTCGATCGGCCGCAGCCCGTGGGCGCGGCAGGTGACCGCGATGCGCGCGAGCGGATAGTGCCACTGGTCGCCCCAGTGGCGCTCGCGCTCCTCGCTCCCGTTCGCGTCGGTGAGCACCGCGTAGTTCTCGTCCACCCCGCCGATCGACGCCGTGTGGCTCTGGATCGACGCCGCATAGTCCGCCACCCCGAAGATCATCGCCTCCATCCGCTCCGGGCAGGCCTGGGCGATCTCGTCGACGTTGACCATGCCGATCGCGGTCTCGATCAGCACGGCCAGGCCGATCTGCCGCTCGATCCCCATCGCCTCCTCGATCTGCGTCAAGAGCGTGGCGACCAGGTGCACGTCGCCGGCGCCGCTCACCTTCGGGATCACGATGGCGTCGAGGTGCTCGCCGGCCTGCTCCACCACGTCGACGACGTCGCGGTAGCACCAGTGGGTGTCGAGCCCGTTGATGCGCACCGACACCGAGCAGCGCGACCAGTCCTGCTCGCGCAGCGCGTCCACCAGGTTGATCCGGGCCTGCTCCTTGTCGTCCGGGGCCACCGCGTCCTCGAGGTCGAGCATCACCACGTCCGCGCCCAGACCCGGCGCCTTCTCGAGCATGCGGACGTTGCTGCTCGGCACGGCCAGCTCGCTGCGGTGGAGTCGCGTCTTCATGGGAGCAGTAGAACGCCACGCGCACGTGCCCGCAAGCTGAGCTAGAGGAATTTCATGGTCGCCCGAGCGCAACTCAATACATAGACGGAAACCTAAGAGTTATTTGAAAATCTTAGGTTGTGCTCGTCGCTGCTTTCGGGGACGCTAGAACCATGAAGGAAGACCTTCCGTCGTTGCATCCGCCTGAGCGCCTGCTCTGCGGCCCCGGTCCCACGAACGTGGATCCCGCGGTGATCGAAGCGATGAGCCGGCCCATGCTCGGCCACCTCGACCCCGTGCTTCACGAGATCCTGCTGGATGTCGTGTCGATGCTGCGCGCGACGTGGCGCATGCCCGACGGGCTGGTGCTGCCGCTCCAGTGCACCGGGACCGGGGGGATGGAGACCGGCATCGCGAACCTGCTCGAGCCGGGCGACACCGCGATCGTCGCCCAGAGCGGGTTCTTCGGCCGGCGCATCGCCGAGATCGCGCATAGATACGGGGCGGACGTGGTCGAGGTGGACGCGGACTGGGGCGAGGCGGTGCCGAACGAGCGCCTGATCGATGCGCTCGACCGCCATCCGCACGCGCGCATGCTGGCGGTGGTGCACGCCGAGACCTCGACGGGCGTGGAGCACCCGCTCGCGGAGCTGGGCGCGGCGATGGAGGGCCGCGACACGCTCCTGATGGCCGACTGCGTGACCTCGCTCGGCGGCGTGCCGCTCGAGACCGGCGCATGGGGCGTCGACTTCGCCTACTCGTGCACCCAGAAGTGCCTGGCAGCACCGCCCGGGATGTCGCCGCTGGCGGTATCGGAGAGGGCGATGGAGCGCATCCGGACGCGGCGCACCCCGGTGCCGTTCTCGTTCGACCTCTTGCTGCTGCAGCGCTACTGGGTCGAGCGGCCGGCCGCCTACCACCACACGGCGCCGATCCTCGGGATCTACGCACTGCACGAGGCGCTCCGCCTGGCGCTCGAGGAGGGCCTGGAGGCGCGCTGGGAGCGGCACGCCGAGGCCGCGGCGCACCTCCGCAAGGAGCTCGAGGCGCGCGGGCTGCAGGTGCTGGCCGAGCCCGACCACCGCCTGGCGCCGCTGACCGCCGTGCGGGTGCCGGCGGGCGTGGACGGGAAGGCGGTCCAGGGGCGGCTGCTGCAAGAGCATTCGATAGAGGTCGGCGGCGGGCTGGGGCCCGGCGCGCCGGCCATGTGGCGGATCGGGCTGATGGGAAGGAATGCGAGCGCCGAGACGGCCGACCGGGTCCTCTCGGCGCTCGACGCCGCGCTCACGAAAGAGCGCAGCCCCCTAGCGACCCCCGCTTAAGGGGTCTGACCCCTTGAGTGGAGGGGACTCAAGGGGTCTGACCCCCTCGCGAGGGCGTGGCGCGCCGCCGGCGAGCGGCAGAACGCCATGAAGGCCTCCACCTCCTCGCGCACCGGGCCGACGGCGCTCCTCACCACGTGCCAGCGGCGCTCGGGTAGGCCGCCGCGCGGCGAGATCGTCTCCAGCAGCCCGAGCTCCAGCTCCAGCTCCACCGCCGCCCGCGACTGCAGCGCCACTCCAAGCCCTGTGCGCGCCGCCTGCTTGATCGCGCCGTTCGAGCCCAGCGTGAGCAGCCGCGGCTCGATGCCGCGGCTGGCCAGGAACTCCTCCACCAGCGTCCGCGTGCCCGAGCCGGTCTCCCGCAGCAGCCAGGGGCGCCCCGCCAGCTCCTCCACCGCCACCCAGCGGCGCCGAGCCAGCGGGTCGCCCGGGGCGGTGACGAGCACGAACTCGTTGTCGGCGAAGTCGTGCCCCACGAGCCGCCGCTCGTCGGGGATCCGGCCGGTCACGGCCACGTCCACGGCGTGGTCGAGCACCTGCCGGAACACGAGCTCGCGGTTCCCCACGTCCAGGCTGATCTCCAACCCGGGATGGCGCTCGCGGAACGCCTGGATCAGCTGCGGCACCAGGTACTCGCCCGCCGTCGTGACAGCGCTGATCCGCAGCGCGCGCGGCTCCTGCTCCGCCGCCTCCCGCGCGGCCCGCCCGCCCTGCTCCAGCAGGCCGAGCACGTCGGCCGCGTAGGGCGCGTAGGCGGCGCCCGCGGCGGAGGGCCGCAGCCTGCGGCCGGCGCGCTCGGTGAGCACCACCCCGAGCTCGCGCTCCAGCGCCGACACCGCGGCCGAAACCGACGGTTGCGTCACAACCAGCTCCTCCGCCGCCGCGGTGACCGATCCGCGCCGCACGACGGTCAGGAAGGAGATCAGCTGTGTGAGAGTGACAGCCATGCTTGCGCCCAAACGTATAGACGCAAGTCTAAGCGTGCAATGCGGAATCCGACCCCGTCGACCCGCGCGGCTCGGCCCGCGGCGGCGATCCGCCGATGGCCAGCGCAGCCCTCGCGGTCACGGCGTGGTACAGGATCAGCAGCTGCACGAGCGCCAGGGAATCGGACCGGTGAAGATCGGTCCCCACGGTGAACTCCCCGAGCCTGCGGATCCGCAGGTGGCTCGCGAAGCTCATGTGCTCCCAGATCGCCTCCTCGAGCTCGGCGGCGTGGCCCGGGTCGAGGTCGCCGGGGATCCGCAGCAGCCGCTCGTGCTCGCGCTTCACCAGGCTCGGGCCGCCCGCACCGCCGTCGCCGAGGAGCGGCGAGAGGTCCGGGTGGGGCAGGGTGTCGCGCAGGATGACGTCCGCGTCGAGGTGTGCCGGCCCGGCCGCGCCTCCGCCCCGGAACGCCACGACGATGTCGGCGTGCTCGCGCTGCGGGTCCACGAACTCACCGGCGTCGGACTGCCTTCGGTCCAGCTCGGCCAGCACCTCGTCGGTCGTGTAGCCGCGCCGCGTGCAGTCGCGCTTGAGCTTCCACGCCCGGCGCAGCGCCTCCGGCGGCGTGAGCATCACCCGCACGTCGTGCAGGCTGCGGAGCGTCTCGGTGTGGAGGTTCAGCAGCCCCTCCACCACCAGGAACTTGGCCGGGCGCACGTAGGTGGGCGGCTGGAAGGTCCCGTCCCGATGCGAGTAGACCGGCTTCAGGACCGGCTCTCCGCGGCGCAGGTGCACCAGGTGCTGGGTGAGGATGTCGAGGTGGTTCGAGTCCGGGTGCAGCGGGGTCACGCCCAGCTCGGCCCGCCGGCGCCGGTCGTAGCGGTGGTAGTCGTCGGCCGAGACGTGCGTCACGTGCGCGTCGCCGAGCACACGCACGAGGCCGCGGGTCACCGTCGTCTTGCCGGCGCCGGAGTCGCCGGCGACGCCCACGACGATCGAACGGGCCATCAGGCCTGGCCGAGCCGCTCGTAGCGGCCGCCGTGGAAGAGCAGCGGCGCGCCGGGACCCTGGCGCGCGTACTCCACCCGGCCGAGGAACAGCGAGTGGTCGCCGCCCCAGTAGGAGCGCTCCACCCGGGACACGAAATGCGCCAGCGCGCCCTCGACGAGCGGGGTCTCGCGGACGAGGTCGAAGCGCGGAGCGGGGCAGTCGTCGCACGGACGGCCGGCGAAGCGGTCCGACAGCGAGGACTGGGTCTCGCACAGCACGCTCACCCCGTAGTGGCTGCCCTCGTGCAGCAGGCCGCACATCTTGGTGCGCCGGTCGACCGAGATCAGGACGAGCGGCGGCTCGAGTGAGATGGACATGAAGGCATTGGCCGTCATCCCATGCACCTGCTCGCCTCTGAGCGTGGTGATCACCGTCACGCCGGTGGCGAACATCCCGAGGGTCTTGCGCAGTGCGAGCGCGGGGTCGTCGCCGTCGACGTCGGGCCCCTCGCGCTCCCTGAACTCGTCGAACGGGCTCGCCCCGATCCCGTCCGGGCCCGACCAGCTGAGCGGGAAGTCGAACTCGGGTGGGCGGGGCGTGTCGCTCATGAGCGGGGGCGCGTCTTGTCGGGATCGTAGAAGGGAAAGCGCACCACCTGGGCGGGGATCCGCTTCTGGAGGCCGTCGAGCTTTCCGACCTCGACCGCGGTACCGAGCTCCGAGTACTGCACGGCCATCCGGCAGAGCGCCACGTTCTTGCGGAGCGTCGGGCTGCGCGTGCCGCTCGTGATCACGCCCACGCGCCGGCGGCCGTCCCACACCTCGTCGCCGTGGCCGGCCGTCTCGCTGCCCTCGAGCTCCAGCCCCACCAGCGTCCGCTGCGGGTGAGCGGAGCGCTCCACGAGCGCCTCCTTGCCCACGAAGTCGTCCTCGGAGTCGAGCTTGACCGCGAAGCCGATCCCCGCCTCGAACGGATCGACCTGGTCGTCGAACTCGTAGCCGGCGAAGATCAGGCCCGCCTCGATGCGGATCATGTCGAGCGCCTCGAGGCCCAGCGGCTTCAGACCGTGCGGCTGCCCGGCCTCCCAGATCGCGTCCCACACCGCGGGCCCGTCGTCCGGGTGGCAGAAGACCTCGTAGCCGAGCTCACCCGTGTAGCCGGTGCGCGACACCACCACCGGGATGCCGTCGTAGCCGCGCAAGCGGCCCACCAGGAAGCGGAACCACTTGAGCTCCTCGAGCGACGGCTGGGTGGGCGGCGTCCAGACGATCTCCTTCATGAGATCGCGGCTCGCGGGGCCCTGCACGGCCAGGTTGTGGAGCTCGTCGGTGGAGGGCTTCACCCACACCTTGAGGCCTGTGCGCTCGGCCAGCTCCTTCAGCCAGACGCCGTCGTACGGGTCGCCGCCGATGAAGCGGAAGTTGTCGTCGCCGAGCCGGAAGACGGTCGCGTCGTCGATCATGCCGCCGGTCTCGTTGCAGACCGCCGTGTAGACCACCTGGCCCACGGCCAGCCGCCGCGCGTCGCGCGTGATGGCGAGCTGCACGAGCTTCTCGGCGTCCGGGCCCAGCACCTCCCACTTGCGCAGGGGCGAGAGGTCCATCACCACGGCCTTCTCGCGGCAGGCCCAGTACTCGGCGATCCCGCCCTCGTTGTTGAAGCAGTGGGGCAGCCAGTAGCCGCGGTACTCGACGAAGGTCTCGGTGAGCTCGCTCGTGCGCGGGTGGAACGCCGTCTCCTTTGTCATTACCGGTTCTGCCTCCGGGGTCACGCGGTGGGCGATCGCCTTCGAGAAGCGGTTCTCGGGCGAGTAGACGCGGACGTGCACGTCGGTGCACTCCCACGCGTTGGCCGGATCGATGTCGTCCGGGCAGGCGGACGACGCGCAGACCAGGTCGTTTGCCGCCCGCATCAGCACGTAGTCGCCCGGCCGCGACCAGGGCTCGTCGAAGGTGAGCATGTTGTCGCAGTCGAGGCCGGTGTTGTAGAAGAAGTTGAGCGCCTCCCAGCCCTTGCGCTCGGCGATCCCGTAGGGCGTGACCTGGCCGTTGAAGTTGTCCGTGCAGTTCACGTGGCCGGGGTAGCCCATGTCCTCGTAGTACTTCGCCTGACAGGCGAGCGCGAACATGTCGTGGCGGCCGACCGTGTCCTGCACGACCTCCACGAGCGGGTCCATGTCGACGTCGTAGAACTTGCCGTACAGGCCGGGGCCCGGCACGGCCGAGCCCATCAGCGTGCGCGTGGTGACGCCGTCGATTCCGCGCTCGAGCCCCCGCTGGAGCTTGTGCTCGTGGAAGGCGAGGAAGTCGGAGCACTGCTTGCCCCTCACGTCGATGATCTGGATGTACTCGCCCTCCTTCACCTCGTAAGCGAGCGCCGAGGCGCGGTCCACGCGGAAGTCGAGCCGCGGCTCGGCGAGCGGCGCCGGGAGCTCGAGGTCCACGTCCGGCCGCGGCCGCGCCCGCTTCACCTCCACCACCAGCGCCGACGCCGGCGGGTCGCCGTCCACCACGCGGCCGCCGGGGGCGGCCACGACGAGGAGGACGTCCCGCTCGCAGTCGAACGACTCCGAGGCGCCCGGCGCGCCGTCGCGGCCGAACAGGCGGAGGGCCCGGGCCTCGTGCGGGCGCAGCCCTCGCTCGTGGAGGACCGTGAGGAAGCCGTCCTCGGAGGCGCGCAGAACGGTCGCGTCCGCGTCGGCCACGGCGCCGAGCGCCGCGAGGTCCTCCCGCCCGTCCGGCGCCAGCGCCGTCACCTCCGCGGGCTGGCCGCCGTCCGGGTCGATCACCGTGACCCGGTCACCGCCGTGCAGCTCGACCACGGTCGCCGCGCCGGGCCGCACCCACCACGACTCGAACGAGCGGTCGACGGGTCTCAGCCCTGACTCGAGCGACACCGCCATCGCGCTAGGCCTTCGCGGCCGGCTCCTTCGCCTCGTCCTTGTCGGCCTGCTCGCTCAGCTGCTTGGCGAGCTCGCGCTTGCCGGCCACGTCGAGCTTCTTCACCTCGTTCTCGACCACCCGGCGGTTGTACGTCTGGTTCCAGTAGTCGAGCGCCTCGAAGCCGAGCAGGACCGCCTTGCCCACGAACTGTCGCAGCACCTCGTTGGTCGGGCCCATCACCCAGCCGGCCTTGGCGTCACGGACGTAGCGCTCGAGCTCCATGTCCCGCTTGTAGCCCGACCCGCCGCACGCGTGGAGCATCTTGTCGACGTGGTGGGCGGTGTTCTTGGCCGCCTCGAACTTGATCTGCCACGCCCAGTGAAGGTAGTCCGCCCGGGCCGTCTCGCCGGGCTCCAGGATGCGCCGGTTGTCGTCGGTCACCCGGTCCATCGCCTGGGCCACGGACATCACGAACACCCGGCAGGCGTTCGTGTCCATCACGGCCTCGCCCACGTAGTCCTGGATCGTCGGGTAGTCCGCCACGCGCATGCCCACGTCCACGTGGCGCTTGCGCGTGGTGTGGCGCTTGGCGATGTCGATCGCCCCCATCGTGATGCCGTTCCACACCGACGACGACCCGATCAGGAACCAGGGGTCCACCGCCTCGTCGTTGGAGGCGGCGCCGTCGCCCAGCGGTCCCACCACCTGCTCCGCCGGAATCTCCACGCCGTCAACCTGAATCGGGCCGGACTGGTTTCCGCGCAGCCCGAGCGCATCCCACAGCGAGGGCTGCGCCTTCACGTGGTCGCCGTCGATCACGAACACCGAGAGGTCGTCGTAGCCCTTGAAGTCGGGGCTGGTGGTCTGCACGACGTAGAAGTCGGCGAACCCGCCGGAGGTCGTCCAGGACGCCTTCTTGTTGACCTTGAAGCCGCCGTTCGAGCGCTCGGCGCTCGACGAGAACGGATACCAGAAGTGGGAGCCGGTCTCGGGATCCGAATAGGACAGCGTGCCGATCTTGCACTCGCTGTCCATCGGCCGGATGTACTTGTCGACGAGCTCGGGGGTCGGCCGCAGCATGAGCGTGGCCACGGCGCCGATGTGCATGACGTAGCACATGGCGGTGGAGGCGCACCCGTAGCGAGCGAGCGTCTCGCACACCATCGTGAAGGCCACGTGGTTCTCGCCGAGGCCGCCGTACTCCTCGGGCACCGTCAACCCCAGGAAGCCGTTCTCCGCGAGGACCTCGAAGTTGCGGCGCGGATAAAGGAGCTCGTCGTCGGACCTCTTGGCGTTGGCGCGCAGCTCCTTCTCGCAGAGCTCGATCAGCTTGGCGCGGAGCTCCTTCTGGCGCTCGGTGAGGAACCAGTCCGGGTCCCATTCGTAGCCAAGCCCCCAGAACGGCTCGCCGCCCCACGTCTTCTCCACGGTCTCTCTCCTCGTCGCCTGGGCCGTTCGTACAAACTTGTACAAGCGATTTGTATCGCGCAGGGTAGCTCGTGTCCACCGCGCCGCCGCGCGACAGCGTTGACCCTCCCCGAACGGTGTGATAGAAGGCGACCGCTTCTTATACCAATTGGTACTAGGGCCCAGCGAAGAGGAGAGGCCAGTGTTGCTACTCGCCCAAGCGGCGCAGTTTCCCGATCAGGTAACCACCAACCAGCTTCTGCAGAACGTGGTCTACGCGTCCGGCACCGTGGGGGCGCTCATGGTCGTGGTGGGCCTGGTCATGCTCGACGCGGGTGGCGTCCGGCGCCCCAACGTCTTCAACGCGACGATCGAGAAGATGGTCGGCTTCTTCATCGGCTTCGCGACCTACTTCGTCATCGGGTTCGCCCTCTGGAACTGGCAGTACAACGTGGCATTCGAGGTCGCGAACCCGCTCGGTCAGTCGATCGAGGACTGGTGGCTCGGCGGGACGCTGGCGAACGAGCTCGCCCAGAACGTGGATCCCGCGGTCTTCCCCGGCCTCAACAACTTCCAGATCTTCATCTTCTTCCTGGCCTGCTTCGCCGGCATCATCAACATCCTTCTCCACTTCGCGGTCTCGGAGCGCATGAAGGCGTCCGCCTTCTACATCACGTGCTTCGTCTCCGCGATCGTCTCTTCGGCGCTCAGCTACCTGACCTGGGGATCGGTCGGCCCGCTCACCAACGCCGGCTTCCACGATTTCTTCGGCGCCGGCTTCGTCTACCTGTTCCCGGCCGGCATGGCGCTCGTGTTCGTCCTCAGGCTGGGCAGGCGACCGGGGATGTTCGAGGCCCACCCCAAGGTGGCCGATTACCGAACGGGCAACCTCTGGGCGCTCACGGCCGGCGTCCTGCTGATCTTCGCCGGCCTGCCGATGGTGATCCTCTCCTGCCTCTTCTTCTTCGACCCCGAGGCGCTCGCCGTGAGCGTGACCATGGCCGACACCAGCGTCGGCATCGCGCTCAACAACTACGCGCTCGTCTGGGCCGGAGGTGCGCTGACGGGCGCGCTGATCGCCTACCGGACGAAGAAGTACGCCTACCTGCTGCTCGGCCCGTTCGCGGGCTACGTCGCGGGGGCGCCGGGCCTCGACGTCTACGCGCCATGGCAGGCCTTCCTGGTCGCGCTCGGCGCGCCGTTCGCCGCCTACGCGGTCTACGAGTACATCGGGCGCAAGCTGGTGGACGAGCACAAGCTGCTCCCGGTGTTCGCCGGCGGCGCCACCTACGGGTTCATCATGGTCGGCCTGATCGCCTGGGGCACGAAGCACGGCGGCTACGTCGGCATCGAGGAGGGCACCTACGCCTTCCAGAACGCCGAGATCAACGTCCTCTGGCAGCTGATCGGCGTGGCCGTGTGCTTCGGAGTCGGGGTCCTGACCGCCGCCGTGCTGTCGTTCATCTTCGAGCGGACGATCGGGATGCGCGTGCCGGACGACGATCAGGCCAGCGGCCTCGACGCGGGCCTCTGGGAGCTCCAGCCCGAGGACGGCCTGCCCGCGGTGGCACAGGACGGGCAGACGGCTCCGCGGGTGGCGTCTCCCACGTAGGCGGACTGGAGAACGCGCTTGCGGAAAGACGATTGGTGCGTCAGGGTGGTCTTCCGGCCCGGGTGCACCTGTGCACCCCAGGGCCGTCGTGTGTGTTCCTGGCTCAAGGATTGAGAGGCTGTGTTGAATAGCTGTGGTGCCGCTCGCGGGCGGCGAATCGGAAGGGGATCGCTGATTGCGGTCTTGACTGTCGGTGTCGGGCTCGCCGTCGCCGCCCCGGCGAGCGCTCAGTTCAGCTTCGGCTCCTTCATCACGGGCGGGGACGCCACCGCGGGCTGGGTCACCGATGCGGACGCGCCCATGGGTTCAACCGAGCAGCAGTCGATTCAGCTCTTCGTGAACGGCACATCGTCCGCTGACCTCGACGACTCTGCGCGCGCGATCTTCTCCGAGGTGCCGGCTACGCCTCCCGCACAGCCGCCGAGCTTCTTCTACAAGGTTTCGACAGCGGGGGCGAGCGGAGGCTCGGTCCGTCTCGTGATCCGGTTCGGCAGCGCGGGTCTGGCCGAGTTGCGCCCGGTGGTGCTACAGGCCGGACAGTGGACGTTCGTCGATGGAGCGTCGCGCGACTGGGACACGAGCGGCGGCGCGTGCGGGCATCGCATCCAGCAGACCTATCAAGAGGTCCTGGCGTGCCGTCCGGGCGCAGAGGTGACCGGCCTCGAGGTCATCAACGACAGCGGCTGGCTCTACCCGGGCGGATTCCTCATCAGCGTGGACAACATCAGCTACGGCGGCGTGACCGTCGGCTCCCCGGCGCCTGCGGTGGTGAACGAGTCGATCAGCATGACCCAGCTGTCAGGCAACGTGATAGTGCGTGTGCCACAGGCCGTCGGCGGTGCTGCGCCATCCGAGGGGGGTAGTCGCGCCGGCAGTATCGCGCGCATCAGCGGCACGGCGAACCTGCCGCTGGGCAGCGTGATCAACAGCACCAGGGGCCGTGTCCGGGTCGTCGGGAAAAAGCGCAAGAAGCGCCAGGTCGGCAGGTTCCGCGCCGGGATCTTCCGTGTCCGCCAATCGGGCAACCGCGAGATTCTCGTCACACTGCGCGGGGACCTCGACTGCGGGCGCGCAACCGCCAGCAGCGCATCGCCGAAGGCCGAGGCGTCGGCCCGTGGACGCAGGCTCTGGGGGAGCTCGAGCGGCGGCAGCTTCCGTACCCGCGGCAGGCACTCGTCGGGAGCCGTCCGCGGAACGAAGTGGCTGACCGTGGACCGCTGCAACGGCACGCTCACCCTCGTTCGCGAGGGCATCGTCCAGGTGCACGACTACGGCACGGGCGAGCGGGTCCTGGTGCGGGCCGGAAACTCATACTTCGCCAAGGCCGTCAACCGGTAGGGCGGCGCGGGCTGAGCCGCTCGCCCGAGGGGTTCCTTCCGCCGGCTGGTAAAGTTCGATACTTATCGAACTTTACCTCCCGTCCCGGTGATGCAAACCCCCCGCTCCATCCAGCGCACCTACCTGCTCCTGATGCTGGGGAACACGCTGGCGGCGTCCTTCATCTGGGGCATCAACACGATCTTCCTGCTCGACGCCGGCCTGTCGAACCTCGAGGCGTTCGCGGCCAATGCCTTCTTCACGGCCGGGATGGTGCTGTTCGAGGTGCCGACCGGGATCGTCGCGGACACCGTCGGGCGGCGCGCCTCGTATCTGCTCGGCACGCTGACGCTGACCGCCTCGACGCTGCTGTACGTGCTCCTGTGGCAGATCGAGGCGACGTTCTGGCAGTGGGCGCTGGTCTCGATGCTGCTCGGGCTCGGGTTCACGTTCTTCTCCGGGGCGGTGGAGGCCTGGTTGGTCGATGCGCTGACCGCCACGGGCTTCAAGGGGGAGCTCGAGACCGTGTTCGGACGCGGACAGATGGTGTCCGGGGCGGCGATGCTGACCGGATCGGTCGCGGGCGGATTCGTCGCGCAGCAGACCAGCCTCGGCGTTCCGTTCGTGCTGCGCGGCGTGATCCTCGCCGTGATGTTCGCGGTCGCCTTCAGGCTGATGCACGACGTCGGGTTCTCCCCGGCCAAGGGGGGCCGACCGCTCGCCGAGATGCGAAAGATCGCCTCCGCGTCGATCGACCACGGCTGGCGCGTCCCCGCGGTCAAGTGGCTGATGGTCGAGAGCCTCTTCGTCGGCGGCGTGGGCTTCTACGTCTTCTACGCGCTCCAGCCGTACCTGCTTGAGCTGTACGGCGATCCCGAGGCCTACCAGGTCGCGGGACTCGTGGCGGCGATCGTCGCCGGCGCCCAGATCCTCGGCGGGATGGCGGCGCCGAGAATCCGGCGGCTCTTCCAGCGCCGCACGTCGGCGCTGATCGCGACGGCCGGAGCCGGCACCCTCACCCTTGCTCTGATCGGGATCGTCGAGAGCTTCTGGGGCGTGCTGGCCCTGATCGTGGTCTGGGGACTGCTGTTCGCGGCCACGATGCCGATCCGCCAGACCTATCTCAACGGCCTGATCCCGTCGCGCCAGCGAGCGACGATCCTCTCCTTCGACTCCCTGATGGGCTCCACCGGCGGCGTCTGGAGCCAGCCGCTGCTGGGCCGCGCAGCCGACGTGTGGGGGTACGCGCCGTCGTACCTGGTGAGCGCGGGGATCTCCGCGCTGGCACTGCCCACGCTCGCGCTGTCGAGGCGGCAGGGAGCCGAGGCCGACGTGGTCGAGCCCGGTGGCGCGCAGACCGCGGCGCAGCCCGCCTGAGGCACCCGGGCGCCGTCAGCTCGCTGCGGGGGCGCTGTCGATGGCGTGCCGGGGGGCCTGGGGGCACGTTCCCCACGAGCGGGGTCGCAGGAGCGAACCGCGCATGCTGAGCGTGATCGCGAGCGTGATCAGCCCGCAGAGCAGCCCCGCGGCGTCGACCAGGATCAGCGGCATGCTCCCGACGCTGAGGCCGTAGAGCAGCCAGACGGCGTAGCCGCCGGCATAGGTGGCGAAGAAGCGGGCCGAGACCTCGCAGGAGCTTCCGCGCCGCAAGACCTGACGCGCCTGCAGTAGCGCGGTCCCCGCGGCGCCGACGCCGTAGAGGGTCGCGATCGATCCCATTACCCTCCCTCGCCGACCAGGTCTTCACCATCTTCGAAGGCGGGTTCATACTCGCCCGCGCCATGGACGACCCGAGCCACCTGCGCTCACAGCTCGTCCACCTGCGTCACTACCTGGAGCTGCTCTTCGAGCTCGCACCGACGAAGCCCGCACGCGGCCGAGCAGCTGCCGCCGCCTGAGGCCGAGCGTCAGGTCCAGGGGTAGGGGCCGCTCGACGCCGTGTGCAGCGCGCCGCGCTCGAAGCGGTCCATGCGGAAGGGCTCGAGCAGGGGCTCGCCTCCGTTCGCGATGTCGTCCGCCGCCAGGCGGCCGATCGCCAGCGTCTTGAAGCCGTGGCCGGAGTCCACGATCGCGTAGGCGTTCTCCAGGACCCAGTCGCAGACGGGGTAGTTGTCGGGGGTGTGGGCCACGATCCCGCCGGCCGCGCTCACCTGCCAGTCGTGCGCCCGCCCCCGGAAGCGCCTCAGCGCCGTGGCCAGTCCCGACGTGAAGAAGTCCTCGAACTCCGGCTCGGCTGTGTGCGCCGGGTTGTCGGGCCCGTAGGGGTCCAGGTCGGGCTCGGTCAAGAGGACGGGCAGCCCGCCTCCCGTGATCCCCGTGCCCGTGCGGCCCATCCGGAAGTAGATCCCCCACGGGCCGTCCACCAGCATGCGGCCGTCGCGTGCCGAGCGCAGCGGGCCCGGCTGGTCCAGGTGCACCACCGGCGCCTCGCTTCCGGCTCGGGCCGAGAGGCCGGCGCCGTGCAGCGCGAACTCCCCCTCCTGCGCCTTCCAGTACTCGAGCTGCGGGTCGACGCCGAGCATCGCCAGCAGACGGGCCGCCCAGGGGCCGGGCGCCAGCACCAGCGTCTCGCACTCGATCCGCCCGCTGTCCGACAGGACGGCGTCCACCTCGCCGTCGCGCAGCTCGAACCCCGTCACCTCCACCCGCTCGCGGATCTCCGCGCCGGCGGAGCGTGCCCGCGAGGCCAGCCGGCGCACCGTCTGCATCGCGTCGGCCCATCCCCCGCGCCGCTCGTGCAGCAAAGCCTCGACGGGCGCGTCCCAGTCGGGCCAGGTCCAGGTGAGGTACTCGCGGCAGGCGTCTGCGCCCGTCACGAGCTCCGAGTCGTAGCCCACGCGCCCATGCTGCGCGCGGATCGCCACCAGGTCGTCAACCTGCGCCCTCGGCACGGCGGCGAGGTAGCCCACCTGCCGGAACCCATACGCCTCCGGCTCCTCCTCGAACATGTCGACGGACATCCGCACCAGCTCCGCGATCGGCTCCGAGCGGTAGTAGTTGCGGACAATCCCGCCGGCGATGCCGGACGCTCCGCCGCCGGCACGGCCCTTGTCGACCACGACCACATCGGCGCCGCGCTCTGCCAGCCCCCAGGCGACAGAGAGTCCGTTGACTCCGGCGCCTAAGACGACGTGTGTCACGACCAGGGGTATGGGCTGTGAGACACGGGGTGCAGGTCCCCGGTCGCGAAGCGCTCGTAGCGGAACGGATGCAGCAGCGACGAGTGCTCCCCGAGCACAACCCGGGCGATCTCCCGGCCGACCGCGATCATCTTGTAGCCGTGGTTCGAGTCGGCGGCCACGAACACGTTCGGCCGCATGTGGTCGAACACCGGGAAGTTGTCGGCGGTGAAGGCGCCGACGCCGCCGGAGCGCGTGTCGCGGTACAGCCCGCGGGAGCCCTCGAAGCGCTCCATGCAGTGCGACAGCGCCGCGCACCACAGGTCGGGGAAGCCTGGCTCGACGGTGCCGGTGGGGTACGGGTCGAGCTCGAACTCGTGGCCCTTGGGCAGGGGCGACGCCCCGCCCTGCACCGCGTGCTTGTCCTGCTTGAAGTAGATGCCCCACTGCTCGCCCGTGACGAGCTCGCCGCCGTCGGCGTGGAGCGGCGCGTGGCTGTCCACGTGCAGCACGGGCGGCAGCGAGCCGCCGGCCGTCACGAACATCGCCGGGTCCACCGCGATCTCGCCCTCCTGCAGGTACCAGTAGGTCCACATCTCGCGTTCCTCGCCGGCCACCTCGAGCCGCCGCGGCAGGCCCAGCAGCTCCCACAGCCGCGCGATCCAGGGCCCCACGGCCACCACCACGTGCTCGACCGCGATCGGGCCGGCGCTCGTCTCCACCTGCGTGACTGCCTCCGAGCCGTCGAAGCGGAACCCGGTCACCTCGACCCCGGTCTCGATGGCCGCCCCGGCCGCCCTGGCCTTGGAGGCAAGGCCGTGGATCGAGTCGCGGTTGAACGCGAAGCCGCCGGGCCGCTCGTGCAGGCAGACGGACAGCCCCGGGGCGCGCCAGTCGGGGAAGAGCGAGCGCATGTGTGCCGCCACCTCCGCCTCGCCCAGGATCAGGGACGACTCGTAGCCGATCCGCTGCTGGCGCTCGTACACGGCGGTGAGGTCGCCCTCCTGATCGCCGTCGCCGAGCGCGACGTAGCCGCTCCCGTGGTAGGCGAAGGTCTCCGGGTCCGACTCCCAGATCTCTACGCAGGCCGCCATAAGGTCCTGCATCGCAGGCTGGAAGTAGTTGTTGCGAACCACGCCGCAGGCGATGCCGGATGCGCCGGCGGCCACGTCCGTCTTGTCCACCACCAGCACCTCCTCGCCCTGCTCGCCGAGGTGCCAGGCCGTGGACAGGCCGTGCACTCCCGCGCCGACGACGAGGTGCTTGACGGACCGCATCGCCTCAGTGAAGCGGCGGTTCCCAGCCCTCGAGGACGGGCGGCCGCCAGTCGCCGCCCACCGTCTTCGAGTCCTTCACCCAGGGCCCCAGCTCCGGCTGGGGGAACTTGGCGTGCTTCTCCTTCAGGCGAATGCCGTAGGAGTTGCCCGACTGGAGGTGGGCGATGAGCACCTTGCGTGCGATCTCGTTCTCGCGGCCCTCGGGGATCTCGAAGTAGAGCTTGAGGAAGGAGTTGGAGTAGCGGTCGAACACGGCCGGCATGCCGTCCTCCACGAGCAGCTCCACGTCCTCGAGCCAGTTCAGGTCCGCGCCCGGCGTGGCCTCCATCAGATCGATGTCGTCGAGCTGCGCGATGTCCTCCTGGTAGGGGAAGCGCTCGCCCGACAGCGACTCGGAATCGACGATCTGGCTCATCGCTCCGCAGGCTCCCGCTCGGGCAGGTGGTCGATCGGGTTCTCGAGGTAGCGGTCGAGCAGCGTCTCGATCCGCTGAAGCGCCCGCTCCTCCGACACTCCCGGGATGTACTCGGTGCCGGCGAGCGGCACGCGGGCCATCGCCGCGGCCTCGGTCGTCAGGGCCGCCAGGTCCTCGGGCTCCAGCGAGTGCACGTTGGTCTTCCCGCACGCGCGCGCGAGCATCTGCACCTCGAGCGTGAGCGTGTGCAGGAAGTTGTAGACGCGGTTCGCCGCGTCTTCCACGTGCAGCCGCTTGCGCAGCTCGGGATCCTGCGTGGTGATCCCGACCGGGCAGCGGCCCGTGTGGCAGTGGTAGCACTGGCCGGCCGGCACGCCGATCGTGCCCTCGTAGTCGGTGACGCCCGGGATCTCCTTGTTGCAGTTCAACGCCATCAGCGCCGAATGGCCGATCGCGATGGCGTCCGCGCCCAGCGCGATGCACTTCGCCACGTCGCCGCCGTTGCGGATCCCGCCGGCCACCACGAGGTCGATCTCGTCCGCCAGCCCGACGTCCTCGAGCGCGCGCCGCGCCTCGGGGATCGCCGCCATCAGCGGGATGCCGGTCTCCTCGGCCGCGGTATGCGGCCCGGCGCCGGTGCCGCCCTCGGCGCCGTCGAGGTAGATGATGTCCGGCCCGCACTTGGCCGCCATCCGCACGTCGTCGTACACGCGGGCGGCGCCCAGCTTGAGCTGGATCGGGATCTCGTAGTTGGTGGCCTCGCGCGTCTCCTGCACCTTCAGCGAGAGATCGTCAGGGCCCAGCCAGTCGGGGTGGCGCGCGGGGGAGCGCTGGTCGATGCCGGCCGGCAGCGAGCGCATCTCGGCCACCTGCTCGGTCACCTTCTGTCCCATCAGGTGGCCGCCGAGGCCGACCTTGCAGCCCTGGCCGATGAAGAACTCGACCGCGTCCGCCAGCATCAGGTGGTGCGGGTTGAACCCGTACCGGCTCTGGATGATCTGGTAGTACCACTTCGTGGAAAGGTCGCGCTCGGGCGGAATCATCCCCCCCTCGCCAGAGCAGGTGGCGGTGCCCGCCATCGAGGCGCCCTTCGCCAGCGCCATCTTGGCCTCGAGCGACAGCGCGCCGAAGCTCATCCCGGTGATGTAGATCGGGATGTCGAGCTCGATCGGCTTCTTGGCGAACCGCGCGCCCAGCACCGTCTTCGTCACGCACTTCTCGCGATAGCCCTCGATCACGAAGCGCGTAAGGGTTCCGGGCAGGAAGATCAGCTCGTCCCAGTGCGGGATCTTCTTGAACATCGAGAAGCCCCGCATGCGGTAACGGCCGAGCTCGGCCTTCATGTGGATGTCGTCGATGACCTCCGGGGTGAAGATCTTGCTTCGGCCGAGGATGGTCTTCTGCGACGGGGCGTTCTCGTCGGCCATCACAGCACCAGCTTCCGCTCGCTCGGCTCGAGGCTGTCGTAGTTGTAGAGCTTCTTCCCGCACACGAACTTCTTCAGCTCGGGCGGGTCGCCGAGGCCGTAGATGCGGAACTTGCGCTCGATCAGCTCGGTGTCGGCGCCGGTCCACTCGCCCTCCACGCAGTCGATCCCGAGCGAGGCCACCTTTCCGCCCAAATAGATCGTCCCGTCGTACATCGAGTCGCCGAGGCCGGGGCCCACGTCGCCGCAGATGATCTGGCGGCCGCGCTGCATCATGAAGCCGGTCATCGAGCCGGCGTCGCCGAGCACGATGATGGTGCCGCCCTTCTGGTCGATGCCGGTGCGGGCGCCGACCTGGCCTTTCACGACCAGGTCGCCACCGCGCAGGGCGGCGCCCGCGAGCGAGCCGGCGTTCGACTCGATCACGACGACGCCCGACATCATGTTCTCGGCCACGGACCAACCCACGCGGCCGTTCACCTGGACCTCCGGGCCGTCGATCAGGCCGCAGCCGAAGTAGCCCAGGCTTCCTTCGAATGTCACGCGGCACCGCATCAGGATCCCCACCCCGAGCGAGTGCCGCGCGCTTGGATTCAAGATCGTCACGTCGGTGACGCCCTGTTCGTACAGCAACCAGCGAAGCTCGCTGTTGACCTTGCGAGTCGAGAGGTCGCGGGCGTCGAACCGGGCGCTCGTGCCGTCGATCTCAGAGACCTTCGGGATGCTCCCGTCGAGCTCGACGAGCCCGCGCGGGTCGTAGAGGGTCTCTACCGCGTCCACACCATCACCGCGCCCTCATAGGGGTCGTAGGTCTCGATCTCCCGATCGACGACCTTGCGGATGGCGATCTCCTCGCTCGCGAGCGCGACGATGTCGTCGGACTCGTACAGCACCAGCGGCTTGGCGCCGAGCTCGTCCTTGGCGACGCCGAGCGCGTCCTCCGTCACGCAAATGTAGGTGAAGACACCGTCGAGCTCATGGAGGCTGCGCCGCATGGACTCCTCGAGGGAGTCGCCCTGCGCCATCCGCTCGGCGAGGTAGACGGCGATGATCTCGGAGTCGCACATCGACTGGAACCGGTGGCCGGCGCGCTCCAGGCGCCGCTTCCACTGGTGGTAGTTGGTCAGCTGCCCGTTGTGGACGACGGCGACGTCGGGGAACGGATACGCCCAGTAGGGATGCGCATTCGCGATGTCGACATCCGACTCCGTCGCCATCCTCGCGTGCCCGATCGCGTGCGTGCCCATGAAGGTGTCCAGGCCGTAGTCGCTCGCCACCTTCTTCGCGTCGCCGAGGTCCTTGACGATCTCGAGCGCGCGGCCGAGCGACAGGACCTCGGTGCCCCGAACGTCCTCGACGTAGTCGGCGAGCTGCTTCAGGTCACCGTCGAATCCGAACGTGACGGTCATTGCGTGCTCGGTGGTCGGCCTCAGCTCGCCGATCTGGGCGCCCATCGAGCGCATACGACCCTCGACGTCAGAGCGCTGCCGCTTGAGGCGCTGCGCGAAGTCGAAGTCCTGGTGGCCGTTCGACTCGGCGAGCTTGACGTGCATCACGTAGCCGTCTTCCTCGGAGGCCGGCCGGTAGAGCGCGTAGCCGGTGGAGTCCGGCCCGCGGTGCTTCATGGCCTGGAGCATGGCCGTCATGTCGCGGCCGACCTGCCGCTCGCCGCCCCCGTCGCGGTAGATGATCCCGGCGATGCCGCACATCAGGGGTTCCTCCGCATCAGGGCAGCACCTCCAGGTACTCCTCCCGCTCCCAGTCCGTGACCGCAGCCAGGTAGCGCTCCCACTCGTCGCGCTTGTAGTGGTGGAAGACCTTCCAGAGCCGGCCCGGCATGGCGCCGTCCCTCAAGTGCTCGTCCTTCTCGAGCTCGACGAGGGCGTCCCCGAGGCTGTCGGGCACCCGCTCGAGCCTGGTCGCGCCGTTTGACCGCAGGAGGTCGTACGTGTTGGCGCTCTGCGGCTCGCCGGGATCGCTCTTCTTGCGGATGCCGTCGAGGCCGGCGGTGAGCAGGGCCGCCACGGTCAGGTACGGGTTGCAGGAGGAGTCGACGCCGCGGTACTCGAAGCGCCCGCCCGAGGCCACCCGCACCGTGCAGGTGCGGTTCTGCCAGCCCCAGTTCTTGTAGACGGGGGCCCAGAAGCCCTGGTCCCACATGCGGCAGTAGGAGTTCACCGTGGGGTTGCCGACGCACATGAGGGCGCCGAAGTGGTCGAGCATGCCGCCCAGGAAATTGCGGGCGGTGCCGGACAGCTGCGCGGGGCCGTCGGCGTCGTGGAAGACGTTGGTGCCCTCGTCGTCCACGAGCGTGAAGTGGTGGTGGTGCCCGTTCGCGGACACACCGATGAACGGCTTGGGCATGAAGGTGGGCAGGAGCCCGTGCTTGCGGCCCACCGCGGCGCAGATCTGGCGGTAGGTGGTGATGTTGTCCGCCGTCTTGACCGGACGGTCGAAGCGGAAGTTGAGCTCCAGCTGGCCGGGCGCGTCCTCGTGGTCGCCGTAGCTCATGTCTAGGCCGAGCGCTTGGCCGTACTCGATCACGTCGAGCAGCACCGGACGAAGCTCCTCGAACTGGTGGATGTGGTAGCAGTAGGGCTTGGTGACGCCGTCCGGCTCACCGCCGCCCTCGGGGCGCTTGAGCCACATCATCTCGGGCTCGATGCCGATCAGGAAGCTGTAGCCGAGCTCCTCCTCGAACTCCGCTACGACCCGCTTCAGATTCTGCCTGGGGTCGGCGTCGAGGAGCTCCCCCGTCTCCGTGTCGTAGCAGTCGCACAGCACGCGCGCGACGCGCGGGTCCCAGGGCAGTGGCGCGAAGGTGTCGAGGTCGGCGATGGCGGCCAGCTCGGACTCCTCGGGACCGAAGCCGATGTAGTCGCCGACGCGGTCCACGAACAGGTTGGCGGTGGCGCCATAGACGAGCTGGTAGCCCTTCTCGGCCACCTGCGGGAAGAAGTCGGCCACCACGCCCTTGCCCATCACGCGGCCCGTGATCGAGACCTGCTGGAAGAAGACGTACTTGATGCCCTGGGCCTCGATGAGCTTGGTGATGGCCTCGATGCGCTCGCGCCGGCCGGGCTCGTTGCGCGCCTCTTCGAGGGTCTGCGGGGGCTTCGTGGAGCGGGGGGTCTCGAGGACCGTGCTCACGTCCCCGCCGAACGTGAGGGGGGCAGCTGCGTCGACGGCGACGCTGTCGCTCATACGTCTCCTCCGAAGTCGTGGGGTCCAGGCAAGCCACGCCCGTGCGCGGGACGCGGGGCGATCATAACAGCGCTTTGAGCAAATTTGTATAGGCCGCCGGCTCCTAAAGTAGGACGGCGATGGCCCCCGGAAACGCCGACCTGATCCGGCCGATCTACGACGAGTGGGGACGCGGCAACTGGCGGCCGCGGTTCGAGATCTACCACCCCCGCATGCGATGGGGCTGGTCCGACGAGTTCCCCGACCTGGGCGGGGTCCGCGAGGACCACGACGATCCCAATCCGCGGCTGCGCACCTGGCTCAGCGAGTGGAAGCTATGGCGCGCCGTGGCGGAGGACTACCTCGAGATCGGCGATCACGTGGTGGTGCTCGCGACCTACCACGGCGTGGGCAGGGGCAGCGGCGTGGAGATCAGCCAGGAGGGTGCGCACGTGTTCGAGCTGCGCGACGGCAAGGTCGTGCGGCTGGAGATCTTCGCGACTCGAAAGAAGGCGATGGAGTCGGTGGGCTCCGCGCGGCGGGAGAGCCGCGACCACGTCGGCTGATCACCGGCGAAGCGCCGGAAGCGCTGGTCGGCGCCACTAATCGTCGTCATCGTCGTGCCTGTGCCCGTGGCCATGGTCATGCCGCCTCCTCAGTGAGTCGCGGAGGTCGTCGATCGCGTCCTCGAGATCGTTGTACTTCCAGCCGTGGAGCTGCCGCTCGGCCGACTTCAGGGCGTCGCTCGCCGACCTCTCCCTCACGCGGTCGAAGTAGTACTCCGCCTTGTCGAGGTAGAAGTTGACCTTCGCGAGCGTCCTCGAATCGATGTCGCGAGCTCGCACCAGCTGATCGAGCAGAGCCCGCACGACCGCGAATCGCCCAGGTGGGCGAGCTGCCCGTCAGGTCCGCGGACTCGAAGGTCGGCCCGAAGCGCCCGGCCCACCTCGCTTTCGCGGGTGGCCGGCCGCTGATCTGCGTCCTGCCTTAGACGCCCGCCTTGAGGGTTCGCCCGATCGCCGGCACGGGGGGCACGTCCTCGAGCCAGCGCATCACGTGCAGGTCCAGGCTGCGCGGCAGGAAGATGTCGGTCGAGTACTCCACGGGCGTGCCCTCCGCCGTGCACGTCACGTGGTCGATCTCGAGCGCGGCGACCGTGTCCTTCACGCCCAGCGCCTTCCCCACGCGGTCGCGCTTCGTCAACACCCGCGCCGTGATGTGCGCGCGCGTGTATGCCACCGGCACGCCGCTCTTCAAGAGCACGTCCAGCACCATCTGGCCGCGCTCGAGCGCGGGGCGCAGGCGCGACGGCGAGGGCAACTCGACGTCCGGGTGGACCACGTCGCGCATCCAGGCGCCGGGCTGGCCGTCCATCAGCAGGACGCGGGTGACCGACACCGCCGTGGTGTCCGCGTCGAGCCCGAGCCGCTCCCCCACCTCCGGGCCCACCCGCGTGCGCTGCACGTCGAGCTCACCGAGCACGAGCGTCACCCCGCGCCTGCGGGCCAGCTCGCTGTAGGACACGAGCTTCTCCAGCCCCTCGTCGAGCGAGCTCGAGGCCGCCCGGCCGACGTAGGTGCCGCTTCCCTGCCGCCGCACGATCTCGCCGCTCTCCTCGAGCCGGCGCAGCGCGGTTCGGAGCGTGCCGCGGGAGATCCCGAGGTGCGCCGACAGCTCCTGCTCAGGCGGGAGGCGCTCGCCGGGCCGGTGGCGGCCGGTCGCCAGCCAGCTCCGCAGCGCCTGCTCCGCCACGTCCACCAGGGATTGCCTCGGCTCGCGCCGCAGCGTGGCGGGCTCGGGACCGGTGGACACGGCCGGATACTACCCCCGTCCCAGGGCCCGGTGTGCGGCGCCGGACGGGGGCGGGCGCCCGCCGGGCGTGACTTATCCTCCGTGTGCACGATGGGCGCCACGGCCACCCGCATGACCGCCGAGCAGTACTTCGCCGTCACGGTCGAGGGCGATCACAAGCAGCTCGTGGACGGTGCAATCGTCTTGCCTGAGGCGAGGCCGATGCATGGCCTCCTCCAAGTGCGGCTCCTGACCGCTCTCGCGCACTGGATCGCATCGGGTCAGGGGCGCGGGCTCGTGCTCCCGCCCGCGGACGTGATCCTCGACGAGTACAACGTCTACGGCCCGGACGTCCTGTGGATCGCGGAGCGCCACCGGCCCCGTGATCTGAACGAGCGACTGTCGCGCGTCCCCGAGCTCTGCGTGGAGATCCGCTCGCCGAGCACTTGGCGGTATGACGTCGGCGCCAAGAAATCGGCCTATGAGGCCGCCGGGCTACCCGAGCTGTGGCTGGTCGACGTGGTGGCCGGGACCGTGCTCGTGTTTCGTCGCTCTAAGCCGCACGCCGCCAGGTTCGACGTCGCTCTCGAACTCTGCCGCGGTGACACGCTGACCTCGCCGCAGCTTGCCGGCTTCGAGCTGGCGCTGGACGACCTCTTCGGCGATTGAGGTCCGCGGCCGGGCGGTCGCGGCGGCGACCTACCCGGCGGGTCCCTCGGAGATCACGTCCCATCCGGAGCCGCCGTCGAGGCGGTCCCTGCCGGCGCCGCCGTACAGGGTGTCGTCGCCCGAGTCGCCGTCGATGCGGTCGTCGCCTCCGTCTCCGAAGACGGCGTCGTCACCGCTTCGCGCCTCGACGCGGTCGTCGCCCTCGCCGGCGCAGATCACGTCGTCGCCGCAGGTGCCGCGCAGGCGGTCGGACCGGGGCGTGCCGGTGATCGTGCAGCCGCGGGGGAGGCGCCGAACTCCTCCATCCCGATCACCGGCCGGAGCGAGGCTCCATGTCGCGATCGGCGAACGCCTCCCGCAGCAGGTCGCGGTCCAGCGCGTTCCCGATCGCCGCCATGACCATCCCCTGGTCGAGCGACAGGTAGTGGTCCGACACCACGCCGCTGTCCACGTTCACGCTGTCCCGGAATCCCCAGCGCCCGTACATGTCGGGGAAGTCGCGCCGCAGCCGCTCCAGGTTGGCGAGCGCCTGTCCCGGCGCCCAGCGCAGCGCGAGGAACGCCGCGTGCGGCGTGACCACGCCGTTGGTGTACGCCGAGGGCGGGGGCGCCGGCTTCGGCTCACGGCCCGGGGCAGCCGGCGAACCCGGCGTCCACCAGCGTCGCGTCCTCGTTCGACGGGTAGCCGTTCGGGTCCATCCCGATGCCGTCGACGCCGTAGGCCGCGTATCCGCCCTTCGGCACGTTCGCCGGCGAGAAGCCCCAGTAGCCATAGCCCGCCTCGCGCAGCCCGTGCACCACCTGGGCCCGCACCGTGAGCGGGTGGTTCGCACCCCAGCTGCCCGGCCCCCAGCGGTCCTCGGGCACGAACAGCGGCGGCATCAGCGCCTCGAACATGCTCCCGCCCCAGGAGGGCGTGACGCGCGTGCCGAAATATGGGTAGGCGCCCTCGAACACGTCCACGCCCAGGTACCGCCGCGTCACGCCGAGTGGCTTGGTCTCCTGGAAGGCCCCGGCGCACGTGTCGGGGAAGCTGCGGACCGCGCCGAAGTAGTGCCGCGCGGGAATCTCGCCCTTCGCGATCCCGATGTAGGAGGCGATGCGGCTCTCGCTGACAATCGTGTCGTAGCAGCAGACCGCCTCGCCGGTGTCCGGCACGTAGTGGAACAGGATGCGGTTGTCGTCCGGCCGGTAGTAGAAGCCGAAGTTCATCGACTCGTAGAGCGCGCCGGCCCTGCGCGCCAGCTCCGGGACCTCGCGCTCCACCAGCCGCAGCCCGACCGCCAGCCAGCCGTTGTCGACCGAGGAGAGGATCGGCGTGATCGGCTCGCTGCTCGGCGGCCAGGTCGTCAGCTTCTCCCCCGTGCGGTGGTCGTACCAGTTGAAGTACTGGCCGCTCGGCCCGTGGCGCTCCATCGTTTCAAGGGAGGCGATCGTGCGCGACAGCCGGGCCACCGCCTCGCGCCGGTCGACGATTCCCGAGCTCGCGCGCCACGAGCGTGCTCCACATGTACGCCCCGATGTTGGTGGTGGAGGTCTGGACGCTGCGCGTGCCGTCGGCGGTGAGGCTGTCGGACGGCAGCCCGGACTGCGGGTCGGTCATCGCGTCGAACGAGCGCCAGGTGTCGGCGGCGTAGCGCTCGAGCGGACCGCCCGACGCCGAGGCGGGGGCGGCCAGCGCCAGCGCCGCGAGCACCGCGGCGACGAGGTTTCGCAGCAGCATGGTCATCTGCACTCCTTCGCGTAGCGGCAGGCAACGATCGAGGGCTGTTCCACCGGCCGGCCCGCGTCGATCGACCACGCGAGCCGGACGAACTGGGCGTGCGTCCATGCCAGCGGCGTGGCCGAGAGCGTCCCCTCGCCGCTGTGCTCCCACACCTGCTCGGGCAGCATGAAGCCGTCGTTCGCGGTCGCGGCGATCGCCGCCAGCCGGTGGCGGGCCGGGCGGCCGGCGGCCAGCTCGTACTCGCCGCGCTCGCCGGCGAAGATCGGCCAGAGCCGCCCGATCCCCCGATCATCGGGCGTGCCGGGGAACGGGGCGCCGCCGGCGGTCTCGCCGTAGCCGTCGTGGTTGTAGCGGTGCCAGAAGCGGCCGTTCGGGGTGACTTCGCTCAGCTGCCGGTCCACCACCGACAGGGTCCGCAGGATGTTCGGGTCGTCGGCGGGCTTGACGCCGAAGCGGACCAGCTCGAGGAAGCTCGGGTCCACCACGGCGCGCTGGTCCACGGTGGGGCCGCCGTCCGCGATCGTGTAGGTGGTGCCGGCGCGGGCGTTGCCGTCCACGGTCAGGCGCACGTAGTAGGGGTGGTCCGCGAGCGGTCCGTTGGACGTGACGGTCCAGCGCTCCAGGTTCGCCTGCCAGGCGTCCGCGGTCTCGAGCCAGCTCGCCGCCGCGGCCGTGTCGCCGTTGCGCCGGGCGATGTCGGCCCCGGTCACGAGCGCCGCGATCTCGGACGCGATCGTGGCCGGCGAGTAGCCCTCGGCGTTCTCCCAGCGCTCCTGCGAATCCGGGCCGTTCTCGAGGATGCAGCCGATCGCGCGCTGCACGTGGCCGTACGTGCCGGCGTCGAAGCGCCGCAGCTGCCACGACATCACGACCGGGTAGGCCACCTCGTCGAGCTGGAGGTTCGGCCAGTGCGGCGAGCCGTCGAGGTTCGAGTTCTGCGGAAAGCAGCCGTCGGGCTCCTGCTGGCGCTCCCACAGGTAGTCGAGCGCGCGCTCCGCCGCCTCGCGGTCGCCGGCGGCCAGCTGCGCGGTCGCGGCCTGGTACAGGTCGCGTGACCAGACGAGGTGATAGGGGCCGGAGTAGTTCACGAGGTTGCCCCACACCCAGGCCATCGAGGGCGATGCGATCCCCGCGCCGCGGTAGGTCTTGTCCTCGGCCGCCGCCAGCACCATCAGCGAGACGTCGTAGGTGGTCTCCATGCCGGCCACGCTGCGCGGGCGCTTCAGGTCGCCGAGGTATTCGTGCCAGCCGTCCGCGTACGAGCGCGCCGCTCGTTCGAAGCCTCTGCGCAGCGAGCGCCGGGCCACGGCAGAGGCCTCCCGGCCGGCTTCCCCGAAGCCCAGCGCCAGCTGCATCCTGCGGTTCCCCCGGAGCCCGGTGAGCGCGGTCCGCCCCGTCTGGACGACGTTGCCGTCCGGGCGCGGAGCGGTAGGTCCAGTCCATCCGGTGGTCCGGCTCGAGGTCGGTCCAGCCGTCGCTCGCGCCCTTGAAGCCGCTCGAGGTGCGCCGGAGCGACGGGGCGGTGACCAGCGCGCTTGCCGCGCGGTCGTCGTAGGCGATCAGCGCCTCGTCCTCGCTCACACCGCTGTCGTCGTCGCCCCCGTTCGAGAGGCCCGGGTCGTAGACCGCGTACAGGTGGTAGGGCCGCCCCGTAAGCGACTCGAAGACCACGTCCACCAGCACGGCGGCGCGCGCCGGATCCGCGACGTAGGTCTTGGTGATCCGCCAGCGCCCGGAGCGCGCCGTGTTCACCTGGCGGTAGGTCAGGCTGCGCCGGTCGACCAGCTGCACCCGGTGCCTGGCGTCCTCACGCTCGCGCTCGGTGAACGTGCGGCCGTCCGATACCACGAACTCGAGGTTGCGCGCGCTCGGGGTGCCGAGGTCGGGGTAGTAGACCTCGGTCAGCTCGCCGTCGTCGAGTGTGAACCAGACCTTGCTGGCGAGCTGGGCCGCGCTGCCGAAGCCGTCCTTGTCGCCCTCGGTCCAGTTCGCGACCGTGCCGGGCGCGCCGGGGGCGGTCCCGGCCGCGCCCGCCGCGGGCGCGACCGAGACCAGCAGCACGAGCGTGATGGCGGCCAGCCGCCCCGCCATCAGCGCACCGTGAACCACTGCTTCATCTGAGCGCTCGAGCTGTTGCCGGCGTACACGTCGATCCGGCCCGGCTCCACCACGAACCTGCCGCGGTTGTCGTAGAAGCCGAAGTCGCTCGAGTCGAGCCTGAATCTGACCCTGCGGGACTCGCCCGAGGCGAGGGTCACCCGCTCGAACCCGCGCAGGCGCCGCACCGGCTGCGAGATGCTCGCCACCGGGTCGTTGAGGTAGAGCTGCACCACCTCGTCGCCCTTGCGGCTGCCTGTGTTCGTCACGTTCACGGACGCCGTGAGGCTGCCGTTGCGCGACACGGACGAGGAACTCAGCGTGAGGCCCGAGACGTTGAACGTGGTGTAGCTCAGGCCGTACCCGAACTCGAACAGCGGCGCGCAGCTCGGGATGTCGCGGTAGCGCGAGTTGTACTTCGCTCCCGGGTTGCAGGGCCGGCCGGTCGGCTCGTGGTTGTAGTAGATCGGCACCTGGCCGAGCCGGCGCGGGAACGACACGGGCAGCTTGCCGCCCGGGTTGACCTTGCCGAACACCACGTCGGCCACCGCGGGCCCCGCCTGCACGCCGGGGAACCACGCCTGGATCAGCGAGGGCATGTCGCCGATCACGTCCTCGAGCGCGAGCGGGCGGCCGCTGAACAGGACGACCGCGATCGGCTTGCCGGGGTTCGCGGCCCTGATCTGGCGGATCAGCTCCTCCTGCCGGCCGGGCAGGTCGAGCGTGCTGCGCGACGCGGCCTCGCCGCTCATCTCGCGCGACTCACCGACGGCGAGCACCACCTGCTGGGCGGCGCTCGCCACCGTCACGGCCTCGCCGAAGCCCGCCTCCGACTGACAGCCCTCGGGATCGGTGTGCGGCGGCTCGGTGTTCGAGAGCTTGCAGCCCTCGGCGTACGTGGTAGTGGCGTTGTTCTGCTGGTCGATTCCGTCGTACACGGTCACGACGTCCTGGTCGCGGCCACGACCCCACCACGGGCCCAGCATGTCGTGCTGGTTCCTCGCGAGCGGGCCGATCACCGCCGTGCTCTTGTTCGGGTCCAGAGGCAGCACGGACTCGTTCTTCAGCAGCACCATCGAGCGGCCGGCCGCCTTGCGGGCGGCGGCGACCGCGTCGGGCTTCATCATCTGCGCCTCGGTCTCGCCCGGCAGGTAGGGCGCGTACGGGTTCTCGAACAGGCCCGCGCGGAACTTCACGCGCAGGATGCGCCGCACGGCGTCGTCGATCCGGCTCATCGAGACGCGGCCCTCCGAGACGAGCTTTTCGCCGAAGTCGCGGAAGAACGTGCTGGTCATCTCCGAGTCGACGCCCGAGTTGAGGGCGAGCGCCGCGGCGCCGGGGCCGTCCGCGGCCACGCCGTGGCCGCACTCCGGCACGTATCGCTCGGGTTCATCGGCGGGCATGAGCGCAGCTCGGCGACGGCGGTCCAGTCGCTCTCGACGAAGCCGTCGAAGCGCCACTCGCGCTTCAGGATCTCCGTCATCGTGTAGTGGTTGCCGCAGCCCGGCACGCCGTTGATCGCGTTGAACGAGCACATGGCGGTGTCCGCGCCGGCCGCGATGGCGGCCTTGAACGGCGGCAGGAAGAGGTTGCGGAGCCGGTGCTCCGACATGTCGGTCGTGTTGTAGTCGCGCCCGCCCTCGGGCTGACCGTATGCGACCAGATGCTTGGGGCTGGCGACGAGCTTCTCCTCGTCGCTGTAGTCCCGGCCCTGGGTGCCCCTTACCTTCGCGACACCCATCGCCGAGTTCAGGTACGGGTCCTCGCCGGCCGCCTCGGCGATCCGGCCCCAGCGGGGCTCGTGCGACACGTCCACCATCGGGGCGTAGGTCTGCTTGAGGCCGACGGCGGCGGACTCGCGCGCGCCGTACTTGGCGTCCTCGAAGACGACCTCCGGGTCGAAGCTCGCCCCGGTCCCGAGCGGGATCGGGAAGATCGTGCGGAAGCCGTGGATGGTGTCGAAGGCGAACAGCAGCGGGATGCCGAGGCGGGACTCCTCGACGGCGATCTCCTGCAGCCTCCTGATCCGCTCGGGCCTGGTCTCGCTCAGGACGGCGCCGAGGCCGCGGCGGACCTCGTCCTCGCCCACACTCGGGTCGGGCGTGTTGACCTTGAAGTCCGGGAGCAGCGTGATCTGCTGGAGCTTCTCCGGGAGCGTCATGCGGGAGAGCAGGCGTTCCACGCGCCGCTCGATCTGCCGGTCCGACTGTCCGCGAGCAGGCTCGCGAGCGGCTTCGTCACGTGAGTCCTCGGTCTGGGCGATCACGCCCGCACCCCCGGCGACCCCGACCGTCAGGGCGATCACCGCCACGCCGATCGTCGCCTTAAGCCTGCTCCCGCTCATGCTCTGCCCCCTCCGCGATGGTCGAATGCGCACTTGCGGCGGTACCCGGGGCTGTAGCGCGGTAAACGGCGGACAGCTATTGCGCAAAATACACCCTAGTTCGCGGCCGGAGACGCCAAAAAGGGTTGGTTCTTGACAAACCCGCCACGCCTTGCGCATATTCCCGGCGTGGCCGCGGGCCCGGATGTACGCCGTCAGCGAAACCGCGCGAGGGTGGTGGCGGCGCTTCGCGAGGCGGGCGCTGCCAGTCGCGCGGAGCTGGCACGCCGCACGCGCCTCTCCCGCACAACCGTCGCGAGCATCGTGGGGGAGCTACAGGGCGAGGGGATGCTCGAGGAGCGGGAGGACGGGGCCGGCGCCTCGCCCCAGGGCGGGCGGCCGCCGCGACTCCTCTCCTTCAGCCGCTCGGCCGGGGCGGCGGTGGGAATCGACTTCGGGAAGCGCCACCTGCGAGTCGCGGCGGCCGACCTGAGCCACACCATCCTCGCGTCGGCCGAGCGGCCGATGCGGACCGACGATGCGACCGAGGCAGGGCTCGACACGGCGGCCGAGCTCGTGGAGGAGGTGCTCCGAGAGGCGGGCGTGCCGCGTGGCGACGTCGTCGGGGTGGGCCTCGGACTGCCGGGGCCGATCGACATGGGCTCGGGCCGGGTCGAGTCGTCGTCGATCCTGCCCGGCTGGGTGGGACTGCAGGCGGCGGAGGAGTTCGGCTCGCGGCTGGGGCTCCCGGTCTACGTGGACAACGACGCGAACCTGGGCGCGCTGGCGGAGCTGCACTGGGGCGCCGCGGCCGGCCACCGCAACGCTGCCTACCTGAAGGTCTCGACCGGGATCGGCGCCGGGCTGATCGTGGACGGCCGGCTGTTCCACGGGGCCGGCGGGATGGCCGGCGAGATCGGCCACACGATCATCCAGGAGCAAGGTTCGGTGTGCCGCTGCGGAAAGCGCGGCTGCCTGGAGACGCTCGCGGGAGCGGCGGCGCTGGTCGAGCAGCTGCGCGGCACGCATGGCCCCGACCTGACCACGCAGGGGCTGCTCGCCGCCGCGGCGTCGGGCGACTCGGGCACCCGCCGCGTGCTGGCCGACGCCGGGCGCCACATCGGCACCGCGTTAGCAACGCTCTGCGACCTCTTCAACCCGGAGCTGATCGTGGTGGGCGGCGAGCTGAGCGCCGCGGGCGAGGTGCTGCTCGACCCGCTGCGCGAGCAGGTGCACCGCAACGCGATCCCCGCGACCGCCCGCGGCCTCGAGATCGTGCCGGGAGTGCTCGGGCCCCGCGCCGAGCTGCTGGGAACGCTGGCGCTGGTGCTGGCGAGCGACGAAGCCGAGGCGGCACCCGCGGGATGAAGTGTCGCGCATAGTGGCCCCATACGGGCCACAATCCGCGACAGTCGGAGCCCTCCCGCCCATGGCCCCCCATTGCTCGCCGTTTCAGCAGTGGCGGGCGGCCTGGCCGTACCGGCGGCCGGCGCCGCCGCCCCCCACATCACCGCCACCCCCGACCCAATCCCCTTCGGACAGACGCTGATCGTCAAGGGCCGCAGGAGGCGCGCCTCTTCCCCAGCCCACCCGTTCTCGGCCTGCGGCGGCTTCTGGATCGCTCCCAGCCCCGGTCTCTGCATGCTCGTGTCTGCGCGAGCTTTCGACGCGGAGGGGCGGCCGCTCGGCGAGGTGGGCGGCCAGGCCGGCTGCCCGGCGGCCCCCTAGAACAGCCCGACCGTCCGCCCCTCGGCGTCGATGTCCACGTTCAGCGCAGCCGGCGTCTTCCCCAGGCCGGGCATCTGCTGGATGTCGCCGCACAACGGCACCAGCCAGCCTGCGCCGGTGTAGGCGCGGATGTCGCGGACCGGCAGCTCGAAGTCCTCCGGGGCGTTCAGCAGCGCGGGGTCGGCGGACAGCGACAGGTGCGTCTTCGCCATGCAGATCGGCAGCTTGTCGAGCCCGTCCTCGTGGTACTGGCGGATGCGCCGCTGAGCATCCAGGTAGAAGACCACCTCTGAAGCGCCGTACACCTTCTTCGCGACCTTCTCGATCTTCACCTCGATCGGGTCGTCGTCCTCGTACATCAGCTTGAAGTCGCTCGGCTGCTCGCAGGCATCCACCACCGCCTCGCCCAGCGCGGCGGCGCCCTCTCCGCCGCGCTCGAAGCCCTCGTTGACCTCGGCCGCGTGCGCCCCGCCCTCGAGCGCCAGGGCCTTCACGAGCTCGACCTCCTCGTCGGTGTCGCCCGGCCGCCGGTTGACCGCCACCACACAAGGCAGGCCGAACCCGCGCACGATGCCGAGGTGGCGGTGGAGATTGGCGGCCCCCTGCGCGATCGCTGCCAGGCCGCGCACGTGCTCGGTCCCGGGGTCGTCCTCGATCCCGCCGTGGTGCTTCAGGGCGCGGACGGTCACGACGAGCACCACGGCCGAGGGCGTCAGCCCGCCATTGCGACACACGATGTCGAAGAACTTTTCCATCCCCATGTCCGAGCCGAAGCCCGACTCGGTGATCACGTAGTCGCCGAGCTTCTGACCGATCAGGTCCGCCACGAGCGACGAGTTCCCGTGCGCGATGTTCGCGAACGGGCCCGCGTGCATCAGGCAGGGCTGGCCCTCGAGCGTCTGGATCAGGTTCGGCTTGAGCGCGTCCTTCAGGAGCACCGCCATCGCACCGGCCGCGCCGAGGTCGTCGGCCGTGACCGGCTTGCCGCCGTCGTACGAATGGGCCACGGTGATCGCGCCGAGCCGCCGGCGCAGGTCGTGCAGGTCGCGCGACACGGCCAGGATCGCCATCACCTCGGAGGCCGCCGTGATGTCGAAGCCGGACTCGCGCGGGTAGCCGTTCGCCCGTCCGCCCTGGCCGATCGTGATCGCCCGCAGGGCGCGGTCGTTCATGTCGACGGCCCGCTTCCAGTCCACCCGCAGGGCGTCGATCTTGTGCGGGTTGCCGTGCAGGATCGAGGCGTCCATCAGCGCCGCCAGCAGGTTGTTGGCGGCCCCGATCGCGTGGATGTCGCCCGTGAAGTGGAGGTTGAGGTCCTCCATCGGCACGACCTGGGCGAGCCCCCCGCCCGCGGCGCCGCCCTTGATGCCGAAGACCGGCCCCAGCGAGGGCTCGCGCAGGCAGAGGAGCGGGTGCTTGCCGATCGCCCCAAGGCCCTGGGTGAGCGAGACGGCCGTGGTGGTCTTCCCCTCGCCGGCCCTGGTCGGGCGTGACGCCCGCCACGCAGACGAACTTGGCGTCCGGCCCGTCTGCAAGGCGATCGAGGACGTCGAGCGACACCTTTGCCTTGTGGCGCCCATAGGGCTCGAACTCGTCCGGCGTGAGCCCGGTGCGCTCGGCGATCGTCTCGATCGGGACGAGCTCCGCCTCCTGTGCGATCTCAAGGCTGCTCTTCATCTTCTCTCCTCTGCTTGGCGATCAATGGCTGACCGCTGCCGCCGCCAGCTCGGACACAAGGCGGTCCTCGTAAAAGCGCTCCAGAGTAAACGGCTCGATCAGATCTGGAGTCTTGCCCGTGGCTGTGAGCTCGGCCAGCGTCTTGCCCACGATCGGCGCTGCCTTGAAGCCGTACGTCCCCCACCCGGCGCTGACATGGAAGTTCTCGACCTCCGTCCGCCCCAGGATCGGGCTGTAGTCGGGCGACAGGTCGCAGAGCCCGGCCCAGCTGCGCAGGATGCGGGCCCTCTCCAGCTGCGGGAAGAGCTCGAGCGAGTGCCGGGAGACCTCCTGCATGAAGTTGAGCGTGCCCTGCGTCCGGTAGGTCGTCCAGGGCTCGATCTCGGCGCCCATCAGGAACTCGCCGCGGTCGGTCTGCGAGATGTAGACGTGCATCTGCGACGACACGATCACCACGTCGAGCAGCGGCTTGAGCGGCTCCGTCACGCACGCCTGCAGGATGTGCGTCGTGATCGGCAGCTGCACGCCGGCCATGTCGGAGATGAGCGAGCTCCAACCGGCGGTGCAGTTGAGCACAGTGCCCGCCTTGATGCGGCCGCGGTTGGTGACCACGGCGTCCACCCGGCCGTTGGTGCGCTCGAGGCCGGTCACCTCCGTGTAGGGGTGGATCTCGGCGCCGCCCTGGTCGGCCCCGCGGGCCAGGCCCCAGACGACCGCGTCGTGGCGGATCACGCCGCCCGGCGGGTGGTAGAGCGCGCCCATGATCGGATAGACGGCGTCGGGGTTGTGGACCTGCATCGCCGGGGCGAGCTTCGCGACCTCGTCGGGGTAGATCAGCCGTGAGTCGATCCCGTTCAGACGGTTCACCTCGGCCCGGTTGGCCATGACGAACATGGCCCGGTCGGAGTGGGCGAGCGTGAGGTGGCCGTTCTGCGAGAAGAGCAGGTTGAAGTTCAGCTCGGCGCCGAGGCCCTCGTAGAGCTTGAGGGCGGCGTCGTAGAAGCGGGCGCCCTCCTCGGTCTTGTAGTTGGCGCGCAGGATGGTGGTGTTGCGCCCCGCGGCCCCGGAGCCGATGTAGCTCTTCTCGAGGATGGCGACGTCCTGGATGCCGTGGTCGCGCGCCAGGTAGTAGGCCGCGGCCAGGCCGTGCGAGCCGCCGCCCACGATCACCACGTCGTAGGAGTCCTTCAGCTCGCCGCGGCGCCGCCACATCCGGCGCGTGCGGAAGAGGTCAAGCACGGGGCGACACCTCCTGCGCGACCGGCGTGAGCGCGTCGACTCCGATCGGGCCCCCGCCAAGGCTCTCGGCGGCGTCCGCCACGACGGTCCACACGTACTGCCCGAGCGCGGCCCCGAACAGCATCAACCAGCCTCCCTCCGACTGCCGCAGCACGGCGCCCGGCGTGCGCGCGACCGAGCCGGGGCGGAAGGCGTGCACCGGCGTGACCGCGTCGCGCAGGTCGAGGGCGGTGAAGCGCGCGAACAGCTCGCGCGCCAGGGGGCCCTCGATGGCGAGCGCAGCGAAGGCGGTGGTCACGTCCACGGCGTCGCCGAGCCGCTCGCGCAGCGCGGCCAGCTCGCCCGGCTCGCAGAGAGCGAGCGCGCGCTGGGGCGAGTAGGGGCACCACCAGACCCCGTCCGCCAAGCTGGCCCTGCCGAGCTCGAGGTCGGGCACGTGCGCGCCCTGGACCTCGAGCTTGCCGAGGTGGGAGAGGTCGGCGAAGCCGACCGCCGTGCGGGCCCGCTCCCGCTCGGCCTCGAGGCCATCGAAGCCAACCGCGACGTTCCAGCCGTGGCGCTGCTCGAACGAGGCGCCCGCGGCCAGTGCCTGGCGCTCCATCGGGCTGCGGCACAGCGCGCCGGGCGAAGGTGACAGGAACGCGAGGCTCACGAGCGCAGCACCTCGCCGTCCGGGTCGTAGAACGGCTTCGTCACGACCTGCGCGCGAAGGCGACGCCCGTTGTCCGAGATGGTCACGCTGGCGCCGTCCTGTGCCAGCTCCGCCGGCACCCAGGCCATTCCGATCGTCTTTCCGAGCTGGGGCGAATAGCGCGCGCTCGTGACCTGCCCCATCGGCGAGCCGCCCATGGGAAGCACCGCGGCGCCCTCCGTCGGCACGTGGCCGTTCGCCAGGGTGAACCCGACCAGCGCGGTCTCCGTCGGCTCCTCCGCGAAGCGCTCCAGCGCCCACTTGCCGATGAAGTCGTCCTCCTTGTCGAGCTTCACGATCCACGGCATCGCGGCGCCGAACGGGGTCGACTCGGAGTCGGTGTCCTGCCCCACCAGGATGTGCATCTTCTGGAGGCGCAGCAGCCGCTGCGGCTCGAGGCCGAAAGGGCGCAGGCCGTGCTCGGCCCCGGCCTCGAGCAGCGCGTCCCACAGGTGCTCGCCGTGCGCGGCCGGGAAGTGGATCTCGTAGCCCACCTCCCCCACGAAGCCGATCCGCAGGATCAGGCACGGCACCCCGGCCACGCCGGCCTGCTTGCCGTCCAGATACGTGAACGCCTCGCTCGAGCAGTCGAGCTCCGTCAGCTTTCCCATGATCTCCCGCGCGCGCGGGCCCGCGACGTTCACCGCGCAGAGGCCCTGGGTGACGTCGGTCAGCTGCACGTCGAGCTTCCAGTCCGCCAGCCACCAGGAGAACCACTGGTACACCGCCCCGGCGCCCGACGAGGTGGTGGTCACGTAGAACGCGTCCTCGTCGAGGCGGCAGATCGTGCCGTCGTCCACGATGCGCCCCGCGTCGCTCGCGATCACGCCGTAGCGGATGCGGCCCGGCTTCAGGTTCGAGAAGCGGTTCGGGTAGAGCCGGTCGAGCAGCTCGCCCGCGTCCGGGCCGCGCACGATCAGCTTGCCGAGCGTGGACACGTCGATCAGGCCGGCCGCCTCGTGCACCGCCAGCGCCTCGCCGCGAGCGTCGCCGTAGTCGTAGGCGCGCCGCCAGTCGCCCGCCCACATCACGGTGGCGCCCTGCTCGCGGTGGCGGCCGTGGATCGCCGAGCGCTTGGCGGGCTCGAAGGGGCGGCCGGCCAGGGCGCCCATGGGCACCGAGTGCCAGGGCGGCCGCGACGTGGTGGTGCCGACCTGCGCGAGCGTCTGCCCGGTCTCCTCGGCCATCTGGCGCACGGCCGGCAGCTGGCACATGCGGCCCTGGCACGGGCCCATCGTGGTGGTGGTGTACCGCTTCGAGAGCTCGATCGAGTCGTAGCCCTCCGCCACCGACAGGTGGATGTCCTTCACCGTCACGTCCTCGCAGAGGCAGGCGAAGCACTTGCCGCCGCCCGTGGCGGCCACCGGCTCCGGCACCGCCACGTGCGCGGGGCGCCGGGCGAGCTCCGCCAGGCGCTCGAGGCCGCCCTCGGCGCGATCCCGCGAGTCCGCGTCGCCCATGCCGAGCGCGTGGGCCGCCTCGGCGCCCGCCACGGCGCCGGACAGCTCGGCCTCCTCCAGCGCGCCCGCGCCGGCCACCTCGCCGGCGGCCAGCACGTCGCCGGGCAGCTCGGACAGCGCGAACACCCCGCGCTCCGCGTCGTACGCCGTGCGGGCGCCCGCCTGCGACAGCAGCGACGTGGCGGGGGCGCTGCCGCCGGACACCACCAGCAGGTCGCAGGCCACCTCCATCTCGCCGATGTGGTCGGAGGCGAGCGTCACCCGCTCCACCTGCTTGCGACCGTGCGCCGCGACCACTCGCGCGCCGCGCATCACGCCGATGCTGGCCCGCTCGAGCGCCGCGAAGGCGGCGCTCGGCCCGCCCTGGCGCATGTCCGCCACCGCGGCGATCTCGACGCCCGCGTCCTGAAGTGCGAGGGCGGCCTCGAGCCCGCGGTCGCACACCGCCGCCACCACGGCCCGCGTGCCGGGCCGCACCGCGTACAGCGCGGCCAGCCGCAGCGCGCCGCCCGACAGCATCACGCCCGGAAGGTCGTTGCCCGCGAACAGCAGCGGCTGCTCGATCGTGCCGGTGGCGAAGACGATCCGCTGCGCGCGGACCTGGTGCAGGGTGTCGCCCTGCCACACCGGCACGAGCCCGTCGAAGGCGCCGAGCGCCGGCGCGCTCGGCAGGACCTCCACGCCGGCCGCGCGGGCCCTCGAGACCAGCTCGCGCGCGTGGGACCGACCACCCTCGGCCAGCAGCCGCCCGCCGGGCTCGGGACCCTCGTCGCACAGCACCACGTCGGCGCCCAGCTCGGCCGCGGCGATGCCGGCGCTGAGCCCGGCCGCGCCGCCGCCCACCACCAGCACGTCCGCGTGGCGGCGGCGGTACTCGGTCCGCCACTCCCGCTCGCGCTGGCTCTTGCGGAGCTTGCCGAGCCCGGCGGCGTGGCGCAGGACCTTCTCGTACAGCGGCCACAGCCGCCGCGGGCGGATGAAGGTCTTGTAGTAGAAGCCCGGCGGGGTGAACGGGCCGCCGACCTTCTCGGTCGCGCGCATCACGTCGAAGTCGAGCGAGGGCGACGCGTTCATGTGCTCGACCCTCATGCCCTCGCGCACCGGCTCGGTGCACGCCCTCACTCCGGGTGCATCGTCCACCTGGACGAGGCAGTTGGGGCACTGGCCGGCACAGCAGAGGAGGCCGCGCGGGCGGTGGTACTTGAAGGAGCGCGAGAAGGTGCGCCGGCCCGACGCGAACAGCGCCGACCCGATCGTGTCTCCCTCGACGCCGACGACCCGCTTGCCGTCGAACGTGAAGGACACCTCGCGGTCCCGGTCGATCCGCTCGCCGTCGCGCTGCGGAAGCCGGGTCACGGGAGCTCCGTCTTCAGGACCTCGTTCGTGCGCGTGTCGCGCTCGGCGAGGAACCACTCGCCGCATCCGGAGCGGTGACACCACCACTCGCGTTGCACTCCCGCGACGTTTCGCCGGAAGTAGTTGTACGTGTTCAGCTCTCGCTGCGAGGGCGCCGAACGCGGCCGTGGGTTGACCTCACCCCCGAAGCCGAAGTCGGTCACCTCGCGCGGGCCGCAGTTGGGACAGGTGAGGACGTAGGACACTGGTGCGCGCTAGAGGACGGGACGGAGCTTAAACAAATAGGTACAAAGCCGCAAGGCGGCTCCGTCGGAGGATCACGCGGGGGCGCCCGGCACCCAGCTCGTCCCGGCCAGCGGCACCTTCGCCATCGCCGCCGCCTCCAGGGTCAGCGCGACCAGGTCCTCCGGCTCAAGATTGTGCACGTGGGACTTCCCGCAGGCGCGCGCCAGCGTCTGGGTCTCGAGCGTCATCGTGCGCAGGTAGTTGGCGAGCCGGCGCCCGCCCAGCTCCGCGTCGAAGCGCGCGGCCAGCTCGTCGTCCTGCGTCGAGATGCCGGCCGGGTCGCGGCCCTCGTGCCAGTCGTCGTAGAACCCCGCCGCGCTGCCGATCGCCTGGTAGCCCTGCTCGAACTCCGGCGAGTTGTCTCCCAGCGCGATGATGGCCGCCACGCCGATCGAGACCGCGTCGGCGCCGAGCGCCAGCGCCTTCGCGACGTCGGCGCCCGAGCGGATCCCGCCCGAAACCACCAGCTGCACCTTCCGGTGCACGCCGAGCTCGGTGAGGGCCTCCACCGCAGGCCGGATCGCGGCCAGCGTCGGGATGCCCACGTGCTCGATGAACACCTCCTGCGTGGCCGCGGTGCCGCCCTGCATCCCGTCCAGCACCACCACGTCCGCGCCCGCCTTCACGGCCAGCGCCACGTCGTAGTACGGCCGCGTGGCCCCGACCTTCACGAACACCGGCTTCTCCCAGTCGGTGATCTCGCGCAGCTCCTGGATCTTGATCTCCATGTCGTCGGGCCCGGTCCAGTCCGGGTGCCGGCACGCGCTCCGCTGGTCGATCCCCTTCGGCAGGTCGCGCATCTCCGCCACGCGGTCGGAGATCTTCTGGCCGAGCAGCATCCCGCCCCCGCCCGGCTTCGCGCCCTGGCCCACCACGATCTCGATCGCGTCCGCCTTGCGCAGGTCGTCCGGGTTCATCCCGTAGCGCGAGGGCAGCAGCTGGTACACGAGCAGGCTCGAGTGCTCGCGCTCCTCGGGCGTCATCCCGCCGTCCCCGGTCGTCGTCGAGGTGCCGACGGCGCTCGCGCCGCGACCCAAAGCCTCCTTCGCCGGGGCGGACAGGGCGCCGAAGCTCATCCCGGCGATGGTGATCGGGATCTCGAGATGCAATGGCTTCGAGGCGTTGCGGTCGCCCAGCACCACGTCGGTGTCGCAGCGCTCCCGGTACCCCTCGAGCGGATAGCGCGAGACGCTCGCTCCCAGGAAGACGAGGTCGTCGAAGTGCGGAACCCGCCGCTTTGCGCCGAAGCCGCGGATGTCGTAGATGCCCTCCCGCGCCGCCCGGTGGATCTCCGCGATCACATGGCGATCGAAGATTGCTCCTTCGCGCAGCGCCGTGCGGGAGGGCGCGGGCTGGCCCGCGCCGGACCGATCGCTCATCAGTACTCCCCGGCGTGGTCGACGTCGAAGTTGTAGAGCCGCCGCGCCGAGCCGTAGCGGCGGAAGTCGGAGGCCTCGCAATCCGTGACCTCCGCCCGGTCGAGCAGCTGCCGAAGCTCCGCCTCGTGCTCGTCGCGCATCTCCTTCTCCACGCAGTCCGCCCCCAGGCCCGCCACCTCGCCGCGCACGTACAGGTGCGCCTCGTAGATCGAGTCGCCGAGCGCGTCGCCGGCGCCGCCGCACACGACCAGGCAGCCCTTTTGCGCCATGAACGCGCTCATGTGTCCCACCGACCCATGGACGACGATGTCCACGCCCTTCATCGAGATCCCGCAGCGTGCCGACGCGCTGCCGCGAATCACGAGCATCCCGCCGCGGCCGCTCGCACCGGCCGACTGACTCGCGTTCCCGTCCACGAGCACGGTCCCGGACATGATGTTCTCGGCCACTCCCACACCAGCGTTGCCGTGCACCCGCACCGTGGCGTGCTTGTTCATGCCGGCGCAGTAGTAGCCCGCGTGCCCCTCGATCTCGACCTCAACCGGCGCGTCGATGCCCACCGCCAGCGCGTGGGCGCCGCGCGGGTTGCGCACCTGCCAGCGGCCTGCCACATCCGGCGCATGCAGGGCGGCGTTGAGCTCACGCAGCGGGGCGTGCGCGAGGTCGATCTGCTGCGCGCGAGGGGCCGGGCGTCGCCCGGACCGGAGCGATCCGCCTTCCATCAGACGGGGGTCCGCTCCCAGCTGTAGACGCGGCCGGGCTCGGGCTCCCAGGTCGCGGCCTCCTCGGCCCCCGGCAGCACGGCGATCGCGCGGTACTCGGAGGCCATCGCCACCCAATCGTCCGTCTCCGCCATCACGGCGGGCTTGCACGCGATCGGGTCGCGCAGCACGGCGAAGCCCTCCTTCGTGCCGACCGCGAACGTGTAGAAGCCGTCGAGGTCGTCGAGGCAGCCCTCGAGCGCCTGCTCGAGCGAGGCGCCCTCGCGCAGCCTCCACGTGAGGTAGCCGGCGGCGACCTCGCTGTCGTTCTCGGTCTGGAACTCGATCCCCTCGGCTCGCAGCGTCTCGCGCAACCGGTTGTGGTTCGACAGGGAGCCGTTGTGCACGAGGCAGAGATCCAGGCCCGTGGAGAACGGGTGCGAGCCGTCGGTGGTGACCTTGCTCTCGGTGGCCATGCGAGTGTGGCCGAGCGCGTGGCTGCCCTGGAGAGAGGAGAGCTCGAAGGCCTCGACGAACCGCTCCGGGCGGACCGCCTCCTTGTAGATCTCGATCGCCTCGCCGGCGCTCATCACACGCAGCTCGGGGTAGCGCTCGTGCAGCCACGTGACCGCCTCGCCGGCCTCGGCCTGCACGACGAGCACGGCGTGGCTGCCGTGCACCTCCGGCTCGCCGGCCCCCAACGCCTCGGCGACGGCCGCCCAGTCCTGGCGCGGGTCGGCGCTGAAGAGCGACACCTTGGAGGAGCCGGGCGGCGCCGGGTCGCGGTAGAACGCGACACCCGCGGAGTCTGGCCCGCGGTCGCCCAGCTGGAGCAGCATCTCGCCCAGATGCAGGCCAAGCGCGTCGCTCACGCCCTGCGACTTGGAGAACAGTCCGACGATCCCACACATGTCCTCGATCGAGTCTAGGCAGGCCCCTCCGCACCCCCAATGGGTCGGCCGCGCACATTTTCCGGGGACGCTGTGTGCGAATCGCACATTGGCCAGCTACAGGGGTTGAGCGGATAGCTTGCCCGGCATGAACGAGCCCTTCACCGCGCCCGAGTCGCGCGAGGACGCCGAGCGCTACATCCGCGAGCACGACGTCGAGTTCCTCTTCGCGCAGTTCGTCGACATGCACGGCAAGCCCAGCGCCAAGCTGGTGCCCGCACCCCACCTCGACGGCCTCTTCAGCGACGGCGCCGGGTTCGCGGGGTTCGCCGCCGGCCCCATCGGCCAGCGGCCCAACGACCCCGACATGGCCGCAATGCCCGACCCCCGCTCGCTCACCCCGCTGCCGTGGAGGCCGAACGTGGCCCGGTTCGCCTGCGACGTCCACGTCGAGGGCGAGGAGTGGCCGTACGACCCGCGGACCATCCTGCGCCGCCAGCTCGAGCGGGCCCGCTCGCTGGGCTTCGAGTTCATGCTCGGCACCGAGCTCGAGTACTTCCTCGTACGGCGCCGCGAGGACGGCGGGATCGAGCTGGCCGACCCGCTCGACACGCTCGACCAGCCCTGCTACGACATGCGCGCCCTTACGCGCAACCTCGACTTCATGTCACAGGTCTCGCGCTACATCACCGAGCTCGGCTGGAACAACTACGCCAACGACCACGAGGACGCGAACGGGCAGTTCGAGCAGAACTTCGACTTCGCCGATGCGCTCACCACCTGCGATCGCGCGATCTTCTTCCGCTACATGGTGGAGTCGCTGGCGCAGGAGCGGGGGCTGATCGCCACCTTCATGCCGAAGCCGTTCGACCACCTGACCGGCAACGGCGCCCACTTCCACATGAGCCTCTGGAAGGACGGCGAGAACGCCTTCGAGGTCGATCCCTCCGACGACCCGCGCGGCATGGGCCTCTCGCCGCTCGCCTACAACTTCATCGGCGGGCTGAAGGCGCACGCCAAGGCCTACATCGCGGTCACGGCGCCGACCGTGGGCTCGTACAAGCGGCTGGTGGTGGGCACGCGCAGCGGCTCGAGCTGGGCGCCCGTGTACGTGTCGTACGGCTACAACAACCGCACCCAGATGCTGCGCATCCCCGCCGCGGGCCGGGTCGAGGACCGCACCGTCGACGGCTCCTGCAACCCCTATCTGGGCGCCGCGGTGGTGCTGGCCGCGGGCCTCGACGGGATCGAGCGCGAGCTCGATCCGGGCGAGCCGACCACGGAGCTGAACCTGCACGAGCTGACCGACGAACAGCGCAGCGAGCTCGGCGTCGAGCTGCTGCCCGCCAACCTGCTCGACGCCACCCGCGAGCTGGAGCGCTGCCAGGTGCTCCGCAAGGCGCTCGGCAACACCGGGACGGAGGACTACGTCGACTACTTCGTGCGCACGAAGCAGGCCGAGTTCAAGGAGTGGCACGACCGGGTGAGCGACTGGGAGATCGAGCGCTACCTGCAGCTCTTTCTAGGTCTCGAGGAGGCCCAGCCGCCCCGCCAGGCGGGACGCCGGCAGCGCCTGAAGCAGCAGCGTGAGGACCACCGCCAGGGCGACGACGCTGGCGTAGATCTCCACGTCCGGCACGCCGAGGCCGGCGAGCACCCCCACCAGCGCCGCCGGCACCACGCCGGTCTCCCGCGTCCAGCACAGGAAGAGGATCTCCTGAGGCGTCCAGCGCGCCCGGCGGTCCGACAGCGTGCAGGCCACGACCACCAGCGGGCGCGCCACGAGCAGCAGCGCGGCGAGCACCGCCAGGGCCGGTAGCAGGTACTCGCCCAGGTCGTCGAATGGGATGTTCGCGCCGAGAACCACGAACACGAACAGGGTCACCAGATCGGCCGTGCCCGCGCTGAAGATGCGCATCTCGCGCTCGTGCACGGTGTGCATCGCCAGGCCCAGGTGCTCCATGTTGCCGACGATCAGGCCCGCGAGGAAGGCGCCGAGGTAGCCGCTGCCCCCGGCCGAGTCCAGCGAGAAGTAGCTGATCGTGACCACGGTGAGCACGGCGAGCGCCGACGACTCGCGCCAGACCCCGGCCCGCCGGCTCGAGATCACGGCCGCCAGCCCAACGCCGGCGACCACCCCGATCACCGTGCTGATCCCCAGGTCCACCGCGAACTCCGCGACGGGCTCCGCCACCGAGGCGTCGCCGCTCAGGACCACGCCGGCCAGCGCCAGGGCGAGCGCGGCGCCGGTCGGGTCGTTGAAGGCCGACTCGGCGACGACCGTCTGCAGCACCTTCGGCCGCAGGCGCGATCGGATGAACAGCGGGATCAGGATGGCCGGATCGGTGGGCGCGAGCACCGCGCCCAGCAGCACCGCGGCGGTGAACGACAGGTCGAAGACGAGATGGGCGACGAGGCCGGTCACGAGCGCGGTCACGACCACGCCCGGCAGCACCAGCAGCCCCAGCCCCACCCAGACCCTGCGCAGCACCGGAAGCGACAGGTTGAGGCCGCCGTAGAAGAGGATCAGGGAGACACCCAGCGTGAACATCAGCTGCGCGCCCAGCGAGTCGATCGGCACGTCGATCACGTCGAGCGCGTGCGGCCCGAACACGGCGCCCATGACGAGCAGGACGAGGATCTCGGGCACGGGCAGGAGATCCGCCACGAAGCGGGCGGTGAGCGCAGCCACCAGCAGCAGGCTGAGCGTTAGGAGGACGTCCTCAGTCAACGCGCGGCATCGGTAGGGCGTGCTCTAGGGTGGCCGCGGCGATGCTCCTCTTCGCGCTCACCGGCCAGGTGCCGCCGATCCTGCTGGTGGCGCTCGCCATCTGCCTCTACCTCACCGTGTGGGACCTGTGGTCCGAAGACCTCGAGTTCCTCTACAAGGCCTGGTGGTTCTCGTTCGTCCTGCTCACGCACGCGTTCGGCTACCTGGTTTTCCGGGTGTGGCTGGCTCGCCGGCGTGGTGCAGGCGCGCAACCTTGAGCGCCAGCTCGAGCGAGAGCAGGTCCGCCGTGCGGAGGTCGAGCCCGGTGACCTGCCCGATCCGCTCGAGCCGCTGGCGAACCGTGTTCGGGTGGATGTACAGCGCCCGCGCGCTCGCGGCAACGCTGCAGCGGGCGCCCAGGTAGCGCTCGAGCGTCTCGACCAGCTGGGCACCCCGGCGGGCGTCGTAGTCGATCAGCGCCTCCACGGCCTGGCCGTAGCGGTCGTGCGGCGCCTGCTCGAGCTCCAGGTGGACCAGGTAGCGGTAGGCGCCGAGCTGCTCGTACAGGATCGCGCCGCCGTCGCCCGCCAGGGAGCGGCCGATGCGCGCCGCGTCCGCCGCCTCGCGCATCCGCCGCCGCGCGCTGGACGCGCCGCGGTCCACGCCGCTCAGCCCCAGCTCGACCCCCAGCTCGCGGCCGATCTCCTCGCAGGCCCGGGCGAGCTGGTCGAGCGCGTCGCGGCCGGCCGCGGTAACCGGCAGGAGCGCCCGCAGGCTGTCGTGGCCGGCGTCGAAGAAGGCGCGCCGGTAGAGCCGGCGCAGCCGGGCCTGCACGCGTGCGGCGAGCTCCGGCCAGGCCGGCCCGTCCCCGTCCTCGCTGGCCCGCTCGACGTGCACGAACACGTGCGGGCGGCTGAGGTCGCAGCGCGCCTCGCCCGCCTTCGCCTCGGCCGCCTCGACCGAGCCGGCGGCGAGCGCCTCGAACATGTCCTTCACGATGTTCTCGGCGGTGAGCCGCTCGATCAGCTCGGCCTTCTTCAGTCCGACCGCGGTCTGGTTGGCCACGGCGCGCAGCAGCTCCGCGTCCTCCTCGCTGAAGGCGCGCCCGCGGACGAGGCAGCAGAGGATCCCGAACTGCTCGTCGCCGGCCACGAGCGGGGCCACCAGCAGCCGCTCGTCGTCGTCCACGTCGCGCCGCAGCGCGGGCGCCCGGTCGGCGCGCTCGCGGCGCATTAGGTCGAGCAGCAGCCTGGCGCGGCCGGGGCGCACCTCCGCGGGGGGATCCGGCGGGTCGGCGGCGGCCATGACCAGCTCGTCCGCCTCGGGATCGAGCCGCCAGATCTGGCAGGCGTCGGCGCCGAGCAGCTGGCGCGCGCCGCGGGTGACCGCGTCGTGCAGGTCCTCCCTGAGCGTGACCGAGGCGAGCGACTGGCTGAGCTGCGTGAGCGTGGTCAGGGCCTCCACCCGGCGCCGCGCCTCGCCGTAGTGCTGTGCGTTCTCGATCGCGCCGCCCACCAGCGAGGCCGTGTGCACGAGGAACTCGAGCACGTCGTCCTCGAACTCGCGCGGCGCCTGTGTGTGGAGCACGATCACACCGATCACCTCGCCCGTCTTCGCGCACACGGGGACCGCGACCATCGACTGGAAGCGCTCCTCTTCCAGCTCCGGCACGTACTTCATGCGCGGATCCTCCATCGCATTGTCGCGGATGAACTCCGGGGTCTTCGTGCGCGCCACCCAGCCGGTCAGGCCCTCGTCGAGGCCGAACGCGACCTCGCCGACGAGGTGGGCGTAGCGCGGCGAGGCGGCGCGGAGCTCCAGGCGGTCGCCCTGCACGAAGTACACGAAGCACGCGTGGCAGCCGGTGGCGTCGGTGGCGATCTCCACGATCCCATCGAGCACGCGGTCGAGCGCGAGCGACGAGGAGACCGTCTTGATGACCGCGTAGAGCGTTTGGTTCTCCAGGCGGACGCGATCCTGCGTCACGCGAGCCCTCCTTTCAGTGGCGATCGTAACCGGGTGCCACACCCACCCCTATGTAGGGTTTGACACTACTTCAACGCGAAACCTGTGAAAACTGCACATTGTCCAGCCAGCCAACCGGGGTTACGGTCCGCGCTGGTTCGTCCGGGATGGAGGTTTGATGATCGATTTCGTCTTCGCACAGGTGCAAAGCCTGGAGGAGGCAGCAAGCGCCGAGGGCCAAGTGCTCGACAGCGTGATCCTGGGCGAGCAGTTCTACTTCTTCACGGTCGTGCTCATGTGGCTCATCCACGTGGGCTTCATGAGCTACGAGGCCGGCGTCGTGCGCCGCAAGAACGTGCTCGCGACGGCGATGAAGAACATCCTGACGATCGCCGTCGTCACACCGACCTTCTACTACGTCGGCTGGTGGATCTACAACTGCAACCAGCCCGGCCTGCCGATCGGGCCGAACTCGAGCGACTTCACCTCTGCCGCCTGCGCGGGTGGCATCCCGTGGTCGGACGCCTTCGGGCCGAACCTGACCAACAACATCAACCTGATCTTCTTCCTGGCCTTCCTGCTGTTCTCGTGGACGACGGCCTCGATCATGTCCGGCGCGCTGCTCGAGCGCGTGCGGCTGTCTGCCTACCTGCTGCTCGCGTCCCTGCTCGGCTCCGTGGTTTGGATCCTCGACGCCGCCTGGGGCTGGAGCGCGGGCGGCTGGCTCACGCTGCGGTTCGGCTTCCACGACGCGATCGCGTCCGGCGTCGTGCACGGCGTGGCGGGCGCGTTCACGCTCGGGGTGCTCTTCAACCTCGGGCCGCGAATAGGGAAGTACACGCGGGACGGGCTGGCGCGCCAGTTCCGACCGCAGAACCTGCACATCACCCTGATGGGGCTGATGCTGATCTTCACGGGCTTCTACGCCTTCTACGCGGCCTGCCTGGTGATCTCGTCCACCGCCTTCCCGGGCTGGGCGAACATCTACCTCAGCCCGACCACGCTCGGCTCGATCACGATGATCATCACGTTCGGGTTCGCGGGCGGCTTCACGGGCGGCTACTTCGCCTCCCGCGGCGACCCGTTCTGGACGATCTCCGGCGGCCTCGCCGGAGTGATCGGGGTGTCGGCGGGCGCGGACGTGTACGCGCCCACGCTCGGCTACCTGCTCGCGATGGTCACCGGCGCGCTGGCGGTGTACGTGGGCAACTGGATCGAGAAGAAGATGCGCGTGGACGACGTGGTCGGCGCGGTCGCCGTCCACGGGTTCGCCGGCTTCCTCGGGATGCTCTGGGTGGGCGTGTTCGCGGCCGGCTACCCGACCGGCCTCAACAACGTGGACAGCTCGATCGGCGGCCAGCTGATCGGCATGGCCACGTTCCTGCCGCTCGGCTTCCTGAGCGGCTGGGTGGCATCGCTGATCCTGAAGAAACTGAACCTGCTGCGGGTGCCGCCGGAGGTGGAGCTGGCCGGCCTGGACGTGGCCGAGTACGCCGAGGACCTCTACATGCCGGACCACGCCAGGGCCCCAGAGATGATCGTCGACCCCGACGGCACGCTGGTGGTGGCCGAGGTGGTAGTAGCCGACGCGCACCGGGAGGTGGTGAGGTAGATGCCCGCGATCATCGACAGCTCGCCCAGCTGCGTCGTCTCGAGGGAGGGCGCGGAGCCGGCCGACGACAGCGCCGACTTCATCCTGCAGGCCAACTACGAGGAGTGCGCCGGGTTCATGACGTTCGGGCCGGGCTCGACCTACGGCGAGGAGGGGGCGGGCGCCGAGACCGCGTACATGATCCTGACCTGGCTCGGGATCGTCGTGACGGTACTGGTGCTGGTCGCCTGGGTGGTCTACGAGAACCGCCGGCTGATCGAATACTCGGTGAGGGGCAGGCTCGGCCGCGGCGAGGAGCCGCCGCCCCAGCCCGGGGTCGCGGGAGAGTAGGAGAACGACATGGTCAACAACGGCAGCAGCCGGCGGCAGATCGAGTTCCCCGAGAAGCAGACGCACGTGAAGTCGTTCGAGATCGCGGTGCTTGCGATCTCGATCCTGTGCGTGATCATCGTCTTGGTGATCGTGCTCTTCACGAGCATGGGGAACGAGTTCCGTCCAACTGTCTGAGACAGCTACACAGCGCCCGCGGATCCGGCCGACATGGCCGCGAGTGCTGGTCATCGCCCTCGTGCTGGTGGCCGCGTTCGCGTTCGCGCAGACCTGCCAGAAGGACCAGGTGCGGGTCTCGAAGGAACAGGCGATCGAGACCGCGCGCGACCAGGTGACGTTCGACCCCGAGCGGACCCAGATCAGGTTCCTCCGGCAGGGAATCAACTCGAAGCCGTTCTGGATCGTGTCGCTCTCGGTCCCGGGTGAGGCCGAGGGCACCTTCAGACAGATCGCCGTGGTCCGCGTGGACGCGAACAGCGGCAAGGTCGAGGACGTGGAGCGGGGCCGCAGGGCGCCCGATTAGGGCTGCTTTAGCCGCCGACGCCCTTGAGCTCGCGCCAGCGCTCGCGGGCGCGGATCACGAGCAGCGCGATCTCGCCGAGCTCGTCACCCTGCTCGACGAAGGAGGGAAGCGTGAAGGTCGTCTCCTCGCCGTCCTCGTCGCGCACCAGCGTGATCCGGTGCTCGCCGCTCGCCTCGTCGCGGCGGAAGGGGAGGTAGTGCCAGCCGTCGGCTCCGGCCACGGGCACCCGGCCCTGGTCGTCCATCGGGCTGGCGTCGCGGTTGACGGGATCCTCGTCCGCCATGCCTCAGTCCTTCGGCCCGGCGCCGTCGCCGCCGGCGTCCCCGGGCTCAGGTTCGGGCGGCTCGCCCCGCTCCTGCACGAACTGGAAGCCGAACCGGCCCTTGATGCACAGGTTGCCGCTCGTGATCGGGTGGTCCAGCGGGGAGGTCACCTTGACGATCTCGTTGTCCTGCTCGTGCAGCTCGAGGTTGCAGCCCACGCCGCAGTACGTGCAGATGGTCGTCGTCTTGGTCTGGCGCTCCTCGTCCCAGGTGCCCTCGTCGCGCATGTCGTGCTCGCTCTTGAACATCAGCGCGCCGGTGGGGCAGACGGCGATGCAGTTGCCGCAGTAGACGCACGCCGAGTCGGGCAACGGGTTGGCGAACTCGGTGGCGATGCGCGCGTCGAAGCCGCGCCCGGCGACGGCGATGGCGAAGGTGTTCTGCCAGTCGGTGCCGCAGCCCTCGACGCACTTGTAACAGAGGATGCACTTCGCGTAGTCGCGCACGTACAGGTCGTTGTCGACCTTCACCGGCTGGTGCACCGTGGCCGCGTGCTCGCCGTCGGGCGTCTCGTGGTGGCCGGCACGCAGGCGGTCGCGCTCGCCCTCCTCGAAGGGCGGCGCCGGCGGCCCGTAGCGCTCGGGGTCGGCGCCGTACTCCTCGATCCAGCGGTCGACGTCCGGCATCACCGACAGGTCGACCGAGGAGGCGAGGAACTCGATCACCATCTTGCGGCTCAGGTTGACGCGCTCGGAGTGCGTCTCGATCTCCATGCCCTCTTCGACCTTGCGCGCGCAGGAGGGCACCAGGACGCGCGAGCCCTTGACCTCGACCACGCACACGCGGCAGGCGTTGACCGGCGTCAGCGTGCGCTCCCAGCACATGGTCGGGATGTCGATTCCCTCGCGCTGGGCGACCTCGAGGATCGTCATCCCCTCGCCCGCCTCGACGGTCTCGCCGTTGAGCTGGAGCTCGATCGTTCGGGGCGGGGCGCCGGTCCGGGTCCTGCTCATCGGTGTCCTCCTGTCTCGAAGACGTCGAGCTTGCGCAGCGCGGACTCGATCGCGTCCGCCGCAGTCTGCCCGAGGCCGCAGATCGACGCGTCGCGCATCGACGCGGTGATCTCGTCGAGCAGCGCGTATTCCTGTTCTACCGAGCCGCGCGGGCGCCCGTTGACGAGGCGCGCCAGCGCCTCCTCCTGCCGCACCGTGCCGACGCGGCAGGGCACGCACTGCCCGCATGACTCGTCGCGGAAGAACGCCGCGATGCGCATCAGGATCGCCGGCATGTCGACGGTGTCGTCGACGACCATCACGACGCCGGAGCCCATGCTCGTGCCCGCCTTCGCGGGTCTCCTCGAAGGTCAGCTCGAGGTCGAGCTCGTCGGGAGTCACGAAGCGCCCCGCCGCGCCCCCGAGCATGATCGTGCGCAGCGGGCGTCCGTCGATCACGCCGCCGCCCATCTCGAGCAGCTCGCGCAGCGTGATCCCGAACGGCGCCTCGTACAGGCCGGGCCGGGCGATGCGTCCCGAGAGGCAGAACAGGCGCGTGCCGGTGGAGTTCCCCTTGCCGATCTTGGCGTAGGCCTGCCCGCCGTCGACGAGGATGCCCGGCACGTTGACCAGCGTCTCGACGTTGTTGATCACCGTCGGCATGTCGAACAGCCCCGAGTCGACCGGGAACGGCGGCTTGTTGCGGGGCTCGCCCCGGTAGCCCTCGATCGAGTTGAAGAGCGCAGTCTCCTCGCCGCAGATGTAGGCGCCGGCGCCCTTGCGCAGCTCGATGTCGAAGTTGACGCCCCTGCCGAGGATGTTCTGGCCGAGGAATCCGCGCGCGCGGGCCTCGGTGATCGCGGCGACAAGGCGCTCCCAGGCCACGCGGGTACTCGCCGCGCAGGTACAGGTAGCCGTGCTCGGCGCCGGTGGCAAAGCCGCCGATCGTCATCGACTCGATGGTGAAGAAGGGGTCGTGCTCGAGCAGCACGCGGTCCTTGAAGGTCCCGGGCTCCGACTCGTCGGCGTTGCAGATGAGGTAGTGCGGCTGCTTGGGGTTGCGGGCCACGGCGTCCCACTTGCGCCCGGTCGGGAAGGCCGCGCCGCCGCGCCCGACCAGCTTCGAGTCGGTGACCTCGCGCAGCACGCCGGCCTGGCCCATGTCGAGCGCCGCGCGCAGCCCCTCGTAGCCGCCGTGCGCGCGGTAGGAGTCGATGCTGCCCGGATCGACCTTCCCCACGCGCCCCAGCAGCCGCAGCCCCGTCTTGGCCGGCCTGCGGGATGCTCGGGGGCGGCTCCGGCTTGGCGTCCCGCCGGCCAGCAGGCTCGCGATGTCCTGCGCCTCGGCGGGGGCGACGGCGTGCTCGCGCGGCTCCTCGCCCGCGACCGTGACGAGCGCGGCGGGGGCGCGCTCGCACATCCCCAGGCAGGGGCTCTCGAGCCAGATCGCCTGCCCGTTGCCCGCGTGCTGGCCCTCCGGGCCGATCAGGCGCTCGAGGTCGGCGCAGAGCTCGCCCGATCCGCGCGGCATGCACGCGACGTCGGTGCAGATGTGCGCGACGACCGGCGGCTGCGGCTCGAGCGAGAAGAGCGCGTAGAAGGTGGCCACTCCGTAGGCCTCGGCCGGCGGGATCGTCAGCCGCCTGCAGATGTAGTTGAGCGCCCCGCGGCTGATCCAACCGGCCCGCGACTGCACGGCGTGCAACGTCGGCAGCAGCAGGTGCCGCCGGGCGCGCGCGGCGTGCCCGCCGCGGGCCACGTGCCGGTCGCGCTCGCTGAGATCCTCCCCGCTCTCCCAGCTGCTCTCGGGCGGGCCGAGCACCGCATCGACAGCCTCGCGCTCCCCCTTCGAGGGCACCTCGTTGTGCAGGACGATGTCCATCAGTCGGTGGGCTGGCCGGCGGGAATGGCCGCCGCGGCTGTCTCCTCCGGCTCGCCGGGACCGATGGGATCGACCCGGATGGCGGTGGCCTTGAACTCGGCGGTGCCCGACTTCGGGTCGGTGGCGTTGATCGTCAGCAGGTTCGTCTCGACCTCGTCGGGGAAGTGCAACGTCATGAACGTCAGCCCCGGGCGCAGCGACGGGTCGACGCGCACCGGAGCGACGACTTGGCCCCGAACGGACGAGATCCGCACCAGGTCGCCGTCGGTGACGCCCAGCTCCTTGGCGTCGGCGACCGACATCTCGAGCTCCTCGCCCCGTCGCAGCGGCGACGCGTAACCGGCTGTCTGCACCCCGGTGTTGAAGGAGTCCAGGCGCCGGCCGGTCGTCAGGCGCAGCGGGTACTCGTCCGACAGCTCCTCGACCGGCGGGGAGTCCTCGACCGCGTGGAAGGGCGCGGCCGGGCCCTCGCCGCGGCTCCTCCCAGAGCCGCCCGTGCAGGAACTGCTCGCCGGGGTGGTCCTCGTCCCAGCAGGGCCAGTGGATCCCGCCGAGCTCCTCCAGCCGGGCGTAGCTCATCCCGGCGTGGTTGGGCGCCAGCGAGCGCAGCTCGTTCCAGATGTCCTCGTGTGAGCCGTACTCCCACTCGTGCCCGAGGCGGGCGGCGAGGTCGATCAGGATGCGGGTGTCGTCGCGGGCGTTGCCGGGCGGCTTGAGCGCCGCGCGCACGCGCTGGACGCGCCGCTCGCTGTTGGTCACGCGTGCCCTCGGCCTCGCACCAGCTCGCCGAGGCCGGCAGCACCACGTCCGCGATCTCGGCGGTCGCCGTGCGGAAGATGTCCTGCACGACGATGTGGTCGAGGCCGTCCAACAGCTTCTTGACGTGGTGGGCGTCGGCGTCGGACTGCACGGGGTTCTCGCCGAGCACGAACAGGGTGGTCAGCTCGCCGCGCTCCATCGCCTCGAACATCTCCGTCATGTGCCAGCCGTACTTGGGCTTGATCTTCGACGTCCCAGGCGCGCTCGTACTTCGCGCGCGCCTCGGGGTCGGTCTCGATGTCCTGGAAGCCGGGCAGGCGGTTGGGGATGGCGCCCATGTCGCCTCCGCCCTGGACGTTGTTCTGGCCGCGCAGCGGGTTCAGCCCGGAGCCGTAGCGCCCGACGTTGCCGGTCAAGCAGGCCCAGGTTGATCAGGGCGAGGACGTTGTCGACCGCGTTGTGATGCTCGGTGATCCCCAGCGTCCAGCAGATCTGGGCCCGGTCCGCGCGCGCGTACGTGTGCGCGACTTCCTTGATCACGTCGGCGGGCACGCCCGTCAGCGTCTCGACGCGCTCCAGCGTGTAGGGCTCGACCGCGGCGGCGTAGGCCTCGAAGCCCTCGGTCGCGCGCTGGATGAACTCGCGGTTGTGCAGGCCGGCGTAGATGATCTCGCGGGCCATGCCGTTCGAGAGCGCGACGTCGCTGCCCACGTTGAGCCCGAGCCACGTGTCGGCCCACTCCGCCGACGTCGTGCGCCGCGGGTCGACCACGTACAGGCGGGCGCCGCCGTGGATCGCCTTGAGGACGTGGTGGAAGAAGATCGGGTGCGCCTCGCGCGCGTTGGAGCCCCAGAGCAGGATCACGTCCGTGTCCTGCACCTCCTGATATGAGCTGGTGCCGCCACCAGCGCCGAACACCGTCGCCAGACCGACGACGCTAGGTGCGTGTCAAGTTCGGTTACACGAGTCGATGTTGTTCGTGCCGATGGCGACGCGCACGAACTTCTGCGCGAGGAAGTTGACCTCGTTCGTCGCCTTGGAGCAGCTGAACATGCCGAACGTGTCGGGCCCCTTGCTGTCGATGGCGGCCTGGAAGCCCGATGCGGCGCGGTCCAGCGCCTCCTCCCAGCTTGCGGTGCGCAGCTCGCCGTTGTCCCGGACGAGCGGCTCCGTGAGACGTGTGTAGCTCCTCTTCATGGCCCTCTCTTACCCGGTCTGGACGTGGGCGAGCAAAGGTACCAATTCGTCCCAAGATCGAACCGCTCACGCGCCACGTAGTCTGAGGGTCGTGGACGACACCCGAGTTGCCGGCGTCGACACCGCCCACCAGATGTGGGCGACGGTCGTGCGCGACGGGGAGGAGGACTACGTCGCGGTCGAGGAGCCGCTCGAGATCCGCGTGGACGGCGCCCCGCTCGCCGTGACGATGCGCACGCCCGGCCATGACGAGGAGCTCGCGGTCGGCTTCCTCTACACGGAGGGGCTGATCGACGGGCCTCGCAACGCCGGCCCCACGGCCGACTTCGCGGTCAACACCATCGAGGTCGAGGGCCCGCTGGCGCGCGATCCCGGCGCACGGCGGTTCTACACGACGTCCTCCTGCGGGGTCTGCGGAAAAGGGGCGCTGGAGGAGGTGGCGGTCCACGCCGAGCCGGCCACAGCGGGCCCCGAGCTCGACCGCGACCTGCTGGCGACGCTGCCCGACAAGCTGCGCCAGCCGACGTTCGAGCGCACGGGCGGCCTGCACGCGACCGGGCTGTTCGACGCGAGCGGTGAGCTGCTGCTGGTCCGGGAGGACGTGGGCCGCCACAACGCGATGGACAAGGTCGTCGGGCGCGCCGTGCTGGACGGGCTGACTCCACTGCGGGACCGCGTCCTGTGCGTGAGCGGGCGCCTGTCGTTCGAGCTGGTGCAGAAGGCCGCGGTCGCCGGGGCGCCGGTGCTCGTGGGGGTGAGCGCCCCCAGCTCGCTCGCGGTCAGCCTGGCGGCCGACCGGGGGATGACGCTCGCGGGCTTCGCGCGGCGGGGCGAGGTCAACGTCTACTCCGGCGCCGAGCGCGTCCGGGGCTGAGGCGCAGATGCCGGAGCGTGTCCCGCTCACCTCGCTCTCGCACGGGGCCGGCTGTGGGTGCAAGCTGGCTGCCGCCGACATCGGCCCGATCGTCAGCGCGCTGCCCACTTCCGACGACCCGCGCCTGCTGGTGGGCAGCGCCACCGCCGACGACGCCGGCGTGGTCCTGGTGCGTGACGACCTCGCGCTGGTGCAGACGGCGGATTTCTTCACGCCGATCGTCGACGACCCGTACGACTTCGGGCGCATCGCCGCGGCCAACGCCCTGTCCGACATCTACGCGATGGGCGCCGAGCCGCTCAGCGCGCTCAACCTCGTGGCGTTTCCGCTCGAGCGGCTCGGTGGCGAGGTCCTGGAGGAGATCCTCCGCGGCGGCGCCGACGTGGTGCGCGCGGCGGGGGCGATGCTCGTCGGCGGGCACTCGATCGACGATCCCGAGCCGAAGTACGGCCTGGCCGTCACGGGCGTGGTCCATCCGGACCGGATCCTCAGCAACGCGGGCGGCCGACCCGGCGACGCGCTCGTGCTGACCAAGCCGCTGGGCGTCGGGGCGATCTCCACAGCGCTGAAGCGCGGCGGCGGCGCGCGAGCCTGCTCCCCGCCGCGGTGGAGACGATGACGACGCTCAACGCCGAGGCAGCCGCCGGCGCGCGAGCCGCCGGCGCGCACGCGCTGACCGACGTCACCGGCTTCGGTCTGCTCGGCCATCTGCGGGAGCTGACGCTCGCAAGCGGCGTCGGCGCCGAGGTGGAGGCCGAGGCGGTGCCCGCGCTCGACGGCGTCGAGGAGCTGCTGCGCGACGGCGACGCGGTCTCCGGCGGCAGCAGGCGCAACCGCGAGCACGCCGAGACCTTCACCCGGTTCGCCGACGACGTGGACGAGTGGCGGCGCAGGCTGGTATGCGACGCCACGACCTCGGGCGGGCTGCTCGTCGCGGTAGCCACCGAGCGCGCCGGCGAGGTTCCCGGCGCCGTGATCGGGCGGCTGGTCGACGCAGACCCGGGGAGCATTACCGTTGTGCGAGGAGCGGCCGGGGCCCGGTGGCCCGACCGGCCTTCAAAGCCGGGGAGCCGCGGCAGCCCCGCGGTGGGAAGGTTCGACTCCTTCGCCGCTCCGTCGGACAAGTGAAACCGCTCACGGTCGGGACCGCCGGCCACATCGACCACGGGAAGACGGCGCTCGTGCGCGCCCTCACCGGGCGCGACACTGACCGGCTGCCGGAAGAGCGCGAGCGCGGCATGTCGATCGACCTCGGCTTCGCGCAGCTCGACGTGGGCGGGGGCCGGCTGCTCTCGCTCGTCGACGTGCCCGGGCACGAGCGGTTCGTCCGCACGATGGTTGCCGGGGCGACCGGCGTGGACCTGTTCCTGCTCGTGGTCGCCGCCGACGACGGCGTAATGCCGCAGACCTCGGAGCACGTGGCGGTGCTGCGCGCGCTCGGCGTGCGCGAGGGGGTGGTCGCCATCACGAAGAGCGACGTGCTCGATCCCGAGCCGGCGCGGGACGAGGTCCGCTCGCTCATGGGCGCGGGCGTTCAGATCGTCGCCTGCTCGGCGCGCACCGGGGAGGGAGTCGAGGACGTGCGGGCCGCGCTCGCACGTGTGGCCGCGGGGATCGGCGGCCGCGGTGCCGCGGGCGAGGGCCCCGCCGTGCTGCACGTGGACCGCTCTTTCACCGTGCGCGGGGCCGGGACGGTGGTCACGGGAACGCTGTGGTCGGGCTCGGTCGGCGCCGGCGACCGGGTGCGGCTGCTGCCGGCCGATGAGCGCGTGCGGGTGCGCGGCGTGCAGGTTCACGATGCCGCGGTCGAACGCGCCGCGGCCGGGCAGCGCGTGGCGATCAACCTCGCGGGCGTCCGTGTGGACGACGTGCGTCGCGGAGACGTGATCGCGGGCGAGGAAGCAGACCTGCGCCCGGGCTGGATCCTCGATGCCAGCCTCGACCTCGGGGGCGCCGAGCCGCCGGCTCGCGCGCAGATCCATCACGGCACGCGCGAGACCGCCGCGCGGATCGTCGCCCGCGGCGAGGGACGCTGGCAGATTCGCTGCGAGCGGCCACTGATCGCCTCGGAAGGCGACAGGTTCGTCGTCCGCTCGATCGCTCCGCCGGGCACGCTCGGCGGCGGGCGGGTGCTCGATCCGCGCGCGCGTCGCACGCGCCGGCCACCCGAGCCCGAGCAGCCGCCAAGCGCTCCGGAGCCGCCACCGCCAGCGGAGCCGCGCCCGCTGTCGCCGAGCGCCGTGGTGATCGAGGAGCGCCTGCGTGAGGCGGGCGACCGGCCGCCGCGTGACAACGAGCTCGGCCCGTACGCGGAGGGCGCGCTTGCGGAGCTTCGCGACGCGGGTCGCGCGGTACGCCTCGACAAGAGCATGCACATCCATCGCGAGGCGCTGGACGCGGTTCGCGCGCGTGTGATCGACATCGCCCGCGCCGAGGGATCGATCACGCTCGCGCGCCTGCGCGACGAGCTCGATACCTCGCGGCGCTATGCCCAGGCGCTGCTCGAGGCGCTCGACGCCAACCGCGTCACGCTGCGGCTGCCCGACGACAGCCGCGTGCTGCGACGCTCCACGCGCGACCTGAGTTAGAGGCGCACGGCGTGGACCGCGGCGGTCACGGCGTCGATCTCGTCATCCGCAAGCGTCCGCAGGTGAAGCAGCAGAAGCCCGTCGTGGATGTGCCCCACCACGGGCGGGTCGCCGCTCCGCAGCGCCGCGGCGAGCGCGCCGGCGCCGTCCGGGCCGGGATCGAGCGCGACCGCGGGACCGTGCAGCTCCAGCAGCGGCAACGCGCCGCCGCCGACGCGAGCGACGGCATCCACAACGCGGCCTCCGACGCGCTCGGCCAGCCGAGCGGCGCGGTCCGCGAGCGCCGCCGGGTCGGCGTCGAGCATCGCGAGCACCGGGAGCTCCCGACGGGCCAGCTCGGGGTCGAGGTAGAGGCGCAGCGTCGCCTCGAGCGCTGCCAGCGAGAGCTTGTCGATGCGCAGCGCCCTGGCCAGCGGATGCCGGCGGCAGCGCTCCACCGCGTCACGGCGGCCGACGATCAAGCCGGCCTGCGGGCCGCCGAGCAGCTTGTCGCCGGAGAACATCACCAGGGCGGCGCCGGCACGGACCGAGCGGCGCACGGCCGGCTCGTCGGCGAGCACGCCGAGGTCGTCGGCCAAGACACCGGACCCGACGTCGTCGATCACCGGCGGGCCCAGCGTGCAGAGCTCCTCGATCTCGACCTGCTCGACAAACCCGAGCACGCGGAAGTTGGACGGGTGCGCCCGCAGCACAGCGGCCGTGCGATCGCCGATCGCCGCTCGGTAGTCGGCCAGGCGCGTGCGGTTCGTCGTGCCGACCTCCACCAGCTCTGCGCCGGCTTGGGCGACGACCTCGGGGATGCGGAACGAGCCGCCGATCTCGATCAGCTGACCGCGCGAGACGACGACCTCGGCCTCGGGGCCCGCCAGCGCCGCGACGGCGAGAAGGACTCCCGCCGCGCAGTTGTTGACCGCCAGGGCCGCCTCGGCCCCGGTGAGCTGGCACAGCAGGCCGGCGACGTGGTCGTGCCGCGAGCCGCGCTCGCCGCGCTCGAGATCGAGCTCCAGGTTGGAGTAGCCGGTAGCGGCTTCGGTCACCGCGGCGCGCGCGGCGTCGGCGAGCGGAGCGCGGCCGAGGTTGGTATGCACTACGACGCCCGTGGCGTTGAGCACACGCCGTAGCGAGGGCTGCAGTCGCCCCCGAGCAGCGGCGACCAGGTCGTCGTCGCCCGGATCCTCGCCGGCCAGCAGCGCGGCCCGCCGATCCGCCAGCTCGGCGCGTGCGACGGCCACTGCCAGGCGGTCGACCGAGGGCAGGGCGCGCAGGCGCTCATCATCTGCGGCGGGTCGGCGGCTCACGGCGTACATCGTCCCACGACGCCACCGCAGGTAGCCTTGGCTGGGTGCCGCCATCCTCCGCGGGCATCGTTCTGGCCGGCGGGCGGTCCACCCGGATGGGCCGGCCGAAGGCCGCGCTCGAGTGGCACGGGAGCACTCTCCTGCGGCGGGTCGTGGGCATCGTTGCGCGTGTTGTGGATGGTCCGGTTGTGGTGGTGAAGGCGCCGGGACAGGTGCTTCCGGAACTGCCGGGCGCAGTCGCCATCGCCACCGACGCGCGCGAGGGCCGCGGGCCGCTTCAGGGGCTGGCCGCGGGCCTCGCGGCGGTTGGGGAGGACGCCCGGTCGGCATACGTCTCCTCCACGGACGTGCCTCTCCTCCACCCTGCCTTCGTTGCCGCCGTGCTTCGCGGCGCGGAGCCCGCCGATGTGGACGTGGCGCTCCCCGTCGCACACGGCTTCCGGCACCCCCTGGCCGCCGCCTATCGCACCACGCTCTTGCCCGAGGTCGAGCGGCTGATCGCGGAGGACGGCATGAAGCTCTCCTTGCTGTTCGAGCGCGTACGGGTGCACGAGCTCGACGAGGCCGCGCTGCTTCGGGATCGCGAGCTTGCCACGGCGGACCCCGAGCTGCTCTCTCTCCTGAACGTGAACGATCCGGCCGAGTACGAGCGGGCCCGGGCCCGGTCAGCGCCGGTGGTCACCGTGCGGTGCTCCGGCGCACTGGGCAACGGACCCGGCCACGAGCCGCTGCCCGTGCGGGCCGCGACCCTTGGCGCCGCCGCGGCGGCCGCCGGTGTGTACCTCGACCGCCATGTGATCGTCGCGCTGAACGGCGACCGGATCGGCCACGACCCGCGCTACCCGCTCGCGCCCGGCGACGCGGTGGCCTTCACTTGACAGATACCACGGCTGCGCTTGGCTTCAGGTCGTCGTGGCCGCGCCCGGTCCTTCCGCCTGATCGGCCGCCCGGTCCGACGCGCTGGCGGGATTGTCCCGCGCCCACTCGACGATCTGCTTCGACTCCCTGATGACCTCACCGTCGTCGGTCACGAGCACGGGCACCCAGTTCTGGCCGGTCAGCTCGCGCACCTTCTTTCGCTGCGGCGTCACGGCGTCAGGAAGCGGCCCCAGCCCGTAGGTCTTCTTGACCTCGGGATCCCAGCCCGCCTCCCTCAGGGCGTTGTACGCGTTGCCGCACGGATGGCCGCCCGGACGCCACGGCACGGGGAAGGTCCCCCAGCAGACATAGAGCTCCATGGCCTGGACCCTTATCTGTCGAGGGACCCCGTGTCAATCACGGGATCTCTCTGGTAGTGGGTTGACTGCGGTGCGATCGGGCTCGGCGGCGAGTGACTTTGCGGTCGAGGCGGTCGGCTGCTCGATCGTGCGCGCGGACGCCCAGCCTTATCTCGGTGCTCGGGCGCCTGGCGCCCGGCGACGTGATGGTTGATGGGGTCGGCCCGCAAGCGGGCGGTGCGGCCACTCGGTCTATGGAGGCCGTCCAGAGCGTCGGGCATGGCGGCGGGGTCAATGCGGGAGTCGGCCGCGGTCATCGGTTGAAATTGGGGCAGGGCGCGCACGGGCAAGCGATGGTCCTCCTCAGCTCGCTTCCGCCAGCGGCGCGAGCGCCTCGTCGCCGAGTTCGCGCAGGGTGTGGTGGACGCGGCGGGCGAGCTTGCGCGCGACCGACTGCGCCGCGCGCTTGGGGTTGAGCCGCGCGCTCGTTTGGCGGTAGTAGTCGTAGTCGGGCGAGCCCGGCCGAGACGCGCATTGGGCGGCCTCGAAGAGCGCCCAGCGCAGGATCGGCGAGCCTTGGTGGGAGAGCTTGCCGGGGGCGCGCCGCTGGTCTGACTCGGCGACGGTGACGTCGAGCCCGGCGAAGCGCACGGCGTGACGTGAGGAGGTAGAAGCGTCGGGCGTCGCCGAGCTCGGCCAGGATCGCGACGCTGGTCAGCTCGCCGATGCCGTAGTGGCGCGTGAGCGCCCGACAGCCGGCCTGGCGGCGGGCGAAGCAGCGCAGCTCGGCCTCCAGCGCGCCGAGCTGCTCGGTGATCTGGTCGATCAGCGTGTAGGCGGTCTCGATCTGCAGGCGCGCCGCTTCGGGCAGCTCGAGCGCAACGATCCGGGCGCGGCGCTCGGCCTGCAGCAATCCAGGGAAGCGCGGCGCGCCGTGGTGAAAGAGCTGGGCGTGGATGCGTTGCTGCCAGGCGGTGCGCTCGTCGACCAAGGTCTTTCGCAGGCGCACCTTGGAGCGCAGCTCGAGCAGGTGCTCGGGCGGGATCCACGACTCGGGCAGCCGGCCTTCGAGCAGCAGATCGCGCAGGTGGCGGGCGTCGAGACGATCGGTCTTGGCGCGGCGCTTGCGCCCGCGCAGGCTGCGGGTCTCGGCGGGCTCGGCCAGATGGGCGACAGCGCCGGCGGCGCGCAGCTCCTCGACCAGAAAGCGCCAGCCCGTGGTCGCCTCCAGGGCGGCCTCGACCTCCCGACCGCCGAACTGGCCCAGGAAGCGGCGGACCGTCTCGCGGTCGGCCGGGCGGATGCGCCCACACCTGACCTCGCCGGACGCGGTATCCGAGGGCGTCGAAGGTGATCTGCTCGCGGTGGACGTCGAGTCCCATTACGATCGTCATCGGGGCCTCCTCAAGCTCCGTCTTTGACATCAACGCGGAGATCTTCCGCGCTTGAGCTGAGGGGGTCCCTCGACATGCCATCTATGTCGTAGGGTCGCGCCATGTCTGCCTCCCTCGACCCGGGCCTGCGCCAAGCGCGGCAGGCGGTCCTCGACGCCCACTCCGCCGCGGAGTCGGCGCGCGACCTCGACGGGGTCATCGCGACGTTCCACCGTCCTCGCTACGAGATCGTCCCGACCGGCGAGGTCTTCGACGGCGAGGAGGCGGTGCGTCACTATCACGGCGCCAACTTCGCGGGGATCCCCGACTTCACGGTCGAACCGATCGCGGCCCACCACGGGGACGACGCGGTCGCCGAGGAGGCGTGGGTCTCGGGCACGCATCTGGCGACCTACAACGGGCTGCCGCCCACCGGGCGCCACCTGCGCATCCGCGTGTGCGGCATCTTCGTTTTCGAGGAGGACCGGCTCGTCTGCGAGCGCGTCTACTACGACCTGCTCACGGTCCTGCGCGGCCTCGGCGTGGCGCGCGACCCGGACTCCGTGGCGGGACAGGCCACGATGCTGCTCAACCACCCGCTTCACCTCGGCCGCACCTTCGGCCAGGAGCTGCTGCGCCGCCGCCGGCACTGACCTATCTCCTTCAGTCCACCAGCGACGTCACGGCCGACGCCGCCGGCCTCACGAACACCCGGGCCCCTACGTCGTACAGCTCCAGCGAGGGCAGCTGCACCAGCACCGTGCGGCCGCCTTCGTGGCGCAGGCGATACAGCACGTCGTGGCCGCGGAACTCGCGCGCCACCACCTCCGCGTTGCCCTCGCGGCGCCCCGTCAGCTCGAGCTGCTCGGGGCGCACTGCCACGTGCACGGCCCCGGACGCCGGCGCGCGCAGGTCGAAGCGACCCAGCTCCGTATCCACGCCGCCCCCGCGCGCCACGCCCGCGAGCACGTTCACCTCGCCCACGAACTGAGCCGCCCAGCGGCTCGCCGGCCGGCCATAGACCTCCTCGGGGGCGCCCACCTGCACGATCCGGCCCTCGCGCATCACCGCGAGCCGGTCCGCCAGCGAGAGCGCCTCCTCCTGGTCGTGGGTCACGAGCAGGGCGGTCGCCTCCGCGTCGCGCAGGATCAGCTCGACCTCGCGCCGCAGGTCCGCACGAAGCGTGGCGTCCAGGCTCGAGAAGGGCTCGTCGAGCAGCACCACCTCGGGCTCCGGCGCCAGCGCCCGCGCCAGGGCCACGCGCTGGCGCTCGCCGCCCGACAGCTCGTGCGGATGGCGGTCGGCCTTGTGCTGGAGGCCGACCAGCTCGAGCGTGCGGAGAGTAAGGGAATCGCGCTCCTCGCGCGGGCGGCGAGAGAGGCCGAACGCCACGTTCGCCTCCACGCTCAGGTGCGGGAACAGCGCGTAGTCCTGGAAGACCATGCCGACACGGCGCTTGTCCGGCGGCACGAGTGTCCTGGGCCCCGCGACGGTCTCGTCTCCAACGTGCACGGTGCCGGCGTCAGGGTCCTCGAAGCCGGCGATCAGCCTCAGCAGGGTCGTCTTGCCGCAGCCCGACGGGCCGAGCACGGCCATCAGCTCCCCGCGCTCGATCTCGAGCGTCACCTCCGCTACGGCGCGGCTTGCGCCGAAGGACTTCGAGATCCCGTCGAGGCGGATCGCGGCGGTCACGCGGGCACCGCCTCGAGCTCAGCTCCGCGCCGGCCCGACAGCCTGATGATCGCGGCCACCGGCAACAGCCCCACCAGCACGATCAGCAGCGCCGGCAGCGCCGCGGTCTCGAACAGCGACTCCGCGGTGGCCTGCCAGACCGCGATAGCGAGCGTGTCGCCGCCGGTCGGCCGCAGCAGAAGCGTGGCCGGAAGCTCCTTCATCACCTCCACGAACACGAGCAGCGTGGCCGTGGCGAGCCCCGTGGCCATCATCGGCACGTGCACGCGAGCGAGCACCTCGAGCCGGTCGGCGCCGAGCCCGCGCGCGGCGTCGTCCAGCTCGCGCGGCACGCGCAGCAGGCTCGCCTCGACCGCGCCCCAGGCGAGCGCGAGGAAGCGAACGAGATACGCGAAGAGCAGTCCGATCACGGTGCCGGTCAGGATCAAGCCGGTGCCGGCCGCCGCGTCGGCGCGGCGGTCGAGCCAGGCGAGCGGCACGATCACCGCAACCGCGACGACCGAGCCCGGCAGGCCGTAGCCGATCGTAGCGGCCCTGGCCGCCACGCCCGCGACCCGCGAGCGGCTCGTGCGCACGCCGTAGGCGAGCAGGAGCGCCACGACCGGCACGAGCAGGGCGCTCACCCCCGCCAGCAGCACGCTGTTGCGCACGGCGGTGGCGAACTCGGGCGCCAGCACGCCCTCGTCGATCGAGTCGAGCGACCAGACACCGAGCTGAGCCAGCGGCGCGGCGACCACCACGGCCACGAGCGCCAGCGGGACGATCGTCGCGGCCAGTGCCGCGAGCCCGTGCAGCCGCACGGGCGCCACCGCGTCGCCGCGCGCCGCGTGCTGGTGGTAGCGAGCCCGGCCCCGGGCGAGCCGCTCGAGCAGGAGGAGCGTGAGCGTCACCGACATGAGGAGCGTGGCGAGCTGCATGGCCGCGTCGCGGTCGAGGGCCGTGAACCAGACCCGGTAGATCGCGTCGGTGAAGGTGCGCACGCCGAGCAGGTTCACGGTGCCGAAGTCCGCCAGCGCCTCCATCAGCGCGAGCGCGACGCCGCCGAGGATCGCGGGGCGTGCCAGCGGGATCGCCACCCGCACTACGGCCGCCCGGCGCGACAGCCCGAGCCCGCGGCCGGCCTCGAGCAGCGTGCGCGACTGGGCGAGGAACGCGGCTCGCGCGAGCAGGTAGACGTACGGGTAGAGGACCAGCGTGAACACGCACACCGCGCCCAGCTCGGAGCGGATGCCCGGCACCTCGAGACCGAGCGCGAACAGGGTGAACACGTAGCCCGGCATGGCCAGCGGCAGCACGAGCGCCCATTCGATCCAGCCGCGCCCGGGGAAGTCGCAGAAGGAGACGAGCGCGGCGAGCGCGGTGCCGAGCACGAGCACCCCGGCGCCGACGCCCACGAGCAATACAGCTGTGGCCGCGAGAGCCTCGGGCACTAGGCCGGAGAAGCGCGACAGGCTCCCGGGGGCGGCTATGAACGAGAGCGGCAGGCCGATGAGCGGCCCGGCCACGACGAGCGCGGCGAGCAGCGCAAAGACGCCCCAGCCGTCGATCCCTCGCCGCGTCAGTCCCAACCCACCTCGTCCATCAGGTTCAGGGCATCGTCCAGCCGCGCGCCGGCGTGCTCCACGTCGATCGGGTCGGCCTCGAACTCGAGCGCCTCGCTCACGGGGAACTCGTGGTTGTTGTCGGAGAAGACCTCCTGCTGCTCGGGCGAGACGAGGAACTCGATCAGGTCCTGCGCCTCGGCGGCCTGGCTGCTCCCCGCCACGACGCCGAGGCCGGAAAGGTTCACGTGCGTGCCACGGCCGTCCTGGTCGGCCCACACGGGCTCGACCGGGAAGTCCGGATCCTCCTCCTTCTCGCGCTCGAGGTAGTAGTGGTTGGTGAGGCCCACGTCGCAGTCGCCGTCCGCGATCGCCTCGAGCACGTCCACGTCCGAGCCGAGGATGTCGGGGTCGTTCGCCATCCAGCGCCGCAGCATGCGCTCGGTGGCGTCGGGACCGTCCTTGGCGAGCCGGTCGGCCACGAAGGAGACGTTGTACTCGCTGGTGCCCGAGCGGAGGCAGAGGCGGTCCTTCCAGCGCGGCTCGCCGAGGCCCTCGTATGTGGTCACCTCGTCGGGGGCGACCCGCTCGGCCGAGCGCATGATCGTGCGCGCGCGCAGCGCCATGCCGTACCAGTGGCCGTCTGGATCGCGCAGGTCCTCCGGCACGAGGCGGTCGAGCTCGGGCGAGTCGAGCGGCTCGAGCAGCCCGGCCTCGGTGGCGCGCCACAGGTTGGCGGCGTCGACGGTGATGAGCACGTCGGCGGGCGTGTTCGGACCCTCCGCCTGGATCCTCTCGTAGAGCTCGGTGGCCGAGCCGCCGCGAAGGCTCAGGTCGGTGCCGGTCTCGGCGGCGAAGTCCTCGAACGGCTGCTCCTCGCCGTAGTGCGAGCGGGCGGAATAGATGTCGAGGGCGTCGGCGGACGACCCTGAAGTGGCGAGCACCACGCCGACGATCGCCACGACGAGCACCACCGTCCCGCCCACGAGCACCCAGGTGAGCGCTCGCCGGGACACGGCCTAGGGCGACGTTTCGGTCTCGGGAGCCGTCTCGTCGTCGTCGGATTCGGTCTCGGTCTCGGTCTCCGTCTCCGGGGCGGTCTCGGTCTCCGTGCCGGCCGTCTCCGTGCCGACGGTCTCGGTTCCCGTCCCCGCCGCGGTGCCGGTGCCCTCGGTCTGGAACTCGACCTCGCCCTCGCGGTCCTCGCCGCAGGCGGCGACGCCCACCGCGGCCCCTGTCCCGAGCGCCGCGGCGACAATGAGGATCCCTGCCTTCTTGAGCATGCGCGTTAGGCTAGCCTAACTCCGACCTGGCGGGTCTGATAAGCCCCTCGGCGCGCTAACCTAGGTGGTGTATGGCAGCCACCGACAAGACCCGCATCGTCAAGCCCAGCCCCATCAAGGAGAACGAGCAGGGACAGCTCGTCGCCAAGAAGGGCATCTCACGTGAGGTGATCGACGAGCTCTCAAAGATCAAGGGGGAGCCGGACTGGATGCGCGACAAGCGGCTCAAGTCGTTCGAGATCTTCGAACGCAAGCCGATCCCCACCTGGGGCGTCGACCTGTCCGATCTCGACCTCTCCGATCTCGTCCTCTACTCCCCGCCCGAAGCCGGGCGCTACGACAGCTGGGACGACGTCCCGCAGGAGCAGAAGGACACATTCGAGAAGCTCGGGATCCCTCAGGCGGAGCGCGAGCACCTCGCCGGCGTCGTGGGTGTGTGGCGCCAGGAGCCCTTCTACGAGGGCCTCAAGAAGGAGTACGCCGACCTCGGGATCCTCTTCTGCGCGATGGACACCGCGGTCACCGAGCACGAGGAGCTGGTGCGCGAGTACTTCATGAACAAGTGCGTGCCGCCGCAGGACAACAAGTTCTCGGCGCTGCACGGCGCGGTGTGGTCAGGCGGCTCGTTCCTGTACGTCCCGAAGGACGTGAAGGTGGACCTCCCGCTCCAGGCCTACTTCCGCATGGAGGGCTCCGGCGAGGGCACCTTCGAGCACACGCTGATTATCGCCGACGAGGGCTCCGACGTGAACTACATCGAGGGCTGCACGGCGCAGACCTACAGCGCCAACTCGATGCACTCCGCGGTCGTCGAGATCTTCGTCAAGGAGGGTGCGAAGGCCCGCTACACGACCGTGCAGAACTGGTCGAAGGACGTGTTCAACCTGAACACCAAGCGGGCGATCGTGGAGGCGCACGGGACCGTCGAGTGGGTCGGCGGGTCGATGGGCGCCAAGAAGGTGATGCTCTACCCCGGCTCGTTCCTGATCGGGGAGGGCGCGCGCGCCGACCACCTCAACGTGGGCGTGGCGAGCGGCGACGTGTGGAAGGACACGGGCGCCAAGGTCGTCCACCTCGCGCCGAACACGAACTCGAACATCCTCGCCAAGTCCATTTCCAAGGACGGCGGGATCATGGGCTACCGCGGCCTGGTCCGCATGGGACACAACTCGCAGGGCTCGAAGGCCCGCGTGCAGTGCGACGGCCTGATGATGGACGACCGCTCACGCTCGGACACCTGGCCCGACATCCAGATCCAGAACCCGCACGTGACCGTGGCCCACGAGGCCGTGGTCGGCAAGATCTCCGACGAGCAGCTCTTCTACCTGCAGTCGCGCGGCCTTTCGGAAGAGGAGGCGGCGGCGATGATCGTGAACGGCTTCATCGAGCCGGTCACGAAGGAGCTGCCGATGGAGTACGCCGTCGAGCTGAATCGGCTGATTCAGCTCGAGATGGTCGATTCCATCGGGTAGGACTGCAGCGCCGGCGAGCGCGAACGGCCGGCCCTCTCCCGTTGGTCTCCATTCGCTTCAGTGGAACTACCGGCGTGCCGATGGCTCAAAGGTGGCGAAACAGCTCGGACCCACCCGTCCAGACCGGCTGACGATCTGGCCCCTCGATGACCAGGGGTTCGGCATCGACGTGCGCTGGTCCGGAGGCGAAGCGCAATCGTCCACCTGGCCGCCTGCTCCCGCACCGGCCTCCCGCTCGCGTGGGAAGTCGCCACCGGCAGGGCGAACGAGTCCACCATGGCGCTGCCACTGATCGACAAGCTCCGCTCAGACGGGTTCAAGGTGGAGACAGCGGCGATGGACAAGGGCTACGACCTCGGACCGCTCTACGACGGGCGCGAGGACCGAGGAATCCGGCCGATCATGCCACTCCGCATGACCCCCGCCGTGAAGGCCGGAGCCGATGAACCGCCCAGGTGCGAGCATGGCCTTGGGTATTCGCCAGGTCGGACTACAAGCGCAAGGCGTCCGGCCGATCTGACGATCCTCGCCAAGCTCGCCTGCGCGCTCGCCAGAGCGCGAGCTGTGCCGCTCGCAGCATAGGCGTCGCCCGTCGTCAGGCGCAATACTTCCCGCAATGATGCCCGAGGAGTCCACGACACCCGACCTGGTTGCACTTACGCGCCGTGCCTTCGAGGCTGTGAATCAGCGTGACATCGACGCGGTGATGAGCTTCTTCGCTCCCGATGCGGTCTTTGACGGGCGGGAGTGGAACCGTTACGAAGGCCGAGCGGCAATTCGTGGCTTCCTGGACGACTGGTTCGGCTCCTTCGCCGAGCTTCGCATGGAAGTCGAAGAGTTCGTCGTCCTCGACGACGGGGTCGTGCTTGCGGTGGTCAATCAAGAGGGTCGTCCGGTCGGAGTCGATGGTCAAGTCCAGCAGCGGGAGGGATGGGCCATCTGCTGGTCGGCCGATGGCCTCCTCGTGCGATTGACGACCCACACCGACATCGACGAGGCCCGTGCTGCCGCCGAACGGCTCGCCGAGCCGAGGCGGTAGGCGTGGCGAGTTTCGCTAGTCGTTTCGCTGGACCCTTCTAGCGGCGCACCGCAGCGACAGCGAGCTGGTCTACGAGCTCGTTGAGCGTTTCCCCGGAGTGGCCCGGGACATAGGTGAAGTCGACCCGGTGCGGCTTGGCCGCGACCAGAAGCTCCTCCCACAGATCTCGATTGGCAACCGGTTTCCTCTGCGAGTTCACCCAGCCGCGACGCTGCCAGCCGTCGAGCCAGCGGTCGGTGAACGCCTTCATCAGGTAGGTGGAGTCGACGTGCGCCTGGACGTGGGCGGGGTTCTTCAGCGCGCGCAGGCCCTCGAGGAGCCCCGTGATCTCCATCCGGTTGTTGGTGGACGGGCTCTGGTTGCCCCAGACCGCCATCGCCCGCGTCTGGTCGCCGCTGCCCAGATCGACGCTGACGGCGCCTGGCTCGGTGAGCCGCTTGATCTCGCGTTCGAGCATGCTGCCGGCAGCGTCGGCATCGGCCTTTTGGACGGGGCGGCCGAAGACGAGCACGGCTGCCCAGCCGCCGGCGGCGGACTCGCGGCCGTTGCCGGAACACGCGCCATCGCACCAGAGGTGAACGGTCGGCATAGTCACACCCTGAACCTATCGCGCGCCGAAGCCGCCGCTGAGCTGCTGGCGGGCGATTGACTGCACGATGCCGTCCGGCCGAACCTGGGCGCGCATGCCGTCGAACTTGACCTGTAGGCCCATCCCTCCGCTTTCGATGGAAGCCCGGAACGGGCGAGCACCGGTGAGACGAAGCCCGGCAGGTGCTCGCGAACCGTCAGCGACCGAGGCTACGCGACGAAGCAACTGGTGCGGAAGCTCGAGTAGCGCTCCTCGCGCTAAGCGGCAGCGAGGGCTTAGTCTCCCCACGTGTCCAATCTCGAGCAGATCCAAGAGCTGTACGGCGCGTTCGGACGCGGCGAGATCGAGCCGGTGCTGGCTGCGCTCGCGCCCGACGTCGAGTGGGTCGAGGGAGACATCGAGGGCCTGCCCTACCGCGGCGTCCATCGTGGTCCCGAGGCCGTCGGCCGAGACGTGTTCGCGCAGATCCCAGGCGCCTACGAGTCGTTCGAGCTCGTGCCGCAGGAGTGGGTCGACGGCGGCGACACGATCGTGATGCTCGGGCGCGTGACGGTTCGCCTGGACGGCCGCGAGTCCAGCCAAAGCGTGGCCCAGGTCTGGAAGTTCCAGGACGGCAAGATCACGCGCTTCGAGTCTTTCCAGGACACGCTGGCCACGGCGCGCGTTCTGGGCGCGGTCGGCTGACGCGCCGACCGGCGGGCTGTCGGGGGACGGCGACTCTCGTCGCGCCGATCCTACGTTCACCGGTCGGGTGCTCAAAGCTCAAAGGCACGGACTATTGCTTCTCACGCATTGCGATAGCGCGGGCGTCGTGCTCCTCGCGCCGGTCGCTGAGGCGGGGGCCTATGCAGGGCGCGGCCCGAGGCGGCGCGCGTGGTGCTTCTGGGTTTCGTCCCTTGCGGCTGTGACGGATCGAGCGGGCGGACTATCGAGATCACGCGGAGACGCAAGGCGCCAGACGAGATCGATTGGTCGATTTTCCCGCCTATAGGGGGTCAAATCGACCAATCGGCGCGTGAGGCGATCGTTCCGCTTCGCGCCGACGTGCGGCAGCGGTCCACGCCGCGCCGCTCCTTACACGCGAGTGCAGCGGGTAGGGAGGTCTGGAGCTAGGCGTCTTGTTGGCGCGCGAACGCCGCCATCTGGGGCCTACCTTCAAGTCCGGCGTCCTGGAAGATCGCCGGCATCTCGGGATCGGACATGAGGTTCTTGTAGCCCTCCTCATCGCAGTCCATGAGCACCCACACCCGCTCGGCGTCATTGGGGTCGCGATAGACATACGAACCCTTGGACCCGTGCTGCTTTCGCTTCTCAGCGCCCTTGGTCGAGAACGTGTTCCAGAAGCGCTCGAAATCCTCGATCCTCACCGTGGACAGGATCATCGCGTTCGTCCTCCTTTGGACGTCGTCGATCGAGTTGTGCCGCCGTAGAGCAACGAGCCAGTAACGCTACCCCGAACTCTGCTGCCGTGCCGGACGATCCCGATGATCAGACGCTCGGTGTTCTTTTGCGCGAATCCGGGCCGCGCGACGACTGGATCGGACCCCCCGACGTGCGCCGCGGAGGCCGTCCCGCTGCTCCGTTGCATGGAAAGCGCTAGCCGTGCCGGGCGCCCGCCGTGTCAGCCAGCGGACGGCGGAAGTCGCGCGCCGGGGGCGACGCGGAGCGGGGTGGGTGTGACATCACGTCCGGCCCGGAGCCGATGCCCTGCATGTCCGGGACGAGCGCAGCGTCGACGTCCGCGTCGTCGTCGTAGGCCCGCCGGACCGCCTCGTCGAGCAGCTTGAGCTGACGGTCGAGCGGCGGCTGGCGCTCGGGCGACGCTACCGTCCTCAGGTCCTCGAGCGCGGCGCGCAGCCGGCGCGCGACCTGAGGAGACCCGGCGCCGGCCAGCCGAAGCTCATCGAAGGCAAGGCGGACGTAGCCCTCCCAGCTCATCACCCGTTCGACGAGCCGCACGTGGCCGTGGGCATCGTGATGGCGTCCGGAGGGAAACTCACGCCGGGCGAGCCGGCGGAGGATGTCGTGGATGGCGTTGATCGACTGCACGGAGGTGGTCGGGTCCTGGAACGGGCTCGAGTAGATGCTCCGCGCGGCCACGTCGACGAGCTTGCGCAGCCCGAACGCGGGCTCGAACTGGTGGCTGCGTTCACGCTCCAGGATCACGCTGAGCGCAGCCGCGCTGCGATGCGGCTCCGGAAGGGAGCCCACCACACGGAAGAGCGGGCCGCCGCGGGGGACGAAATCGCCCATCGCGGGCACCAGCTCCAGGACGCAGTCGGCCTTCCCGGCGATGTCGACGAGCACGTGGTACGGAAGCTTGGTGACGACCCCGTAGTCGGGCGCCGCCACCATGCTTGGACCGTCCTCGGGCTCGGGCGCGGCCGGGTAAAGGCGGTCCACTTCGTCGCGCGTCGCGTCTGCGACCCAGCCGATCAGCCCACCGACCCGAATCGACTGTGCGGTGTGGTGCACATAGAGCACGAGCACGACGATCGCGCTGAGGATCAGCCCGTAGTTGACGACGATGGCGAGGCCCGGCAGCGGCCCGCCGGAGCCGACCTCGCGCAGGACCGTCATCGAGTAGGCGAACGTGCCGATGAACAGCCCGACGGCCAGCTGGCTGCGGCGGTCGTGCAGGATCGCCCGCACGATGCGGGGCGAGAATTGGCCCATCGCCAGCTGCACCGCGACGAGGGTCAGGGAGAGCACGACGCTGGTCAGGGTCACCAGCGCTGTCGAGGCCACAGTGAGGATCGTCTGCACCGACGCGGCCGAACCGGTCACCGCCGTGCTGACGATGTGAAAGCCGGAGGACCGATCGACCGACAGCAGCGCCACGGCCAGCCCGATCCCGGCCAGCACGCAGGTCAGCGGCAGCAGCCACAGCCGAGTCTGGGCCAGGTGGCGCAGCCTGAAGCGCTGAACCCTCCTCACGACTGCGGCCACCCGTGGGTTACCACCACGACGGTGATCTACCCGGCGACGCCTGGGCGAACCGTCCGGGCCTGGACCTCGCCTTTGACGCTGACCCCGATCCTGGGCGACACCGCCGTCGGGCAATCCGGGCGATGTCACTCGCTCAGGCGCGCGCCGGCACCCGACTCTCGCGCTCGCTCGTGCGCTCCGCCCGGTAGCCGTACGCGGCCTCGCGCACGGCCTCGTCGCTCTCGAGGCCGGCGCCCAGGCCGCCGGCGACCGTGCCGAGCGAGCTCGCCATCCAGGCGAGCGCCGCGTAGTCGCCGATGCCCGCGTCATGCCCGAGCGCCTGCGCCATTAGGCCGCTGTCGATGACCAGCGCCGCCCCCAAGAGCGTCATCGCGAACAGCGCCGCGTAGAGAAACGCGGCGCCCAGCAACAGCGTGAGCGTCGTTGCGACGTTGAAGAGCACGGTCTGCTCGCGGCTGGCCCGCCCCCGCGGCCGCTCCCACAGGCGGTGCGACACGATCAGCCAGAGCACCGTCGCGCCGACCGACAGCACCATGAGCGCGAGTAGGCGAATCCAGTCGAGCGCATCCGAGAGCTTCCAGAGGTCTGAGGTCACGAGCGCCAGCGCCACCGCCGCGGCAGCGGCCGCGAGCGCGCGCGAGAGGCGCACGATCAGGCGCCACGGTCGGTTGGCGCGGATCATGCCGGTCAGTAGCCGAAGGTTCCCGCGCGCGACCGCGGCTACGAAGCGCAGGTCCACGTCGTCGACATCGGGCGCCTCGACCGCGCGGATCGGTGCAGCGAGTTCGGCCAGCCGCCGCCCGACGCGGACGCGTCGTCGGGCCACGCCGTGTCCTGTCTCGAGGCTCTCGCCGACCAAGCCGTCGACCAGCCGCATCACCGCGTCGCGAGCTCGCCGGCGCGTCTGCATCGCCCCGAGCGCCGGCAGCGAGATCAGCGCAACCCCGTGCGTGGCGCTCGCATCGGCCACGATCGGCCGCCTCCCTATGCGTAGCGGGGCGTCGGTCACGCAGACGGCGAGATCCCACCCGTGACGCAGCATGCGCTCGCGACCCAGGTCGATCGCGTCCAAGCCCCTCGTCAAGTGAGTTGCCTCGGGCTCCGTGAGGACAGGGACGCGCCACGAGACCGCGTCGCTGACGCGCTCGGCGAGCAGGGGCGGCAGGTCGGCCGCGAGCTCCTCCGCGATCTCGGTGGGCAGCCCCGGAGCGGCCAGCAGTCCCAGCACCAGCTCGTCCTTGTCGAGCGGGACCTGGGTGCGGGCCAGCGTGACGGTTTCCTCGCCTACGAGAGCACCCCCCTGGCCTACGTCACGGTTCCCGCGGCCTCGGCATGGCTAGTCGCTCGGGGACCGGACGCCTCCACGTGCAGCCGCCCGTCTCGCAGCTCGATGCGCACACCCTGCCCCGACTCGATGTCGCCGGCCAGGAGCCGCTCCGAGAGCTCGTCCTCGAGCAGGCGCTGGATCGCGCGCCTGAGCGGCCGGGCCCCGTACTGCGGGTCGAAGCCCGCGTTCGCGAGGAACTCGACCGCCTCGTCCGAGGCCTCGAGCTCAACACCCTGCGCGTGCATGCGCCGCTCCACCTTGGCGAGCAGCAGACGCGTGATCTGCTTCAGCTGCTCGCGGTCGAGGGCACGGAACACGATGATCTCGTCGATCCGGTTGAGCAGCTCCGGCCGGAAGCTCTGGCGGAGCAACTCCATCAGGTCGTCCTTCAGCTCCTCGAAAGACTCCTCCCGGCGCGCGTGTGCCTGGATCCGGTCGGCGCCGAGGTTCGAGGTCATGATCACGACGGTGTGCCTAAAGTTGACCGTCCGTCCCTGGCCGTCCGTCAGGCGACCGTCCTCGAGTAGCTGGAGCAGCAGGTTGAAGACGTCGGGATGCGCCTTCTCGATCTCGTCCAACAGCAGCACCGAGTAGGGGCGCCGGCGCACGGTCTCCGTGAGCTGGCCCGCCTCCTCGTAGCCGACGTAGCCCGGCGGAGCTCCAACCAGGCGCGACACGGTGTGGCGCTCCTGGAACTCGCTCATGTCGAGCCTGACCATCGCCTGCTCGTCTCCGAATAACGTCTCGGCGAGCGCCCGCGCCAGCTCGGTCTTGCCGACGCCCGTCGGCCCCAGGAAGAGGAACGAGCCGACCGGCCGATTCGGGTCGCCCAGCCCCGCCCGCCCCCGCCGGACGGCGCGCGCGACCGCGTCGACCGCCTCGTCCTGCCCGACCACGCGCTCGTGCAGCTGCGCCTCCAGGCCGAGCAGGCGCTCGCGTTCCTCCTGCGTGAGCTGCGCGACCGGAATGCCGGTGCGGCGTGACACGACCTCCGCGATATCGTCGGCGAGCACCTCCGCAGCGCGCCCCCGGCCGCCCGAGCGAGCCGCCTCGATGTCCTCGCGCAGCTCGTCGATGCGCGGCTTCAGCTCGTTTGCGCGCTCGTAGTCCTCGGCCGCGATCGCCTGGTCGCGCTCGCGTTCGTTGCGAGCCAGGTCGTCCTCGAGCGCGCGCCGGTCCGCCGGCTTCGTCTTGGAGCGCAGCCGCACCCGCGCGGCCGCCTGGTCGACCAGGTCGATCGCCTTGTCGGGGAGGTAGCGGTCGGTGATGTAGCGGTCCGACAGCTCAGCGGCCGCCACGATCGCCTCGGGGCTGATGCGAACGCGGTGATAGGCCTCGTAGCGGTCCCTGAGGCCGTTCAGTATCTCGATCGTCTCCTCAACCGACGGCTCGTCGATCAGGACCGGCTGGAAGCGTCGCTCGAGCGCCGCGTCCTTCTCGATGTTCCGCCGGTACTCGTCGAGCGTCGTCGCGCCGATCATTCTCAGATCGCCGCGCGCCAGGGCCGGCTTCAGCATGTTGGAGGCGTCCATCGAGCCCTCGGCCGCGCCGGCACCCACGACCGTGTGCAGCTCGTCGATGAACAGGATCAGGTCGTCGCCGTGCTCGCTGACCTCGTCGATCACGGACTTCAGCCGCTCCTCGAACTCGCCGCGGTACTTCGTGCCGGCCACCATGCCGGCCAGGTCGAGCACGACCAGGCGCTTGCCCGCCAGCGTCTCCGGCACCTCGTCGTTCACGATCCGCTGTGCGATGCCCTCGGCGATCGCAGTCTTGCCGACGCCAGGGTCGCCGATCAGGACAGGGTTGTTCTTGCTACGGCGGGAGAGGATCTCGATCGTCTCCTCGATCTCGTCTGCGCGCCCGATGACCGGGTCGAGCCTGCCCTCGCGCGCGGCCTCGGTGAGATCGCGACTGTACTCGTCGAGCGTCTTCGTTTGGCTCGCCGGCCGCCCGCCCTCTTCGGTAGGCGTCACGCCCCGGATGACGGCACCCCGAAGCGCGGTGTGCGAGAGCCCGAAGCGTGCCAGGAGTCGCCCGGCGTCCGACTCCGTGTCGCGTGCCAGCGCGAGCAGCACGTGCTCGGGCCCGAGGTACGACGAGCCCAGCTCACGCATCTCGTCGAACGCCCCGAGGAGCGCGCCCTTAGCCTCGGGCGAGAGCGAGGGCGCCACGTCGGTCCGCCCTCCTCGCTCCGCCTCGTCCTCGACCTGGGCCGCGATCGCCTGGGGATCCCCGTCCGCGTTGCGCACGATCTGCGCAACCAGGTCGTCCTGCATCGCAGCCCAGAGCAGGTGCTCGGTGTCAAGGTCGAGCGAGCCCCACTCGAGCGCACGCTGCGCGGCGCGTTGAAGGAGTTCGCGCGTGGCGTCCGAGAAGAAGTCCGTGATGTCGACCTGTTCCACCGGGCGACGCGCAGCCGGCGCCGCCGTTCGCACACCGGGCGGACGCGCGCCCGTGTCGGCCCCGAAGGGGCGGTCGAAGAAGTCCGAGAAGAACTCGTCGAACAGGCTTCCGCGCCGACGGCGGAAGTCGCCGAATGGGTCATTGGTTGCCATGTCATGGAGGTACCCGGGGTGCTCCGCGCATACCGGGGTTGGACGAGCTCGTCAGCCGCGTCCGAGCAATGCGACCACCGCTCGCATCGCGTTGTTCCGGCACCGCCGCTCGTCGCGCAAAGTCGTCATGACCTGACGGTCACCCACGGCGGATGAAAATGGCGGATGCTCGGGGGGTGCTGGTCGTCGAACGCCGCGTTGCTACTCGTGGTGATCTGGGACGTGGACTGGGCCACCGTCTCATGGCACTCGGAGGATCCGGCCCGAATGGAGCGCGTGCTCGCTGCTTGGGACGAGCATCTGGCGGACCCGTCCCTGCCGCGGAGGCTGTCAGCCGCGCTGAGGGCCGCCGGCTTCAAGGACGTGCGCATGGAGGGACACGCGTTCGCCACCACCGAGCTGAGCGCGGAGACCTACGGCGGGGCCACCCTGCCCGTGATCGAGCGGTACGTCGGGCAGCAGGGCTCGGACGACGTGGACGCCTGGGCCGAGGAGCAGCGCGCGCTGGGCGATCGAGGCGAGTTCTACTTCGCCTGCATGCAGTTCTGCTTCCGCGCGACTCGTCCGCGTTAGGGAAGGATCAGGTGCAGGTCGCCGAACTCGTGCCGCAGATAGCCGGCGCGGGCGGCCTCCTCGTACGAGCGCTCCACCAGGTCCCGGCCGGCGATCGCCTCGAGCATCGCCAGGTGCGTGGAGTCCGCGTCGTGGAAGCCGGTGAGCAGGCCGTCGAGCGCCCCGATCGGCGAGTCCGGGTCGATGACGAGATCGGTCCAGCCCTCGCCGGCGCCCGACTCGAGGGCGCGCACAACCGTCGTTCCCACCGCTATCACCCGGCCGCCCATCCTGCGCACGAGCTCGATCCGCTCGGCCGTGAAGCGCGGCACGCTGTACCACTCGGGGTGCGGCGCCTCGCCCGCCTCGAGCGACGAGACACCCGTATGCAGCACCAGTGGGGCCACGTCGATGCCGTCCGCCACCAGGCGGGTGATCAGCTCGGGCGTGAAGGCACGCCCCGCGCTGGGCATCTCGGCGCTGCCGGGCTCGGTCGCGTAGACGGTCTGGTACCGGGCGAGCGGCCAGTCCCCCCGGGTGTGCGCGTAGCGGATCGGCTCGCCGTGGCGCGCGAGGTAGTGGAGGACGGTGGAGGGGAGGCGAAGGGCGGCCCGCCAGAGGCGGCCGCCGTCGTCGCGCTCGAGCAGCACCACCGCTCCACCCGCCGGAAGGCGGAGGACGAGTCCGGGCGCGCCGCCGTGGAAGCGCCGGTCGTCGCGACGGAGCTCGACGAGCCAGGCGCCCCGGTCGTCGCCCGGAATCGGCGCGGACAGGTGAAGGCGGAGGGCCGGATCGGAGCCGAGGACGCGGACCGCCGCCGGCAGGGTCGACGAGGTGTTGACGACGAGCATGTCGCCCGGGTCGAGCAGCTCGGGGAGCTCACCGAAGGTGGCGTGCTCGATGCGCCCGCTGCCGCGCTGGGCGACGAGGAGGCGGACGTCGTCGCGACCGGCCCCGCGAACCTCGGCGGGCTCGCGGGCCTCGGGTAGCGACGCCGCTTCCTCTCGTTCCAGAGCGATGCTCATGCGTGGGTTGGGCTCAGCTCGCGCGCGGCGTAGCGCCCGCTCGGCAGCTCGCCCTCGATCAGGGTGAGCAGGCCGGGCACGCTGGCCTCCGGCGGCGGCCGGTCTGAGATGTCCACGCCGGGGAAGGCGTCCTGGTGCATCTGGGTGCGCATGTCGCCGGGGTCCACGGAGTAGACGCGCAGGTCGGGGCGCTCGGCGGCCAGCACCCGGGTGAGCTGGTCCAGCGCGGCCTTCGAGGAGCCGTAGCCGCCCCAGCCCTCGTAGGGCTCCACAGCCGCGTCGGAGCTGACGTTGACGATGCGGCCGCCGTTGCGCATGTGGGGCAGCGCAAGCTGGATCAGGCCCAGCGGGCCGATGACATTGGCACGAAGGATCTCCTCGAGGGCCATCGGGGCGAGGCGGGCGATCGGCGGCAGTGGGCTCGGCCCGAGCACGCTCGCGTTGTTGACGACCAGGTCGATCGGGTCGCCCGCCGCGGCGACAAGCTCGCGGCGGTGCATCTCGTCCGCAATGTCACCGGGGAGGGCGACCGCTGCCAGCTCCTCACCCGCCGCTTGGAGCGCCGCCGCTCCGCGGGCGTCGATCGCGAGACGCCAGCCGCGCTCGGCGAGCGCCCGGGCGAGGGCGAGGCCCAGGCCGCGCGAGGCGCCGGTGACGATGGCGGTGCTCATCAACGCCGAGGCTAAGCGCCCGGCGTGCCGGGCACCATCGGCAATTGGTCCTAGGACTCCACCAACCCCGACCGGACCGCGTACAGCGCAGCCTGGGTGCGGTCCGTCAGCCCGAGCTTCCCGAGGATGCTGCTCACGTGAGCCTTCACGGTCTTCTCGGAGATCGACAGCTCGCGCGCGATCAGCTTGTTCGGCATGCCTCGGGCGATCAGGGTCAGCACCTCGCGCTCGCGGCCGGTGAGGCCGTCGATGTCGGGCTGCGGCGGCGGGCCCCCCGCCGCGAACTCGTCCATAAGCCGCGCCGCCACCGCCGGGTGCAGCAGCGCCTCGCCGCCGTGGACGGTGCGGATCGCCTTCACCAGCTCGCGCGGCTCCACGTCCTTCAGCAGGTAGCCGGCGGCCCCGGCGCGGACCGCGGGGAACAGCCGCTCGTCGTCGAGGAAGCTGCTCAGGACCAGCACGCGCGCCTGGGGGCGCACCGAGGCGATGCGCCGGATCGCCTCCACCCCGTCCACCCCCGGCATCACGAGATCCATCAGCACCACGTCCGGCGATTGCCGCTCGACGGCGGCCACGGCAGCCTCGCCGTCGGCCACGTCCTGCACGACCTCGATGTCCTCCTGAAGCTCGAGGAACGTCCGCAGGCCCTGCCGCACCACCGCGTGGTCGTCGGCGATCAGCACGCGGATACTCATCCGGAGCCCACCTCCAGGCGCACGCTGGTGCCCGCTCCCGGCGCCGACGAGATCTCGAGCCGCCCGCCCAGCTCCCGCGCCCGCTCCTCCATGGAGGTGAGCCCCAGGCGGCGCGAGCGCAACGCTGGCGCGGTGGGGTCGAAGCCCACGCCGTCGTCCGACACCGACAGCCCGAGCCCCTCGCCGTTCTCGTCCAGTCGGACCGTGACGCACTCGGCGCGCGCGTGCCGCAGGGCGTTGTGGAGCGCCTCCTGGGCGATCCGGAACACCTCGTCGTCAACGCCCGGGCGCAGGCGAGGCGTGCCGGACAGCTCGAGGGACAGCGTGGTCGGGTGGACGCGCCGCAAGACGTCCACGTGCTTGCGGAGCGCTTCCGCCAGGCCCTCCGTCTCGATGGCGACGGGCCGGAGCTGGAATACCAGCGAGCGCAGCTCCGAGATCGCGTCCTGAGCGAGCTCGCCGAGCCGGTCCACCTGGGCGCGGGCGTCGCCGGCATCGCGCTCGAGCAGCGTCGAGGCGGACTTCGCGGCGAGCACCACCCCGAACAGCTTCTGCACCAGCGAGTCGTGCAGGTCGCGTGCCAGGCGATTGCGCTCCTCCACGATGCTCAGCTCACGGCTGCGCTCGGACAGGCGGGCGTTCTCCATCGCCAGCGCGGCGTGCGGAGCGAGCATCTCGATCAACTCCTGGTCGGCGGCTGTGAACTCCGCAACGCCCTCCTTGTCGGTGAGGTAGAACGCACCGACCACGCGGTCGCCGCCCACGATCGGGACGCCCATGAAGGAGCCCATCACCGGGTGGGCGGACGGCCACCAGCCGCGGAAGCGCGGGTCCCGCCTGATGTCGGGCGTGCGGTGCGACTCGTCGGACTCGAGCATCGCGCCGAGCAGCCCGTGCGTGCGCGGCAGCGGCCCCATCGCCGCGATCTCCTCCTCGGTCATCCCCGAGGTGATGAAGCGGGCGAAGTTGCCCTGGCCGTCGGGCACGCCGAGCGCCGCATAGCGTGCGCTCACCAGCTCCCGGGCCGAGTGCACGATCCGCTGGAGCACCGTGTCGACCGAGCGCTCGCGGGCGATCGCGAGCACGGCGTCGCTCATGGCCCGGACCGCGCCGCTTGTGCCGTCGATCATTGCCGTTTCACGATAGGGCGCGCCAGCTCGCTGCGCATCGGCCGAAGGGCGTGGGACTCCTGGTTTGCCCCAGTCGGTGTCGGGCACCCCGATTGGGTACCCCCCAATCCCTCACCCCCGTCTGGAGGCCACATGATTTTGCGCATCGATCGCTGGGGCACGGAGCTCCCGCCGCCGTCCGATCCCGATCCCGCCGGCGCGGCAGCCGTTCAGGAGCTGATGGGCGGTCGCTTCGGCGAGATGTCCACGTTCATGAACTACACGTTCCAGTCGTTTAACTTCCGCAACAAGCAGGGCGCGCGGCCCTTCTACGACCTCGTGGCGAACATCGCGGCCGAGGAGTTCGGGCACATCGAGCTGGTCGCGGCCACGATCAACAGCATGCTCACCGGGGCGTCGCCGACCACCAACGGCGACGGGGCGCTCGAGGGCGCGATGAGCGGCCTCAAGGATGCCCGCAACACCCAGCAGTTCATCGCGGGCGGGCACGCCGCGCTTCCGCAGGACTCGAACGGCCGGCCCTGGACCGGCGACAACGTCTTTGCGTCGGGCGACCTGGTCGAGGACCTCACGCACAACTTCTTCCTCGAGACGGTCGCGAGGCAGAACAAGCTGCGCGTGTACGAGATGGTCGATCACCCGGCCGCCAAGGCGCTGACCGGCTACCTGCTGGTGCGCGGCGGCGTGCACCAGGTGGCGTACGCCCGGGCGCTCGAGAACCTGACGGGCTGCGACCTCACCAACATGTTCCCCACGCCGCGCATTGCGACCGAGAAGATCCCCGAGTGCAAGCCGCACATCGAGCGCGGCGACCACAAGCGCATCTATCGCTTCTCGGCGGGCGACTTCAAGGAGATCGAGGCCGTCTTCAACGGCACGCACCCGGAGACCGGCGACGAGCTGGAAGTCGTCGACGGGCCGCCCGAGGGCTCGGCGCCGAACGACCTGCCGCCGCAGCCGAAGGCGTTCGTGCCAGACTTCCACCCCGAGGAGATCGCCGAGATCGCGACCAAGCTCCGCACACAGGCCGGCCTGCCCAAGGAGCCCAGCGGCGAGGTGAACACGCCCGCCAGCGGCAAGGGCGTCGTCGACAAGATGAAGGACGCCGTCAGCTAGACGCGCCGCGCCTCTTTCCGACCTCGCGTAGCGCATCGATCGCAGCGCGGGCAGCCGGGGCGCGCTGCCCGCGCATGATCGCCGCCTGTATGTGGCGCACGGGCGCGCCCTCGAGCCGCCCGACCGCGATCTGCTCGGGGTCGATCAGCACGTTCAGGCGGTGCGCCACCATGACGCCCCGCCCGGCGGCAACGAAGGCCTGGGCCTCCACCGGCTCGTCGCCGTGGCCTGCGTGGAGGATCTCCGGGCGCAGCCCCGCATCGCCGAGCACCGGTCCAGCAGGCGGGCGGCCGACCCGCGGTGGGCCCGGATCCAAGTGTCGCCGGCAAGGTCGGCCGGCCTCACGGACTCCGCCCCGGCGAGATGGTGCGCAGCCGGAACAAGCACGCACGGCGGGTCGTCGAAGAGCGGAACCAGCTCGATGCCTTCGGCGGCCGGATCCGGCTCGAAGGCGTGCTCGAAGACGATCGCCAGAGCTTAGAACGCGCATTGCCAATCCATATGTATCGGCATGGAGGCGGATGGGCACTGCGTCCTCATGCCCTCCCGCCGGGAACGCAACGTGGCGGCCGCCTGCCGCTGCCATCGCCGCCGTGACCACGGTGGGCTACCTCGGCTCGTTCACGGGTCCGCCCTGGTCGGGCCCTCGCCGAGGCAGGAAGCCTCAGCGTCGCCCTCGGCCTGCTCGTGGCCGTGAGCGGCGCCATGGTGCTGCTCGCGCGGCAGATCCCCGGCTAAACCTTCCCTCCCGGCCCGCCGATGCCAGTGTGGTGAACGTCAACGACCTCGTTCTCGTCCAGGGCATGGACCACACCAAACGGGCGCTGCGTCGCTGGAACGCCAAGCCGCTCGCGGTGCTCCGGCCCTGGTTGCTCGTCAGCGTGGCGATCGCGCTCGGGCTGCTGCTGGCCGTGTACGCGGTCGCCATCGCCACCACGCCGGACCCGACCCTCTACCAGATCCCGGGCGTCACGCACACCGCGACCGTCGAGGACTACCTGCACGTCCTGCTCCGCAACTCGCTCGTGCTCGCCCTGCACGCGATGGCCTGCGTGGCCGGCTTCATGGCCGGGAGCTCGCTGCCCCTGGCCGCCTCGCACCGCAGTGGCATCTCGCGCTGGGTGCACGAGAAGGCCGGCCCGCTCGCGATCGGGTTCGTGGTCTGCGCCACCGCCTTCTCGCTCTGCACCCAGGCCTACGTGATCGGCGGCGGCGCCGCCTCGATGGCCGTGCAGCTCGGCATCTCGCCCGAGCTGCTGCTCCTCGCTCTGACGCCGCATGCGCTGCCCGAGCTGATCGCGCTGTTCCTGCCGCTCGCCGCCTGGATCGTGGCGAGCCGCAACAACGACTGGCAGGACCTCCTCGCCGCCACCTTCGTGACGGTCGCGCTCGCCGTGCCGGTGCTGCTCGCGAGCGCCGCCGTCGAGACCTGGGTCTCGCCGCAGCTCCTGAACGCGATCGCGTTCGGCTCGTAGGGTCCGCCCACAACGACGACGGGGCGCCCGGAGGCGCCCCGTCGAAAACCATCTCTGGCTAGAACGCCCCTAGCAGGGCTTGTTCCTTGTCTTCGGCGTCTTCTGGCCGCTCTCGGAGATGAACGTCACCTGAATCGACCGCTGGTTGCCCTTGCAGCCGACCGCCGAGTAGAAGCCGACCTTGCGGTTCTTGCCGTTGATCGTCTTCTGCGCCGTGATCTTCTTGATCGACGACGTGACGTCCTGCACGACCGTGTCGAGCCCGGACGGGTGCAGCAGCGACTGCGGAACCGTGAACTGCAGCTCGTCCGAAGTCACGCCCTTGATCTTGACGGGCTTGTAGGGAGCGAGGATCGCCTCGTTCTGCGCCGTGGCGCACTTGCCCTTGTGCTCGTCGTTGAGGTTGGGAATGCTGGCCTGGACGGCGTCGATGCGGATCCCGAGTGCGCCGTGCTTCTTGCTCACCTTGCCGCGGATGCCGTAGCTCCCCGGCTTCAGGTTGTAGAGGTTGAGCTCGAGGACACAGTTCAGCTTCACCGATGTTCGATTCCGGGGGTGCCGGCGGCCCGGCGTAGGCCTTGATGATGCCTCCGCCCACACGTGCCTTCTTGCACGCCTTCTTCGCGACATTGATGTCCTGGGCGTTCGCCCCGCCGCCGCTCGCGGTGGAGTACGGGCAGCTCGGGAACTCCTCGGGATAGGTCACGAGGCCCTCGGCGCCGATGAAGTACTTCTCGACGGGAGTGCCGCGGTACGCGGGATTCTCGTCAGCGACCGTGTAGTCGAAATTGAGCGAAACCGGGAGCGGCTTGGAGGCGCTCCCCTTACCGCGAGGGCTGGTCCCGCCGTCGACGGTGTATACGTTGGCCGCATAGGCGAGGCCGGCCACGGCGAGAACCGCTACAGCGGCCACCGCGGCGATCAAGAATTTGCGCATTCCTCCTCCTGAGGGGAAATCCTGGGGTACTTGTAAGCAGGGGATCTCGCGCGAATCCGCGAGCCAAAGCCACCCTATAACACGTTTCTGGGCCCATAGTTGCGGTTTTATTGTGCGGAGTGCGCCCGCCGCCCGACACAGCGATCTACGCGCCCGAGTTCCCGCCGAAGATGGACTGGCTGAACGTGGCCTTCCTGCGGATGAACACGCTGATGGGCCGCGGCGCGGTGCTGGTCGAGTTCTGGGACTTCGTGAGGGTCAACTCGCTCCGCACGATGCCCTACCTGAAGGCGTGGCACGAGCGCTACTCGGGCGCCGGGCTCCGGGTGATCGGCGTGCACTCGCCCGGCTACTCGTTCGGGCGCGATCGCGACCTGGTGGCGCGCGCCGTCGAGCGGCTGGAGGTGCGCTACCCGGTGCTGCTCGACCCGCGGCTCGAGGTCTGGCGTGAGTACGGGAACAAGGGCTGGCCGGGGCGCTACCTGTTCGACCGCACGGGGCGGCTCGCCTTCATCCACTACGGGGAAGGCGAGTACCTCGACACGGAGCTGGCGATCCAGGAGTGCGTGGGCGTGGAGATGGAGCCGCTCGCGCCCACGCGGCCCGAGGACGAGCCCGGCGCGCTGCTCGAGCCCCAGACGGCGGACATCGCGCTGCCGGGCGACCGCGAGCGGCTCGACCTGGTTCGCGACTGGTATGAGGGAGAGGACTGGCTGGAGGCCGCCGACGCCGGCGCCGCCGCCAGCTTCTCGTTCCGGGCCGGCGCCGCCTACGCGGTGCTGTCGGGCGGCGGGACGGAGCCGGGTCTGTACGAGGTGGACGGAACGGTGGAGGCCGAATCCCCCGGCCTCCGCCTCCACGGGGTGCAGTTCACCCCGCTGCCGCCCTGAGCCATCGCATGCCAGCGTCCTCAGTCCTCGGCTTGCCCAGCGAGCCTTCGGACCTGCGTCCTTGGCCTGCGGGGCTCAGGACGGCAGACCCGCCAGCGCCTTACGAATCTCCTTGGGGAGCATGAAGCGCACGTCCTCCTGGACGACCTCGAACTCGGAGACGTCCTCGGTGCCGCGCTCGCGGAAGAACTCCACCAGGCGCTGCACCAGCTCCTCGGGCGCGCTGGCGCCGGAGCTGATCCCCACCACGCGCTTGCCCTCGACCCACTCCTCGCGGACCTGCGTCTCGTTGTCGATCAGGTGGGACTCGGCGCCGTGGTCGCGGGCCACCTCCACCAGCCGGTTCGAGTTGGAGGAGTTCTTCGACCCGATCACGAGGACCAGGTCGCACTTCGTGGCCATCTGGCGCACGGCCATCTGGCGGTTCGTCGTCGCGTAGCAGATGTCGTCCGACTTCGGGCCCGTGATGTTCGGGAAGCGCTCCCGCAGCCGTCGGATGACGCGATCGGTCTCGTCCACCGACAGGGTCGTCTGAGTGAGGTAGGCCACCCGGTCCGGGTCCTCGAGCTCGAGGCGGTCCACGTCCTCCTCGGTCTCCACGAGCACGAAGTGGTCCGGGGCCTCGCCCATCGTCCCCTCCACCTCCTCGTGCCCCTCGTGCCCGATCAGGACGATCGTGTAGCCCTCGGCGGCGAACTTCTTGGCCTCCACGTGCACCTTGGTCACCAGCGGGCAGGTGGCGTCGATCGTCTCCAGCCTGCGGGCCCCTGCGTTCGCGTGCACGGCCGGGGACACGCCGTGGGCCGAGAAGATCACCGTCTCGCCCTGGGGCACCTCCGACTCCTCCTCGACGAAGATCGCGCCCCGCTCGCGCAGCTGCTCCACGACGTGCTTGTTGTGGACGATCTCCTTGCGCACGTAGACGGGCGGGCCGTACAGCTCGAGCGCCCGCTCGACGGTCTGGACGGCTCGGTCGACCCCCGCGCAGTAGCCGCGCGGGGCCGCCAGCAGCAGCTTCTCGGGGAACGCGGCCATGGTCACCTCAGAGGCTAGCGAGCAGGTTGAGCATGGTCTCCCCGACGGCGTCGAGGCTACCCTCGGAGACGACCGAGAGGTTGTCGCAGATGCGGTGGTAGCAGTCGAAGTCGAAGTCGATCAGGTCGATGGCCGGGATGCCCTGCTGGAGGAAGGGGATGTGGTCATCGCCGACCGAAGGCTGCGTGTCGTTCGGGAAGATCGCGCCCGCCCCCACCCGGCGGGCCGCCCGGCGCAGCCGCTCCCAGAGGTCTTCGTCCGAGCTGCCCTCGCGCGGGATGCGCAGCCCCTTTTCGCCGACGAAGTCGAGCAGCAGCATCGCGCGCGCATCCCGATATCGGCGGGCCGCGACCTTGCTGCCGCGCAGTCCGTCCCGGAAGAAGTCGGTCGAGCCGCGCGGGCTCTCCTCGCCGTCGAAGAGGATGAAGTGGATCGAATGGCGCGGCCGCCGGATCGTGCGGGCGAGCTGCGTCACGATCGCCGTGCCCGAGGCGCCGTCGTTGGCGCCCACGAACCCGGGGATGTCCTTCGTGTCGTAGTGGGCGCCCACCACCACGTAGCCCGGCTCGCGCCCCCGCACGGTGCCGACCACGTTGCGGAGGCCGCCCGGCACCGGCTCGAAGCGGCCACGGGGGAGCAGGCTGCGCAGGCGCCGCGCAAGCCGCAGCGACTGCTCTGAGCCGGCGGGCCGGGCCCCGAGCCTGACCTGGTACTCGAGCAGGCGCCAGGCGGCGGCGGGCTCGAAGCGGTCCACCTTCAGGCTCGCGGTGGCGTCGTCGCCGTCGGCGGACGACGAATCGCAGGCGGCGACGAGCATGGCGACGGCAAGCACCGCCCCCGCGGCGGCGGTAGCGAGAAGCTTCACCGGGCTGATTGTGGCGGTTAGAGTCACGAGCGTGTCACGCCAGGGACACAAGGACCGGCTCAGCGCGATCGACGCCTCCTTCCTCCATCAGGAGAAGCAGTCCTCGCACATGCACGTGGGCGCGCTCGTCATGTTCGAGGGGCCCCCGCCGCCACGCGAGGACCTGATCGCACACATCCATTCGCGCCTGGGCCTCGTGCCGCGCTATCGCCAGCGGCTCGCGTTTCCGCGCTTCGAGATGGGCCGGCCGTTCTGGGTCGACGACCCCAGCTTCAACCTCGACTACCACGTGCGACACACCGCGCTGCCGCGGCCGGGCTCCCAGGAGCAGCTGCGCCAGCTTGTGGGACGCATCTTCTCCCAGCGGCTCGACCGCTCCAAGCCGCTCTGGGAGATGTGGCTGGTGCAGGGCCTCGAGGACGGCCGTTTCGCGCTGATCTCGAAGACCCACCATGCGCTCGTGGACGGCGTCTCCGGCGTGGACATCGCCACCGTGCTGTTCGACCTCCAGCCGGTGCCCGCCGAGATCGAGGGCGACGACGGATGGACGCCGGAGCCGGTGCCCTCCGACGTCGACCTTGTCGCCGAGGGCGTCAAGGGGCTCGTGCGGACGCCGCTCTCCCTCGCCGGTCGCGCGGTCGGCGCCCTTCAGAACCCGGGCCGCTCGGCGGCCCAGGCGCGCCACGCGGCCGAGGGACTCGGCGAGATTGTCTGGGCGGGCCTCAACCCGGCGCCGGACGTGCCGCTCAACGTGGAGATCGGGCCGCACCGGCGCGTGCTGTGGGTGCCCAGCGAGCTGGGCGACTTCAAGGCGATCAAGAACGCGCTCGGCGGCACCGTGAACGACGTGGTCCTGGCCGTGGTGGCGGGCGCTCTGGGCCGCTGGCTGCGCACCCGAGGCGTCCGCACCGAGGGCCTCGAGCTGCGCGCGCTCGTGCCGGTCTCGATCCGTGCCGAGGACGAGAAGGGCTCGCTGGGCAACCGGATCGCGGCGATGCGCGGGCCGCTGCCCGTGTACGCGGAGGATCCGGTCGAGCGCCTCCAGCTCGTGCGCGAGGCGATGGGGAACCTCAAGCAGTCGAAGCAGGCGCTCGGCGCCGAGGTGATCTCCGGGCTGCAGGACTTCGCCCCGCCCACGCTCCTCGCCCAGGCCTCACGGCTCAACTTCTCGACCCGGCTCTTCAACCTGATCGTGACGAACGTGCCGGGCCCGCAGTTCCCGCTCTACCTGCTGGGCCGCGAGATGGAGGAGATCGTGCCGATCGCCTTCCTGCCCGAGAACCACGCGCTGGCCATCGCGATCATGAGCTACAACGGCAAGGTCGACTTCGGGCTGCTGGCCGACTACGACGCCATGCCGGACCTCGAGGAGTTCGGCCGCATGCTCGAGGAGTCACTCGCGGAGCTGCTCGAGGTGGCGCGCGCCGCCACGCCGAGCCCGGCCGGCTAGCTACCGCCTGCGCTTCACGCGCAGCCGCGCATCGGGCCTTCGAGGACGTCGTTCGACGTTTCCGGCCGCATCCGCGGCCCTTGTGTGCAGGCGCCACCGCCCGAGGGGCAGCTTGATCACCACGCCGCGCCGCGCCCGGTACCGCCTCAGCCTCTTCAACGGCTTTCCCGGGCGGCGGCCGAACAGCTCGAGCCGGGTCACCCCCGAGGGCACCAGCCCCCGCTCCGCGCCCGGGTCGCGCATGCGGAACCTGAGCCGGACCCGGCGGCCGCGCCTCTTCGTCACCCGCACGCGGGAGGACGGGGTCAGCCGGTCCACGCGGCGCGCCACGTCCACAGCGCGGCCCGCGTCGAGGATGCCCCAGCCGAGATCGGGTGTCCAGCTGTCCGAACGAGCCGTGTCCTTGATGAGACGGATCTTCTCGGCGGTGGTCAGGTGTGGGTTCAACGCGCCGACCACGGCGGCCAGAGCGGCCACATGCGGAGCTGCCATCGAGGTGCCCTCGAGGTAGGCGTAGGAGCTCAGGCCGGCCAGGTCGCGGCGCGGGCAGCTTGGCAGCGTTATCGGCGTGCAGCGCACGTCACGGAGGGTGAACGGGCCGGGATAGGTCGAGATCAGCCCGGGCGCTCCCTGGGTCTCGTCGTAGAAGCCATATGCCGCGAGCGACACGCCGGGCCCGCGCCCGGTGCCGGCGCGCGTGTCCTCGAAGTCCGCCGCGGTCACCACGAGGCCACGGCCGGCGTCGAGGTTCGCGGCGTCGCCCGGCTGGAGCAGCGAGGCGGGCGCGCCCTGCCGGATTCCCTCACTGTTGTTCGAGGCGGAGGCCACGAGCACGATGCCCCGGTCGTACGCCGCCTGGATGGCGGCGTCGAGCGCCGCGCTGTCCGGCCCGCCGCCGAAGCTCATGTTGATCGCGTGGGGCGCGTGGGCGATCGCGAGCTCGAGGCCGCGCACCACGTCCTCGTCGGGGATCCGGCCGGTCACGTCCGTGCCGAGCTTCACCACGTGCAGCCCGCAGCCCCACCCGGCTCCGGCCACGCCGCGGCCGTCGTCGGTGGCCGCGCAGGCCAGGCCTGCCACATGCGACCCGTGGCCGTCCCTGTCGGTGCGGGGGTCGCTGCCGTCGATGCTCTCCGCGCTCAGGATCTTTCCGGCCAGCTCGGGGTGGGTGCCGTCGATGCCGGTGTCGAGCACGGCCACCCGAGCCTCCGCCCCGGTGGTCACGTCCCAGGCGACCGGGAACCCCTGGCGCGCGAGCGCCCACTGGATCGGGGTGCCCGGGGCTACGGCGAACTCGCCCTCGGCGGTCCACATCGCGGGATCGTTGGGCACGCGACGCAGCTCCCGGGTCCATTCGCGCGAGACCCGCGCGACCGCGGGGTCGCGCCGCAGCCGGCGAATCTCCCGCCCCGACCCGCGCAGTGTGAGCACGCCGAGGCTCGGCGCTCCCGGACCCGCGCGCCGCACGCCGGTGCGGTCGAGCAGGCGCTCGACCTCCACGGGCGAGCGAGCCTGAGCAGGCCGCTCGAGCACGGCCAGCCAACGGTCGGTGTGGCGCGGCACCGAAGCCTGCGCCGCCGGTGCGGCGAGCGCGGCCACTGCGACCGTTGCGAGAGCCCCTGCCAGGCACCTCCGCATACCTGAATTCCAGCAGGTCCGTGCGCTCGTGTGCGCCGGTCGGCCCGGGGCGCCGCTAGGGTCCGTGGCGCGATGGCGGAGGAACGGGCGGCTGCCAACGGGATCGAGATCGTCTACGAGACGATCGGCGACTCCTCGAACCCACCGCTGCTGCTCGTGATGGGCCTCGGGATGCAGCTGATCCACTGGGACCGCGAGCTCTGCGAGCGGTTCGCCGAGCGGGGCTTCCACGTGATCCGGTTCGACAACCGCGACGCCGGGCTCTCCACTCAGGTCCATGCGCCGGTGCCGAACCCGGCGCGCGCGATGGCGGGCCTCAAGGTCGATGCCCCCTACCTGCTCGACGACATGGCCGACGACGCCTTCGGGCTGCTCGACCATCTCGGCATCGACGCCGCCCACGTGGTGGGCGCATCCATGGGCGGGATGATCGCTCAGACCATGGCGATCCGGCGCCCCGAGCGCGTGCTCTCGCTCACGTCGATCATGTCGACGACCGGTGAGAGGCGGGTCGGCCGGCCGAAGCTGCGCGTCTGGAGTCTGCTCACGCGGCGCGCGCCGAAGGGCAAGGAGGCTTACGTCGAGTACTTCGAGCGCATGTTCAAGGTGATCGGATCGAAGGGCTTCCCGGTCGACGAGGAACGTGTCCGCGAGCTGGCCGCCGCCACCTACGAGCGCGGCCACCGGCCGGCGGGGACGGGGCGCCAGCTGGCGGCGATCATGGCCTCGGGCGACCGCACCGAGCGGCTGCGGCAGCTGCGCATCCCGGCCACGATCTTCCACGGGCGCAGCGACCCGCTCGTCCCGTTCCGGGCCGGCCGCGCGACGGCGGAGGCGATCCCGGACGCGCGGCTTGTCGCGATCCCCGGGATGGGTCATGACCTGCCTCGCGAGGTCTGGCCGCGGCTCGTGGATGCGGTCGCCGACACGGCTGCCCGGGCCGCCTCTCCTCAAGCCGCCTGAGGCCGAGCCGGCGGACGGTGCTCGGCCGCCAGCCGGCGCGCCAGGGCCAGGGTCTCGCCGTCCAGCTCGCCCGGCACCAGCTCGAAGCGCGCGGCGTACTGCGCGAGCAGGGCGTCCCGGACGGCGTCCCAAAGTGCCTCGCCGGAGGCGGGCCCTCCGCCCCCGATCTCGTCCTCGACCGCGCCGGCCGTGCGCGGGTCCCACCGAAGCTCCAGCGCCGCGTACACCCGCTCGAGCACGTCGCGCACGCGCTCGGCGCCGTGCACCACGATCACCGCGCCCGTGTGGCTTCCGCCCGCCACCACCCGCTGTCCGGTCCCGGCGAGCTTCCGTGCGCCGGCGGCGTTCACGCTCCATCGGCCGGGACAGTACTCGCCAGGGACGTCGCCGACCCGCCCATCCACGCCCACCTCGCGCAGGGCCCGGGCGATCAGCGTCGCCGTGGCCTCGAAGCGGTCGTGGATGCCGGGCTTCGGGTCCGGGTCCGGCACGGCGTGGGCCAGCTCGAGCGTCCCTTCGTGAAAAACCGCCGCCCGCCCGCCCGCCAGGCGCAAGATCGCCCCGAAGCCGGAGGCCCGGGCCGCCGCCAGCGCCGGCCCGTATCCGGGCGACAGCGCGTCCCGTTTCGCGAACGCGACCACCGCGGCCGGTCGCGCCAGCCGGAGCGTCTCGGGCAGCGCGCCCTGCGCCACGCGGTGCATCACGGCGCGCGACACCGCGGCGTCGAGCGCCGGGTCGTCCGGAAAGGAGTCGTGGAGGAGGCGCAGGCGGCTAATAGCCGAGAGCGAACTTGGCCTCTTCGCTCATGAGCTCCGGGGTCCAGGGCGGCGAGAAGGTCATCTTCGAGTGGACGTTCGCCACGCCGTCGAGCTCGCTGACGAACTCCTCGATCTGCTCGGAGACCTGTGGCCCGATCGGGCAGCCCGGGGAGGTGAGCGTGAACGTCACGAACACCTCTCCCGCCTCGATCTCGACGTCGTAGATCAGCCCGAGCTCCACGAAGTCCAGCCCGAGCTCGGGGTCGATCACGTTGGTCAGCGCTTCCTGGACGTCTTCGACAGTCGGCATCACCCAACAGGGTAGTAGGGTCAAACGGCCATGCCGTTGCCGCTGCTGATCGCGCTGTTCATCGTCGTCCCGCTCGTCGAGCTGTACCTGATCCTGAAGGTCGGCGACGCGATCGGCGCGGTCTGGACGATCCTGCTCCTGGCGGCCGATTCGGTGCTCGGATCCGTGCTGCTCCGGTCGCAGGGAAGGACGGTGTGGGCGCGGTTCAACGAGGCGCTCTCGACCGGCCGCATGCCGCATCGCGAGGTGATGGACGGCGTGCTGGTGATCTTCGGCGGCGCCTTCCTCATCACGCCCGGGTTCCTGACCGACATCGTCGGGCTGATCCTCCTGATCCCCCCGACCCGGGCAATGGTGCGGCGGCTGGTCGTGCGGCGGCTCGGCCGGCGCGTGGAGGTGGGGATGCAGCATGCCCCGCCCGGACGGCCCGAGCGGTGACGGCCGAGGCGTTCGCGCTCTCCTTCTTCGACCCCGACCGCGAGCTCTACGGGATCGCGCGGTCCGGTTCGACGATCATGTTCGAGGGCCGTACCCCGGCCACCCACGCCGGGGGGCCCGAGCTGGAGGCGGACGGCGAGGCCTGGCGCGCCGAGCTGCCAGGGCAGCTGTCGCTGCGCCTCGAGCCGGTGAGCCCCGAGCTGGAGCTCGGCGGCGTGACGGCGCGGATCTGCCGCGTGAGAGGAGAGGCGGCCGGCCGCTCGGTGGACTGCCTGGGCACCTTCTCCGTCACGACCGTCACCCCGCGCTGGGAGGAGCTCGACGCGATCCGTAGCCTCTCGGCGCTGGTCGACGACCGCAACGGCCTGCTCGCCATGGCGCGCCGGCTGCGCGGCGCCACGGGCCACGGCCACGAGCTGGTGCGCGCCGGGCTGCTCATGGACGGCGAGCTGCACGAGGTGGAGGAGGCCCGCATCTCGACCGTCTACGACGGCGACGGCCGCCAGCGAAGCGCCGGGGTCGAGCTGTGGCTGCCCGGCGAGGAGTTCCCGCGCCGAGGCTCGGGACTGGTGATCGCCGGCTCCTCGCTCGAGCTGGACCCGGCCCGCGTGCACGCCGCCGTGTTCCGCTGGCGCCTCGACGGGCGCGAGGGGATCGGGGCGTACGAGCTGATGGTGCGCGTGGAGCCGCCGGCCGCGGCGTGATACGCGCGGTCATCAGCGACTTCGGCGGGGTGCTCACCACTCCCCTCTCGGCCGGCTTCCTTGCCTACCAGGACGAGGCCGGCGTGTCGCTCGAGGACCTCGGCCTCGCGATGCAGCGGGCCACCGAGGCCCACGGCGAGCATCCGCTCTACGCGCTCGAGCGTGGCGAGATCGCCGAGGCCGAGTTCGCGCACCGCCTCGAGGAGCAGCTCGACGGCGGGTTCGACCTGTCGCGCCTACGCCGGCTGTACTTCGACCGCATCGAGCCCAACCCGCCGATGATCCGCTACATGGCCGAGCTGCGCGAACGCGGCCTGCGCACCGCGCTGCTGACCAACAACGTCCGCGAGTGGGAGCCGCTCTGGCGCGCCAAGCTCCCGGAGCTCGACGACATCTTCGAGCTGGTGGTGGACTCGGCGTTCGTGGGCATGCGCAAGCCGGAGCGGCGCATCTACGCGCTCACGCTGGAGCGGCTGGGCGACGGCCTGCGAGCCGAGCAGTGCCTCTTCGTGGACGACATCGAGGTCAACTGCGAGGGCGCCCGCGCGCTAGGCATGAAGGCCGTGCGCTTCGACGACTCCGAGCAGGCGATCGCCGAGCTCGAGTCAGCGCTGGGCGCCTAGCAGGGCGCCGATCGCGGCCGCCATCGCGGCCCGGGCGCGCCCCACCCCGAGGCGCTGGTGCGTGCGCCAGCTGTCCCAGGCAGGCCAGGCGCACACCGCCACCAGCGCGGCGCGCAGGGCCTCCCGCTCGTCGGGCGCGACCGCCTCGAGCTCCCGGCGGAACACGCGCTCGGCCTCGGCGGCCTTCGCGCGGCGGGCGGTGGTGAGCCAGCCCGCCACCGCGGGCGACTCGTGCTCGAGCAGGAGCGCGGCGCGCCGGACGCCGCCGATCAGCTCGTAGAGGCGCGCGCGCTGCCGCGTGAACTGGTCGATCCGCTCAGCGAGCTGCAGGCTCGCGTCGACCGGGCGCAGAGTGGGCATGACGCGCTCGTACTGCTGGCGCGCGACCGCCTCGAACAGCGCCTCGCGGTCCGGGAAGTGCTGGAACAGGGAGCGCTCGGACACCCCGGCTCGCTTTGCGATCGCGGCGGCGGTCGGGCTCGGCTCACCCGAGTCGAGCAGCCCCAGAAGGGCGTCCACGAGCGCCTGGCGGGTGCGCTCGGCCCGGACCGTGCGCCCGTCGCGCTGCTTCATGCCGGACTCCATGCGAGCGAAGCATAGTTCTCTCATCCGATCTGCAAGAACCGTTCTATACTCGCCTGCGTGAGGCGCCTCGCACCGCTCGTCTGTGCCGTTCTCGGCATGCTCGTCCTCGCCGCGCCGGCGGCGGCCCAGGACCCCACCGGCAACTGTGTGGCCGGCGCCACGGCCGGGACGAAGCAGACGTACACCTGCCAGGTCGGGCCGGTCGTGGTGGCGCCGTACCAGGTGCTCACCCGCGAACTGCTGTTCAACCCGCCGAAGCCGATGGTGGACGGCCACATCACGGACATGAGGGTGGACCTGACGGACGGCGGCGGCAAGAAGGTGCCGATCAGCCGCCTGATGCTCCACCACATCGTGTTCAGCAAGCTCGGCCCGCGCGACCCGACCTGCGGCAACTCCTTCACCGGCTGGGACTCGCGCACGCTGCTCCCCAACGCCGTCGAGCGCTTCTACGCGGCCGGCGAGGAGCGGGCCGTGATGTCGCTGCCGTCCGGCTACGGGTACCCGATCGCGAAGGACGACTCGTGGCTCATGACGTACATGGTCATGAACCACCGCGCGCGCGTGGACCGGGCCTACATCCAGTACGAGGTGACCGTGGACACGGCGCCCGGGCTGACGCCCGTCACGCCGTACTGGCTCGATGTCGAGAACTGCAAGTCCGATCCGGTCTATGACGTGCCGGGGGGCGCGACGAGCGGCAGCACGCACCGCCGCAGCTTCGTCTGGAACGTGCCCGAGGGGGGCCGGATCGTGGCCGGCGGCGGGCACGTGCACGGCGGTGGGCAGAACCTCGACCTACGCCGGCCGGACTGCTCGGACGAGCGGGTCTACACGTCGCGGCCCGTGTGGGGCGGCCCGCGCCACCCCTTCTACCGAGTGCGCCCCGTGCTCCACGAGCCCGGGCCGGTCCACATGACCGGATTCCGCTCGGCTCGTGGCGTGCCCGTGGCGGCGGGCGAGCGGGTGGTGCTCGACTCGAACTACGACGCCGCGCTGCCGCACACGCGGGTGATGGGGATCTTCATCGTGTACATGGCGCCCGACGCTTCGGTGACGTCGAGGTGCGGCGCCCGGCCGGGCGACTTCGAGCAGCTGCCCATGCCGAGGGGACGGCGCAAGCCGCCGCCGTTCACGGTCCCGATCGTCGGGATCCGGAAGGGCAGGGCCGTGAACATCGACGCGCCGCCGGGACGCAGGGCTGCGCTCGGCCGGCGCGGCAGGATCTCCGTGGGCGACCTGTTCTTCAGGCGCCCGAACGTGTCGGTGAAGGCGGGCTCGAAGCTCACCTGGCGCTTCGACGGCGACACGCTCCACAACATCACGCTGGCCAACGGCCCGCGCGGCTTCTCGTCGCCGAATCTGAGCGACGGACGCACCTACTCGCGGCGGCTGAGCGTGCCCGGCACCTACCAGCTCTTCTGCGGGCTGCACCCGGTGGACATGACCGCGACGGTCAAGGTCACCCGCAAGCGCAAGCGGCGCTGAGCCAACTTTTCTTCGCAACGTGCGGCCTCATCGCCCTGGGTCCCCTTGACGGTTTCTTCACCCGCTGATCTACTGATCCGCGAGACGCGGACGGAACGCAAAGAGCGAAGCCAGAGGTTGTGAGGCTCGCCGCGCGACAGTCGGCTTCGGCTGACAGGCGCGCACCTCAAGCGTGAAGTCCGCGTCTCATTCTTTGCGCCCCGGCTTGCCGGGGCGCTTTGACTTTCAGGGGCTGCGCGCGGCTCAGCGCCTGCGCTCGGCCAGCTCCCGCTTCGCGGTGCGGCGGTAGCGGCGGATGCTCCCGAGGTTCGCCCGGACGCGACTGATCAGTGAGCCCGGCGGCAGCTCCATGCCGCCCACCAGCTTGTGCGGGATCACCGCCCAGGCGCCGCCCTCCTCGACGAGGTCGCCGCGCACCTGGAAGTTTCGCTGCCACTCGAAGTCCGGGCTGTGGTCGTGCGCGGTGACGCAGGCGAGACCAGGCTGCCAGGGGACGCCCACCGGCGCGCCCTCGAGCTGGACGCGGCCCGCCTCGCGATCGACCGCGATCGGCAGCCGCACCGAGAACGGGAATCCGTCCGGGGCCACCAGCGACACAACCGCTTCCGGATAGCGCGCGCCGAGCTCCTCCATGCGCTCGTCCCATGTGGGCCCGCCCCCCTCGGTGTCGGCGTGGGCCGCGGCCGGCTCCTCGGCGTGGCCCGAGCGGACCTCCTCCAGGTGCGCATCGAACAGCTCCGGCTCGTGGGCGGGGTCGCCGTCCGGCCAGACGTAGATCCGCTCCGGGCGCACGTGTACGTAGACGCGGGTGAAGTACCAGTCGAACAGGCCCTCCAGGAACTTCGGCGGGAGCTGGCTCTTCGCGCCGGGTGTCTTCTCGACCAGCTCACGCCGGTAGCGCTCGCGGTTGGCCTCGAGGTCTCTGTCGTCCACCTCGGCCGTGCCCTGGACGAGCACCTGCGGAGCGTGGTCGATCCCGCAGCCGGTGGGGTCGGAGAACAGCAACGCAACCCTGGGGTTGGCGCGCGCGTCCTTGGCCTTCTTGGGGTAGCCGAGCCCGGTCGTGACGTCGATGCAGGGGGCGCCGGGCCGGTAGTACGGGGTGAGCGGCCAGGTGATCGGCTGTCCGCGCCGGTCGACGGTGGTGAACTCGGTGGTCACGAAGCGGTCGAAGACCTGCTGGACCTCCGGCGGCAGCGTGGCTGTCATGGCCGCGATTCAATCACGGCGCTGCGGGTGGCCGGAAGCCTCAGGCGGGCTGCGGCAGGAGGAAGCGCTCGAGCTCGGCGACCAGCAGCTCGGGTCCGCTCACCGCGGCTCCGTGGCCGTGGCCCTCGAGCGTGCGCAGCTCCACTCCCGGGATTGCCGCGGCGAAGGCATCGGTCGAGCGGCGCGCCCAGTCGGGGCTCTCCGAGCCCACGAGCATCAGGCAGGCCAGCTCGAGCCGGTCGAGCCCGAGGCCGTCCGTGGCGAGCGCCCGTTCCGCGCTCAGCTCGCGCGGCACGGTCGGAGCGGCCGCGAGCCGCTGGTCCCACGCCGGCGTGTTCTCCATGACGTCGATCTCGGCATGCGTATAGCCGCCGACGTCGTGCAGGAAGCGCCGCACGGCCGCCTCCGGCTCGCCGGCCGCCACGTCGGCCTCGAAGCGCTCCTCCCACGCCTCGTCGGCCAGCACGCCTCCCATCGGCGCCTCGTACAGCGCGAGCCGGGTCAGCCCGTCGAGCCGCCCCGCCGCCCCCGCCGCCACCAGCCCGCCGTACGAGTGGCCGAACAGCATCGCGCCGTCGCCGGCGGCGCGCACGACCGCCGCGACGTCGTCAAACTCGAGCTCCACGGAGTACCCGTCGCCGTCCCCCGAGTCGCCCCGTCCGCGCCGGTCTAGGGCGTGCACCTCGAAGCGCGGCTCGAGAAGCGGCCGCACGAGATCGAAGCCCCACCGACCCGAGCCCGCCCCGTGGACCATGACGAGCGGCGGGCCGGAGCCGGAGACCTCGACGGCAAGCTGGACGCCGTCAGGAGCGGCGACGTGACGAAGCACGAGGCGAGCCTACCCGGAGGCAGGGCGCCTCAGTTGTCGCTGCCCAATCTGTCCCAACAGTAGAGCTCGACGGCCTCGCCCGCCAGCTCCATCAGACGCTCGTCCGACAGCCAGGGCAGCACCGTGTCGAGCGCCTGCTCTTCGCTGACCCCAGCCTCGAACGCGTCGTCCCCCTTGAATCCGGCGGCGATCCGCAGCGCTTCGCGGCGGTGTTCGCCGAGGCTGGGGAAGGCGGCCAGCAGGAAGTCCTTGTTCGCGATCGGCTGCCCGACCTCGAGCGAGGCGTGCCAGGCCGCGAGGATGGACAGGTCGTCGTCGTCGAGCTCATCGACCGCCTTGGCGTAGTGCACCTGGAGCTCGTCATCCGGGATCTCGTCGACCCATGCGCGCACCACCTCGCCGAGCAGCTGCCGGCGGGCTTCGCGGCCGACGCTCTCGGCGACGACCCTGATCGCTTCGTGGGGTTCGATGAAGCAGAGAGGCATGAGCCCTCGCTCTCCTCCGGTTTGCATGAACGACTGGTCGGAGGTTAAGCGGGGGTCCTGACGGAAAGGGTGTGGTCCTCGTCCCAGGAGCAGAGCGCCGCCCGCCCGGGGCAGGTGGCGCAGAGCTCCACGTGCGGCTCGGCGGTGGGCTGGAAGCGCCCCTCGACCACGCCCCGGGCGAGCTCGAGAAGCTCGGCCTCGAGGCCATCGGCGTCGCATTTCTCGTAGACAACGGTGGCGGGCCGATCGGGTTGCTCGAGGAAGCAGTGCACGACCTCCACGCGTCCAGCGCCCGCCCGCAGGCCGGCTAGGCCGTACACGAGGCGCTGGGTCGAATAGTGGTCGGCCGTCAGCTCGCCGGGGTCGCGGCCGTCGAGCGGGTCGCTCTTGTAGTCGGCCACGAGCAGGCCGCCGCCGTCCTCGGCGGCGTGGACGTCGACCACCCCGTTCACGAGCACGCTGCGCCCGCCTGACCCGGGCGGCACGAGCGTGTAGCTGAAGGGCAGCTCGGTGCGCACGCGCCGGGCGCCGGCGATCCGCTCGCGCAGGGCCGATCCGGCGAAGCGCTCGACCATGGCGCGAAGGTCGGCGATCTCCTCGGCGCTCACCGTGGCGGCGTGGCACTCGGCGAGCGCGATCACGTCCGCCTCCGACGGCACGCGCGGGCGCCGGAAGTCGAGGCGCTCGAGCAGCTGGTGCACGAGCGTGCCCCGGAGCAGCGGGCCGATGCCTGTCGCGGGAAGCGGCTCGGCCGCGAAAGGCGGGTCGACCTTCGGGAGGCGGAGCGCCTTCTCGAGGTAGAAGCGGTACGAGCAGCGGCGGTAGTCCTCGAGGCCCGTGTAGGACAGCCGGCTGACGGGCAGCGCACGCGGCGCGGGCAGGGCGGCGAGCCCGAGCTCTGGCTGCCGCACCCCCCCGGCCGGCTCGGGCTCGGCGCGGGCGGGCGCGCGGTCGGCGGCCGGCAGCAGCGCGTCCGCGCTCGCCGGGGTGAGGCGGGCGAAGCGCACCCGCACCGGCCGCCCCTCGCGCTCGTCGTCGTGCACGCCCACGGGCTCGGCCCCCTCGGCCCCCTCGCCCGCGGACGGGCAGAACGCGCGCAGCACCCAGCGCATCGGCTCCTTGAGCTCGTCCGGCTCGGGCACCTGCTCGAGGTCCACCGCGCCGCTCAGCACGAGGTGCTGCTGCGCCCGCGTTACGGCCACGTAGAAGATCCGCTTCTCCTCCGCCTCGCCGGCGGTCTTCTGCTCGGCCTTGATGCGCTCGAGCTCGGCGCTGTCCACGCTGCCGCCCCCGATCGACGCGAGCCGCAGGCCGAGGCTCCCGTCCTCGGAGATGCGGAGCGAGCCGTCGTCCTCGCGGCCGTCCTTGCCGAGGTCGGCGAGGCACACCACGGGGAACTCGAGGCCCTTCGCGCGATGCACCGTCATCAGCCGCACGGCGTCGAGCGCCTCGGCCTCGAGCGGGGCCTCCCCTTCGCGCGTCTGCAGCACGTCGCGCTCGGCGAGCGCGTCGATGAAGCCGCGCAGGTCGCGGCCCTCGTCGGCCTCGTACTCGCGCGCCATCCGCATCAGCTTGCGCACGTTGGCCATCCGCCGGACGCCGGCCGGCAGCGAAAGGATGTGGGTGTCGTAGCCGGTCCTGGTGACGGCCCGGTCGATCAGCGTCTCGAGCGAGACCTGCGGCGCGGCGCGGCGCTCCTCCTCGAACAGGGCGATGAACGAGGCCGCGCGGCGCCTGTCGGCGGCCGGAAGGAGGTCCGCGAGAGGGGGTCCGGCACTTTGCGGCGACATAGTCGCCGTAACGTGTGGGACCCCCTCCGGCGCGGCGGTCGCAGCGCCGGGCTTGCCGAGCGCGTCGCGCAGCACCCACCACGGGTCGCGCTTCGTAGCGCGGGCCTCAAGCCCGATCAGCGCCACCGCGTCGAGCGACAGCCCGGCCAGCGGCGACGCCAGCACGCTGTACACGGCCAGCTCGTCCAGCGGGTTCGCGAGCGCGCTCAGCCAGTGGCGCAGGTCGGCCACCTGCTGCTGCGACCAGTAGCCGCGGCCGCCGACCACGTGCGTGGGGATGCCGCGCTCCTCGAGCGCGCGCTCGTAGTGCGCCATGTGCGTGGTGGCGCGCAACAGGATCACGATGTCGCGCCACTCGAAGCCGCCGTCCCGCGCGATCTCCTCGATCCGCCGCGCCAGCAGCCGCGCCTCCGCCGCGCGCCAGGGTGTGACGGTGCGCATGGCCTGGCCGAACGGGTCGTCGGTGCCGAGCGCGTCGTCCCAGCGCTTCTTGTGCCGGTCGGTGACGAGCAGGTCCACGCACGGGTCGAGCGCCGGCTTCGCCTCGCGGGACCGGGGCGCCTCGCGCAGGGGCTCGAAGTCGTCCCAGGTGCGCTCGAAGGCGAGATCGATCGCGTCGAGGACCTCGCCGCGGCTGCGGAAGTTGACCGTGATGCTCTCCGCGCGCCCGGCGCCGGCGGCCCCCTCCCAGTGGCCGCGGAAGACGCCCACGTCGGCGTGGCGGAAGCCATAGATCGACTGCCGCTCGTCGCCCACCCGGAACAGGTTGTCGCTCCCGAGCTGCTCGAGCAGCTCATTCTGGAGCGGGTTGGTGTCCTGGAACTCGTCGACAAGCACGTGCGCGAATCGCTCGGCGTACTGCTGGCGCAATCCCGCGTCGGCGGCCAAGAGGTCGCGGGCGATCAGCTCGAGGTCCTCGAAGTCGAGCCCGGAGCGCCGCCGCTTGCCCTCCTCGTAGCGCTCGCCGTAGAGGTCGAGCAGGACCCGCAGCATCGTGTGGTCGAGGTACTCGCGCCGCGCGGTGCAGAGCGCCGCATAAGCGGCGAGGGCCGCGCGGTACTCCTCGCAAACGGCGCTGCAGAGCGCCTTGGAGCGGGCAGCGAACGAGAGCTTGTCGAGATCGGCGGGCTCGGCCAACTGATGCTGGGGAAGGCGGCCGAGAAGGTCCAGACACCGTTCAATCGCCTTCATTGCTGCCGTTGTCGAGGCCGATGCCGCCAGGCCGCCGAGCTCGGCCAGCGCCGAGCGCGCGGCATCCTCGAGAGCTGCGTGCTCGCCGGCGGGCTCGACGGCCCGCGCCTCCTCCAGCGACGGCCACCGGTCGCCACGGCTTCTCAGGCCCGCGTGCGCCGTGCGGACCATGTCGCGCAGGCGGTCGGGCGTGTAGGCGGCCACCATCTCGAGCCGCTCCGGGTCCTCGCCCTCGCCCATGAACGCGCCGAGGGCGGCGTCGAAGGCGTCCGTTGCCACGCGCTCCGCCTCAAGCTCGTCGAGCACCCGGAAGGCGGGGTCGATCCCCGCGCTCAGCGCGTGCGCGCGCAGGACGCGCGAGCAGAAGCCGTGGATGGTCGAGATCCAGGCGCCCTCGGCGGCACGCGCCTCGTCGCGCCTGCCCAGCTCGAGGAAGCGCCGCCGCACGCGGGCCTTCATCTCGGCCGCGGCCTTCTCGGTGAACGTGATCGCAAGGATGCTCTCGACCGGAGCGCCGTCCTCGACGACCGCCCGTACGAAGCGCTCGACCAGCACGGTGGTCTTGCCGGTGCCCGCCCCCGCGCGCACCATCAGCGAGCGGTCCCGGCGCGCGACCGCGCGCTCCTGCTCGGGCGTCAGGCTCACGACTCGCTCCGGCAGATCGACGGGTACATGCAGCCTCCGTTCCAGGCGCAGGAATCGGGGGTGCAGCGCAGCTCGCCGCGCCGCATCGCGGCGTCGGTCTCGCGGATCCGCCCCAGCGCCCAGTCGAGCTTCTCGCGGAACTCGTCGGGGCCGAGCCGGTCCGTCTTCACGAAGCCCGAGCCGAGCTCCTCGACCTCGGCCGCCACCATCCCGCGCGGCTTCGGCGAGCGCTCCCCCAGCGCCACGTACACGCCTCCGGCGGCGCGCACGCCGAGCAGCCGCTCCACCACCAGCATGTAGAGCGCGGCCTGGAAGCGGTTCTCGGGCTCCCAGCTGGCGACCTTGTAGCGGTCCACCCGCTTGCCGGTCTTGTAGTCGAGCACCAGCGCCATGCCGTCATTCGTGTCGACACGGTCGATGCGGCCGCGCACGCGGAGGCCGTCCGCGATCTCCACCGGCTCGCTCCCCTCGCCGAGGCCGAAGGTCAGCTCGAGGTGCTCCGGCTCGAACTCGCTGTCGGTCTCGGCCTCCCGGCGCAGCCAGCGCAGCAGGTCGAACTCGAGCCGGCGCACGGCCGCGCGCACGCGGGTCTGCTTCGGCGAGATGGGGAACTGGGCGCGGCGCTCGCTCAGCTCCTCGAGCAGGATCCGCTCGGCCTGCGGCAGGTTGGCGGGCGTGACGCGCCGATCGCCGGTCTGCTCGCGCAGGCGCTTGTAGGTGTGCTCGAGCACCGTATGGGCGTAGCTGCCGCGGACCATGGCCTCCGGGTCGGGCGCCAGCGCATCCGGTTTCAGGAGGTCCTCGACCAGCCACTTCACCGGGCAGTCCGCGAAGCGCTCGACCGCCCCGGCCGAGACCGCCCGCCGCGCCGCCAGCCGCTCGAGCAGCGGCTCCGCGCTGAGCGGCCCCGCCGTCGCCTCCTCCCGGCGTGCTCCCGCGGCGGCGAGGGCCCGCTCCAGCTCGGCGGCCGTGGGTGCCTCCTCGGGCGGCCAGGTGACCTCCGACAGCGAGCGCGTGTGCTCCTCGGTCCCCGGCGCCAGCAGATCGCGCACGTCCTCGACGAAGAACGACTCGGCCTGGGGGCCGCCCTCCTCGTCGCTCGAGCGCGAGGACAGCACGAGCAGGCGCTCGGCGCGCGAGCAGCAGGTGTAGAAGAGGAAGCGCTCGCGCTCCAGGCGGTCCTCGCGGACGGGCAGCCGCAGGCCGCTCGCCCGTGCCACGGCGCGGCGGTCCTCGTCCGGCAGGAAGGGCTCGGGCGACGCCCCGCTCGGGAACTCGCCCTCCTGGAGCCCGCACACGAACACGGCCTCGAAGCGGCGCGCGCGGATCGCCTCGGGCTTCGCCACCTGCACCCGGTCGGGCTGGGGGGGCTCGCCCAGGTGGACCTGGAGCTCCTCCAGCACCGTGAGCACCCGCTCGGGCTCGAGCCGCGTGCGCGGGTCCGCCTCCACCACCGCGCGCAGCTCGGCCAGCGCCTTGCGTGCGGCCGTGAAGACGCGCGGGTCCTCGAGCTCCGGGCCGCGCAGCACCGCGGCGCGGCGCCGGTAGGGCCCGGCGAACAGGCGGCCGAGCTGGCGCTCGAGCTCGGCCAGGAAGTCGGCCGGCCGGCGGGCCTCGGCCAGGCGGTCGAGATCGTCGAGCTTCCAGCGCTCGGACTCCCATGCGGCGCGGGCCTGCACCGCCGAGTGAGCGCCCTCGCGCCGCAGGCGCGCCTCGAGCCTGTCGGCGAGGCCGGGCTCCTTGAGCAGGCCCGGCGTGCGGAGCCAGGCGAGCAGGTCGTCGGCGCTCGCGTCGCGGGCGGCGCAGCGGACCAGCGCCAGCAGGCCGCGGCCGAGGCCGGTGTGGCCGAGGCGCACGGGGCGGTCGATCGAGAACGGGATGCCGTAGGCGCCGAAGACCTGCTCTAGGAGCGACGCGTACTCCTCGGGCCGCCGCAGCACTATCGCCACGTCGCCCGGCGCGACTCCGGCCCGGAGCAGCTCGAGCACCCGCGCACCCACCAGCTCGACCTCGGCCCGCCGGCCGCCGGCGGAATGGAGCGAGATCGCCTCGCCCGCCTCCACCCGCTCGCCGCCCGCCTCGAACAGCTGCCGCTCGACGTGGTGGAGGGCGGCGCGCGACTCGGGCGCGTAGTGGTCGTCGAGCGGCGGCAGGCGCTTCTCCGTCGCGCGCCGGCTGAGGAGCTCGCCGTGGGTGGTGGCCACCGCCTTGAACGCCACCCGCTCGGGCTCCCACGGGAGCGAGACGGTCACGTCCGCGTGACACCGGTTGGCGATCGTGTCGAGCGCGTCCAGCTGGAGCGGATCGAAGTCGTCGAAGCCGTAGACGAACAGGGGCGTTGTGCCCCAGCGGTCGGGAGCCAGCCTGAGGGCGTCGAGCGCCCGCTGCGAGAACAGCTCCGGGTCGGCCAGGCCCGCGGCTTCCAGGCCGTCGCGGTAGCCCCGGTACAGGGCGGCGATCTCGTCCGCGTAGCGGCGGCGCGGGCCGTGCCCGGCCCACGCGCGCAGTGCCTGCGTGAAGCGGGCCGGGTCGACCATCGCCCTGCCCAGCTCCGCGACGAACCCGGCCGCCGCCCTCACGAAGCCGGGCTGTGCGGCCGAGTCGGCCAGGAGCTCGAGCCGGGCGCGGCGCACCGCCTCCTCGACGATCAGCTCGCGCTGGACGTCGGAGGCCACTCGCTCCGAGTGGCCGACGCGCTCGGCGATCTCCGCGAAGAGCCACTCGAAGCGCAGCACCCGCGCCCCGAACACCGCTCCGCGCTCGGCAAGCTCCCGCTGGGCGTGCTCGACATCCTGAAAGGCGGGTACGACGAGGATAGGATCGCTGCGCACTCGGCCGAGCCGAGCGCTTGCGCCCGGCGGATCGCTGCGCACTCGGCCGAGCCGAGCGCTTGCGCCCGGCGGATCCTGGTCCAGGCGCGCCCTCAGGCCGCCCAGCACCTCGCCCGCCTTGGCGGCGTTGGCGGGACCGGTTACGAGGTTGAGCGGCACCCAGAGAGTGTCGCTACTCGGCCGGACCGTCTGACGCGAGCACTCCCTTGCCCGCCGCGGCGGCCAGCGCCTGCGTGAAGCGGGCAGGCGGGAGCATCACCGGAGCCTCCTGCAGCTCCCAGCCGCGGTTGGGGCGCATAATCCAGCGCGCCACCCGGATCCGCCGCTCGTCGATGCGCTCCACGCGCAGCTCGTCGCGCAGCTCGCCGGAGCGGCCGGGGCTCGCGCCGAACGCCCCGACCTCGCCGGGCGCCTCGCCGTTTGCCGGGGGCGGCACGGGCAGCAGCTCCTTCGTCGCCGCCTCGGCGAGAAGGCCGGGCGCGTCGGCGGCGTCGAGCACGGGCGCGCTCCGCTCGATCTGGCCGCCCCGCCAGCTGGCCAGGCGCAGCCCGCCCGGCACCCGCTCCAGCCGCACCTCGGCCCCGTCGTACGGCCCGGCCGCCACGAACGGGCCGCGAGAGGCGCGCGGCGCGCCGGCCAGGGGCGCCGCGGAGCGCCGCTTCGCGCCGCCGCCCGAGCGTGAGGACGGCCGCCGCGTGGCCGGCCGCGCGGGGTCGAGCACCGTGCCCTTCGCGCAGATCGGGCACTCGGCGAAGAAGCGGTTGTGGCGGCAGAAGGTGGGCACGGCTCGCAGCCTACGCCGCCGCCCTGCGCATCGCCAGGATTCGCCGGATCGCCGCGGCGTTCTCCTCCGGACTGCTGATCACGCCGTCCGAGACCGCCTCGAGCTGCGCCACGGGCAGGCTCATGCGCACGATCTCGAGCGAGCCCTGGAACCAGGCGTTGCCTGGATAGTGCAGGTACCACAGGCGGTCGCCCAGGGCCTGTCCCTCGCTCCGCGACTCGTCCTGGATCCAGGAGACCATCCGGGGCACGCCGGCCTCCTGCGGGCTGTGCGCCTCGATGGCGTCCAAGCGGTCTCGCATGGCCTTCTCGTGCCACTCGTCCTCGCCGCTCGACGCCATCATCGTTCGGAGTCCCGTTCGGTAGTCGGTCGCCAGCATCCCGATCAGGGCGTCGAGCACGGCCGGCGAGTTGGCGAGCGCCTCCTGGGACCCGGGACCGCCGATCCTGCCGAGCGGGAACTCGCCCGAAACCACCACCGTGTGGATCAGGTCCGGGCGTGCAGCGGCCGCCTTGACCGCGCGCCGGGACCCGTCGCCGAGCGCGATCACCAGGGCGTCGCTGCCGGCCTCCTCGATCACGGCCGCGAGATCCGCGGCATCCGTCTCGATGTCGTAGGGGCCGACTCGGCTCGACCTTCCCGTGCCGCGCAGGTGGTAGTTCAGCACCCGGTGGTCGCTCGCCAGCTCCTCCACGAGCCGTGCGCAGACGGCCGGAGGATGCAGCGCCATCAGCGCGATTGCCACGAGCGGGCCGTCCGCGCCCTCGACCCACCATTCGAGCTCGGCGCCGTCGGGTCTGCGCAGCCGTGGCATCGGCTCGATGGTACGCGCTGCCAAAATCGAGCCCGCTCATGCGGACCGCACTCATCTCCGACCTGCACCTGGGCGCGGTCAGCGGCGCGGACCTGGGGCGGCAGCCGGAGGCGCTCGAGCGCCTCGCGGAGGCGCTCCAGCCGGCCGACCGGATCGTGTTCCTCGGCGACCTCCTGGAGCTGCGCGAGCGCCCGGTCGCGAAGTTGCTCGAGGTGACCCGGCCGTTCTTCGACCGGCTCGCGGAGGCCGCCGCGGGCAGGCGCGTGGTCCTCGTGGCCGGAAACCACGACCAGCAGCTGGCCGAGCCCTGGCTGGCGCGCGAGCGGCTGGCCGGCCGGCCAGTGGGCGGGGAGAACGAATGGCCGGTGGAGCCGGACGAGAGGGACGGGGCCGCCGGGTGGATCGCATCCCGGCTGCCGGGCGCGGAGCTGACGATCGCCTACCCGGGGCTCCGGCTGCGCCCGGACGTGTACGCCACCCACGGCCACTACCTCGACCTCCATCTCACCGTGCCGCGGCTCGAGTCGATCGCGGCGTCGGCGATGGGCCGCGTGACCGGACGCGGGAGCGACTGCCGCACCGCCGACGACTACGAGGCCGTGATGGCGCCGCTGTACGGCTTCTACGCGGGGCTGGCGCAGGGCGCGTCGAGCGCGGCGCTGCAGCGCGGCGGCGCCATGTCCCGGAGCGTCTGGAGCCGGGCGACCGGGGACGACGCGCTCGCCCGCATGCTGCTCGGCCGCATCACGATCCCGGGCGGGGTGGCGGCGCTCAACCGGCTCGGCCTCGGCCCCTTCAAGCCCGAGCTGACCGGCGACGAGCTGCGGCGCGCCGGCCTGCTCGCCATGGGACGCGTGGCCGAGGCGCTGGCGCCCGGGGCCGAGCACCTGCTCTTCGCGCACACCCACCGGCCGGGCCCGCTGCCGGGCGACGACCCCGTCGAGTGGACCACGCTCTCCGGCACGCGCCTGTGGAACACCGGCAGCTGGTTCCTCGAGCCGGCGTTCATCTCGCAGCGGGCGGAGCGCAGCCCGTACTGGCCCGGCACGGTTATTTGGGTCGAGGACGAGGGGCCGCCGCGGATCGAGAACGCGCTGCGGGGCTACGCGGCGGCCGCGGCACCCAGTGCGTAGGCGCGCTCGTCGAACACACGCGTCCGCCTCCGGAACGGCCACGTGAACGTCGGCCAGAGCGACGAGTTGCGCCCGTTGCGGTCGATGTAGTAGCTCGCGCAGCCGCCGCTGACCCAGACGGTCCCCTCCGTCAGCCGCTGCACCTCCACGTTGTAGGCGGCCTGGGCCTCGGGACGCACCTCCACGCGGCTCGCGCGGCGGCGGCGCATCGTGCCCAGGGCGTCGCCCACGTACTCCACCTGGGACTCGATCATGAACACGATCGAGTTGTGGCCGAGCCCGGTGTTCGGGCCGACGAGGAGGAACAGGTTCGGGAACCCGGCCACCGCGGCGCCCTTGTAGGCCTCGGGCGAGCCGTCCCACACCTCGGCCAGCGTGCGGCCCTCGCGGCCGCGCACGACGCCGGCGATCGGGATGTCGGTCACGTGGAAGCCGGTGCCGAAGATGATCGTGTCCACCTCGCGCTCCGTGCCGTCGGCGGCGACGACCGAGTGCGGCCGGACCTCCGCGAGGCCGTGGTCGATCACCTCGACGTTCGGCCGGGTCACGGCGGGATACCACTCGTTGGTCGGCAGGATGCGCTTGCAGCCGATCTCGTAGCGCGGCGTCAGCCGCTCGCGCAGCCCGGCGTCGGGCACCTGCGCGCGGAGATGCCGCAGCGCCACCTTGGTGGCGAGCCGGCGCACTCGGCGGTGGCGGAACTGGAGCACGAAGGACTCGCGGGCCCAGTAGATGCCGGCCCGCATCGCGAGCTGTGCGAGCGGGAGCCGCGAGTAGAGCGCTCGCTCGGCACGGGACATCCGCCGGTTCGGATGCGGCGCGACCCAGGGCGGGGTGCGCTGGAACACGTGCAGCCGCTCCACCTGGGGCTGGATCTCGGGGACGAACTGGATCGCCGACGCGCCGGTGCCGACCACGGCCACGCGCTCCCCTTCGAGGTCGTGGTCGTGGTCCCAGCTCGCCGAGTGGAACGCGGTGCCCTCGAACGAGTCGAGGCCGGGAACGTCCGGCAGCTTCGGCTCGCTGAGAGGTCCCTGGCCGCAGACGAGCACCTCGGCGGTCATGGGGCCCTGGGAGGTCTGGAGGCGCCAGCGGCCCTCGTGCTCGTTCCAGTCGGCCGACTCGAGCTCGGTATGGAAGCGCACGTGGGGCATGACGCCGAAGCGCCGCGCTACGTCGCGCACGTATTCGAGGATCTCCGGCTGCGGCGAGAAGGTGCTCGACCACTTCGGGTTCGGGGCGAACGAGAACGAGTACAGGTGCGAGGGCACGTCGCAGCGGCAACCGGGATAGGTGTTGTCGCGCCAGGTGCCGCCGATCTGGCCGGCGCGCTCGAGGACGACGAAGTCGTGCTCCCCGTCCTTCAGCAGGCGGATGGCCATGCCGAGGCCGGAGAAGCCGGAACCCACCACGACGACTCGATGGTGCGTCACGCGAACCTCCTCAGCCCGGGCAGCAGGAGCCCGACGATCCAGTCGGCCAGCTGCTCGACCGGCGTGTCCGGGTGCTCCCACATCCAGTGGGCGGCGCCCTCGTAGGCGGAGTTGACCGCGTAGGCCACGGCCTCGAGCTCCTGCGGGTCCGTGCCGCTCGGCGCGATCTCGGCCATCAGCGTTGCGCTCGATCGCCCGGCCCACGCAGGCACGGAACAGGCCGTCCTTGCTCCCGAACAGCTCGTAGACGACCGGCTTCGTCACCCCCGCCCGCCGCGCCCGGTCAGGCGGTGGCCCGCTGCGGCTCGGCCTGGTCCGGGGCGCCGTCCTGCCCCCGCGCCTCCGTCTCGGCGCGCTCCTCCTCGGCCTCGCCCTTCGGAGGCTCCTTCGCCCACTCCTCGTCGAAGTCGACGCGCCACTTGCCCTCCTCGAACCGCTCGAGCTTCAGCTTCGCCCGGAAGGTCCGCCCGGAGCGGCCGCGGAAGCCCGTGACCGCCTTGGCCGTGCGCCCCACGCCCGGGTCCTCGCCGGCCTCGCGCGACGCCTTGAGCGACTCGATCAGCTCCTTCGCCACCGCCACGGGCAGCGACTTGCCCGCCTTGCGCTTCCAGATCACGAAGCCGCAGCCGGGGTCCTCGCGCGACCAGCACGAGTAGCCCTTGCGGTTCTCGGAGATCTCGCGGCCGCACACCGGGCACGGGCCGAGCTTGGCGCGCTCGATCTGAACGCCCTTCAGCTTGTCGAGCTCCTGCACCGTGTCCGTCACGAACCTGGCGATGTCGTGCATGAAGGCGGGCCGGGTGTCCTCGCCGCGCTCGATCAGGCCCAGCCGGCGCTCCCAGTCGCCGGTCAGGTCCGCCGAGGTGAGCGGGTGGCTGTTCAGCAGCCGGATCACCTGGATGCCCTTCTCGGTGGCCACCAGCGCCCGCCCCTCGCGCTCGAGGTAGCCCACGTCCACCAACCGCTCGATGATCGACGCCCGCGTGGCCGGGGTCCCGATGCCCGAGTCCTTCATCGCCTCGCGCAGCTCGGCGTCCTCCACCTCCTTGCCGGCGGTCTCCATCGCGGCGAGCAGGGAGGCGTCCGAGAAGCGCCGCGGCGGCTGGGTCTCCTTGCGGAGCGACTCGACCGACAGGGTCTCCACCGCCTCGCCCTGCTCGAGCTTGGGCAGCAGCTGGTCCCCGCCGGAGTCGTCCTCGCCGCGCGGCTGGTCGGCCTCCTCGCCGTACACGGCCTTCCAGCCCGGCTCGACCAGGCGCCGGCCGCTCGTGCGAAAAACAAACGCTGCGCGCCCGGCCGAGCCGGTCGCTTGCGCCCGGCCATGCTCCTCGACCGTGGTCTCGACGCGTGTCCGCTCGTAGACAGCCTCGGGGTGGAAGACCGCCAGGAACCGCTTGGCGACGAGGTCGTAGACCTTCAGCTCGTCCTGCCCCATGCGACCCAGGTCGTGCTCGGAGCGGGTGGGGATGATCGCGTGGTGGTCCTGGACCTTCTTGTCGTTCACCACGCGCCCCAGCGGGAGCTTGTCCAGGCTCAGCACATACTCCGACCCGCGCCGGTACTGGGGGCCCCGGCCCACCAGCTCCGCCGTGGGCTTGATCTCGGGGATCATGTCGCCGGTCAGGTAGCGCGAGTTGGTGCGCGGGTATGTGAGCGCCTTGTGCTCCTCGTAGAGGCGCTGCGAGGCGGCCAGCGTTCGGCGCGCGGAGAAGCCGTACAGCGTGTTGGCGTGGCGCTGCAGCGAGGTCAGGTCGTAGAGCAGCTGCGGTCGCTCGCGCTCCTCCTTCTTCTCGAGCTTCGTGATCTCGCCGGGCCGGTCGGTGCAGGCCTCCACGATCGCGGTGGCCTCGGCCTCGGCCGGCAGCCGCTTGCCGCCCATGTAGCGGCCCGTGTAGCCGCGGCTCCCGCTTGCCTCGAAGCGGGCCTCGACGAGCCAGTAGGGCTCGGGCTTGAAGGCGCGGATCTGCTCCTCGCGGCGGGCCACCAGGGCGAGCGTGGGCGTCTGCACGCGGCCGAGCGACACGGCGCCGTCGAAGGCGGCGCGCAGGCGGATGCTGGCCGCGCGCGTGGCGTTCATGCCCACCACCCAGTCGGCCTCGGAGCGCGAGCGCGCGGCCGCCTCCAGCGGCTTCATCTCGTCCCCGTCGCGCAGGTGCCCGAATGCCTCGCCGATCGCCTTCTTCGTCATCGAGGAGAGCCACAGCCGCTGCACCGGCTTCTTGACCTTCGCGGTGTCGTAGACGTAGGCGAAGATCAGCTCGCCCTCGCGCCCGGCATCGCAGGCGTTGACGATCTGGTCGACCTCGGGGTCGGCCATCAGCTTGTGGATCGCCCTGAGCTGCTTGGCTGCGCGCTCGTCGTTCGGGACGAGCTTGAACTCCTCCGGGAGGATCGGGAGGTCCGCGAAGCGCCACTTCTTGAGCTTCGGGTCGTAGGCGTCCGGCTCGGCCAGCCCGACGAGGTGACCGACCGCCCAGGTGATCACGTGATCGTCCCCGTCGAGGTGGGTTTTCTCCTTCGCCTGCTGGTACGAGCCGGGCAGCGCCGCCGCCAGGTCGCGGGCGACGGAGGGCTTCTCGGCGATGATTAGGGTCTTGCCCATCACTCTCCAAGATACGCAGGTAGTGAGGCATACCGCCACCGGTTGGTGGCTGGAAGAAGCCGGAACGGTAGAGCCTCGCCCGGCGCTGGACGGCACCGTCGACGCCGACGTGGTGGTGATCGGGGGCGGCTACACCGGCATGTGGACCGCCTGGCACCTGCTCGAGGCGGGGGCCACGGTCGCCCTGTTGGAGGGGGGTATCTGCGGGCACGGGCCGAGCGGGCGCAACGGCGGGTTCTGCGAGTCGATGTGGCTGTCGGCGCCGGCGCTGCGCGAGCGTTTCGGCGACGCGCCGGCCCGGGCGCTGCTGGACGCATCGAGCGACTCGGTCACCTTCATCGCTGACTGGTGCGCTTCCGAGGAGGTGGACGCGTGGTTCGACCAGTCGGGCTACCTGTGTGTCTCGACCGCTCCCGCCTTCGACGACGTGGGCCGCGAGGCGGTGGCGACCGCCGCGGCGCTGGGCGCCCCGCACCGCGTGGCCGACCTGACCGGCGCCGAGGTGCGCGCGCGCTGCGACTCCGCGCGGTTCCGGCGCGGTGTGCTGATCCCCGACTTCGCCACGCTCCAGCCCGCTCAGCTCGCGCTCGGGCTGCGGCGGCGCCTGGTGGAGCGCGGCGCGATGGTCTTCGAGCGCTCCCGCGTGAGGGCGCTGCGCGGCGCCGTCGCGGAGACCGCGTCCGGGCGCGTGCGGGCCGGTGCCGCGGTGCTCGCCGTCGGGTCGGGGGTGCGGGCCCTGCGCGAGCTGCACGGGCGGCTCACCGTCACGTCGTCCCACATCGTGCTCACCGAGCCGGTGCCGGACGTGATCGAGGCGATCGGGTGGACCGGCGGCGAGTGCATCACGGACGGCCGCACGCTCCTGCACTACTTCCGCACCACCCCGGATGGCCGGATCCTGCTCGGCTGGGGCGGCGGGAGGCTGGCCTACGGGACGCGCCTGAACGGCCGCGTGGAGGTGGACCCCGATATCGCCACGGAGACGCACGCCGGGCTCCTGCGCCTCTTCCCCGCGCTCGCCGGCCGCCGGATCACACACGCGTGGGGCGGGCCGATCGACGTGTCGCCCAGCCACATCCCGCAGATCGGGACGCTGCCGGGTGCGCCGGTCCACTTCGCGTTCGGCTTCACCGGCAACGGCGTGGGCCCGTCGCAGATGGCGGGCCGGGCGCTCGCCTCGCTGGCGCTCGATCGCCGCGACCAACACACCCGTCTCCCGATCGTGGAGGCCGGGCCAGGGGCGCGGGTGCCGCCCGAGCCGCTGACCTGGCTGGGCGGCTCGCTGGTGCGCTCGGCGCTGATCCGCTGCGAGCGCGCGGCGGAGGACGGCGACCGGGCCGATCCGCTCACCCGGGCCATCTGCGCCGCCCCCCGCGCGCTGGGGATGCACCTGGGTCGCTGACCCCGCCGTAATTCGACGCCCCGCCGCCGGTTGGAGGGGCGATGGCAGGCTTCGCGCATCTCGCCCAGGCGCCCTTTCGCAGGGCGCGGATGCGCGGTATACCGCATCCTGGGCTCGCGGGACGACGCCGCGGACGCCACCCAGGAGGCCTTCGTAGGCGTGCTCCGGCGGCTGCCGCAGCTCACCGGCCGCGAGCTTGCGTTCGGCTCCTACGTGCTCACCTCCGCGCGCAACGCCTGCTACGACCTGATCGAGCGCCGCCGGCGCACCCAGCCGAGCGACGAGATCCCCGAGTCCGCGACGCCGATGGGCGGCGGGGTTGGCGGCGGCGGGATCGGCTTCGACCCCGGCGACCCCGAGGACGACCCCGAGCGCAAGATGCTGCTCGAGGCCCGCACCGAGGAGATCCGGGCGGCCAACCTGACCCTCCCCGAGCGCCAGCGGGAGGTGCTCGCGCTGCGCGAGCTCGAGGAACTCTCGTACGACGAGATCGCCGAGCTGATGGAGATGAACCGCAACTCCGTCGCCCAGCTCATCTCGCGTGCCCGCATCAACCTGCGCGACGCCCTTCGCGGCACCGCGCTCGCGTCGATCGCGGCGAGCTCGCCGGACTGCGAGCGTGCGCTGCCGCTGATCGCCCTCGAGCAGGACCGTCAGCTCGACGCGGACTCGGACGACGCCGGCTGGCTCGAAGAACACCTGATGCATTGCCACACATGCCGCCTCGGCCGCGACGCGATGCAGGAGGCGGGCGTCTCCTACCGGGCGTGGGCGCCGGTCGCCGCCGGGCCGCTGCTGTTCCGCGAGACGATGGCCCGTGCCGCGGAGCAGGTGGGGGCCGACTGGAGCGAGACGATCGCGCGGCACGAGGCGCCGCGAGGACTCGGAGCCGCGGCGGGCGGCGCCGCGGGCGGGACGGCAGCGGGCGCGGCAAGCGCCCGCGCGGCGATCCTGCCTCACCGCCGCCGGGACCTCACGCTGATCGGCGTGCTGACCTGCCTGCTCGTGCTGGTGGTGCTGGTGGGGGCGGCCTCCGACGACGATCCGTTGGAGACGGTCGTGCCGGCCGCCGAGGAGCAGCAGGCGGTCGCGGACGAGGAGAAGCCCGTGCCCGCGCGCAAGGAACCCAAGAAGAAGAAGCCCCGCGAGCAGCCGGCCGCCGCGCCCGAGCCCGCTGCCGTGCCGGTGGCGCCCGCCGCCGTAGCGGTGGAGGTGGCGGATCCGGCTCACGCCGAAGGGCAGGCCCGGCCCAAGCCGCGGCCAGGCGGCCGAGGCAACGTCCAGCAGCGCCCGGAGCGCGGAAACCAGGGCACGCCCGCCCCGGAGATCGCGCCGGATCCGCCCCCGCCCCCGCCTCCGCCCGCGGAGACCACGCCGATACCGCCGCCCCCTCCGCCGGAGCTGCCCCCGGAGCTGCCGCCGGAGCCTCCTCCGGAGCAGCCGCCGCGCCAGCCGCCGCCGTGCTCGGGTGCGAGCTGCCCGCCCGGGCAGCCGGGGCGCCCCTAACCCCCCTCGGTTGAGGCGGAAGGACCAGCCTGGATCGCTAGTAGGGGCCCCCCGGCCCGTAGCGACGCCCGCGGTCGGTGCCCTCGCAGCCGCCGCGCGCCCGTCCGCGCTCGAACGGCAGCCGGACGATCTGCTGCGCCTCGTTGTTGTCCTCGTTCGACTCGTAGATCCCGTTCTCGGGATCCGCGATGTGAACGTAGGCGAAGCAGCCGCGCAGCCCCGTCACGTCGATCCACTGCTCGGGGTAGGCGGGCGGGTAGATGTCGGCCCAGCCGATAGATGTGCCGAGGGTTACCCGCTCCGCGTTCGAGTTCGTGCTGCAGGCCGGGTAGACCCGAGCGGGCGGGGAGCGCCTCAGCCCGGGCCTCGTCCGGCCGAGGTCGCGCAGGCAGTAGGCGACCTTCGGCCCGGTGCGCACCAGCCGGGTCCGGCGGCCCTCGGGGTCGAGCCGCCACAGCTCGAAGCGGGCCGCGTCGTAGAACTTCCACCAGAACAGCTGCTGGTGGGCGAACTTGAACTGCAGGCGCGCCCCGGTGTCGATGCCGATCCTCCCCCCGTCCCGCTTGTAGATGCGTTGCCGGCCGCGCATGAAGGTGGGGCTGCTGCGGACCCCGTGCAGCTCGGCCGGCCCGGCGCCGACCGAGTCGATCACGTTGCCGGCGCGCAGCACGGTGTGCCCCGGCTTGGTGAGCCGCTCGGTGTATAGCCCGTACGGCCGGCGCATCACGAGGTCGGGGCAGAGCAGCCGTCCGGCGCGCGGGCCGAGGCAGGGGTTCTCGTCGATCGCCCTCCGGTCCGGCGGGGTGCCGGGCGGAGGCTCCTGGGCCACGGCCGGCGCCCCCGCCGTGAGGCAGGCAGCAGCGATGAGTGTCAGCAGAGCGGCACGCACCGCACTCATTTGTAGCGGTACGGTCGCCCCGTGCGGGTGCTTGCAATAGATGGTGGCGGAATCCGGGGCCTGATACCCGCCCTCGTCCTGGCCGAGGTCGAGCGGCGCGCGGAGCGCCCGGTGTTCGAGCTGTTCGACCTGATCGCCGGCACCTCCACCGGCGGCATCCTGGCCTGCGCCCTGTGCGCGCCGGACCCGCTGCCGGCCGAGCAGGTGGCCGCGATCTACGAGGAGGAGGGCCCGGCCATATTCGATCGCTCGGCCTGGCAGCGCATCCGCAGCGCGGAGGGCCTGCTGGACGAGAAATACGACGCCGGCGCCCTAGACCGGGCGCTGGAGCGCTTCCTGGGGGACAAGCGGCTGGCGGACACGATCCCCGAGCTGATCGTGCCCACGTACGACATGACGGAGCCGGGGCCCTTCTTCTTCAAGACCCGCAGCGCACGCGAGCGGCGGCTCGAGGACTTCCCGCTCACGGTGGTCGCGCGCGCCACCGCGGCCGCGCCCACCTACTTCGAGCCGCTCCCGGTGGGCGCACGCGCGCTGGTCGACGGCGGCGTGTTCGCGGTCAATCCGGCGATGAGCGCGTTCGCCGAGGTGCTGCGCTTCCACCCGAGCGCCGACGTAGTGCTGCTCTCGCTCGGCACAGGGCAGCGCACGCGACGCCGCCGCTTCGCGGACATCGACGACTGGGGCCTGGTGGAATGGGCCCGGCCGATCCTCGACGTGGTGTTCGACGGAAGCTCCGACGCGGTCGACTACCAGCTGCGTCACGTGCTGGGCGGAGACCGCTACTGGCGCGTGCAGGTCGAGCTGACCGCGGCGAGCGACGACCTCGACGACGCGAGCCCGGAGAACCTGCGCGAGCTGCGCCGCCACGCGGAGGAGCTGATCGCGGCGCGCTCGCCGGACCTCGACGCGGTGATCGAAGCCCTCTAGCGAGCGCAAGCTCCCGTGTCCACGGGCCCGCTCGCGCGGCTCAGGGCGTCGCGCACGATCGGCACCGGGACCCCGTACCCGCTCCGGCCCCCGTCCGCAACGGTGGCGGCGAAGATCGTGGTGACCACGCGGCCGCGGCCGTCCACCATCGGGCCGCCCGAGTTGCCCTGGCGCACCAGGCCGCGCAGCGACGTGATGGTGCGGCGCACCGGGCCGCGGCCGTAGGCGTCCTGGGAGACAACGGTCGAGGTCTGGCCGACGCGGCCGGGCCGGACGTCGTACGGGCCGTCCTCCGGGAAGCCGAGGATCGCCGCCGAGGTACCGGCCTCGGCCCCCGTGTTGAACCGGAGCCGGGGCGCGCCGGCGAGCCCCGGGACGCGCAGCAGCGCGAGGTCGTTGCGCGCGTCGAACCAGATCGCCTCGGTGTCGAGCCGGTCGCCCTCGCCCCCGACCTGCACCGTCGTGTCGTCCTGGCCCGCCACCACGTGGGCGTTGGTGACCACCACGCCGTTGCCGGCGACCCAGCCGCTTCCCTGCACGCCGAGACCGCAGGCCGTGCCGAGCACCCGCACGATGCTGCTGCCCGCGCGCCGCACCTCGGGGTCGCGCGCGATGGCCGAGTCCGGGGGCGGCACGTTCGGCGCCGGGCCGTCGATCTCGGGGAACGGGTCGAAGCGGGCGAGCGCCTGCAGAATCGGGCCGGACGGCGGAAGCCGCTCGTTCAGCTCCTTGAGGATCGCCGAGCGCTGGATCGGCTCGCGCAGCTCGCTGGCGCCGGGCGTCTGGAGCGCCACGGCGCCGGCGATCCACACGAGACCGAGGCCCAGGCAACCCACCAGCACGGCCCCGGCCACCCCGTCGAGCACCCCGAGCCGGTCGCCCAGGCGGTGGCGGAGATGGAAGCCGAGCAGCTCGAGCCCCGAGGCAAGGATGCCGCCGATCAGCAGCGCGCCGATCAGGGCGAACAAAGGGGCGTAGGGCGATTGCGAGCCTTCCTCGAGGAGAAGCGGCCCCAGGCGAGACCCCAAGAACGCGCCGCCCGCGAAACCCACCAGCGAGAGCGCCCCTACGATCAAGCCCTGGGCGTAGCCCCAAACCCCCATCAGGCCCGTAAAAGCGATGATGATCCAGTCGAGCGCCGTCACAGGCGCGAGGCAGCCTAGTGCCCCCGGACGTGAGCAGGGCCCGGAATGATCGGGTTCTCAGGCGAGCGCCGGCGCAGGCTGACGCATCGGGCGCTCCCGGCGCTCGGCGGTCTCGCGCTGGTGGCGGGCGGCGCCGGGATGGTGGTCGGGTCGCAGGCGCAGTCCGGGAGCCAGCGCGCCGCCGGCGCGTTCACCGAGGCCTGGGAGCGCGGCGACTACGGCGCGATGTACGCCATGCTCGACGACGCATCGCGCGAGGCCCATACGCGACAGGAGTTCCGGGCCGCCTACCGGCGCGCCGCCGCCACCGCCACGGCGACGGGACTCCATGCGGGCGACCCCGAGGGCGAGCGCGAGGGGTCGGTCGCCGTGCCCGTCAACGTGCGCACGCGCGTGTTCGGAACCGTGCGAGCGAAGCTGCGGCTGCCCGTGCACGAGGAGAAGGTCACCTGGGGGCCCCTGCTCGCCTTTCCCGGCCTGCGGCGCGGCGAGGCGCTCGCACGCTCGAGCAGGCCGCCCGAACGGGCCACGCTGCTCTCGCGCGGCGGGAAGGTCCTGGCCGAGGGCCCCGCCGCCGCCCGCAGCTCGCCCCTCGAGGCCATCGCAGGATCGATCGCGGGCACGCTGATGCCGGAGGAGACGGCGGCGGAGCGCCGCGCGCTCTGGGCGCGCGGCTTCCCGCGGGACTGGCCGACGGGGCAGAACGGGCTCGAGCACGCCTTCGAGGACCGCCTTGCCGGGCGCCCGGGAGGACGGCTGCTCGCCGGGGAGCGCGTGTTGGCGAACGCGAGGCCGCTGCAGGCGCCGCCCGTGCGGACGACGATCGACACGCGGCTCCAGGAGGCCGCCGTGACCGCGCTGGCGGGCCGCTTCGGAGGCATCGCCGCGCTCGACCCGCGCAACGGGGAGATCCGCGCGCTGGCGGGACTCGCCTTCTCGGCCCCGCAGCCGCCGGGCTCGACGTTCAAGATCGTGACCACCACCGCGGCGCTCGAGGAGGACCTCGTGAAGCCGTCGACCGAGTTCCCGGTCGAGACCTACGCGCTCATCGATGGCGTGGAGCTGTCGAACGCGAACGGCGAGGCCTGCGGGGGCAGCTTCCGCGAGAGCTTTGCCCACTCCTGCAACTCGGTGTTCGGGCCGCTCGGCGTGGAGGTGGGATCGGAGGCCCTGGTGGACGCGTCCGAGCGGTTCGGGTGGAACCAGCCGCCTACGGTGCCCGGCGAGGTGCCGAGCACGCTCCCGCAGAGCGGGGAGATCGTCTCCGACCTGGAGGTCGCCTCGACGGCGATCGGGCAGTTCCGGACGCTCGCGACGCCGCTCGTGATGGCGTCGGTCGCCCAGACGATCGCGGCGGACGGGGTCCGGTACGTGCCCACGCTCGCGCTGGGAGAGCGGACCGAGCGGGTGCGGGTGACATCGAAACGGGTCGCGCGGACGATCGCGTCGATGATGGTCGACGTCGTCGACTACGGGACTGGAACGGCGGCGGCGCTGCCACGGGTGAAGGTGGCCGGGAAGACCGGGACGGCGGAGCTCGAGGACACGCGCGACCCGGAGACGGGCGAGACCGCCCCCTCGGACCCGTCGAACACCGACGCCTGGTTCACGGCCTACGCGCCGGCCGCCCGCCCGGAGCTGGCGGTGGCCGTGATGCTGGTGCGCGCCGGCTCCGGCGGGGCCACGGCGGCGCCGGCGGCGCGGGTGGTCTTGGACGCGGCGCTGTAGCTCAAATATCCAGTTCGAAAGTCAGCGTCTCGCCGCTCTCGCCTTCCACCTCGAGCTCGAGCGGGCGGTTCTCCGTCGTCTCGAGCGGGAGCTGGAACAGCAGCATCGATCCGGCGCTGGGCCCGAGCTGGGCCACGCTGCCGGCCTCTGGAATGCACTCGTCGGGGTCGAGCGATTGCGGTGAGTACGCGAAGACGTTTTCCTCCGGCAGCTCCTCCGGCTCGAACTCGTTCTCCGCGTTGTCCTTCACCACGAAGCTCTCGACCGTCTCGTGCGCCTCGTCGGAGAGGTTGCAGACCTGGATGAACACGCCGTAGAGCGTCTCCCCCGCCGGCGCCTCGTCGGTCACGTAGGCCTCGTCGGGCGTCACCCGGGGGTTCAGCTGGCGGGTGATGAAGACGTTGTAGGTGATCCCGTCCAGCTCGAGCGCCAGACCCTCCCGGGCCGGCTCGTCCACGCCGGGCTCCTCGTCGCCGCAGGCGGCAAGGCCGAGCGGGGCGGCGAGGGCCAGGACGCAGGCGGCGAGGGTCAGGCGGCGCAGGTCCATCGGCCGCGCATCCTATTGAGAGGCCTCGCGGGCCGGTGGCCGCGACGGATCCATCCCGGCGGCGGCGCCGAAGCGCGCCGCCTTGGCGGGCTCGTAGCCCGCGATCGTGGCCCGCTTGAGCTCTCCCTTGCGAGGCTCCTCGAAGATCATTCGCAACCGCTCGAGCGCCTTCTTCGACTGGCGCCGGATCCAGCCCGCGACGCCGGTCTGCCGCAGCCGGTCGACGACCGTGGCGGGCTCGCCGTAGGTGGTCAGCTCAACGCGGGTGGTGCCGGCGCCCTCGTTCGTGAAGTCGTAGACGGCCAGGAAGCGGTTGCGCCCGCGCCGGCCCAGGCGGATCTCCTCCACGATCCGCCGCGGGCGGTCGACCTCCCTGACGGTCAACTCGGCGTACTCCTTGGCGACCGGGCCGCGGAGCTGAAAGCGCGCGGCCGCGCCCGGGCCGACCGGATTCACGCGCGCGAGCCGGTAGTCGCGCATGTAGTGGTCCGTGTAGGCCGGCCGGGCGGCCAGATCGGACACGAAGTCGAAGATCTGCTCGCGCGGCGCGGAGATGACTGTCGACACGGTGACCTGGCGCACGGCGGCGCCATTCTACGCGTGGCGCTTCCGGCGGCAGTCAGGCGGCCTTCGTCACGACGGCCAGCCGCCGCTCGCCCGCGTGCACCCGCTCCGAGCGCACCGCCAGCCTGCGCTCCTCGGGCAGCGCGCCGAAGCACAGTTCGCAGAGCACGCGGCCCGAGTCGAGCTCGTGCATGCACTCGCCCGCGAGCGGGATGCGGCGGCACTTGGCGCAGCCCTCGCTGGACGGCCTGAGTGAGGCGAGGCTGCGCCGCATCAGCATGGCGCCGAGATCCGGCATGCTGCCCTGTTCGGCCGGCGCGCCCCCAGTCCTGCAAACCTCATACCTGCCCCGGATGAGTATCGCCTCCCCGAAGGGGGTACCAAGACCTCGCCGAGGCCACCGGAAAGCCCGCAAATACCGCATAAATGGGTTGAGCGTGCTCCGAGCCTCGTTACCATACGCACCCCCCACCCCGAGGAGAGATCATTCCATGGAAGCGTTCAGCGCCGGTACCTTGGCAGGGGCCGGCTCTTTCCGCTGTGACTCGTGTGGGTTTGCGGTAGCGCTGCACGAACGCGATCCGGTGCCTGGGTGCCCGGAGTGCGGCGGGCATCGCTTCAGGCGCGCGTCGCTGTTCGGCGACACCCTGGAGGGCCCCACCCAGCACGAGATAGCTGAACCGCCGGACTGGCTCGAGGAGGCGCGCGAGGCGCTGGTCCGTCCGGGCGACTACCTTGCGTTCGAGGACGGCGATCGCGTGCGCGTCGTCCCGCTGCAGGAGGGCTGGACCAGGATCGGACGCAGCCTGTCCGCGCACATCCGCTTCGACGACCCGACCGTGTCGCGCCGCCACGCGCTGGTGTATCGCGACTCCGACGGCGCGCGCATACTCGACGACCGCAGCCTGAACGGCGTTTTCCGCAACGGGCAGCGGGTCGAGCTCGCGGAGCTGGAAGACGGCGACGAAATCGACGTCGGCCGCTTCCAGATGTTCTTCGTCAGCCTCGTGACAGACCGCGCCGCGGTCGCCGGTTGAGAGGGCGGAGATAGCGACCGGGCCCCGCCGGACCGGCGGGGCCAGGTCCGCTACGGCAACGGCAACAGGGGGCCTGCGAAGGCCCCGGTACCGTTCGCCAGCGTCACGTCCGGCCCGCCGTGAGACTCCATGTAGGCGATCGCGCGGCTGACGTCGCTGACGCCGTTCGAGTGTGGGTGTCTCCCCCTGCCGTGGTTGGTGGTACGCCGGAGGGTCTACCCGGGTCGCGCGCCGTCCAACCGCAGCTCCGCGAGGCCCTCGTCGCGCGACTTGACCGGCCGGTAGCCAAGCTCGTCGCGCGCGCGGGAGATGTCGAGCGTGCACTCCTTCGACGAGACCCAGACCGCGAAGCGCGTCAGCGGCGGCGGGCCCGGGCGCTTCAGCAGCCTCCAGGCGCGCTCGGCGGTGGCCGCCGCCGCGCTGGCCACCCCGGCCGGGACGGACTTCTCGGGCACGCTCACGTCCTGGGTGGCGAGCATGCGTGTGAGGAAGTCGCGGAACACCACCGGCTCGCCGTCGGTGACGAAGTAGACGCCGCCGGCGGGCGCCTTCGTGGCGCCGAGCCAGAGCCCCTCGACGGTGTTGTCGACGTGGGTCGTGTCGGTCAGGTGCCGCCCCCCGCCGATCCAGCGAAAGCGCCCGGAGCGAACCAGCTCGGCGATCGCCGGGAGCAGCGTCGTGTCGCCCCGGCCCCAGACGAAGCGCGGCCGGACCACGACCGTCTCGAGGGCGTCGCCGTTCGCGTCCCGCACGAGCTGCTCCGCCCTCGCCTTCGAGGCGGAGTACAGAAACGGGGAGTCGGGCCGCAGCGGCGCCCCCTCGTCCAGGCGCTCGAGCGCCTGGCCGGCGGTGAGCGCCGCCTCGGTGCCCACGTGCACGAGCCGTCGCACGCCCGCATCGCGGCAGGCGGCGATCACGTTCGCGGTGCCGCGCACGTTGAGCCGCTCGAAGTCGGCCGGGTCGCCCCAGTCCTCGACCTTGGCGGCGGCGTGGAAGCACACGCCGCAGCCCACCGGCCCGCCCTTCAGCGCGGCCGCGTCGTCGAGGTCGCCGGCGACCGGCTCGGCGCCTCGCTCCCGCACCCTCGCCGCGGCCGCGTCGGAGCGCGCGAGCGCGCGCACGTCCCAGCCTTCCCGGCGCAGGCGCTCGATCAGCGCCCCGCCGATGAAGCCCGAGCCGCCGGTGACGAAAGCTGCCGGCATGCGCGGCTACGCGCCGTCGCGCGGGCCGGACCAGAAGGCGTCGCCGACCGTTACGGTGCGGGCGGTCTCGGCCTGGTGGCGCAACGAGTGGGGATCGCCGTCCTCGAAGGCGAACAGCGCGGTCGCGGGCACGCGGCGCGTCTCGCCGGAGCCTCCGAGGTGGCGGTCGACCACGCGGGCACAGCGGCGCCCCTCGGCGATCGCCGTGACCACCAGCGACTGGCCGACGCGCGCGTCGCCGCACGCGAAGACGCCGCCTTCGCTCGTCGCGTACACCGGCGCCTTCACGTTGCCGCGCGCGTCGAGGTCCACGCCCAGCTCCTCCACCGCCCCTTCGTGCTCGGGATGGCTGAAGCCGATCGCGATCAGCACCAGCTCGGCGGGCTCGGTGAACTCGCTGCCCGGGATCGCGTGGAGGTCGCGCGACGAGGTGCCCTCCACGCAACGGCCCTCGACGCCCGTGACCTGCCCGTCCCGCCCCACGATCGCCGTGACCTGCGTGCCGAAGCGGCGCTCGCCCCCCTCGTCGAGCGCGTAGGTGGAATGCGTGCGCTTGGGGGGCAGGGGCCACGGGGTCCCCGATGGGCGGCCGTCGGCCGGCAGGGATGGATATACGTCGAGCAGGAGCACGTCTGTGGCGTTCTCGCGCAGCGCGTTTGAGATGCAGTCCATGCCGGTGTCGCCGCCGCCGACGACTACTACCCGCTTTCCGGCGGCCGTGATCGGTTGGTCGGGCTCCGGTGCGAAGCGGCCCTCCTCCCGTGCAACGTGCCGGTTGCGCTGGTAGAGGTACTCCATCGCGAAGCGCACGCCCTCGAGGTCGCGGCCCGGCACGTCGAGGGGGCGGTGCATCCGCGAGCCGATCGCCACCACCACCGCGTCGTGGCGCTCGCGCAGCTCGGCCACGGTGAGGTCGCGGCCCACGTCGACGCCGTACTCGAAGGCGATCCCCTCGGCCTCCAGCAGGCTAACCCGGCGGTCGATGATCCACTTCTCGAGCTTGGCGTCGGGCACCCCGAAGCGCAGCATGCCGCCCGGCCCCTCGTCGCGCTCGTACACGACCACCTCGTGCCCGTGGCGGTTCAGCTCCGCGGCCACGGCCATGCCGGCCGGGCCCGACCCGATCACGCCGACCGTGCGGCCGGTGCGCTCGTCCGGCGGGTGCGCGGCGATCCAGCCCTCGTCGAACCCGCGCGTAACGATCGCCAGCTCGATCTGCTCGATCGTGACGGGGTCGTCGTTGATGTCGAGCACGCAGGCCGACTCGCACGGCGCCGGGCAGATCAGCCCGGTGAACTCGGGGAAGTTGTTGGTGGCGTGCAGCTCGATGAGCGCGTCGCGCCAGTGGCCGCCGTAGACGAGGTCGTTCCAGTCCGGGATCTTGTTGCCGAGCGGGCAGCCCTCCTGGCAGAACGGCACGCCGCAGTCCATGCACCGCCCGCCCTGCTCGCGCAGCGTGCGTTCGTCGGGCAGCGCGAAGTACTGGCGATAGTCGCCCACGCGCTCGCGCGGGTCGCGCTTCTGGAACCCGACCCGCTCGAGCCGGAGGAACCCGCCGAGCTCCCCCATCAGGCCAGGGCTTCCTCGGGGGTGGCCTCGAGCAGCGCCCGCTTGTAGTCGTGCGGCATCACCTTCACGAAGCGGGACAGCTGCGCGTCCCAGTCCGCGAGCAGGCGCTCCGCCACCGGCGAGCCGGTCAGCTCGCAGTGGTCCTCGATCCACCCGTGCAGCTCGAGCGTCTCGTCGCAGGTGATCTCGTCGAAGCCCACGAGCTCCGTGTTGCAGCGCGAGCGGAACCCGCCGTCCACGTCGAGCACGTACGCGATGCCGCCGCTCATGCCGGCGGCGAAGTTCAGCCCGGTGGGGCCGAGCACCACCACCCGGCCGCCCGTCATGTACTCACAGCCGTGGTCGCCGACGCCCTCCACCACCGCGACCGCCCCCGAGTTGCGCACGGCGAAGCGCTCCCCGGCGAGGCCGCGGAAGAACGCGCGCCCCGAGGTGGCGCCGTACAGGACGACGTTGCCGACGATCACGTTCTGCTCCGCCGTGAACGCCGCCTCGAGCGGCGGCCGCACCACCAGCAGGCCGCCGGACATGCCCTTTCCGGTGTAGTCGTTCGCGTCCCCCTCGAGCAAGAGCGTCACGCCCGACGCGAGCCAGGCGCCGAAGCTCTGGCCGGCCGAGCCGGTCAGGGCGATCTCGATCGTGCCGTCGGCCAGCCCATCGGCGCCGCGGGCGCGGGCGATCTCGCCCGACAGCAGGCCGCCTACCGCCCGGTTCTTGTTCTCGACCCGGCGCTCGATCCGCACCGGCTCGCCCTCCTCGATGGCGGCCCGCGAGCGCTGCAGCAGGTCCACGTCGATCGAGTCGTACAGCACGGGCTCGGGGCGCCGGACGCAGTGGCGCGGAGCGTCATCGCCCACGTCCGGGACCTCGAGCAGGGCGCTCAGGTCCAGGCCGCGCGCCTTCCAGTGGTCGACGGCGTCGTCTGGCCGGAGGAGGTCCGTGCGGCCGATCAGCTCGGCGATCGAGCGCACCCCCAGCGAGGCCATGATCGCGCGGGCCTCCTCGGCCACCATGAACAGGTAGGTCACCACGTGCTCGGGCTGGCCGTCGAAGCGCCTCCGCAGCTCCGGGTCCTGGGTGGCCACCCCCACGGGACACGTGTTGAGGTGGCAGACGCGCATCATCACGCAGCCCAGCGCGATCAGCGGGGCGGTGGAGAAGCCGAACTCGTCGGCGCCGAGGATGGCGCCCACGGCCACGTCGCGCCCCGTGCGCATCTGGCCGTCGACCTCGACCAGGATGCGCGAGCGAAGGTCGTTCACGAGCAGCGTCTGCTGGGTCTCGGCCAGGCCGATCTCCCACGGGATCCCGGCGTGGTGGATCGACGCCTGCGGCGACGCCCCGGTGCCGCCGTCGTGGCCTGCGATCACCACGTGGTCCGCGTTTGCCTTGGCCACCCCGGCGGCGACCGTGCCGACCCCGATCTCGGACACCAGCTTCACGGAGACGCGCGCGCGAGGGTTGGCGGCCCGGAGGTCGTAGATCAGCTGCTTGAGGTCCTCGATCGAGTAGATGTCGTGGTGCGGAGGCGGCGAGATCAGCGCCACGCCCGGGGTCGAGTGGCGCAGGCCGGCGATGTAGCGGTCCACCTTGTGGCCGGGCAGCTGGCCGCCCTCGCCCGGCTTGGCCCCCTGCGCCACCTTGATCTGGAGCTCGTCGGCGTTGACCAGGTAGTTGATGGTCACGCCGAAGCGCCCCGACGCGACCTGCTTGATCGAGGAGCGCCGCTCGTCGTCGAACCGGGCCGGGTCCTCGCCGCCCTCGCCGGTGTTCGACCGCCCGCCGAGCCGGTTCATGCCCACGGCGAGCGTCTCGTGGGCCTCCGGCGACAGGGCCCCGAGCGACATGCCGCCCGACTTGAAGCGCTTGACGATCTCCGCGACGGGCTCCACCTCGTGGAGCGGCACCGGCTCCACGTCCTGGCGGAAGCGGAGCAGGCCGCGCAGCGAGGTGTTGCGCACCGCCACGTCGTTGACGTAGGTGGCGTAGCGCTCGTAGGCGGCCGCGCCGCCCTCCCCGTCGCGCGCCGCTTGCTGAAGCGTCGCGATCGTCTCCGGGTTCCAGCCGTGGTACTCGCCGCGGCGGCGCCACTGGTAGACGCCGCCCGCAGGCAGCAGCTCCGAGACCGCGCCGGGATAGGCGCGCGCGTGGCGGTCGAGCGCTTCGCGCGCGATCGCGTCGAGGCCCACGCCCTCCACGCGCGACGGCGTGCCCGTGAAGTGCCGGTCGACGATCTCCTTTCGCACCCCCACCGCCTCGAAGATCTGAGCGCCCGTGTAGGAGCGGATCGTGGAGATCCCCATCTTCGAGAGGATCTTCAGGAGCCCCTTGCCGATCGCCTTGATCACGCGCATCTCCGCGTGCTCGGGCTTCATCCCGTCGGGCAGCCGGCCGCCGCGGTGGAGCGCGTAGAGCGACTCGAGCATCAGGTAGGGGTTCACCGCCGCGGCGCCATAGCCGATCAGCGTCGCGATGTGGTGGATCTCGCGCGCCTCGCCGGTCTCCACGATCAGGCCGATCTGCAGACGGGTGCCCTGGCGGACGAGGTGGTGGTGCACGGCTCCCACTGCGAGGAGCGACGGCATCGCCGCCCGCTCGGCGCCCAGGTTGCGGTCCGACAGGATGATGATGTTCACCCCGCGGGTTACGAGCTCCGAGGCCTCGCGGCAGATCTCCTCCAGGCGCCGCTCCATCCCGGCCTCGCCCTCGTCCGCGCACCAGGTCATGTCGATCGTGCGCGCCTCGAACACGTTGTGGTCCACCTGGCGCAGCTTCTCGAGCTGCGAGTTGCGCAGGATCGGCTGCGACATCACGAGCTGGTGGCAGTGGTCCGGCGTCTCGCCGAGCAGGTTGATCTCCGGCCCGATGCAGGCGGTGAGGCTCATCACCACCGACTCGCGGATCGGGTCGATCGCCGGGTTGGTGACCTGCGCGAAGAGCTGCTTGAAGTACGAGAACAGCGGCGGCTTGCGGTCGGACAGGCTCGCCAGGGCCACGTCGTTCCCCATCGAGCCGGTCGGCTCCGCGGCGTCGCGTGCCATCGGCGCCAGGATCACCCTGAGGTCCTCCTCGGTCCAGCCGAAGGCGAGCTGCCTGGCCCGCAGCGGCTCCACGCGCGGCACGCGCGGGCTCTTCTCGGGCAGGTCCTCGATGTGCACGACGCGGTCATGCAGCCACTCGCCGTACGGGCGCCGCCGGGCGAGCTCGGACTTCACCTCCTCGTCCGGCACGATCCGGTCGCGCTCGAGGTCGACGAGGAAGAGCTTGCCGGGCCGCAGGCGGCCCTTCGCGACGATCTGGTCCGGGGTCGCCTCGAGCACCCCGGTCTCCGAGGCGAGCACTACCCAGCCGTCCCTCGTCACCACCCAGCGGCCCGGGCGCAGGCCGTTGCGGTCGAGCGTCGCGCCGATCACGCGGCCGTCGGTGAAGGCCACCGCTGCCGGGCCGTCCCAGGGCTCGATCAGCGACGAGTGGTAGGCGTAGAAGTCCCGCACCTCCTGCGGCAGCTCGGGCCGGCCCTGATAGGCCTCGGGGATCAGCATCGACATGGCGTGCGCCGGCGAGCGCCCCCCGAGCACGAGCAGCTCCATCAGCCCGTCGAGCGACGCGGAGTCGGAGATGTCGTCTCGAAGCAGGCCGCGGATCTTGTCGATGTCGCCGCCGAACAGGGGCGACGCGATGGTGAGCTCGCGGGCGCGGTGCCAGTTGCGGTTGCCGCGCAGGGTGTTGATCTCGCCGTTGTGGGCGAGCATCCGGTACGGGTGCGCGAGCTCCCAGCTCGGGAAGGTGTTGGTGGAGAAGCGGGAGTGGACCAGGGCGAGCCGGGAGATCAGCCGCTCGTCCTTCAGGTCTGGGAAGTAGTGCGAGATCTGGAGGGGGGTGAGCATGCCCTTGTAGACGAGGGTGCGGCTGGAGAAGCTGGCGATCGCCAGGTTCGGCTGGTCCTCCTCCTCGATCACGCGGCGGATCACGTACAGCCTGCGCTCGAGGGCGTCCTGGTCCTCCACCCCGTCGCCGGCGGCTACGAGCAGCTGGCGTATGCAGGGGGCCGCGGCACGGGCGATCGTGCCGCAGTGCTCGGGCACCACCGGCACGTCGCGCCAGCCGAGCACCCGCTGGTCCTCTTCGGCGACGGTTCGCTCGAGCAGGCGCTCGGCGCGATCGCGCTCGGCCGGGTCCACTGGCAGGAAGCAGACCGCGACCCCGTACCGGCCCGCCGGGGGCAGCTCGAAGGACACCTCGTCGCGCAGGAAGCCGTCGGGGAGCTGCACGAGGATGCCCGCGCCGTCCCCCGTGTCGGCGTCCGCGCCCTCCGCGCCGCGGTGCTCGAGGTGCTCGAGCGCCCACAGGGCACGCGAGATGACCTCGTGCGAGGCGGGCGCGCCGAGCCTCGCCACGAAGGCGACACCGCACGCATCGTGCTCGTAGCTGGGGTCGTAAAGGCCGCCCGGGGCCCGGACGTGGGTGGGTGCCATTGGTGGGTTCCTTGCGCTTCCGCGCCCCTCCGACCGAGCGCGCCACGGGGTGGGGAGCCGGAAATGATACGGCTGCGCCCGCGGAATAGCGAAGCCGCTACTGTGCTCCGACCGGTGGCGGCGACGATCACGGTTCTCTCCCAGAAGGGCGGCACGGGCAAGACCACCACGGTCCGCACGCTCACCGACGCCTACCGCCGCGCCGGCCTGGACGTGCTCTGCGTGGACCTCGACCCGCAGGGCAACCTGTCCGACTACTTCGACGTCCCGGCCGACGCCTCTCCGACGGTGGCCGACGTGCTCGCCGGCCAGGCGAAGGCGGCGGACGCGATCCACGACGACGTGCTCCCCGCCAACCTCGGCCTGGCCGAGGCCGAGGTGATCCTCGCCGGCAAGATGGGCCGCGAGCTCACGCTGAAGCGGGCGCTACGCGAGGTCAAGCGCCGCTACGACCTGGTGATCGTGGACTGCCCGCCGTCGCTCGGCCTGCTCACGGTGAACGCCCTGGTGGCAGCGGACTACGCCCTGATCTCGAGCGAGGCGGAGTACTTCTCGCTCCAGGGGGTCGAGCAGGCGCTGGAGGTGGTGGAGCTGGCAAAGGAGTCGCTCCACCCGGACCTGGACTGGCTCGGCGTGGTACTCAACATCGCCGACATGCGGCTGATCCATGCGCGCGAGGCGCTGAAGTCCCTGCGGGAGCGCTTCGGCGACAAGGTGTTCGACTCGGTCATCCGCCGCAGCGTGCGCTACGCCGAGTCGGCCGAGCGCGGCGTCTCGATACTCGACTACGCGCCGGACCTGGGCGCCGACTATCAGGCGCTGGCGGCCGAGGTCCTGGAGCACCTGGACGGGTTCGACGAGGCGCAGGAGCGGCTCAACAACACCTCGAGGTCGGCCACGATCGCGTCCTCCTCGTAGCGAAGCGCCCGGTCCGTGAGCCGGATCGTGCGGAAGCCGGCCCGGAGCAGGCGCCGGTCGCGGAGCCGGTCGCGCTCGAAGGCGCTTCTGGTGCCGTGGGCGGCGCGGCCGTCGATCTCCACGATGACCCGATCCTCGGGCCAGACGAAGTCGACCTCATAGCCCTCTACTCGCGAGTTCACGCGCGGCCGGGGCAGACCGTGGCGGTCGACGAGCGCGAGGAAGCGCTGCTCCAGCTCGGAGCGCGTCATCTCGGCCTCGGCTCGCGCGAGCTCGATGACCTGCGCGCCACGACGGCCCGGATTTTCCTGAACTGCGGCAATGAGGGCGGTCATGTCGACGAGGCGCTGGTACTCGGCTTCGTCGATGGTTCGCTTCAGTGCGTGTCTCGGCAGGACGTCGGCGAGGTCGAGCAGGGTTCGGGCCACGGTGGTCACCGGGATTCCTTCGTGGACGGTGACCTCCCTTTCGCCGAGCCGCCCCGAGCGATGGAGGCGGATGCCCTTGCGCGACCTGCGGCCAGAGCGGACCGGGACGGTCACGTCGACGCTTGCGGCCGCGCTTGGACGGATGCCCCAGTGGGCCGCGGCGCTCGCGTGCGACAGAACCGCGCCCTCGCCGCAGGCCAGCACCGCCGCGAGCCAGTACGCCTCGGGCCTAAGAACGTCATGCCCGACCGCGTACACGCCGCGGTGAAGGCGATGAAGGCGACCGGTGCGGATCCGCTCGGCGATCCCGTGCTCACTCAGGCCGAGGCGGCGCAATTGCTCACGGGTGATCACGCCGCGCTGGCGCTTCGCAACGGCGTAGATCAGCGCGTCAACGGGGGGCTGGGCGCTTTCTGTATTCATCTCGGTACGTAAAGCGCCCAGCCCCCGGGGCGCGCCCCCTTGCCACCGCTTCGTTAGGCTCGCGCCCCCATGGACCGGGGGCTCCTCTTCGAGCCGGCCACTGAGCTGGCGCGGCTCGTCAAGGCCGGTGAGATCAGCACCCGGGAGCTGACCGAGGCCTCGCTGGAGGCAGTCGAGACGCTCGACCCCGAGCTGAACGCCTTCGTCCACCTCGATCCCGACGGGCGCCCTGGCCGCCGCGGACGGGATCGACGCCGCCGACGAGCGCCCCTTCGCGGGCGTGCCGATCGCCGTCAAGGACACCGCCACCGTGGCCGGCATGCCCTACCGCCTGGGCTCCGACCTCTTCGGGGACTTCGTCCCGCGCCACGACGCCTTCGCGGTGAGGCGGCTGCGGGAGGCCGGCTTCGTGATCGTCGGCAAGACCAACCTGCCCGAGTTCGGGATCCTGCCGGTGACCGAGCCGCGCCGCTTCGGGCCCACCCGCAACCCGTGGGACCCCGACCGCACGCCGGGCGGCTCCTCGGGCGGCGCGGCCGCGGCCGTGGCGGCCGGGATGGTGCCGCTGGCGCACGGCTCCGACGGCGGCGGCTCGATCCGCATCCCCGCGGCCTGCTGCGGCCTCGTGGGGCTCAAGCCGAGCCGCGGGCGCATCTCGCGCGGGCCCGAGCAGGGCGACGACTTCCTCGTCCAGGACGGCGTGCTCACCCGCACCGTCGCCGAGACCGCCGCGCTGCTCGACGTGCTGGCGGGGTACGAGCCGGGCGACGCCACCTGGGCGCCGCCGCCCGACGAGCCCTTCGCGCAGACGGCCGCGCGCGAACCGGGGCGGCTGCGGATCGGCGTGACCACGGTCCCGGCAGTCGACCCGGCCGTCGTCGATCCCCTCTGCGAGCGTGCCGTGCGCGACGCCGCCGGCCTGCTCGAGTCGCTCGGTCACGAGGTGGAGCCGGTCGATCCTCCCTGGGAGGGCCAGCACCTGCTGCGCGCGTTCACGCTCATCTTCGGGACGCCGGTTGCGCTGGCCATGTGGTTCGGCGGCCAGGCCACCGGCCGCGAGCCGAGCGCCGAGCTGGTGGAGCCGCTCTCCTGGACGATCCGGGAGGGCATCCGGGAGCGCGACCCGCTCGAGTACCTGCTCGCCCGCACCCGCCTGACGGCCGCGTCCAGGGAGATCGTCGCGCTGTGGGATCACATCGACGCCCTCCTGATGCCCTCGCTCGCCCAGCGCCCCGTGCGAATCGGCGAAATCGACTCATGCAGCGCAGACCCCTGGGAGGACTTCCGCCGCTCGGGCGAGTTCACCCCGTACACCGCGCTGTTCAACGTCACCGGCCAGCCCGCCGTGTCGCTGCCGCTCTTCCACGGCGACGACGGGCTGCCGCTCGCGGTGCAGATCGCCGGGCGGCCGGCGGGCGAGGGCGAGCTCCTGTCGCTCGCCGCCCAGCTCGAGGCGGCGTCGCCCTGGGCGGACCGCCGCCCCGCTCAGAGCGCCAGCACGGGCTCCCGGTCGCGGTCGTAGCTCAGCAGCGCGAGCGCCTCCTGCGGCTCGAGCCAGCGCACCTGGTCGACCTCGTCGTTCGGGACGAAGGGCGTCTCGCCGACCACCTCCATCGCCCAGTAGCGCACCACCTTGGGCCGCCCGCGCACCTCGTACTCGATGGCCGGGAGCTCTCGCACCAGCGCGCAGCGCAGGCCCGTCTCCTCCTCGACCTCGCGCAGGGCGGCGTCCTCGAAGGACTCGCCGTGGTCGAGCTTTCCCTTGGGAAGCGACCAGTCGTCGTAGCGGGGCCGGTGAACGAGGGCCACCAGACCGTCGCGGAGAACCACCCCGCCGGCTGCCTGTACCGAGTTCATGAGAATCACGCTACCGAGTTACGGCGGGCCGCCTTCGGGCGGCCCGCCCGCGTTTAGGGGGAGAGAACGGACGGCTCTGAGCTTGATCAGGCATGCTCATCTCGATCCTCCTGTTGACGGCCGCCCTGCCCTTCGCCCAGGGTTGGAGCGACACCGGGCTGATCTCCCGCCACGACGACTGGGCGGAGGTCCCGGGGGTCGTCGGGTTCCGCGGGGACGGCCTGACTGCGGCTGCGGGCACGGATCCTCGGTTGGTGGTCGCCGACGGCTCGGGCACGCCGGTGGACGTGCACGCGAACGAGGCGGATCCGGGCGCGGTGGGCCTGGCTGCCGGCGTGACCGAGTTCGAGCTGCCGGACCCGGTCGTGGCGTTGCAGGGGTCGGCCACGGCCGCGGCGCCGCACCTGGTGCTGTCGCTCGACACCCGGGGTCGCTCGAGAGTGACGGTGCGCTACGGGCTGCGCGACATCGATCCGTCCTCCATTGCGAACGCGGTCCAAGCCGTGGCGCTCCAGTATCGGGTTGGCGGCAGCGGCGACTTCGCCGGAGTGCCTGGTGGCTTCGTGGCGGACGCGACCACGGGTCCGGGCGAGGCCACGCTGGTGACGCCGGTCTCCGCGGTACTGCCGCCGACGGCGGACGACAGGCCACTCGTGCAGCTGCGGATCCTGACGACCAACGCGATGGGGCAGGACGAGTGGGTGGGCGTGGACGACATTGCGGTGGAGGCAAGCGAGGAACTGTGTACGCCGCCGGCACAACCGCAGCCGCCCGAGCCACCCCCCTCGCCACTGCCGCCTTCGGCCCAGCCACCGGCAACGCCCCTGCTCCTCGCCGGCCTCACCCTCCGGCCGGGCACGTTCAGGCCCGCGAGGAAGGGCCCTGCGGTGAGCCGCACCGGCAGAGCAGGCACATCCCTGAGATTCCGCCTGTCACGACCGGCCAAGGTCGAGTTCCGGGTGACGAGCGTCCTGTTTCCGAAAGCGCGCCTGGGGCGCACTCCGCCAGTCCAGCGAGAGGTCGGCCGCTTCTCCGTTCGGGGCCACCGCGGCCCCAACCGCCTCCGGTTCACAGGAAGGCTGCGCGGCCGCGCTCTGCCGGCAGGGCGCTACCGGCTGACGGCCCAAGCAGTGGACGGCGACGGTCTCGCCTCCGCGCCGGAAAACGTCGGGTTCCGGATCCGGTGAAGCGTGTCAACGGCAGGCAACCGAAGTGCTACCTTCATGTACATGAGCGCGTCCGTAGGCGTGGCCGAGCTGCGGCGCAACCTGAGCGTCTACCTCCGGCGTGTCAGCCGCGGCGAGCGGATAGTGGTCACTGATCGCAACCGACCGGTCGCGGAGCTCGGCCCTGCACCCACCACCGGGCCCGACTTGGACCGGCTGATAGCCGCGGGCCGCGTGTCGCGTCCGGTTCGGGCGGGCCTGCCCGAGCCGCTGGAGCCGGCAGGCGGTTCCCGCGCGCTGAGCCGCGCGCTGGATGACGTGCGCGGCGATCGCTAGATCGTGGCCGTCTTCTACGCGGATTCGTCCGCACTGGTCAAGCTCGTCCATGAGGAGCCCGAGTCGAATGCCCTGCGTGCATTCCTCGCCGACGCGGATCTCGTCAGCAGCGAGCTGATCCTCACCGAGATCCCACGCGCCGTTCGCCGCGCCGCCGGCGACGACCCCGGCCTTTCGCTCGACCTGATGCTCGAACGCGCCGCCGCGCTCCTCGAGGCGGTCGCGCTGCGCCCGCTCGACCGCCCGCTGCTCGCCGCCGCTGGAGCGCTCGTCGAGCCGGCGCTGCGGGCGCTCGACGCGATCCACGTGGCGTCGGCGCTGGACCTGCATCCCGTCGACACATTCGTGACCTACGACGAGCGCGAGGCCGCCGCCGCGCGCCTCGCGGGCCTGCGGACGATGGCGCCCGGGAGTTGATGCGGCGCTCCTCAGAGCGCGCGCACGTCCGCGCCGCCGGGTGAGAACGTCACCCGGCGCACGGCGCAGTCGGCCGCCTCGATTCGCAGGCGCTCCACCAGCGCTCCGGTCTGCTCCCAGTGGCACCAGAACAGCACCGTCGGGCCGGCGCCGGAGATCGTGGCCCCCACCGCGCCCAGCTCCTCGGCCCGGTCCACCAACTCCATCGAGAACGGGTACAGCGGGCGGCGGCGGGGCTGGTGCAGAAGGTCGCGCAGGCCGCGGCCGATCAGCGAGAAGTCGTCCTTTGCCAGCCCCAGCACCAGCAGCGAGGCGTGGCCCACGTTGTGGACCGCCTCGGCCAACGGGACGTCCACCGGCAGCGCCGCCCGGGCCTCCGCCGTGGGCACCTGCGACGGCGGGATCACCAGCACGCCCTCCAGCCCGGGCGCCGGGTCGAAGCGGACCGGGTCGCCGTCCGCCACGCAGATCACGAACCCGCCCAGCAGCGCCGCGGCCACGTTGTCGGGGTGCCCCTCCAGCTCGACCGCGTGCTCGAACAGCGGCGCGTCCAGCTCGTACATGTGGTCCGCCGCGCTCAGGCCCGCCACGATGGCGGCCGCGCTCGAGCCGAGCCCGGCGGCGGGCGGGATGTCGGAGCGGATCGCGAAGCGCATGCCGTCGGCCGGGTGGAGCCGCTCGAACGCGCGCACGCACAGGTTCGTGCGGTCGAGCGGCACTCCGGGCAGATCGGACTCGACCGAAAAGGAGCCGGTCTCCTCCACCTCCAGCTCGAGCTCGATCTCGAGCGCCGCCGCGAGCACGTCGTAGCCGGGCCCGAGGTTGGCGCTCGAGGCGGGCACCCGGACGATGCGGCGCCGGTTCATGGACCGCCCAGCACCGCCCGCTCCACGCCCTCGATGTCCGGCTCGCACGGCACCACCGACGCGGCCCGGTTCATCGCGGTCTGCGGGTCCTTCAGCCCGTGCCCCGTGAGCACGCACACCACTCGTCCCTCCGCGCCGTAGCGGAGCAGCCCCGCCACGGCCGCCGCCGAGGCCGGCTCGCAGAAGACCCCCTCGCGCGAGCCCAGCAGGGTGTAGGCGTCGAGGATCTCCGCGTCGGACACGGCCCGCACCTCCCCGCGCGACGAGGTGAACGCGTTCATCGCGTCCTCCCAGCGCGCCGGGTTCCCGATCCGGATCGCCGACGCCACCGTCTCGGGCTCCTCCACCGGCGCCCCGTGCACCAGCGGCGCCGCGCCCTCGGCCTGGTAGCCGTGCAGCCGGGGCGCCGCCCCGTACTCCTGAAACCCCTTCCACCACGAGGTCACGTTGCCGGCGTTCCCGACTGGGATGCAGAGCACGTCGGGCGCCTCCCCCAGCGAGTCGCACACCTCGAAGGCGCCCGTCTTCTGCCCCTCGACCCGGTAGTCGTTGATCGAGTTGACGAGCGAGATCGGGTGCCGCCGCGCCAGCTCGCGCACCAGCTCCAGGGCCTGGTCGAAGTTGCCGCGCAGCGCGATCACGCGCGCCCCGTGCATCAGCGCCTGGGCGAGCTTGCCGGTCGCGATCTTCCCCTCCGGCACGATCACGGCGCCGCGCAGCCCGGCGCGCGCGGCATAGGCGGCGGCGCTCGCCGCAGTGTTCCCCGTCGAGGCGCACACCACCGCCTCGGCCCCCTCGCCCATGGCCGCCGACACCGCCACCGTCATCCCCCGGTCCTTGAACGAGCCGGTCGGGTTCGCCCCCTCGAGCTTCAGCCACACGTCGCAGCCGGTCAGGGACGACAGGTGCGCGGCCGGCACCAGCGGCGTGTCCCCCTCCCCCATCGTCACGAGCGGGTCGACTGGCAGCCGGTCCCGGTAACGCCAGAGGCTCAGAAGGTCTCCTCGATCACCCGGATCACCCGCGGTGGCTCGCGCACGAAGTCGAGCCGGGCGATCATCTGCACGGCGGCGCGGAACTTCGACTCGAGCACCGGGTGCATGACCATCACGAGCCGCGCCTCGTCGCCCAGCCCCTTTTGCACGACCGACCGGATCGAGACGCCCTGCAGCCCGAGGATCTCGGCCACCTGGGCCAGTACGCCCGGCCGGTCGGCCACCTCCAGGTGCATGTAGAACGAGAACTCGACGTCCGTGACGATCGGCTGCTCCACGGCGGGCGGCGGCAGCGACGGCGGCGGGATCATCGCCGAGATCACGTCGCCCAGCACCGCCGAAGCGGTCTGGATCCCGCCCGCGCCCGGCCCGCTGAGGGTGATCTCTGTGATCGCGGGCGACTCGATCGTGACCGCGTTGAACGCGCCGTTCACGCTCGCGAGCGGATGCTCGGCGTAGAGGAAGGCCGGATAGACGTGCACGGCCACCGCGCCGTCCACCCGCTCGGCCGACCCCACCAGCTTCAGCGCCAGCCCCAGCTCGCGGGCGTAGGCGATGTCGTCCGGTGTGATCCGCTCGATCCCCTCGTAGCTCACCTGGTCGAGCCGCACCGCCGCGCTGAAGGCGAGCCGCGCCAGGATCGCCATCTTGGCGGCGGCGTCCTTGCCGGTCACGTCCTCGGTCGGGTCGGCCTCCGCGTAGCCCAGCTCCTGCGCCTCGGCCAGCGCCTCCTCGTAGGTGGCCCCCGTGGCCGCCATCTGGGTGAGGATGTAGTTGGTGGTGCCGTTGACGATGCCGTGCACCCGCTCGATGTGCGCCGCGGCGAGCGTCTCCGCCATCACGCGGATCGCCGGCACCACTCCCGCGACCGCACCCTCGAAGCGCAGCTGCACGCCGCCGCGGCGCGCGGCGTCGAACACCTCCTCGCCGTGCTGGGAGAGCAGTTGCTTGTTCGCGGTCACCACGTGCCGGCCCGCCTCCAGGGCCCGCAGCACGTAGTCGCGCGTGGGATCGATCCCGCCCATCAGCTCCACGATCAGGTCGCTGCCGTCGAGGATCTCCTCGAAGTTGCCCCGGCTCCGCGTGAGCACGCCCGACAGCCGCGGGCGCATCCCCACCTCGGCCTCGATCGCGCCGGCGCGCTCCTCCACGAGGCGAGCGAACGACGAGCCGACGGTGCCGTGGCCGAGCAGGCCGATCCTGAAGTCAGGCATCCCGGGCAGTCAGGTCGTCGTAGGTCTCGCGCCGCACCACCACGCGCGCTTCGCCGTCCCGGCAGAAGACCACGGGCGGCCGCGGCAGCGCGTTGTAGTTGTTGGCCATGGCGTGTCCGTAGGCGCCGGTGGCGGGGATCACCAGCACGTCTCCCGCTCGTGGGTCGTCGAGCTTCGTGTCGCGGACGAGTATGTCGCCCGACTCGCAGTGCATCCCCGCGATCGTGCAGTCGAGCTCGCCCCCGAAGCGGGATGCGATCTCCGCCTCGTAGCGGGCCTTGTAGAGCATCGGGCGGAGATTGTCTGACATCCCGCCGTCCACCGAGACGTAGGTGCGCACACCGGGGATCCGCTTCACCGTTCCCACCGTGTAGACCGTCACGCCCGCGTTCCCCACAAGCGAGCGGCCGGGCTCGCACAGCACCGTCACGTCCTCCGGGGCGCCGCGGAGCAGGGCGTCCACGTACTCCTCGATCGAGGGCGGCCGGTCCTCGGCCGTGTAGGCGATCCCGAGGCCTCCGCCCAGGTTGAGGAGCGGCCAGTCGCCCATCGCGGAGAGCACCTCCGCGAGCCGCCCGAAGCCCTCGAGCTCGAGCACCTGCGACCCGATGTGGGCGTGCAGCCCGTGCAGCTCGATCCCGGCGTCGCGGCAGGCGTGGACGGCGCGCGGCACGTCGTCGAGCCCGAAGCCGAACTTCGAGTCCTCCTGCCCGGTCTGGATGTAGGAGTGCGTGGCGGGCCGGATGCCGGGGGTCACCCGCATCATCGCCCGCGCCCCGCGACCGCGCAGGCGCTCGATCTCGTCGAACGAGTCCACCACGATGTGGCCCACGCCCGCCTTCAGCGCCCGGTCGAGCTCCGCAGGCGTCTTGTTGTTGCCGTGCATGTAGATGCGCTGCGGGTCGACGCCGGCGGCAAGCGCGTGGTGGAGCTCGCCGCCGCTGGCCACGTCGGCCGAGAGTCCCTCTTCGGCGAACAGCCGGAACGCGGCGGTGGCGGGGAACGCCTTGCCCGCGTAGATCACCTCGAAGCGCTCACGGCGCGCGCGGAAGGCCTCCAGGTACGCGCGCGCCCTGGCGCGCATGTCGTCCTCGGCGTACACGTAGGCGGGCGTGCCGAACTCGCGCGCGAGCTCCACGACGTCGCAGCCGCCCACCTCGAGGCGGCCCTGCGCGTTCAGGCGCGAGCCCAGGGGATAGACATGGGAGACCGCCACCGCCGCCATTCGGCGGCGATTATTGCGTTCATGAAGCATCCCGTCCCCGCGCCTCCCGAGCTGGGCGAGCTCGACGGCCTCTCCTACGCCCTCTTCCTGCCGGACTCGGAACCGCGGGCCGGGGTGGTGATCCTGCACGGCGCGGGGTCCGCCAAGGAGTCGCACTTCGACTTCGCGCGCGGCTGCCGAGGCGACGGGATCGCGGCGCTCGCCTACGACGCCCGCGGCCACGGCCGCTCGGACGGCCGCTTCGGCCCGGGGGCGGTGGACGACGCGCTCGCGATGGTCGAGTTGCTGCGCGCGCACGCCGGCCGGGTCGCGCTGCGAGGATCGAGCATGGGCGGCTTCCAGGCGATCCACGCAGCGGCGCGCGATTCCTCACTGCGCGCGGTGGTGGCGATCTGTCCGGCACCCGAGGACTCGCTGCTGCGCATGCTGCGCTCCGACGAGCCGCTTCGATTCGAGTGCGACGCGCCGGCGACCGAGCGCTGGCTGCGGTCCACCGACCTGTTCGAGGCGGCCGGCCGCCTCGGGCCCGACACCGCGCTGCTCCTCATGCACGCGCGCGGCGACGAGCAGATCGCCTGGACCGTGAGCGAACGCCTCCACGCGGAGGCGACAGAGCCGAAGCGCCTGCTGATCCTGCCGGGCGGCCACCATCGCTCCCTGCAGCACGACCTGGAGCTTCAGGCGCTCTCGCGCCGCTTCATCCTGGACGCGGCCAAAGGCCTAGGGCACGCTGGGAAGGCCGGTGGCGCCCGTCACGCCCTCGGTCGCGCCGCCCACCGTGCCCGTCACCCCACTGACCGTGTCGTCGACCACGGGCGCCGCCTGCTCCACCGTGCCGCCCACCGTCTCCCCGGCGCCGGCGACCGGTCCCTCGACCGGTGGCGCCACGGGGGCGGCCGTCTCGCCGAGGCCGCCGGTGGCCTGTTCCACCGCACCGCCGACGTCGTCGGCCACGCCACCCACGCTCGGGGCCGACTGCGTCCCGCCCGGTTGAGAAACCGGGGCCGGGAGCCGCGTCGATCCGCCGCCGCCCTCACCGCCGCCGCCGGTCACGCTCTCCCCGGCTGCGGGCGAGCTCTCGCCCGGAGCTCGGCTCGCGAGCTCGCCGGGCGGGCCGTCGGCGCCACGCTCGGCCCTCCTGACGCCTCGTGCGGCGCGGCTCCGGGCGCGGCCCCGCTCGCCGCGCCGCGCAAGGGCGCGGTCGCGTCGCGCCAGGTCCCGCACGGCCGCGCTGGCCGAGCGCAGCGGAGCGCGGGAGGCGGGGGACGCCGGCGCGGCCTGGGACACGTCGAGCTGGTCGAGCCCGTCGTTGCTCGCCTCGCCGGGGGCGCCCCGGAACGCCACGATGGCGCTGCCCACCATGAGCAGCAGCAGGAACGATGCGATCAGGACCCCGGACGTGCCGAGGCCGGCGATGTAAGCCCTGGTGGACTTCACTTGTCGAATGGGGTACCCGGGGACGGGGTGCCGCTGAACCTGAGCTTCGGCTCCGCAGCGGGCATCCCGACGTGCCAATCACTGAGAATGATTCTCGTTAGGCTCTCCGAGTGCCCTCGCCGCTCGACCTCGCCGACTTCCCGTTCCTCCGCGAGGCGCTGCTCGAGGTCCTTCTTCTCGGGGCCGCCGGCGGGCTGCTCAGCGCGTGGGTCGTGCTGCGCCGGCTCGCCTTCTTCTCGCACGCGGCCGGCTCGGCGACCTTCCCCGGGCTGGTGGCGGCCGACGCGTCCGGGGTGAGCCCGACGCTGGCCGGCCTCGCCGTCGCGCTCGGCTATGCCGGCGGCGTCGAGCGCGCGGGTCGCGCGGGCCGCGAGCCCGGCGAGGCCACTGCCCTGCTGCTGGTGGCGGCGCTGGCGGGCGGAGTCGTGCTGGCGAGCGACGTGTTCGAGTCGGGCGCGGCGGTCGACCGGTTGCTGTTCGGCACGCTGCTGGGTCTGGGGCCGGCCGACCTCGCCCTGTCCGCCGCCGCCGCCGTGCTTGCCGCCGTGGCCACCGTGACGCTCGGCCGGACCTGGTCCGCGATCGCCTTCGACCCCGATTCGGCGCCCGCCCTCGGCCTGCCGGCGGGCACGGCCGACCTGGTGCTCCTGGCCCTCGTGGCGGTGGCCGCGGTGGCGGCGATCCCGGCGGTCGGGGCGCTGCTGGTGGCGGCGGTCTACGTCCTGCCAGGGGCGGCGGCGCGGCTCGTGACGAGGACCGTTCCGGCGCTGCTCGCCTGCTCGGTGGCCCTGGCGGTCGCCGAGGGCGTGGGCGGCCTGTACGTGGCCTACTGGCTCGACCTGCCACCCGGCCCGCCGGTGGCGGTGCTGGGCGCGGCCGTCTACGCGATGCTCGCGCTGGGAGCGGCCGCGCGGTGACGGCGCCCGCCGTCCATGTCGAGGGTCTCTCGGCCGGCTACGGCGGCCCGCCGGTGCTGCGCGATGTCTCGTTCGTCCTCGAGCAGGGGCGCACCGTATGCGTGCTCGGACCCAACGGCGGCGGCAAGACCACGCTGTTCCGCGCGCTGCTCGGCGAGCTCCAGCCCTCAGCGGGAACGGTGCGGGTGGCCGGAACGCCCGCGTACGTGGCGCAGACGGAGCGCACCCGGCTCGACTTCCCGGTGAACGCGTTCGACGTGGCGCTCATGGGCACGCTCGCGCACGGGCGCTGGTGGCTGCCGCCCCGCCGCGCCGACCGCGTGGCCGCCCGGGCCGCACTCGACCGCGTGGGCCTGGCCGACCAGTCCGGCGTCCCCTTCGGCGAGCTCTCCGGTGGCCAGCGCCAGCGCGCCCTGCTCGCCCGGGCGCTCGTCCAGGACGCCCGCGTGCTGCTCCTCGACGAGCCACTGTCCGGCGTAGACCCGGCCAGCGCGACCCTCATCGACCGTCTCTTCGCGGAGCTGCGCGGCGAGGACCGCACGCTGCTCGTGTCGAGCCACGACGTGGAGAGCGCACGCGCCTTCGACCTGGTCCTGTGCCTCCACGGGCGGCAGGTGGCCTTCGGCCCGCCCGGCGATGTGCTCCATCGCGCCACGCTCGAGGCCACCTACGGCCGCGAGCTGATCGTGCTCGAGGAGGCGGGGCCCGCCCGCGCCGTCACGGTCCAGCACCACGAGCACGGCCACGGACATCAGGAGGACCATTGAGCGGCATCGAGCTCCGCGCGATGCTCGAGCTCGTCCTGGCCGGCGGCTTCTGCGGCGCGCTCGGCTTCTGGGTGGTGAGCGAGCGGCTCGCGTACGGCGCCGAGTCGCTCTCGCACGGCCTTCTGCCCGGGCTCGTGCTGGCCGGGCTTGCGGATGCTCCGCTGCTGCTGGGCGCGGCGGGCGGCGCCGTGGTTGCCGCCGCCCTGATCGCCCTCGCCGCGCGCGACCCTCGCACCGGGCCGGACACCGGCACCGCCGTGGCGGTCACCGGGCTGGTCGGGCTGGGGGCGCTGCTCGCGCTGGCGCCCGAGGCGCCGCAGCGCCTCGAGGAGCTCCTGTTCGGAGACCCCCTGGGGGTGACGACAGGTGATTTGGTGGCCGCCGCCGTGTTGCTCGCGGTGGGCGGCGCCGCGCTGGCGGCGCTCCACCGCCCGCTCGTGGCGAGCTCGTTCGACACGGCGGGCGCCGCCGCGCTCGGCCTGCGCCCCGCGCTGGTCCGCTTCGCCCTGCTCGCCCTGATGGCGGCGGCGATCGCGGTGGCGGTCCAGGGCCTCGGAGCGCTGCTCGTGCTGGCCGTGCTGGTGGCCCCGGCGGTGGCGGTGCGCGGGCAGGCCCGCACCCCCGCGGCCGCGATGGTGACCGGTGCGGCGGTGGCCGCCGTGGCGGGCATCGCGGGCATCCAGCTCTCGTCGCTGGCCGGGACGGCGGCCGGGGCCTCGGTCGCGCTGGTGCTGTGCGCGGCCGCCGCCGCAGGGGCGCTGCTGCCGGCGCGTTGAGCGCCCTAGGCCGTCGCCGGCCGCGGCGCGCCGCGGCGCGCGAGCAGGAGGGCCGTGCCGCCCGCCACCATCGCGATGCTCACCAGCTGGGGCAGCGTCAGGCCCGCCGCGACCGAGTCGTTGCGGCGGATGAGCTCGACCAGGAAGCGCTCGGCGCCCGCGATGATCAGGTAGAGCGCGAACAGCACCCCCGGCGCGAAGCGGTCTCGCAGCCGCCACAGGACCACGGCCGCGAGCCCCATGGCGAGGGTCTCGTAGACCGGCGTGGGGTGCACCTCCTCGTCGGTTGCCACCGTGCCCTCGGGGTAGGCCATCGCCCACGGCAGGTCGGAGGCCTCGCCGTAGTCACCGTCGCCCGACAGCTGGCAGCCCACGCGGCCCACGGCGTAGCCGATCGCCAGCGGCACGGAGCAGGTGTCGAGCATCTGCAGGCCGAGCCAGCCGCGCCAGCGGGCCCACAGGCACACCCCCAGGGCGCCGCCCACGACGCCCCCGAACCACACCAGCCCGGAGCCGGAGAAGATGTTGCCGAGCAGGTCGCCCGACACGTCGTCCCAGTTCTGGATCAGGTAGTCGATCCGCGACCCGACCAGACCGCCGATCAGCGCGGCGAAGACCAGCTCGTAGGTCCAGTCGGGCGGCTTGCCGAGCTCGCGCAGACGGCGGGCGATAACCGCGCCCGAGGCGAGGAAGCCGAGGGCGAAGCAGATGCCGAACGTCTGGAGCTCGATCGGGCCGAGGTCGATTTCAGGCTGCATTCGGGTGGCGCAGGGTAGCCGTCGTCCCTGCCCACACTACGATTGGTCGCGATGCGAAGAGCGGTGCTCGCGATTGTGCTCTGCGCGGCGCCGCTTCTGGCCGGCTCCGCGCACGCGGCCGGGGATCTCCGGGACCGTCAGGCGCTGCGCGCCGCGCTGCAGCCCCAGGCCGGTGCGGCAAGTGCGCGCCAAGTGGTGTCGCTGCCCCTTCCCGAGCCGCGCACAGGGCGCGCCACGCCGGCCTCCACGGGGTCCGAGCTGACTCGGATCGCTCGCCACCGCGGCCCTCAGCGCGTGCTGGTGGGCGTGACGCGCCACTCCGCCCTGCCGGGCGTGAAGCGGGCCCTCGAGCGGCTCGGCGCCGACCCGGAGGCGTTCGAGCCGATCGGCGTGCTCGCGGCCACCGTGCCGTCCGGGGCCGCGCTGGCCCGCGCGCTCGGCGGCGACCGGCGCGTCGCCTATGTCGAGCGCGACACCGAGCTGCGGATCGCGGCGGACCCGCTCGACTCCGTCGATCCCGTGACCAACGTCAAGTACACGTGGTACTACGACGCCGTGCGGGCGGCCGACGCGCTCGCGGCCGCCGGCGGCGGATCGCGGCGCTCGATCGCCGTCCTCGACACCGGGCTCGACACGGCCCACCCCGAGATCGCCGGGCGCTTCACCCACACGTTCGACACCGACACCCGCAACACCGATGTCCTCGACGCCGTGGGGCATGGGACGTTCGTGACCGGCCTGATCGCGGGGATCGACGGCAACGGCATCGGGGGCAAGGGCGTGGCGGGCAACACGCGCGTGCTCGCGATCCGCGCCTCTCTCGACGGCGACTTCAACGAGCGCGACCTGCTGCGCGGCATCTCCTTCGCGATCCGGCGCGGCGCCGACGTGCTCAACCTGAGCCTGGCCGGGGGCGGCCTGGACGTATCCGTCGCTCGCGCCCTCGCAGGCGCCTTCTTCAACGATGTCCTCCCGATCGCCGCCTCCGGCAACCGGGCGGCCCAGGGGAACCCGCTGCAGTTCCCCGCCGCCTTCGTCGGCGGGCGGAGCGGCAGGCCGGGCATCGGCCTGTCCGTGGCCGCCACGCGACCGAACGGAGCGGTGCCTCGCTTCTCCACGCACAACCGGTTCGTGAGCCTGGCGGCGCCGGGCGCGGGGCCGTTCGGGTGCTCCCACGGTGTGCTCTCCGCGCTCCCCGCGCGCGGCGGCACCGACTGGGACGATCCCGGCTCGTGCTCGCGGCTCGTGCTCGACCCGAGCGGCGCGCGCTTCGCCTACGGCGAGGGCACCAGCTTCGCCGCCCCGATCGCGTCCGGCATCGCCGCGCTCGTGTGGCAGGTCGAGCCGCGGCTTGCCTCCGAGCAGGTCGCCCAGGTGCTGACCCGCTCGGCCCGCCAGACGCTCGGCAGAGGCTGGAACGAGTTCACGGGCGCCGGCGTCGTCGACGGCGGGGCCGCCGCGGCGCTGGCGCGCCGGTACGACGTGACGGCCCCGCGCGCCAGGGGAGCGGCGCGGCGCACCGGAGCCAGCGTGAGGGTGCGACTCAGGCGGGTCAGGGACCGCACCGAGCCCGGACGGGAGCTCGCCGGGCGGGTGGCCTACAACCTGCTCGTCTCTCGCGACGGCGGCGACGATTTCGACCCCGTGGTGAGGCGCAGGCGGCGGCCGTTCACCCGTTCCGTGGCACTGCGCGGGAGGCGCCCCAATGTCTTCGTGGCCACGGTCTGCGACCGCAACGGCAACTGCGGGATCAGGCGGCTGGGACGCTTCAGGCCCTGAGCGGCGTCACAGGTAGCCCATCGGGTCCACCGGCGACCCGCCCGAGCGCGTCTCGAAGTGCAGGTGGTCGCCGAAGCAGTGTCCCGTGCAGCCCACGTAGCCGATCACCTGGCCCTGGCCCACCGAGGCGCCGTTCGAGGTGGCGAAGCTCGACTGGTGCGCGTAACAGGTGGACAGGCCGCCGCTGTGCTGGATGCAGGTGTAGTTGCCGTAGCCCCCGACCCATCCCATCAGCGCCACGCGGCCCGAGTCCGCCGCGCGGATGGGCGTGCCGGTCCCCACGGCGATGTCCACGCCGGCGTGCAGGCGCCCCCAGCGCATGCCGAAGGGCGAGACCACCGGGCCGCTGACAGGCCAGACGAGCTGGCCGCTCCCCCGGATGATGGGGCCGGCTGCGGGGCTGGCGAGCGCGGCCTGCACCCGCGCCTGCTCGGCCTCGAGCGCCCTGAGGTCTCCCTCGAGCGCCACGCGGCTGTCGCGCACCTGGGCGAGCGCGCCGCGCTTGTCGGCCCGCGCCGAGGCGAGCTGGTCGCGCGAGGAGACGAGCTGGCTCTGGGCGGCGGCGATCTGGTCGCGCTCCGCCAGGATCCGCTCGGCGGCGACCTGCTCCTCCTCCTCCAGCTCGGCGAGCTGGACGGCCTGGTCGCGGGCCTGGTCGCGGAGATCGCGGACGCGGCCGGTGATGTGCCGGTCCTGCTCTGAGATGCGCTCCAGGAACTCGGCCCGCTCGAGCAGGTCGCCGAAGCCGTCCGACTCCAGGACCACGGTGAGGGCGTCGGGGCTGTCGGACTTGTAGATCTCGACGAGCCGGGTGGCGAGCACACGCCGGGCGGTGTCCAGCTCCCGGCGCAGGCGCTCGAGGCGGTCGCGGGCCTGCTCGAGCCGGTCGCGCACCTCGAGCAACTCCGCCTGCTGGCGATCGAGGCTGGCCTGAGCCCGCTCGAGCCGCCGCTCGGTCGCGTTGATCTCGCCCTGGAGCGTCTCGATTCGGTTGCTGAACTGCTGGATCGTGGTGGAGAGGACACCTTCCTTGTGCCGGGCCGCGGCGATCTGATCGCGCTTCTTCTCGATGCGCTGCGAGATCGGCGCGGACAGGCCGGGCAGCGGAAGCGCAAGGTAGGCCGCAAGGGCCAGCGTTATTGGCAGCCAGAAGGTCTTTCTCATCGTCTCGGCGCGGGGCGGTTCGCTCGGTTTCCTTGCGTTATGCAGGGAAATTCAGCGCACAAGGGCCGGGACTCTACCAGCGGCCGTCGCGCCCGAGACGCGATTTCCGCCACCTGCAAGCGAGCGTGCACGACTCACTAGAATCATGGCCATGGCGGCACAGCAGAGAGCAATCTTCCCTCGCGACACCGGGCTTCAGGTCCGGATGCTCGTCACGCTGTTCCTGCTGGGGCTGCTCTACGTGGCCCTCGTGGGAGCACTCCTCGCGGCGGGCACCGGGCTGATCCTGATGGTCCTGATCATCGGCGGGCTCAGCTTCGCGCAGCTGTTCTTCTCGGACAAGCTGGCCCTGAGCGCGATGGGCGCCAGGGAGGTGTCGCCGGAGGAGGCCCCGGGGCTGCACGGGATGATCGAGCGCCTCTGCATCCAGGCCGACCTTCCCAAGCCCAAGATCGCGGTGGCCGACATGCACGTGCCGAACGCGTTCGCGCTCGGCCGCTCGCAGAAGAGCGCGACCGTGTGCTGCACCACCGGCATCATGCAGACGCTCTCGCCCAGCGAGCTCGAGGGCGTGATGGCGCACGAGCTGGCGCACGTCAAGCATCGCGACGTGCTGATCATGACCATCGCGAGCTTCTTCGCCTCGATCGCCGCTCTGATCATGCAGTTCGGCTTCTTCTTCGGCGGAGGTGACGACGAGAACCCGAGCATCCTCGTGGTGCTGCTGGTCTCGTTCGTGGTCTACATCGTGTCGTTCTTCCTGATGCTCGCCCTGTCGCGCTACCGCGAGTTCGCGGCCGACCGCGGCGCGGCGATCATCACCGGAAGGCCGAGCGCGCTCTCTTCCGCGCTGGTGAAGATCTCCAGCGCGATGCAGACCGTGCCCACCCAGGACCTGCGCCAAGCCGAGCGCCTGAACGCGTTCTTCATCGTCCCGACGGGCGTCAAGGGCGCGGTCCAGAGCCTCTTCTCGACGCACCCGCCGATGGAGAAGCGGATCCAGCGGCTGCAGCAGATCGAGGACTCGCTGCAGCGGGGCATCGCCGCGTAGTGTCAGCGAGCGAGAACCAAGCCTGGCAAGGACGCAGGGAGCGCAGCGTGCTGGGCACGCGCGCGACCGAGGACGCCGCCAGGCGCCGGTTCGCAGCGCGCTGATGGGTTTCCTGGACGCGCTGTTAGGAGGGCGCGGCAAAAAGGTCAAGGGAGCGGCGCCGGACAGGCTGTTCGCGATGACGACGGCGAACGTGACGCTCGAGACGGGCCTGGGGCTGAAGCACAGAGAGAGGGCCGGGATCGTGTTCCAGCCACTGGGCACGGCCGATTTCGAGTCGATCCTGTCCGAGACCGAGGAGCTGCTGCGCGGCACCACGGAGGAGACCGGCACGAAGCTGCGCTCCCACGAGGACGAGTACGGCTACCGCTGGCTGATCCTGCGCCGACCCGGATTTCGACGACCAGGTGGTCTCGCTCAACACGATCTCGTCGCAGCTCCAGGGCGAGGGCTACGGCGACCGCCTGCTGTGCGCGGTGTTCGCCTTCGAGGAGAAGGGCCGCCCCCTCTACTTCATCTACAACTTCAAGCGCGGCACCTACTACCCGTTCGTGCCGGCGCCGGGCGACAAGGCACGCGACAACGAGCGCGAGCTGCGCCTGAAGTCCCAGGTCGGAAACGAGCTGCCGTTCGAGGAGGACGTGTCGCGCTGGTTCCCGCTCTGGGAGATCCCGCTGTAGGGATTTGCCGCTCTATGAGCGGCTTCTTGCCGCCTCGCGTCCGCCGAAAGGTACGAGAGAGGTACGAGCTTTTGCGGGCGGCGCCGATCACGGCCTCCGCCGGCTCCCGTTTGGCTGGGTCGAACTCGTCGAAGAGGTGGCCGTAGTCGCGGAGGCACGTCTGCGGCGAGTGACCGGCCTGCCGTGCGACCTCGAGTATCGATTGGCCCTCGTGGATCAGCAGCGAGACGAACGAGTGGCGCAGGTCGTATGCCCGCGCGTTCGGCAGCCCCACCGCGAGCTTGGCGGCTCTGAACGTGCCCTGGGTCCAGCGGTTCCACTGGCCCTCGGTGAGGGTCCCGTCCGGCGATTCGCCGGGGAACACAATGCCTTCCGGATCGGGGCGGCCCTGCGCGAGCCGCCACTCGGCTAGGTCCTGGGCGAGCGGTGAGAGCAGCCGCACGGTCCGCTCGGCGCCGGTCTTGGTCCCTTTCAATCGGCCCATCGAGCTAGCGCCGGTCACAGCGATGATGCGCTCTCCGACTCGGTTCCATGTCAGCGCGAGGGCTTCTCCGGGTCGTAGCCCCGAGTAGGCGAGCACGGACACAAGCGTGGCGCCGCGGAGTCGGCCGTCGGCAAGGAGGTACTGACGAAGCTGCTCGACCTGGGCCGGAGCGATGGGATGGATCACGATCCGCCGTCGGGCTCTCGGCTTGTGTGCCACCCGCATCGGGTTCTGGGCGATGCGCTCCCACTCCACGGCGCGCTGGAGCACGCCCTGCAGCATTCCGGCGACCTTCTTCACGCTGGCTGGCGAGAGGCCGTCGCGTTGGAGCTGTGCGAGGTAGCGGTCGAGCACGGCGGGACGCAGCTGGCGCAATTCCACGCCGCCGATGTTCGGCAGGACGTGCCGGTCCCACAGCGACTCGTAGGTCCGCAGGGTCTTCGGCTCGAGGTTCGGAACGGCGTATTCGACGAGCCACTCCTGGCCGAACTCGGCCAGCGATATCCGGCCGGCGTCCATGATCCCGAGCTCCCCCAACCGCCGCAGTCGACGAATCTCGGCGTCGAACGCCTCGGCGTCGCGCTTCCGGCCGACCGTCTTGGAGCGATTCCGACCGTGTTCGTCGCGCCAGCGAACACGCCATACCTTCCTGCCGTCGCCGCGAGCGACCTGCTCGACGCTCATGCCTGGCCCCGTTCGACCGGTCGCAGCACCGAACGGAAGCTACCCGGTGGAGCCGGCCTCCGGGCGGAGATGCCGTGGGCCGGTCCGGATGGTGTGGGCGAGACCGGATCTGCGGTCATCCAGCGGCTGAACTCGTCCTCCGGGACCCGCAGCCGCGCGCGGACTCGGAAGGCGAGCAACTCCCCGCTCTCGATCGCCCGGTAGATGACCTTGCGGGACAGCATCGCGCGTCGCGCGCACTCGTCGGCGGAGAGGAAGATCGCGGGCGCCTGCGGGAGGTCAGCCTCCGACGGGAGGTGAGGCTCGGAAGTCACGCCGCCGCGGGAGAGGCCACCGAGTGGATGGTCAGGCGATCGATGCGCTTCGTCAGTCATAGGCCTCTGCTCTGAGCCGGACCGGGTTCCACGGAGACCGGGTTTGGTGGGTCTCGTAGGAGTTCATGGCAGCGTAGTCGGGTCAGCGCCGCCGTCGAGCCAGAGAGCCCGGAGGGCGGCTGTGCGAGGCGGCGGCGGCGATCGGAAGCCATGGTCGACGGGATCGGCGCCGTTCGCCGCTCGCGGGCGTCGGCCGCTCCGATTCGAGCCGCGGAGAGCCGTTCTGCGGGACTCGGCGAAGAGGCCGCGACCGATCCGTCGCCCGAAATCAGGCGCTGAGCAGCGTGGAGCGCCTCGAACTCGGCTGGCGGCAGGTCGCCGAGCGACTCGTGCAGTCGCTCGTGGTTGAACCAGCCGATGTACTCGACGGTCGCCAGCTCGAGCTGCGAGCGCGAGCGCCAGACGCGGTCGGCGATCAGCTCGGTCTTGTAGCTGTCGACGAACGACTCCGCGAGCGCGTTGTCATAGGCGTCGCCGACCGAGCCGACCGATCCCAGCACGCCGTGGTCGTCGAGCGTCTGGGTGAAGTCGATCGACGTGTACTGGCTGCCGCGATCGGAGTGGTGCACGAGCTCGACGTCGGCACCGGGCCCACGCGTCCAGAGCGCCATCCGCAGCGCCTCGAGGACCAGTGTCGTGCGCATGTGCCCGGCCAGCTGCCAGCCGACGACCATCCGCGAGAAGGCGTCGATGACGAAGGCCAGAAAGAGCACGCCCTGCCAGCAGCGCAGGTAGGTGATGTCGGCCACCCAGAGCTCGTTCGGGCCGCTGGCCGAGAAGTCGCGCTCGATGAGCTCCCCGGCGCTGCGCCTCCGGGTCTGGCTTGGTGGTCCGCCAGGGCTTGCCGCCGCGCTTGCCGCCCTGGATGCCCGCCTCGCCCATCAGCCGCTTACCTGGCAGCGCGGGACGCGGTCCCGGCGCGCAGCAGCGCCTTCCACAGCCGCCGGTAGCCGTAGGCGCAGTAGTTCTTCGCGTGCGTCTCCTTGATCAAGGCGAGCAGCCGCTCGTCCTCCACCGCCCGGCGAGAGCGACTCCCCTTACGGCGCTCGTAGTAGGCGGACGCCGAAACACCCAGGGTGCGGCAGATGGGCTCGACCCCGAAGCCAGCGCGGTGCTCGTCCACGTAAGCGCTCACTTCGGTCGGTCCGGGTCGAGCTCCTTGGCAAAAAACACGGAGGCGGACTTGAGGATCTCGTTCGCGCGCCGCAGCTCATAGTTCTCCTTGCGCAGCTTGCGGATCTCCTCGCGCTCCTGGGTGCTCAGCAGGTCGGTGCGCTTGCCGCTATCGGCCTCGGCCTGGCGCACGCGCTTGCGCAGCGCCTCCGGATGCATGCCCAGGTCACGCGCGATCTGGGCGAACGGTCGATCGCTCTCAAGTGCGAGCCGAACGCGCGCGCGGCCTGTTGCGCTCAAGGAAGAAACCCATAGAGCGAAACAGATGGAGGGAAACACAAGGAGGGAAACAGGTGTTTCGTCGACGCCCGCTTCCCCCCGCCGGCTCCGGCTGTGCCGCTGCTCAACCACTCCACCCCGCGATGGCGCCGTCGGTGGCTGGCGGGCGGACTTCCGTAGCAGCCGATCGGCGAGAGTGCCGCTCGCACAGGTAAGCGCGCGTCTGGACGCAGCCCGGCTGGGCTCCTGCTGGTGCAACCCAGTAGCGAGAGACGCATGCGGCACGGCGGCGGAGAGCGCTGCCTTCGTCGAAAAGGAGAACTCTCGACCTTCGCGCTCGGTCCTCGTCCAACTCGGCAGTCGGCGTTAGCTGGAGTCGAGCAAGTACTGTCCCGGGTCGCGCTGTTCCTCGCTCGGGAAAGCGAGCGTGTCGTCGCGCCGCTCGAGGCCAGTGTCGTTGGTCGTCCATCGCGGGAGCGGGTGGGACTCGGCCGACACGCCCGCTTTCATGGGAACGGAGCGCTCCTCATTGCTGCCGGGCGGGCGCGAGCAGCGCGTGGAGCTCTCCTTCGGTCACGTCTCTGGTGATCTGCATTCGACCGAGCGGGTTGGCCGCCCCCGGGGACGCGAAGCGGCTGCGGTCCTGGGTGAAGACGACCTCGAAGCTTTGCAGCAGCCGGGCTAGGAGCTCGCCCGGGATGCGCTGGTCGTTGGTGGCGGCCTGGCCGTAGTTGCCGTACGGGGGCGCGAACGCGAGCGGTCGAAAGCCGCGCACACGGAAGGCCAGCTGTTCCTCGCCCCAGGTGATGTCCGAGAACACCCTTTCGCGCCAGCCGCCGAGGATCTCCTCCGCCCCCCGATAGGCATAGAACGGGCCCACGTCGTCGGGCGCTGGGCCGTAGCGGATCTGATGATGACCGGTACCGGACTGAAGCTGGACGTCCCAGCGGCCGCCGCGCTGCAGTGTGTTGAGCTCCCTCCAAGTCAGGTACTCAGGGTCACCGCTACCACGCGTCCGACATCGACGAACAGCACGGCGTTGAAGCCGAGTTTGCGCAAGATCCCGTCGCTCCCGGTCCAGGAGTCAAGGCGCGCGCCGTCGAATGTCAGCAGCAGCGGCCGCGGCGGAAGGTTGACGCGCTCTCGCTTGATGAAGCGGACGAACTCGTCCAGCGTGATCGTGTCGTATCCGGCATGATCCAGCAGGGCCATCTGTCTCGCGAAATCCTCCGGGTCGATCCCCAAGTCGGCGTCCGCGCGCTTCGAGAAGCCGCTGACTGGCGCCACGCCGTGATAGAGGAGCACCGGGACCACCGCGCGATCGGGCGGCGCGGGCGCCCACACCTCGCGATCATCGGCACTGAGTACCGGGCGAGGCGCGGGCGCTGGGATCCGTCCGGCCGGCTCGTCGTTTGACTTGTCAGACGACGGCCCGCACGCGCCCAGCGCCGCGCAGCAGCATACGGCGGCGACCAGACACCCACGGCGGGCTCTCGCGCCCATCCTCAGGAACCTAGCGCCCCCGCACCGCCAGACGGCCAGCCCTGTGAACCCACCCAGCCGCACCCCCGTCGGTGCCGGTCGTCGTGCAGTGCAAAAGCGGCGGCTACGACTCCGGCGGCTCCGATTCGCCGCCGTGAGGCGACCGCATGATGATGCCATGTCGGGGGCACCGAAGCTCTGCGCGGCGCGGCGCGCGACGTGCTCGAGGCCGGCGAGTGGTCGACGGCCAGGACCTCCTTGGAGGCCGCGCTCGAGCGGGCGGAGACGGCCGACTCGGGCTTCGACCTCTCGATGGGCCCGGAAACGCCCACGAGGGTCTTCGAGACTGTGGGAATGAGCGGCGATCCCGCCTGTAGAGTGAAGACGGCCCTCGGCGCAAGGCCGGCGAAACAGGTCAGCGTCATTACGGACGCCACATCGTGAGGATGTGACCCGTCGAGGGAGGGGTGCGCCGCTCGAGGACGTCGCGGTAGCCGGACTCAACGGCATCGGGGCCGGCGCCACGGTCGATCTCAACCGGGTGGCGCACCAGGTTATGAAGTCTCTGCAGCATTCTCGCTGCGACCAACCAACCGAGAGGCCGTCCCGTGCATCCCATCGGCTACGAGCAGTGCACAATCACGGACGGAAGGGGCGATGGTGTGTTCGCCACCCGATGTTTCGTCGTCGGAGAGACGGTGATGGTCGGCGTGATCGAGTGTCGAGTCGCCGCGAACGACTCCCATGCAACTCAGGTGAGCCGCACCGAGTGGGTGCGCCACGGCGGCCTGGGGCCGAAGATCAATCACTCCTGCAGCCCGAACTGCGGCGTGCGGCTGAACGACGCAGGAGCCTACGACTTCGTGGCCCGCGAGCCGATCGCGGCGGGCGAAGAGATCACCTTCGACTACGCCATGCGGAACTACTCGATCGAGCACTTCCCGAGCCGCTGCCTTTGTGGCTCAGATACATGTCGTGGTTCGATAACCGGTTGTAAGGATCTCCCCGCCGAGCGAAAGGCGGCCTACCGGGAGCTGGTCGCCCCCTACCTGCTGCAGATCGACCGAGAGACAAGCTCCTCCTAGCCGGATCACCGCTAGCCGTCACACGGTTGACGATCATGCCCGAGCCGGGTTGCGAGCCATTCTTCCGTCCGCCGCCGGTCGAGTAGCGGCTTGGGCTAGTGGGTTCGACGCAACGTCGTGCCGCGCATCTCGTCCGCCGGCTGCACATGCGTCTCCATGGCATTGAAGTGGCCGATGGAGGCGTGGGCGTCATCTTCGTAGGCCTCCAAGGCTTGCATCACGGCCGCGCGCGGTGACGCTGCCTCGAACTCGGATGACACCGAGAGCCAGACGTTCCCGAGCTCCTCCCGCAGGCCGGACAGGCCCTCGTCCCACGCGCCTCGCCGGGTGAATTGCTTGCGAAAGGTGGCCAACCCCTGATCGACACTCGACTTCGGAAACCGGCCCGCGATTGTGACGTGGTAACGGCGCATTCCTGTAGTCAACATGACTGCCGCCGCCCGTGGGCCCGGCACATGTCCCCGGTGTCTTCGTCCGCGCCCGTCCGCACCGTGCGTGTGTGCTCGTCCTGATCGCCGGGCTCTAGGCGCGAACCCGCGCGCCGGAAGCCTCGGCCTGACGGCCGGTCTGCTGGAGTGGGCCGACGCGCGTAGCGGCGAAGCGACGCTGTCGGCCGAGTGGTTCGTCGCGATGCTCCGATCGTTGAGCGGGGTGCGCTCGATCTCGTCGTCGATGCCAGCAACGGAAAACTCCCTCGCGGAGCTGCAGCGCTCCTGTGTGTTCGTTGACCGCTGTCCGCACGCTGCCAAGCTAAAGCGAGTCCAGCCGAGCTGCCGCGCGCGCTCCTTCACTCCCCATCGGGGGTCGAAGAGCTTCCCAGGCGGCCGCTGCCGGAGCTGTCAAGTCCCAGGACTAGTGAAGAAACGGCCGTCCAACGTAGACCTGACCAGTCGCTGGATGCGGACAACGTGCGGGCGCTCCTGGAGGACGGGCCTATGCAAGCCAAGACGGTCGAGGTCGATGCCGTGGAGGGCCGGCCACCCAAGACGATTGACGTCCCAGATGAGAGGGGCGGCGCCTGCCGGTATTGCCTGGCGCAGTGGACTCAGGAGGGCATGACGGCGGCCCTACACGTTTCTCTTCGCCGTCTAATCTGCTCTTGCGCCCGCCACCTGGGCTGTGCTTCTCGCGTGTCGTCCCGCTGCGGAATCCGGAGGGGAGCGGGGGTGTTCATTCACTGCGCCGACGCGCGCCGAGGTGTTGGCCCATCCCTCACGTGAGCTGACGCCGTCCCCCGGGGGGCCCAAGCCCTACGCCGTGTTGCGCGCGTCCCGGCCTTGCACAGGGCGCCTGCGGCCGGCGTGTCGATGCTTTCCCGTCCGTCATCCCCGCGAATCCGGTAGCGCGGCGCGGGCTCCTCACGCACGACCTCTTCGATAGCCCGCGTGTGCCGGGGGGCTCGGTCGACTCGGACTCGACGGCGCCCCGGAGGGGCCTTGACACGGTCTCCCGGCTTTGAGACCACTGCTCTCACCCCTCCGTCCGTCAATCGTCTCGAGCGACATCGCGCCTGAGAGCCGCCGAAGCGGGGTATTTTCCCCGTAGGTCACAGCCGAAGACCCCGGAGCGAGAGAGGCAGAGATGACGCTCTATTTTGATCCCTTTCGAGAGCTTGAGCAGCTGACCCAGCAGATCGTCTCCGGAGGGAGAAGCCCGCGCAGCTGCCCGATGGACGCCTATCGCCGTGGTGACGAGTTCATCGTCCACCTCGACCTGCCGGGCGCCGATCCCAGCTCGATCGACGTGACGGTTGAGAGAAATGCGTTGACGGTGAGGGCGGAGCGGCACTTCGAGTTTAGGGAGGGCGATGAGCTGCTCGTTAGCGAGCGGCCCCAGGGCATTTTCAGCCGACAGCTCTCGCTTGGGGCCACGATTGACACCGACAGCATCGGGGCGAGCTACGAGGGTGGCGTCCTGACGCTCACCCTCGCAGTCTCCGAGGCGGCGAAACCTCGCAAGGTTGAGGTCCGGGCCAGCGGCGATCGAACGACGCTCGAGCCCGGCGCGTCTTAGGCGCTGGTCCGGGCCGTCCCAAGAAGAGCTAGGGCCTCTCGACGCGCGGGATTTGCGAACGGTCGAAGCCGTCGATGCCGGCGCGCTCGAGTTCCTCGAGACGGCGGTCCGTATCGGCGGGCAGGCGCTCCACGTCCCCGTTGATGCAGCCGCCGCTGAACGACCTTCAGCGGCGGGCTCGTGGGCAGCGCGGCGGCCGCTACTCGCGAGGACTCCCGCGCCGCGGCGATGCGCGCACGCGACTCGGCCAGCTCCACCGCGTCGGGCCGAAGCGCAGCGCGGCCCAGATGAACGCCGTGAACACCATGCCTGCGGTGGACCGCCGCCGCCCTCGCCGAAGCCAAGAAGGGCTTCCGGCGCGTCGAGGGCCACCGCGACCTGCCCGAGCTCACCGCCGCGCTCCGTCGCGAGCTAACCCCACCCCGACCGAGGAGGCCGCCGCTGCTCGCGCCGCCTGACGCACTCACCCGCTCAGGGCCGCCGCCGAAGATCTACAGCGGTCGGGACATCCTCCAGGAATTGGGCGCGCTGAGGTCGGGGAGCGGCTGCTGAAGGCCTTCGAGCCCGGGGACCATCAGCTGCTCGGCGTCCAGGGCTGGACCACGGCGAGCTGATGACCATGGCCGGATATGCGGAGCAGGCAGAGGCTCAGGCCGCCAGCGCGAGCGCATGACCGCTGCTATGCGCGCGATGGGCGAGCTCGACGCTCAGGATCAGGAGGAGGTCGTGCGCTACACGGCCAAGCTGCGATCGGAGCGGGTCCGTGGCTGACGAGCTCATTTCATCATTCACCCGCCGCCGTGGCCGAGCACTGCCTTCGCCAGGCGGCGGCCTCGACGTCATCCGCATTGCAGGCACGTTCGCTGCGGGTCACATCAGCCGCGCGGCCGTCGCTGCCGCTCGGCCGCCGGGTCACCGCTTGGCGCTGTAGGAGTGGGCGCCGGTGCCGGCCAGCTTGCCGCCGTCGACGATCAGGTACTCGTCCGGGATCGGGCGGTCGTCGAACCAGCACTCGAGGATCTCGCGGGTGCCGGCGGCGTAGCGGGCCTGGGCCGACAGGCTGGTGCCCGAGGTGTGCGGGGTCATGCCGTGGTGGGGCATGGTCCGCCAGGGATGATCCTGCGGAGCGGGCTGGGGGTACCAGACATCGCCGGCGTAGCCGGCGAGCTGGCCCGACTCGAGCGCCCGCACGATCGCGTCGCGGTCGCAGATCTTGCCGCGCGCGGTGTTGATGAGGTATGTGCCGCGGCGCATTGTGTCGAGGAGCTCGTCGTCGAAGAGCCCCTCCGTCTCCGGGTGCAGCGGCGCGTTGATCGTGACCACATCGCACCCGGGCACCATGTCCTGGGTGCTCTCGTGGTAGGTGAGGCCGAGCTCTCGCTCCACCTCCTCGGGGAGGCGGTGACGATCGGTGTAGTGCAGCCCCACCTCGAAGGGCTTGAGCCGCCGCAGCACCGCGGAGCCGATCCGCCCTGCCCCCACGGTGCCGACCTCCATGCCCTCCAGGTCATAGGACCGCGACACGCAGTCGGCGATGTTCCAGCCCGCGTCGATCACCCACTGGTACGACGGGAGGTAGTTGCGCACGAGCGCGAGGATCATCATCACCACGTGCTCGGAGACGCTGATGCTGTTCGAGAAGGTCACCTCCGCCACGGTGATGCCGTTCTCGATCGCCGCGTCGATGTCGACGTGGTCGGAGCCGATCCCCGCCGTCACCGCCAGCTTGAGCTTGGGCGCCTTTGCGATCCGCTCCGCGGTCAGGTAGGCGGGCCAGAAGGGCTGCGAGATCACGATCTCGGCCTCACGAAGCTCGCGATCCAGCACCGAGTCGGGCCCCTCCTTGTCGGAGGTGACGATCAGCTTGTGCCCGCGTCCCTCGACGAACTCGCGCAACCCGAGCTCGCCCGACACGCAGCCCAGCAGCTCCCCCGGCGTGAAGTCGATGTCCTCAGGAGACGGTGTGTTCTGGCCGCCGTGGTACTGCTCGATCGTGGGCACGGAGTCGCGCGCATAGGACGGCGGATACCCGCTGACGGGGTCGTCGTAGAGAACGCAGATGATGTTCGTCATCGGGGTCCTTTCGTCGGTCTCGCCTGGGGGGGCTCGTGACGCGTCGGCGCAGACTCCCGATCGCTCACGGACGCGACGGGGCGCCGCGGATGCCGGCTCCTCGATCGCGTCTGGCCGTTCTCGGCGTCATGCGCCGCCCACCGCTCGGAAGTGGCCCTCCACGGTCTCGCGGTCGAGATGCCGCGACGCCATGATGATCAGCGGGCCAATCGCGTCCTCGGGGACGAACGCCAGGTCGAGCAGTACAGCGCGCGCCTCCTCGGGCGTTTGCGTCCGGACGGCGGCGTCCGGGTCCGCTCGGCGCAGCCGCTCGGCAAGCCGCAGCGCGTCCGCCTGCTCCGCGAAGCGGAACGCCTGGCGCGGCGGCCTCGCTAGCTCGACGATCACGAACGATGTTGGCGCGGTCTCGGGGACTTCGCTCACGCTGCTCACCTCCTTGGTCGCTGCCGGATCGTCCCCCCACGCCGCCCGGTTCATCACGCGCCTCGCCCGATCGCTTCGGTCGTCCACGGTCGGCCGCTCGTCGCCGTGCCCCTCGCGGCGTAGGCGGCTGGCTTAATCGTGCGAAGCCTCGAGGTGCGTGTAGCGCGGATCTGCACCGCCGACCTCGCGGCCGTTTAACCAGGCACGGCCAACTCCGCGCGTAGCCAAGTCGTGCCGGGCCTTGACGGCCTGCCCAACCCGGCGGTCGCCATCGGCGCGGTGCAGTCCACCTCGCCGTCGCGCTGCCCCCTCGGAGGCACGGTGTCGCTCATTGCTCGTCATGGTCTCAACCTTCCAGTCCTCTAGGTACAAGCGAGTGCGCGGCTCTCGGCGAGCAGTTCGAAAGGGCCCGCGTTGAGCCCTCGGTAGCCCTCGTCGTCGACCCAGTTGAGCCAGGCCTCCCGCGCTGTGACTTGATCGCCCGCGCCCCGCAGCCGGACGTAGGCTCCGAACTCGGTCGACGTGCCAACGGCGGCGTCAAAGCGCTCGCCCAGCCGATCCTGCTCGACCAGCGCCGCCTCGAGCCGCTGCACGGCGCGGTCGCGTTCCTCGCTTGCCATGGCCCTCATCCTTTCAGTCCCTCTGTGGGGGGCCGCACGAAAGGAAGAGAGAGAGTGAGACCTAACGAACGATCAGTCTTTGGAAAAGACTACTCCGATGAGCGCCACCCGAAGCGCGACACCAATCTCACCGAAATGGCGCGAGTTTCGCCAAGCGTTTCGCTAGACCCTCCGCACCGACACTTCCGCTCCGCGCGACACGCGAGCGTCTCGGCCGGCACCGAGCTGGCTCCCGCTCTGGACGAAAAGCAAGCGTCAGCCATGGCGGCGGGTCGCTTCTGCATTTCGTCCAACTCGATACCCGGGTCCGTCGGGCCGGCGCCCTCGCTTCTGCCTCCGAGCAGCAGTGCCGATTCGCAGTCCAACCGACCAGTTCCGCTGCCGCTAGTCGCGCAAGGCAGGAGGCGCTTAGGTCGCCGGCATCAGTCCGAGCTGGCCGAGCAGCTCGGCCTGATCGAAGTAAAGATGTTCCGGGGCCAGCTCGTCGCCGCGAAGCTCATAACTCGACATCCAGCGGAAGTCGACGTGCCGTCCCGTGGCCGCGACGTCGCCTGCCGGCGTAAGCATGACACCGGTGTGCGAGCCGATGAACCGGCCCTCGGCGGCGACGACGGATCCTTCGGCGAGAAGGCCCGACGCCTCAAGACGCCCGTCCGGAAACGCGTCCCAGAACACACCCAGGAAGCCCAGAACCTCCTCGCGGCCGTGCACCGAGGCGTTCGGGGCGACGAAGTCGGCGTCGTCGCTCCACGGCCCGGCGTCCGCGTCCCGTGCGTTGAACGCCTCGACATGCCGTTCGACGACGCGCTTGGGATCAGCCATCAGGCCGTACCTCCTGTCGGTTGCCGTGCGCGGATACCCGCACTCCGCGACGGTCTTCTGACAATCGGCGGCGAGCGCCGCCGCGGCTTGCGCTTTCGCGGCGGTCGGACCCCGCTGGCCGGTGTTCGACTATGTCGAGCCCGCCGAACGTGCATGACCTGCCGGGTTCACGGCGACGTGGGCTACGACCAGAACTCGTCCCACGCGTATTGGTCGCGCAGAGTACTCCCAACCCTCGGTCACCCGGCCGTCCTTGAGCTGGAAGACGATGCAGACGTCAACGCCCAGGTGCTTGCCATCTCGCTCCGCGCTGTTGTGCTGAATGCCGACCACCCGCTCGTCATCTGCGAGCAAGTGCTGCAGCCCGGCCTGGAAGGTCCCTCCGGTCTCCTGCCCCAGCCGGGCGAAGTAGGCGAACGTCGCGTCGCGGCCCTGATAATCGTCGGCCAGCGAGCTCCGCCCGGTCCCATGCCACACGGCGTTTTCGTCGAAGATTTCGGTGAGCGTGTTCATGTCGCCCGAGTTGAAGGCCTGGTAACCGCGCCGAATGGTTGTGGCGTTTTGATCTGCTCCCATCGCTTCCCTCCTGCTCGCTGTTCTCAGTCCTCGTGCAACGCTAATCCACTCCCGCTTCCCGTGGACAGCGGCATGTCAGCCCCAGCCCCCGAGACGCCCGCCGCTGACGGGCAGCAGAAGTGTCGGCTGGCGCTCGCACCCTGGCTGCCATTGCGCAAGAACAGTCGGGGCGTACCGCTCGAATCGAGCGACCGTACGGCACCGGGCCGCCCGCCTCCGTGGAATGCTCATGGAGTCCTAGGTGTAGTTCCTGAGCACGTTGGTTCATCCGGGCCCCCTTGGAGGCTGGGAGCTGCCAAGCACCCCAGTCCCAAGGAGGACACCGGATGAAGCTTCACGCTAACGCGGCGCTCAGCCTGAACAAGCGCCGGCTGCTGGCCGGCGCGTCGTCGAGGAGCGGGTGGACGCTGACGAAGGCGGCCGCGGCCGCCGAAGTCAGCGTCCGCTGCGCGCGCAAGTGGGTCGGCCGCTACCGCGCCGAGGGCGAGCTCGGGCTGCTCGATCGCTCCTCGGCGCCGGCGCGGGTCGCCAACCGCACGCCCGAGCGAGCGCGTCGAGGCGATCGCCGCGCTGCGGCGGTTGCGCTTCACCGGCCCGGAGATCGCCGAGCTGCTCGCGATGGCGCTCTCGACCGTCTCGGGCATCTTGACGCGGATCGGGATGGGCAAGCTCGGCCGGCTCGGGCTCGAGCCCGCCCAGCGCTACGAGCGCGCGCGGCCCGGCGAGCTGATCCACATCGACGTCAAGAAGCTCGGCCGGATCGAGGGCGGCGCCGGCAAGCGCGTGACCGGCGCCGCGCAGCACTACAACCGCGCCGTCACCGACCGCACGGGCATCGACGCAGCACGGTCGGCTGGGAGTTCGTCCACATCGCGATCGACGACTGCACCCGGCTGGCCTACGCCGAAGTGCTCCCCGACGAGAAGGCCACGACCGCGATCGCCTTCCTGCGCCGCGCGATCGCGTTCTTCGCGCGCCACGGCATCAAGGTCGAGCGGCTGCTCACCGACAACGGCTCCGCCTACCGCTCGACCGTCCACGCGATCGCCTGCCGCGCGCTCGGCATCCGCCACCTGCGCACCCGCCCCTACCGGCCCCAGACCAACGGCAAGGCCGAGCGCTTCATCCGCACCATGCTCGGCGGCTGGGCCTACGGCGCGATCTACCGCAACAGCCACGAACGCACCGCCGCCCTTGACGGCTGGCTCTGGCACTACAACCATCAACGCCGACACTCAGCCCTCGGCCACAAGCCCCCGATCGCTCGCCTCAACGAGCGAACCAACCTGCTCGGGACTTACACCTAGGCTCGACGGCAGACCACGACGGTGTCGGCGTGTACGCCGTCCTTCTTCATCGCCTCGGCGGCTGCCGGCGTCTGCAGAGCGGCGATAAGGGCCTCGAGGTCCGGGACATCCATCGTCAGCCCGACCTGGGTCGGCCTCTCCGGGTTCGTGTACGTCTTGATGTCGGTCACCCCGAGCGACCCGAAGAACTCTTCGCGCGTGGTCTGCGCCAGCCAGTGCTCGGTGTCATCGACATCGTGGTGGACAAGGATCTTCGGCATCATTTCTCCCCTTCGTTGCGCCCCAAACGTGATTCGGACCGGATTCGGCGCGGTCGATCGGCACTCTATCCGTGTCTGCTACGCCCACCTACAAAGGGAATTTTGAAGCTGGGCTTCGAAGAAACGGGCGCCGCCACGAGACGCTCGTTTCCGCGAAACCTCGCTAGCCCGACGGAGGCTGGCAGTCACGGCGATGCAGGCGTCTGAACGGATTCGTCCGCCGTCGAAATGGTTACCGCTGGGACGAGATGCAGTGCCTCCGGCCTGACCCCCCGCGACCGCTTCGGCCACAAAGGGGGTCGTGTCGCGAACAGGCCCAAGCTCAGGGCAGCGGCCGTCTCGCCGTCGCGAGGAGAGTGTCGCTCCCGCGTGGTAGGAGCGGTCGTGCTCAGCCGACGGCGCGCTGCTGCTTCCGCCTGCTTGCACAAGTCGAGGTCGCGCTGAGACGAGTGCTGGTTTCCATGCAACGCGCTGGCGGGCTTGCGGACTAGCGGTTTCGTCCAAAGCAGCAGTCGGCCCGTCGCCGGGCTTTGTGTTGCTATCACGCGATTGCGAAAGCGCGGGGCATTTCGCACGAGACACCTGCGCGGTCGTCGAGAACGAGTGTGGTCGCGTCTGCGCGAGAACGCGCCCGGCCGGCGCGACCAAGCTCAGCGCGCCCGGTCCGGCGCCTCCAGGAAGCTCAGCACCCGGGCGGTGAACAGGTCGGTGGCGGTGTCCATTGCGGCGTGTCGCTGCCCCGGCATGACCGCGACGCGGCAGTCCGGCAGGGCCCTCCGCAGCGCCTCGCCGGCCGCCTTGAAAGGTTCGCTGCTGTCGCCGCCTTGGAGGTATAGCGTTGGCACGTCGAGGTCGCGGAAGCGAGCCGGATCAAGGACGTATTCCCTGCTCGCCCGCTCCTCCCGCGGAATCGTGTCGGCTGCGTCGAGCCGCGCCTCCCAGGCCGGCAGGGACCGCAGCAACTCGACCTGATCTGGCGGAAGCCCGGCGACCTCCCGCATGAAGTAACCCAGCAGCTCGTCGCGCCTTCCTTCCTCGAGCAGCTTCTGGAGCCGGTCGACGACATGCGGCGGTGACTTCAGGTACCCCATTGGCGGCTCGTATAGGACGAGCTTGCGGATCGCGTCGGTCAGCAACGCCGCCTCGAGCGCGCAAATGCCGCCGTAGGAGTGCCCCAGCACGCTCACCCCTTCACCCGCCGACTCGACAACCGCGACCACATCCTCGTACTCGCGCTCCAGCGCATAGTCGGTCGCGTCGCCGCTGCGCCCGCGCCCGCGACGGTCAACCGCGAACACGGCGAAGCGTTCCTCCAGCGCCGGAAGCACCGGCGCCCAGCGGTTGTGATCGGCCGCCGCGCCGTGGATCAACACGAGCGGCGGACCCTCGCCGCTTCGCCACACGACGATCGGCGTCCCGTCCTCAGAGACAACCTTCCTAGGGGCTGCCCTCACGGTTCCTTCGGGGTTCGAGCGTTTCAGTCGCCACACTATCCCTTTACCGCCCCGCCTCCAGCGCACCTGACCGCCTTGGCGAGCGCCGCTCGTTGTGGCGACGCTGCCGCTTAGCGCGAGACGCGCGCGGACATAGGTGGCTACCGAACGCTTGCTCCGCAGAGTAGGGAGCAGCGCGGGCGACGCTTGGCGCGGCGCCGAGCCGTGCGGGAGGGAGCGGTGGCGTCACCGGTCTGTCACCACGAGAAGGTGCCAGCAGGGTGGACCGGTGCGACCGCTGCACTGGACGACGGTGCCGGGCGTGGAGCGCGCTGTGCTTGGCATGAAGCCGACTGCGACCGCCGTGCCGCGGCTTCGCCCTGACGTGGCCCCTGCCGGGGTGCGTCTGTGGCGGGCAGACGGAGACGGCTTGCCAACGCCACCGGATCGAGCGGATACTGCGCAGCAGGCACCGGCGAACGAAGGTGGATGAGGCGATGCAGCGTATAGCGATTTCCGCTCAGTTTGAGGGTGAGGCGCCCGAGCCCTCTGGCACGCCCCCGCAGACGAGCCCGCGGGCTACGAGCCGTTCTCTCGAAGCCGTGAGCGCCGACGGGTCGCGGTTCGGCGTGGACCGCGCCTCCTACGCGAATCACGCCACGTTCACGAGCGAGTCGACGTTCACGGAGACCGGCACGATCAGCTTCGGCGACGGCGACGGCGAGGTGGACGTCGACACGGTGGGCGAAGGCACGCTGGGTCCGTCGGCCGAGCCGGACGTCTTGCACGGAGCGGTCATCTGGCGCATCACCGAAGGTCGCGGACGGTTCGAGGGAGCCAGCGGGTTGATCACTTCGAACTTCTTCCTTCGACCCGCCACTGGTGAGGTCGAGGATCGCCAGACCGCGGTCGTTTTCCTGCCCTAACCCGGCTCGGCCTAAGCCGGCCGCTGTTGCTCACCAGCGCATGACCCATCGCGGACGTTTCCGTCGTCCGCGACTGTCGCGTGGCGAGTGTCCGGGACCGGTATCAGCGTGCTCAGATGCAAACGCCTCGCCTGCCGTTCACGGCCGTCATCGGCGGGCGGCCTGCTCAGCACCGTCTCCGCCAAGGCCCCGTGCGCGGGCGGCGTCTGGGAGACCGTGTCGGTGTCGACCGTTCCACCGCTGAGGAGCTCGAGTAGCTCGCCGCGCCTGCACCGTAAGGGCGGGTGCTGCTGGGTCTCCGGCGGGGCGATTAGCGGTGAGCCGGCCTTCAGCCAGACAAGGAAGCGGTCGGCGTCGTCGGCGCCCATCCACGACTCGTCGCAGGGCGAGAGCATGACCGGGTCGCCGGCGCGTCGTCGGCGATCCCCCCCACGCCGGCCAGCCGGCACTGGACCCGCCGCGGTCGCCGTCCTCGTTCACCCAGGTGAAAGTCACCTACGCCATGACGGCGCGGGTTCTCGAAGTGACAAACACCCGAATGTCGGGAGTCTCTGAGCAGAATCGCGTAGTGGGCAGGTGACCGCATCGAAGGCGCGCCCGCGAGTTGCCAAAAGTCGCAAATAGCGGGACATCGGGACGGTCGGGGTTGCGTACGAAGCGTAAATAGTGTGGGTGCTTCTCGCGATCCTGGGAAGTGTTGGAGGAAGTCAGACGCTCGAGCTAGCCCAAGGGCCTTGAGTGAGTTCCTCTCAGACACCCGCCCGGCGACGACGGAGAAGCCCGCTCCGTTTCACCGGCGGGCGTGCCGCCGCGGTGCTGATCACCTTGGCGGCGCTGTTGGCGGCACCGACATCCGCGTTGGGCCAGCTGCCAGATGTGCCTGTTGTCAACGAACCGGCCGCCCCGCCGCCGGCTGCCGTCGAGCCTCCTCCGGCTCCGGCCGCGCCTGTTACCGAGACGCCGTCCGCTCCGGCTCCGTCCGCCCCGGTCGAGCCGCCCACCGCTGTCGAGCCGTCCCCGGCTCCGTCCGCGCCGGCCGCCCCCGAGACCCCGTCGGCTCCAGTCGAGCCACCCGTCGCTGTCGAGCCACCGTCGGATCCGGCTGTCCCGCCTGTTCCCGAGACCCCCTCCTCGGCCACCCCGGTAGTCGAGAACGCGACCGAGCCAGAGGTCCCCGTAGTCGAGGGCGTCACCGAGCCACTCAGCCCGGTCGAGAACACGACCGAGCCGGTCATCCCCGTCATCGAGAACGTGACCCCGCCGGTGGCGCCGGTAGTCGAGGAGAACATCACTGAGCCGGTGGTCCCGGTAGTGGAAGAAGTCACCGAGCCGGTCACGCCGGTGGTTGAGGACGTCATCGAGCCGGTCACCCCCGTCATCGAGAACGTGACCCTGCCGGTGGCGCCGGTAGTCGAGCAGAACATCACTGAGCCGGTGATCCCGGTAGTGGAAGAAGTCACCGAGCCGGTCACGCCGGTGGTTGAGGACGTCATCGAGCCGGTCACCCCCGTCATCGAGAACGTGACTCCGCCGGTGGCGCCGGTAGTCGAGGAGAACATCATTGAGCCGGTGGTCCCGGTAGTGGAAGAAGTCACCGAGCCAGTGACCCCGGTGGTTGAGGATGGCATCGACCCGGTCACCTCGGTAGTCGAGGATGTAACCGAGCCGGTGGCCTCGGTAGTAGAGGACGTCGTCGAGCCGGTCACCCCGGTCATCGAGGACGTGACCGAGCCAGTGGCGCCGATCGTCGAAGACGTCACGGAGCCGGTCGCCCCGGTGGACGAAGACGTCATCGAGCCGGTCGCCCCGGTGGTCGAAGACGTCATCGAGCCGGTCACCCCTGTGGTCGAGGACGTCACCGAGCCAGAGGCCCCGGTGGTTGGGGACGTCACTGAGCCGCTGCCGCCGGTGGTTGAGGATGTCATCGACCCGGTCACCCCGGTAGTCGAGGATGTAACCGAGCCGGTGGCCTCGGTAGTAGAGGACCTCGTCGAGCCGGTCACCCCGATCATCGAGGACGTGACCGAGCCAGGGGCGCCGATCGCCGGGGACGTCACCGAGCCGGTCACGCCGGTGGTCGAGGACGTCACGCAGCCACTAACACCGATCGTCGAAGACGTCACGGAGCCGGTCGCCCCGGTGGTCGAAGACGTCGTCGAGCCGGTCGCCCCTGTGGTCGAGGACGTGACCGAGCCGGTCACGCCGGTGGTCGAAGACGTCATCGAGCCGGTCACCCCTGTGGTCGAGGACGTCACCGAGCCAGAGGCCCCGGTGGTTGGGGACGTCACTGAGCCGCTGCCGCCGGTGGTTGAGGATGTCATCGACCCGGTCACCCCGGTAGTCGAGGACGCGACCGAGCCGGTTACTCCTGTCGATGTACTTGAGCCAATGGCGCCGATCGCCGAGGAGACAGAGTCGCTGCCCCCAATCGTTGACGACACGATCGTCCCGGTAGTCGAGGGCGTCACGCAGCCGCTCCCTCCGGTAGTAGAGGACGTCACGCAGCCGCTCACCCCGATCGTCGAGGACGTGGCCGAGCCAGTCACCCCGGTCATCGGGGACCTGACCGAGCCAGTGGCGCCGATCGTCGACGACGTCACCGAGCCGGTCACGCCGGTGGTCGAAGACGTCGTCGAGCCGGTCGCCCCTGTGGTCGAGGACGTGACCGAGCCGGTCGCGCCGGTGGTCGAAGACGTCATCGAGCCGGTCACCCCTGTGGTCGAGGACGTCACGCAGCCGCTCACGCCAATCGTCGAAGACGTCACCGAGCCGGTCACCCCTGTGGTCGAGGACGTGACCGAGCCGCTAGCACCGGTCGTCGAGAACGTGACCGAGCCGCTAGCACCGGTCGTCGAGAACGTGACCGAGCCGCTAGCACCGGTCGTCGAAGACGTGACCGAGCCGCTAGCACCGGTCGTCGAGAACGTGACCGAGCCGCTGGCACCGGTCGTCGAGAACGTGACCGAGCCGCTAGCACCGGTCGTCGAGAACGTGACCGAGCCGCTAGCACCGGTCGTCGAGAACGTGACCGAGCCGCTAGCACCGGTCGTCGAAGACGTCACCCAGCCACTGACTCCCATGGTCGACGACGTCACCGACCCGCTGGTCCCGGTGATCGAGGACGTGACCGAGCCGCTGACTCCGATCGTCGAGGACGTGACCCAGCCGCTCACCCCGATCATCGAGGACATCACCGAACCGCTCACGCCGGTCCTCGAGGCTGTCACCGAGCCGCTGGTCCCGGCGGTCGAGGACTTGATCGAGCCGCTGGCACCGGTCGTCGAGAACGTGACCGACCCGCTGACGCCGGTCGTCGAGGACTTGACCGAGCCGCTGGCGCCGATCGCCGAGGCTGTCACCGAGCCGCTCACGCCGATCGTCGTGAGCGTCACCGAGCCGCTGGTCCCGGTCGTCGAGAACGTGACCGAGCCGCTGGTCCCGGTCGTCGAGAACGTGACCGAGCCGCTGACGCCGGTCGTCGAGGCTGTCACCGAGCCGCTGGTCCCGGTGGTCGAGGACTTGACCGAGCCGCTGCTCCCGCTGATCGACAACGTGACCCAACCGCTGACGCCGGTCGTCGAGGCTGTCACCGAGCCGCTGACGCCGATCGTCGAGGCTGTCACCGAGCCGCTGACGCCGATCGCCGAGGCTGTCACCGAGCCGCTCGCGCCGATCGTCGAGAACGTCACCGAGCCGCTGACGCCGATCGTCGAGGCTGTCACCGAGCCGCTGGTCCCGGTGGTCGAGGACTTGACCGAGCCGCTGCTCCCGCTGATCGACAACGTGACCCAACCGCTGACGCCGGTCGTCGAGGCTGTCACCGAGCCGCTGACGCCGATCGTCGTGAGCGTCACTGAGCCGTTGACGCCGATCGCCGAGGCTGTCACCAGCCGCACGCCGGTCGTCGAGAACGTGACCGAGCCGCTGACGCCGATCGTCGAGGCGTGACCGAGCCGCTGGTCCCGGTGGTCGAGAACGTGACCCAGCCGCTCACCCCGATCGTCGATGACATCACCGAGCCGCTTCCCCCGACCGTCGGGAACGTGACCGAGTCGCCGACACCGGTTGAGGACCTGACGGCGCCTCCTTTGGCCCCTGTCGCGGACGACGTGGCTAGCAACCTGCCTTCGGCGCCGCAGCAAGCTCTAAGGCCGGGCACCGTGCCGAGCCCACAGAACCAGACGCCGTCGACGCCGTCAGTGCCGCTCGCGAGCCCGGCGCCCGGTCTGCCCGTGGTCCCGGCCGCCCCGCAGCTCCAGACTCCGACCACCCCGCCGGCGCCGACCGTCGTTCATGACGAGCCCGCGCCGCACGCTGGCACGCCGGCCCCCGGTCGCTCGGCCCCGACGCTGCCCGGCCATTCCTCCTTCCAAGCACCGCTCTCGCCGTCGTACATGACGGCCGTCCAAGCCGCATCCGGCGCCACCGCCGCGGCTACCAGCTCCGGATCCGACCCGGCAGACGGCGGCTCTTCGCCGCCGCCGCCGCTTCCGGTCCCGCCGATGCCGTCCTCCTCTGCGAGCGCCTTCGCTGGCGCCGCCGGCGGCACCCTCTTCGCTCTTCTCGTCTCATTCGCGGCCTTCGGCCTGCGGAACTCCACGCGCCTACGACTGTCGTCTTTCGCGTGGCGCCCGCAGTCGTTCCTGGCCGTCATCGAGCGACCTGGCTAAGCCCTCCGGGCTTCTGACCAGGACCTGTCCCGGCGCAAGACGCGCCAGGACGAGACGCTCGATGAGGAGACAACGATGGTACGGATACTTCGGAAGCCCGGCATGTGGGCCGGAACAGGGGCACTCATGGCAGCCCTGCTCCTGCTCGCCGGCACGGGCACATGCGTCGCGAGCGGCGCATCCAACCTGGTGGCGCCGGCCAAGATGGCCGCCGCGGCACCGATCGACCAAGGCGCCGGCTACGGCAGCCAGCGCGGCGAAACGCGACGTGTGCGGACGCTTCAGCGTGCGCTTCGACGCCTCAACTGGAAGCCAGGCCCGGTCGACGGCCTGTTCGGGCCGCGCACCGAAACGGCTCTGCTGCGCTTCCAGGCCGCCCAGGGACTGACCCCGGACGGCGTCGCCGGTCCGGCGACATGGCGGGCGCTGGCGCGTTCGCTCGGCGTTCGCGGGCTGCAACTGCGGCTGCGGCGCGCAGGCGCGCGTCCGGGGCCGATTGACGGCCTGTACGGCCCCCGCACCAAGGCGGCCGTGGCCCGGCTCAAGCGGGCCCGTCAAGCCAACTCGCGGCAGACGGACAGGTCGGCCAACAGCCAGACCGACAAGCCGGCGAAGCGGAAGACGGACAAGCCGGCGGACGAGCGGGCCTCCGGGCGCGTGGCAGCCCCCACGGCCGGCCTACCGCTCGTAGACGACCTCGACCACGACAGCGGAGTCGAGCCGCCGCTGGCGATCGCGTTGGCCGCTCTCGCGCTTCTGGTCGGCTCCGTGCTCGGCGTCCTCGTCGGCCGCCGGCGTGCCGTCCGGCAACAGCCCGAGCCGGTAGGCGACCCCGCACCGGCGCCGACGCCGAAGGCGACCGAGCCGCCTGAACGCGGCACCGTCACCTCCGCCGGACCGCGCGAGCCGGTACGGGCGATCGGTTACGTCAGTGTCCCCAAGTCGGACGACCGAGCCGCGCTCGACGAACAGGCAACACAAATCGAGCGGCTCTGCCGCAGCCGCGGCTGGCAGCTGTTGCACGTCGTCCGTGACGTTGAGAACGGTCACCCGAAGGGGCTCGAGCGGCCCGGCCTGCAGTACGCGCTCGAGCGCATCGCGGAAGGCCAGGCGTCGTGCCTCGTCGTCTCAGACCTCGAACGGCTGAGCCGCTCCGCGGCCGACCTCGGGCAGGTCGTCGAATGGCTCGTCGAGAACGACCACCGGCTCGTCGTGCTCGACGTGAGGCTAGACACCGCCTCAACGTCCGGGGCCGTGACCGCCCGCACGCTGATGTCCGTCGGACAGTGGGAGAGCAGAAGGATCGGCGAACAGACCCGCAAGGGCCTCGCCGCCGCCCGCGCTAGCCGCGGCAAGACCGGCAGGCCGGCGGTCGAGGACGTGCCACACCTCAAGGAGCGGATTGCCGCGATGCGCGCGGACGGCATGACCCTTCAGGCGATCGCCGACAAGCTCAACGAGGAAGGGGTTCCGACCCTCCGCGGCGGGTCGCAGTGGCGGCCCTCGAGCGTCCAAGCGGCCGCCGGCTACCGGCGCCCCAAGAAGGGCCGCCCGGCCCAGAAGGCGGGAACGGCGGGAGGAGTACCTGGGAACTGACGAAAGCTGGTCCTCATCGAGCGCCCGCAGGGCGGCCCCGTTTCGGCGGGGTCGCCTCGGGCGGCGCACATGAAGTTTGGCGAAAAGCGCGCCTTGCGGCGATCATCGGGACTTGGCCCAACCGGGCAAGACACCCGACCCAGAAGAGAGGCATCCCACGTGGCGAAGAACAAGCAGCAGCCGACAGGCAGAGCGCTCTCCGCAGAGCAGGTGCTCGAGCGTGAAGTGACCCGCTTCGAGGAACGCGTCGAACGAGCCCGCAAGGAGCTCGCCGACGCCGAACATGAGCTCGAACGGGTACAGGTCGCGCTCAATGCGATGCGCGAGGTCGAGCGCTCCACACAGTCGGGGAACGCACGGCCAGCCGAACCGGTGCCTGCGCCGGGGCAGCCTGGGGGCTGAACCGGACCGCGTGTAGCCCCCGCAGAGGCCGCTCGGGCCCCGCCCTTCAGGGCTCCGGCAGACCAAGCACGCAACCTGCTCGTCGAGCTGGGCGTCGCAACACCAACCGGGCGCCGCGCGGCTGACCCGCCGGTAGCTGGCCGCTCGCACGCGGCTCCGCTGAAGCCGTCATCGTCGGCATCGTAGGCCGCAGAGCCTCGCCGTCGCAGCTCCTGCACAAGCGTCGACTTCCCGGATCCGGACATCCCGGTGAGCAGGATGCGCATCGCCGAAGGGTACGTGCCAGCGCTGCCGCGTCCCGCCTGACAGGAGCAGGTCCTGCGCCTCCTCTCTCGCCACCGTCGCGCTGTCGCTTTCTCTTTGAAGGAGGGCCGGCTGTCAAGGGTGGCGGGGCTCGGTCTTGGGTGCTCCCGGCTGGGTGGAGCGGGGGGCTCATTTCTCTTTCGGCGCTGGTTGCGCAGATTGTTCGTGGGAGCTGTCTCGGCTTCTCAATTCCATGCGGGGCCGTCAGGCGGCCAGAAAGCAGCGGGAGCTTGCCGAGACGTCGGTGCCGCTCGACTGTGAGCGGGCGGGTTTGAAGGGTTGGTGGCGGTTGAGGATGTGCCAGCAGGCGATCAGGATCTTGCGTGCGACGGCGGACTTGGCGGGGTTCTTGCCGGCGCGCTGGGCGATGCCGGCTGTAGAGCTGGTGCCAGGGGTTGGTCGGCCGCCAGGCGGCGTGGGCGGCTTCGACAGCGGCCCAGCGCAGCGTGCGCGATCCCGCCTTCGAGAGCGCGCCGGTGCGGGACCGCTCGCCGGACTGGTGCACGCGCGGCGCGAGACCGGCGTAGCCGATCAGCTTGCGCGGCGTCGCGAACCGGGCGACGTCGCCGATCTCGCTCGCCAAGGTCAGCCCGAGCAGGTCACCGACGCCGGGGATCGTCTTGAGCAGCACGACCCGCTCGCTCGTCTACGGCCGCCTGGCGCAGCTCGCGTTCGAGTGGCGCGACGCGCTCGTCGAGCAAATCGATCACCGCCAGCGCCTCGGCGATCGAGCGCCGCCACGTCTCGTCGACGCCGCGTTCGGCGAGCAGCTCCATCGCGTCCGGCTGCGCGCAGCCGCTCGAGCGAGATCCGCAGTCCCCACTGCGTCAGCAGGCCGAAGATCCGGTTCATCGCCGACGCGCGCAACCGGACGAGGTGCATCCGCCGCCGCAGTTGCTCGCGCAGCGCCCGCTCCTCGAGCGACGGCAGCCAGAGCGCCGGCACCAAGTCGCGGCGGCAGAGCTCGGCAAGCACCCGCGCGTCGACCTTGTCGGTCTTGCAGGCCAGCGGCGCGACGTCGCGGACCTTGCGCGCGTGCGCGACCTGCACCTCGCCAGCCGGCCGCCGCCAGCTGATCGTGGACCCAGACCGCGCCGCTCATCATCTCGACGCACGCTCGGACATCGATGCCGAGCTTCAGAACGAGCCTGGCGAGCCCGTCCTCGTCGGCCAGCAACGACCCCCTCGCCGCCGATCGCACCGCCCTCGCCAAGCGCACACCACGCCGCCCGTCGATACGCCCAATCGATCCCGACATACTGCATCGCAGGGCCTCCCTTCGCGGGTTGAGCTACAGACCAACGCTCAGTCTGCTGGGAGGCCCTCCTTCATGACATTCCATGCGAAGGAGCCGTTGCTGCTTAAGTGCCGCTTTGCGCGATAAGCGCAAGCGACGGCGCCACGCGTGAGACGCCTGCTCGTCGTCCAAAGCAGCAGCCGGTCCGTCCGGGCTCGGTGTTGGTGTCACGCGAAAGCGGAAGCGCTACCTGCAGTGGACGTCGACAGGCCAGATCTCGCAGGTAGCGGACCCCCAGGTCGCCACTTACGCAGACGACCCCTTGCGGAGACGGGTTTCTGTCTCTTGACCTGGAGTGGTTGGAGTGGTAGGCCACGCGGTACAGGCACCTGGACCCGCGCTGTAGAAGGAGATGCCCATGAGGCTCCGCCGTCGCCCTCTCCGCCGACCGTCTAGTACCGGCGCCTTAAGCACGCCCGTGGTCTTCAGCGGATCGCTTGCGGCTCTCGTGCTCGCCCTCTGCTTGGTCTTCACCGCCGCGCCTGCCAGGGCGGGCGAGTCACCGTCGGCCGGCGCCGCGGAGATTGGCGACCGGCTCTTCCCCGGCCTCGGCAACGGGGGCTACGACGTCCTGCACTATCACCTCGACCTGCGCTACGCGACGAGCGATCCTGCCCAGCCGATCGACGGCACGGCCAGGATCGTGGCGCGCGCGACTCAGGCGCTTTCGAGCTTCAACCTTGACTTCGGCGGCGACAGCCTGGGCGCGGTCTCCGTCAACCGGCGGGCGGCCGTCTGGACGCGCGACGGGGAGGAGCTGGTCGTGACCCCGAAGCGCCCGATTCGCGCAGGCCGTGTCTTCGTCGTCCGGGTGTCGAACTTCACCTCCACGCCGACCGTGCCGAATCCGCAGGACTTCTCGACCAGCGCGTTCTTCATCACACCGGACGGCTCGGCCACCGCGCCGCAGCCCGACCTGGCCCATCGCATTTTCCCCTCCAACGACCATCCACGCGATAAGGCCAGCTTTACGTTCCGGTTCGACGTTCCGGCCGGCACAGATGCTGTCGCCAACGGAGTGCTCCTGGATCACAAGATTGACGGCGAGCGCAGCACCTGGACCTATCTCCAGCGCCAGCCGCTGGCGACCCAGCTCGTTCAGCTCGCGGTCGGCGATTGGGACTTCATCTCACGCGGTCGACATCGCGGCGTGCGGTTCCGCGACATCATCGCGCCCAGCCTGACCGCTGTCATAGGTCCGCTGCTGGCGGTCGAGCTCGGCCACCTGGACTGGCTGGAGCCGCACGCCGGCCGTTACCCGTTCGACGTGTACGGCTCGCTGGTGGTCGACGCGGAGCTCGGCTTCGCCCTCGAGACGCAGACGTTGTCGATTTTCGACCGGGTGTGGTTCACGGACTTCCCGCAGGGCCTATGGGATCCCGTGATGCTGCATGAGCTCACGCACCAGTGGTACGGCGACAGCGTCTCGGTCTGGGAGTGGAGCGACCTGTGGCTCAGTGAGGGACACGCGAGCTGGTACGAGTTTCTCTACGCAGAAGAGAAGGGCTTCCTCGCGGAGGACACGCTCAACTATCCGGATCCGGTCGGCTACTCGGACTTCGACGACCTGATGCGCGCGGTGTACGCTCACGGCGACGAATGGCGCGCACAGTTCGGCCCGGTCGCCCAGCCGGCCAGCGCCGACACGCTCTTCAGCCCGAACGTCTACCAAGGCGGCGCCCTGGTGCTCTACGCCTTGCGTCAGACGATCGGCGTGGAAGCGTTCGAGCGGCTCGAGCGGGCGTGGACGGACCGCTACGGCGGTCAGTCAGCCAGCACCGCCGACTTCATCGCCCTCGCCTCGCGGGTCGCGGGCCGCGACCTGACCGCGTTCCTTGAGGAATGGCTCTACGGCACGACGACGCCGCCCATGCCGGGTCACCCGGACTGGACGGTGAATCCGGTAGAGCAGCCGGCCCCCATGGCGAGCTCGTTCAAGGCCGGCGGGCGACCCAACGTCCACCGCTGAACCGCTCCATGATGCGCCCGCCGGCCATGACCGGCGGGCGCCGCCCGAGCCGCTGTCGGCTGCTCGGCGATCCGTGGGGAAGTGCGGGCGGCCGCACCGGCTCCTCCAGCCTGGCATCAGCAACGGGCCGCCTTCCGACTGCAGACGCTCCCGACGGTCTGAAATGCGTTCTGATATGTGGCTGGAAGGAATCAACGTAGCCCTAGGCGCCTACGGCGCAAGAAGCTTGTCGATAACTTGCGCGCCCGCTCGACGCGTCGGTGGCATCCGGACGACTTCGTGGAACCCTTCGGCACCACTCGGGCCAAGGCCTACCTACTCGGCACCGGTAGACGGACCAGCGGCCGGCCGACCGAGAAGCGCGCGCCACCGGCTCTGAGCCACCTACTGCTCTCGCTCTTTCCGCGCGGGGGCGCGTGAGGCTATCGACCGCGGGCCCAGAGTGCCGCAACCGCCCGGATGGACCTACTGGAGAGGCGGCTCGCGTTGCGGCGCCACTGAGTGCTTGCTCCATTCCAAGCCGCGAGCCTCACTCGGCGGTAGGCATCCAAGAGCGCAGGGCCAGCACCTTCGGGCAAGGTCACAATGCGCGAACAGGACCAGTAACGGCGCCCACACGATCCGCGGACTGCCGCCTTGCATGGAATGTCGTGAAGGAGGGCCTCCCAGCAGACTGAGTGTTGGTCTGTAGATCAACCCGCGAGGGGAGGCCCCGCTATGCAGTATGTCGGGCTTGACTGGGCGTATCGACGGGCGTCGTGGTGTGCGCTGGGGGAGGGCGGCGCGATCGCCGGCGAGGGTGTGGTGCCGGCGGACGCGGACGGTCTCGCGCGGCTCGTTCTGACGCTCGGCACGGATGTGTGGGCGTGCGTGGAGATGATGAGCGGCGCGGCCTGGGTCCGCGACCAGCTGTCCGCGGCCGGCTGGAGGGTGCAGGTCGCGCATGCGCGCAAGGTTCGTGACGTGGCGCCGCTCGCTTGCAAGACCGACAGGGTCGACGCGCGCGTGCTCGCCGAACTCTGTCGCCGCGACCTAGTGCCGTCGTTGTGGGTGCCGTCGCTCGATGAGCGGGCGCTGCGCGAGCGGCTGCGCCGGCGGATGCACCTGGTCCGCCTGCGGGCGTCGGCGATGAACCGGATCTTCGGGCTGCTCACCCAGTGGGGGCCGCGCATCTCGCTCGACCGGCTGCGCGCCGACGACGCGATGCAAGTGCTTGCCGACCGCGGCGTCGAGGAGACCTGGCGCCGCTCGATCGCCGAGGCGCTTGCCGTCATCGAGCTGTTCGACGAGCGCCTCGTCCCGCTCGAGCGCGAGCTGCGCCAGACCGCGAAAGCCGACGCGCGCGTCGTGCTGCTGAAGACGATCCCCGGCGTCGGTGACCTGCTCGGCTTGACGCTCGCCAGCGAGATCGGCGACGTCAGCCGCTTCTCCACGCCGCGCAAGCTGATCGGCTACGCCGGCCTCGCTCCGCGCGTCAACCAGTCCGGCGACCGCTCACGCACAGGAGCGCTGTCGAAAGCCGGATCGCGCACGCTGCGCTGGGCCGCCGTCGAAGCGGCACACGCCGCTTGGAGGCCGACCTACCCCTGGCACCAGCACTACAGCGAGCTCGTCAAGCGCGCCGGCAAGAACCCCGCCAAGTCCTCGGTCGCCCGGAAGATCCTCACTGCCTGCTGGCACATCCTCAACCGCCAACAACCTTTCAAGCCCGCCCGCTCCCAGACGAGCGGCCCCGACCTCTCGGCAAGCTCCAGCTGCTTTCTGGCCGCCTGACGGCCCCGCATGGAATTGAGAAGCCGAGACAGCTCCCACGAACAATCTGCGCCACCAGCGCCGAAAGAGAAATGAGCGACCCGCTCACCTCAGACGGGAGCACCAACGACCGCGCGCCGCCAGCTTGACAGCCGGCCCTCCTTCAAAGAGAAAGCAGGAGCGCGCGCTCGGCTATTTTGGACTCGGAGCCGATGCTGCTCTCTGAGCGGGTCCGCCGGTCCCGTCTGGCCAGGAGGGAGCGCGAGCACATCCTTGACTTTCCCCCCCGGAAGAGGAGAGTGGGTCCCGCCTCGAGGCAGCGTTCTCGGTCGGGATTGACCGAGGGGGCGACTAGGAAGGCGGGCTCGTGCTGATTCCCGCAGCCCAGGCTGCGCAGCGTCGACGTTCTAGCCGTCGTTGGCGCGCACTGCACGGATCGGTGAGCCCGGCGTCGCCCTGTTATGGCGCGCCCGACCGACGGAGGTCAACATGAGCACTGGCGAGAGCACCGGTAACTCGACGGAGGTCCCGGAAGTGGGGACGATCGACATGAAGCTCGAGGTGGTGACGTTGCCCGTCTCCGACGTCGATCGGGCAAAGAGCTTCTACCAGAGCCTCGGATGGCGGCTGGACGCAGACCTGGCCGCCGGCGACGACTTCCGAGCGGTGCAGTTCACGCCGCCCCGCTCGCAGTGCTCGATCCACTTCGGCACGGGCATCACCACAGACGAGCCTGGCTCGCTTCAGGGTTTGGAGCTGGTGGTCGAGGACATCGACGCCGCCCGGGCCGATCTCATCAGCCGCGGCGTGGACGTCAGCGAGGTGTTCGAGCAGCGGCCCCCGGGCCTCGAGTCGGTACCAGGGCGCTCGTATTTCGCGCTCGCGTCGTTCAGCGATCCGGATGGCAACGGCTGGCTGCTCCAAGAGGTCACAACCCGGCTCCCCGGCCGGGAATGGGAGGACTGAGATGGACGTCGCTTCGCTGGCCGAGCTGTTGCACGAGACGGCCGAGCACCACGACCGCTTCGAGAAGGCCGCGCCACCGCACGACTGGTGGGACTGGTACGCCGCCTACCTGAGCGCGCGCGAGCAGGGGAGCAGCCCGGACGAGGCCGACGCGGCCGCCGACCGCTACATGGCGGAGGTCAAGCACGTCGTCGCCGGGTGACCCTGGCACTCGTCGCATGACCGGAGGCCCGGCACCCGGCCGGGTCTCCGGTGAAGCCGAAGCATCGTCGCTCATACGCTCGGCTCCACGCTCGGTTCGGCATCGGTGCACCGAGCGCGCTGTCGCTTTGGACGAAAGCCGCTAGTCCGCAGCCCGCTAACGCCTTGCATGGATACCAGCCTCCGCTCGGCCGCGACCTCGCAAGCAGCCGACTGCGAAAGCGAAGCTGTTCGAGCGGGCAGTGTGTTCGTAGGCTTACGACAGTGAAGGAGCCTGCGCCGGAGATCCTCCGCAAAGGTGCCGTCGTCCACATCGCCGGCGAGCCTCACAACGGTTCAGCGGCTGCTTCCGCCTATGCAATTGCGTTCGTCGACCTTCGGTTCGACGACGGACATGTGGAGCGCTGGCTTGGCAGTGGTTCGCTTCGGGACGATCCGTCGGATCCGGTGCCTTACTCCAAACTGGTTGCGTGGGGCGCCGACGTCGCCGCCGAACACTCGATGGACGCCGACCTCGGAATGTCGTTCTCCAACGTCAATCGGCAAGCGCTCTCTGATGCGCCGATCGAGATCGTGTTCCAGTGGAGAGCGAAGTTGCCTGCGTTTGACTAGCCTCGCCCGCTACGGCGCGGCCGGAGGTGCTCACGTCGTCAGTCAGCAAAGCGAAGCGCCGCCGAGGTCGTCGACGGCCCATACCGGAAGCGACCCGCGGACTGCTGCTTTGCATGGAAACCGGCACTGAGTGCAGGCCTGCGGCCGCTAGTGCTTCCAGGCGAAAGCAGCAGTCAGGGCGGGCCGGGCATCTCGTGCTCGGCCGTGCCGGTGCCGTAGAGGACCGCTTCGCGGCGCCTCTACGCCCCGTTGTTGCTGCGTTAGGCTTTCCGGCGGATGAGACGCGTTGCGCTCGCCCTGGTGATTCTGGCTCTGACGGCCTCCAGCGCTGCGGCTCAGGCGCCGAACGGTTCATCGACGGGTGACCGTGTGGTGATCACCGGTCCGGTCACGATCGACCGCGGCGAGACCGCCGACGATGTGGTGGTGATCGACGGTGACGTGTCAGTGGCGGGCAGGGTCCGCGGGGACCTTGTCGTGGTGAGCGGCAAGCTGAGGATCTCCGGGACAGTGGACGGAGACGCGGTGGCCGTCGCCGACCGTGCGACGCTCGCGTCCGGCGCCCGCGTCGAGGGGGACCTCATCTACGGCGACGAGCGGCCGGTGGTGCCCGCCGGAGCGACGGTCGAAGGCGATATCGACCGCGTGAGCGTCGACGAGATCACCGACCCAGGCGGCTTTATCGGAGCGGCCGCGCTGTGGGTCGCCGTTTCCGTGTCCGCGCTGATTCTCGGGCTGCTGCTCCTGTGGCTGGCGCCGCGGGCGCTGGAAGCCGCCTTCGCGGCGGCGAGCAACAGCATCGGCGCGACGATCGGTTGGGGTCTCCTGTTGTTCTTCGGCCTGCCGATTCTCGCCGTGATCGCCCTCGTGACGCTCGTGGGAATTCCGCTAGGGGTGGCGTTGCTGCTCGCGCTGCTGCCGCTGTACGCAATCGGATACACCACGAGCGCTTGGCTTCTCGGCCGTCGCCTCCTCGGCCCGCCGCGCGGACGTGTGCTCGCCTTTCTCGCTGGGCTAGCCATCCTGCGTGTGCTGGCGATCATCCCCATCGTCGGCGGAATCGTGTGGTTCGCCGCCACGGTGGTCGGCCTCGGTGCATTGCTCGTCGCCACCTGGCGAGCGCGGCGCGACTACCCCGAGCGAGCCCGCCCCGCGCCGGCCTGAACGGCCTTCTCGGGAGCGAAGCGCCTCGAAGCGGTTTCCGTGGGCACGGGAGCCCGTCGCCGCGAGCCTGGGTCCCGCTCCCTCTAAGCGGCAGCGGGGATGGCGCCGATCTGCTGCAGCATCGACAGGAAGTCGGCGACGTTCCAACGCTCGGCGATCCGCCCGTCGCCCCCGAAGCGCAGGATCGTGATGACTTCCACCGAGATCGAGCGGTGGCTCGCCGCGACGCCCATGAGTTCGCCCTCGTGGGTTCCAGTGATGGTCAGGCGCGCCGCGGCCTGGTCGCCGGCCTCGAACGCGTCGCCGAGCGCGAGTCGGGCGTCCGGGACGGCCTCCCAGAACCCGGCGAAGAAGTCACCGAGGGTGGCCGCATCGTCGACTCCCTCCGGGAAGCCGTGGAGCTTCACGTCCGGGAGGTAGCCGGCCACGTACCGGTCCCGGTCATGCGCATTCCACGCGTCGACGGCGGCACCCAGGACGGCAAGGTTGGCAGCCATTTCGGGGTCTCCTCTGAGCGGGTTCGTGCGACGCTACTCCTTCCGTCAAGGAGCGGCAAGGTCGAATCGGGGCGCGGCCGCTCGCTTGTCGTGCAGCGACCCGTAGCTGCTGCTTTGAGGCAGAAGCGAGAGTGCCGGGCCGACGGACCCAGCTGTCGAGTTGGACAAGAAGCGGCACTCCGCAAGGTGGGGCGGCCCGGTCCGGCGCTTTTTCGGCCGGTGGCCGACAGCGCCTCTTATTTTCCGGACCGATGCAGTGCAGACCTTTTTTTCCACAGCGAGGTAACACTCCGCCTGTTCTGCTGACGTCCCAGGTTGGTACCCCACCCAAGCGGCCGGTGCGCACGCCGGTGGCAGCGCGGAGCATGGCTCCGGGCCGCGGCCGTCCTGCTCGTGGTGCTGGCCGTGGTGCCCGGTGCTGCTGAGGCAGTCACGCGGAAGCAGGCAGCGCGAGAGATGCGTGACTGCCTTCGATCCCACGACTGGCGAGCGCGTACCGTCGCCGGGATCGAGGTCCGAGCCCGGAGCCCTTGGCGGCGAAACCGGATCCCACACCGGGTGCGCTACTCGGTTGCGTTCAACGGGGCCGAGCCGCACGTGTTCCCGATCTCGGTGATCTACGGCACGCCGACTCGCAGCGAGCGCCGCACGCTACGCCGCTGCCAACGGAACGCGCTGCGCGACTGAGCCAGATTGGAGCGAGGCGCGCCCCCCGTGGCGAGTTGCGCGGCAGATAGCCCTTTCCCCCTCTCGCATCTCGTTGGGCGAATTGGAGTAGCCGAGACAGTCGCGCGGCCTACTCCCGCAGCCCCACGGCTTCGAGGGCGGCGCCCCGGTCCAGGAAACCCTGGGTCCAATTGATCTCTCCGTCACGCAAACGGAACGCGAGATGGAGGCTCATATCGATTGGGACGCCGCCGCCAATCCCAGTTGCGGTCGCTTGCACGTCGGCTACGACTACCCCATCGCCTTCTGTGAAGGACCTCGGCTCGAACCGGAATTCGTCGCCCCAAGCCTCCTGCAGCTTTGCCAGCCATGCGCGTACACCGGCATGCCCGTGAAACACACCCGTATCCGGAGTCTCTGCAAGATCACGGACCTCCACGTCCTCGGAAAAGGCCTCGAGCCACGAGTCGTAGTCGCCTCGGTTGAAGGCATCAAAACCTGCCCGGAGAATCTCCACGGGCGGCTGCGACATCACCCGCCCAGTATCCGCCGCTTCACGGGCCGCGTCCAGGATGACCGTAAGCCCAACGAGAAGCGAGAGGGGGCCCCTTCTACCGGCCGTTAGCGGGCGGCCCCGGCCAGGGGGAGTGTTGGTATGGGTCGGGGCGCGCGGGCGCGCTTACGCGGGCTTACAGAGCGAGGCCGAGGTCCTTTACGGCGCTTCGGCGGGGGCGCGGGAACGGCCGGAGCCGCCCCGCTCGCGCCCGGCACGGCAAGGGTGAGACGCTGCCCTACTAAGTCGCCGGACGTAGAAGTTCGCCGCCCTAACGGAATCCGTAGCAGTCATAGACTCAGCGGTCATGAAGGCGGTCCTGCTGCTCGCGGGTCTCCTCTGGTCCTCCGCGCTGATCGGCGTGGCGTGTGGCGGAGGCTCGACCAACGAGCAAGGGTTCACTGAGGCCAACGCCGAAAGGTGGCTAAAGCGGTACGTGCAAGAGCTGGTCGGCTGGAAGAGACAAGCCGAGAGTGCTGAGGCGCCGGCCAAGCGCGGCGACTTCGAGAAGGTGGCCGGATCGTGAAGAGACTCGGTCGCGAGGGCGGTCGGGTGCGGTCTGAATTCGCGGAGGTGCCCTCAAACCTTCGCTACGGCGAGCGGCTCTACCGGATGCTTGTCGGCGCTGGCGACGCCGCCCAGGAGTGGGCGCTGATCTATATGACGGACCCGCCCCCATACGGTGGGACGACGGCCGGCCTACGCAAAGGTCAGAAGCTCGCGGACGCTGCCGTCAATTTTCAGCGACAAGCGAATCGGATCCTCCGGTTCCTCGCGGCTCACGAAGACGAGCCAACCACTCGCTGAGATGTCCCCGCCGCAGAGCGGAGCCCAAGGGCCGAAAGGTTCGCCTCTCCCTATCGAGTATCTACCAAACGAATCCCCTAGTGCCAGGGCTCCCAGAAGCCCTCCCAGGTTCCGCTCAGGGTGGCGTTGCTGCCGCTGGCCGCGTAGCAGTCTGCTGCCGCTGTCAGGCGAAAGCAACAGCTTCGGTTGCCCTCGTTCGTGGCCTAGCGGGAGCCGGACCAGCCCCCGACCCGTCGAATCCCGGAGTGTCCTGGCCCCTACTGGATGTCTTGGGCCGACCGGACCGTCCCTACGCCGGTGCCTCGGGCGCCGCTGGCGGCGTCGACGCGCGGCGGTGGCGGATCGTGAGCAGCAACCCCGCCATGAGCGCCGCTAGCACGCCGCCGGCCAGCGCGACGATCCAAACGTTCGAGCCGTCGCTCGCCTGCGCCGGGGTGGCCGCACTCGGGTCGAAGACCTCGTCGACGCGGGCGACCGGCAGCGCGTCCTCGCCCACGCTCGGAAGCGTCCTCGCCGGGCGGGGCGTAAGCCCGGCTGTGAGCTTCGCGTAGGCCTCTTTGCTCTGGCTGGGCAGGGTCACCCAGACCCCGTTCCCGTCCTCCCCCACGCGCATCAGCCCGGCGGAGGGCACCACGGTGACGGAGACGCGGTCCACCTCGCCGCGCTCCTCGGCGGGGATCGTGAGCGTGCTCTTGTACCAGGGCAGCCCGCGCACGGGGTCGTCCGTACCCCGGGGGGTGGGGCCGACCGCGAGCGCCGTCGCCGCCTCCGGATCGGAGACCTCCCTGCACTCGCTCGCCCCACAGACCTTCGCGGAGCTGATCTCCGTGGCCTCCAAAGCCAGCCTGGCCTCCAAAGGCAGCAACTCCCAGGCCACCGCACTCGGCGGCACGAGCAGGGGGAGCACGGCGGCCGCCGCGAGCAGCCCAACCACAACGAGCACCAGTCGCCTTGACCCCTTGGTCGCGATGGCATCCCTCATGGTGGCGGGTCTCCTTTGAATAGTGCGCGCAGCATCAGCGCGCTCAGGCCAGTCGGTCCACACTAGTCTCGATCGCAAGCGATCGCCAGGGAACGGACCGAGGGGCAACGCTCAGTTTCCGTATCCCAAAGAAGAGCGGGCGTCTCGTTTCGCTCGCTCCGAACGAATAGTGCTAGCGCGAGCGAAGCCGGGATCGCGGCGGGCAGGAGTGCCGCATCGAGGCAGATCCGACAACGAGCACCATCTGGCACCGGCTACTGCATTCGCGCATTGCGCTAGTGAGCGTCCGGCAAGAGGACACGCTCGCTTCTCGTCCAAGGCGGGCGTCTGGCGGCCGCTCGCTCAGACTGCTGCTCGCCGAGCTGAGCGGGCGTGAGCTTGGCTGCCAACGGGACTGCGCGTTCGTCGTGCACGAGAGCGCGGAGGCAGCTGTCCGGTTGGGCTTACATTCGGCTCACCGGAATGGGGACTGTCGAGGAGACCATGTGGCCGTGAACGAGCTCTGCCCAACCTCGTGGCGGGGAACGGGAAACGCCGAGCGGCCAACTTTCTGACGCGCGTCGGTCAAGTGGGGTTTCCGCCGGGGGCTAGAGGGTCCGGCGAGACGACTAGCGAAACTCCTTCGTTTGTCGCTCGGAGAGGAGTAAGCTTGTGGAACTGGCCCTGCGGCCATCAACCCCGGCCCCCAGAGAGCAAAGACAGCCGAAGCGCGAGCAACGCGCCGAGGCAACAGACTCAGAGGCGCACGGGATTCCTGCGGGGCCAGTCTTCGTTGAGGAGTGGCCTACGCCGCGCGTCGCTTGCGGGATACTCGGCAATCGATGTCGCAGGAGGACGTGGAGCTGGTGCGCAGGGTTTACGAGGCACACGAGCGCGGCGATTTCACGGCTGTCTTCGCGGCCTACGATCCGGAGATCGAATGGCATGTCCTGAGGGTGGCCGAGTTTGGCTTCGATCCCGTGTACGTCGGCCACGACGGGGTCCGGACCTTCTGGCGCACATGGCTCTCGGCGTGGGAGACGACGAGTTTCGAGTACGACGAGTTCATCGACGCTGGCGAGCAGGTCGTCGTCGTTCAGAGCCAGCGGATGCGAGCGCGGACGAGCGGGATCGAGGTGGAGTGGAACTCCTACGCCCAGGTCTGGACGGTCCAGGACGCCAAGGTCGTGCGTATGGAGTTCTTCCCCACTCGCGGCGAAGCCCTCGAAGCCGCCGGCCTGCGGGAGTAGTCGCCCGAAGCAGTCCCGCCAGCCCTCGATAAGAGCCAAATACCTATGCTCGCGGCACCACGGGCGGCAGTAGTTCTGATTCCTGCGGACCAGAATGAACGGCTGTCGGCAGGTGCGGCAGGTTCGTTCGGGGATGGGGTCGCGACGGCGGGCGGCGTTCAAGCGCTCGCCATGGAGTTGGCGGTACTCCCCCTTCGCCAAGGCGTGGCAGGCACGGCACCAGGGGCTTCGACCGGATGGAAATGCTCGCTGCATCGGAAAGGCGTCCCCGGGCTTGGCTTCCCCACACTTGGGACACCGCTTCTCGGCCATCAATCGCGAGTGTTGCAACGTGGCCTATGGGTGCGAAGCGACGCCACCGTGTCGGACAGACGGGACCCGGCACATGGGCTAGGGGAGCCGTGATGTAAGGAGGCAGAGATGCCCACGCTCGTGTTGGGCGCCACCCCGATCTTCCCGACTAGGGTGATCCCCCCGGTGCCGGTCGGGCCGCCCCTGCCAACCGGAGGCCCTCCCGATCTCGGCACGGTCCGGGTGTTCGCTGACATGCTCCGCCAGGGCAACGTGGTCGTTGGCGAGCACAACGGTACGTGTCTGCATGTCCGCGCGCCGAACATGTGGCTGTGCCACGCCAACTGGACCCTGGAGGACGTCGACCCCGATAAGCCCGGCGGGAAAACGTTGAGGGGCAGCCTGGTGGGGGCGGGCTGCTCGACTTCGACGCCGCGGACTCAAGGCGGCGATCTTCGGGGGCACCGGCGACTTCGCCGGCGTTGTCGGCGAGTTACACGGCAAGTTCGCAACGAATGAGTACACGCTGGAGTTCTCGATGGCGTCGCGGAGGCCCGCGTACCAGTTTGTGGCTAACGGCAAGCCCTAGTGTCAGGGGCACGCACGCAGTACTGAGCGGCCAGACGCACAGCCACTCCCGCTATCACGCGCCACGCGGCCTTCATGAAGCGCAACGAGCCGATGGGCGCGAACGCGGCATAGATCTAGTCGCTCGTGCGTCAGGGCTACCTGATCCGCACAGGCTCCGACATCCCTTGCGACGGTCACGTCGCGCGACCCGGAAATGCTCCTGGTCGCGCTGGCGAGCGGCGCCCAGCTGATCTCGACCGATTTCCGCAGGTCGGCATGACGGGCCGCTGCGACAGCGACTAGGTCGCCCGCCTGCCCGAGGGGCTCCCGGCGCGCTGCAACCCGGTCAATGCGGGCCGCGGCTGCCGATCGGAGCGCCTTGAGCGGCGGACGAGCGCCAGAACCTGAATCAGCCGGCGGCGGTCTCGTAGACCAGCATCTCCGAGTCGTCGTCGTCGGCCACCAGGTAGAGGCGTAGCCGGTCGCCCACGGCCTCGACGTCCATCGCGTTGCGGGTGGCGACGTGGTTCTGGGGCGTGTACTGGGTGAACGGGACCTCGTGCTGCGGGCGCATGCCGGGTAGGCTCACGATCCCGAGCCCACCCAGCTCGAAGGACTGGCCGCCCGGGGGCGTGTAGCTGGCGATGCCCCCGCAGATCATCCCCGGCCGTGTGCCGCGCTCGACGGTCAGGAACTTACAGTCCTGGTAGTCAACGTAATGGGACGGATTGGGGTCGACTCGCCGCTCACGGCCCTCAAGGCTCCACTCGTAGGCGAGCCGGGAGCCCCAGTTGAGCCCGACGATGCGATCGCGCTCGGTGTCGTGGGCGATCCCGCCGATGTGGTCGGGCGTGCGGAACTCGGCCCGCGGCCGCAGCGTGCGCGGGCTCATGCTGTAGATGATCGACGGCTTGTTGGGCCGGTACTCGGCCACCGCCGTCCACAGCCGGCGGCCGTCGTAGTCGAGGCCGCCCGGGTGGTAGATCGTCGCGCCATCGTCCACGCGGACCTCACGCAGCTTGTTGCCCTGGGCGTCGAACTCGATCATCCAGCCCAGGCCCTTGCCCGGGCTGCGGTCGGTCCCGTCGCAGGTCGTGGGGCAGCGGACCGTCGGCTCGGTGACCTCGACGGTGGAAAGGAAGAAGCGGTCCCCGACCTTCACGACCCCCTCGGGATGGTGGGCGTCGAAGCCCAGTCTCACGCGCTCGACCAGCTCCCACTGGGTCGAGCGGGTCGTCTGCTCGAAGAGCGCCTCCACGCGCGCGTCCCCAGCTTGCCCAGACGCGCCGTCATGGGTGGCCAGCGCCACGCCTGCGGTCAGCGCCAACGCGGCCACCGCCGCGAGCACCACTCGTCTGATCATGCTGCCTCCTCCGGTCGGTTAGGCCTGCTACGCGATGACCTACCCGGGACCGCCAGCGTGATGTGCAGCGCTCGATAACTGTGAACCCTCCGCCCCTCGTGTGCTCGAAAGGGCGCCCTTGTGCGTGTGGCTGGCAGCGAAGGGACGTCGACGTAGAGGCGGCGGCCTTCGCGTTTCTCGACCTCCGGTTTGCGGACGGCCACGTCGAACACTGGCTGGGCCCGGGACACAGCGCCACGATGGACGCGAGGCCGGGCGACCTAGCGTCTTAAGGTCAGTCAAACCCCGTCCGATGTCGAAGGGTGAGCTAGCCACAGCTTCCGAGATGGAATGCAGCAGTTGGCGGCGCTGCGACGGTCGCTCTCGCGCGAAGGGGTAAGAAAGCCCCATGCCGCGAGGCGGCGGGACGGTTCGGAGAAGCGGACTCGTGAGCCGTAGCTCGTAGGTTCGGGCCCTTCTCGGCTCATGCGAAGGCCCCCGGGCACGGTGACGCGCCCGGGGGCCTTGGGGTGCGGTGAGGTCTGCGACTACTGGGGCGGGATGAGCACGCGGTTGATGGCGTGGATCACGCCGTTCGAGGTGCGCACGTCGGCCTGGACGACCTTGGCGCCAGCCACGCGGACGGTGTCCCCGCGGGTGCTCACCTTGACGCGCTGGCCGGCCAGCGTCTCGATTGACTTTTGCTTGACGACCCGCTTCGCGGGGTAGCGGCCTGCGGCCGCGTGGTAGAGGAGCACGTTCCGCAGCGCGGCACGGTCCTTCTGCAGCGCCTCGAGCGTGCTCGCGGGCACCTTCTTGAAGGCCGCGTCTGTCGGCGCGAAGACCGTGAACGGTCCCTTGCCCGACAGCGTCTTGGCCAGCCCGGCCCGCTTGACGAGAGAGACGAGGGTGTCGAAGTCGCCCGCCGCTCCGGCGGTCTGGACGATGTTCTTCGTCGGCTTGGCGGCCGGCTGGGCCGTCGAGCCGGAGTTGTTGCCGCCGAGGGCCACGGCCGCCGTGGCGAGCGCGACGACGAGGACGACGGCGGGGAGTATCAGCTTTCGCATTGTGGTTCCTTTCATGCCTGGGTGGAGGCGGAGCGAGCTCCGCCGGTGCTGATGCTGGTTTCGCGGCTCGCGAGCTGGGCGATGCCGTAGACGGCGGCGAGGCCGACGAGCCCGTAGACGATGCGGCTGGCGGCGTTCGTCTGGCCGAAGTCCTCTCCGACGAGCCAAGCGACCAGGTCGAACTCGGCGAGCGCGACGAGGCCCCAGTTGAGCCCGCCGACGATGACGAGCGCAGCTGCGAGCGCGTTGAGCGCCTTCATGTGGTCCTCCTTAATGAGCGTGTACCGAACATGCCCAGATACTGTACAGATATTGTCCAACTCTTGTCAAGGGTCCCGTTCAGCTTTAGTCAAGGAGTCCGGCAAGAGGAGTCGGGAGCCCCAGCGCGGCGCGGGACCGGTACAAGCCAGGGACGGGCACCCGTCGGCGCAGGGCCGGAGCAGGCGATGGCGGCGAACGGAGCGGGGGTTCTAGACGGCGCCGGCGGCGGCCACCGGGTCACCCCGGAGCAGCGAGGAGCCGAGCGACTGCGCGAGCCTCTCGCCCGCACCGGCGCCGGCGATGACCAACCGGTGCTCACGCGCGAGCGCCGCGAGCGCGTCGGCCTCCCGCCGGAAGCCGCGCGGGGTCATGGAGCTAACCACCACGAGTGCCGGGCGCAGGCGTTCGGCGGTCTCGGCGATGCTGGCCGCGGGCGTGTCCGTCCCGAGGAACACGATCCGCCAGCCGCGGCCACGCAGTGCCAGTCCGAAGGCGATCAGCGGGAGGTCGTGCTGTTCTCCAGGCGCGCACGCCAACAGCGCGATGGGGCCCTCCCCGCGCTCCCAGCCACGGGCCAGTGCGAGCAGGCGCGCGCGGAGCAGGTTGCTGGCGAAGTGCTCCTGAGCGACGGAGGCCTCGCCGCGCTGCCAGCGCTCGCCGAGTTCGCGCAGGTACGGCAGTAAGACGCCTGAGAGGACGGCCTCAAGCGTGAAGGAGGCGAGCAGGCCGTCGAGGACGGCGTGCGCCGCGTCGGCGTCCATGGCATCAAGGGCCTCGCGCAGCTCCCCGACCCCCCGCTGGATGGCATCGCCGTACTCGGCGGCGCCCGCGGCGCTGTCGTCGGCGGAAGCCAGCCGAGCCGCCTCGGCGGCCGACAGCCCGCCGTCGAGATGCGCCTGCATGGCCCTCACGCGCCGCACGTCCTCGGCGGAGTAGAGGCGCAGACCGCCCTTGGTTCGGGCCGGATGAAGCAAGCCGTAGCGGCGCTGCCACGCGCGCAGGAGCTCTGGGCTGACGCCGACGCGTCGGCTGAGCTCGCCGATACGCAAGTTGTGCTCTCCGTCTTGCGCCATTTGAGAGACTGTACAAGACCTGGCCACTATGTAAACAGAGTCTCGACGCTGCCCCGAGGAGTCGCCCCCCGTAACAAGGCTAATTCCCTCCCAAACGGGATTCGCGTGATCCCGGCCGACCGCGACCAGCCGCGGTCCTCCTTCCTATGCGAGCCGCACTTGGCGGCTCGCGGCAAGAGTGCCGCTCCCGCACGGAGGGAGACGTCTCCAGCGAGCCGGCGCTCGCTCCTGCGTGGGACGATTGGCGGGCGTCTCGCCTGACGCCGCCGTCGCTTTCGCAAATCGCGCGAAGCGCAAGTGGCAAAGCGGGGTCGAGACGCGACTAGCGCGTTCGGAATGAGCCGGACGAGAGCGTTTGGTTCCCGCTGCGCTCGATCGCCAGCACCTCCCAGTTGTACGCGGTGCGGCGCTGGAGAAATCCGTCCGGCACCTTGATGCGTGTCACCGACCGAGGCAGGTACATGCTCAGCCCGAACTTCCCGATCATGTGGCGGTGAGGCTCGACGTCCTTCTCCACGATGAGCTGGTACGCGATGATCTTCACGGGCTTACCGGTGATCGTCTTGGACACGGGCCTCCAGCGGGCGACGATGCCGCGCACCGGCACCCGTGCCCCTTCGCGGGGGGAGATGAGCTTCGGGCCCGCGGGGATGTCGTGCGTCAGCCGGGCCGTTCCGGAGGTCTGGCCCGTACTTGTGCCGTTCTCCTGCCCAGGGCCGGCGATCGTGTAGTTCCCCTCGGGTAGTTTGGCGAGCATCTCGTCGATCGGCACCTTGGCGTTCTCGGGCTCGACGGTCTCGAAGAACAGCTCGGTCAGCCCGAGCTCGCCGAGGTTGCCGCGGCCCTCGAATGCCAGCACGTCGCCGGCGGGCCCGCGCACTTCGAGCCGCCGCCAGCCCTCGCTGTCGATGAACCCCTGAAAGCCGGTGTCCTTGTCGGTCGCGTTGTGCTCGATGTTGAGCTTTGCGTCCTTGAGCGGTACGTCGGCGGCCGAGCCGGAGCCGGCGCGGGCCGACTCCTCCGCACCTGGGTCGGCGTCGGCGTACACGGCCAGCGCCGCGAGCGCCGCGGCGCACAGCAGGACGGGGGATGAGCGGCCGAGGTGCTTCATCACTACCTCCCGGGCTTCGAGGGTCTGTCCGCTCGGCCGACGCTACGGGGCCCTGATGAGACCCAACTGAGACGCGGCCCTACAGCCGGCCGCCGACACCGGGGAGGACAGCAGGATCTTGCACCGCGTGGTGGTGGTCATCCTCGGCCTTGTTGGGCCGCATCGGAGCGGGCATGCGCAAAGCCATGGCGGCCGCCAACGCGCTCGCCTTTCGTCCACTGCGGGAGCCAGCTCGGTGCCGGCCGAGACGCTCGCACGTCGCGCATAGCGATAGCGCCACGGTCGCCGAGGCGCCGACTCGCAAGACTGCTCCTTCTCGTCCAGAGCAGTAGTGACCGGGCCCGATCTACGGCGCGCCAAGCGACGCCAGGGCGAACACTCGCGCGCGGCATTTAGCGGAGCGATCGGAACGCGGCGCGGATCTCGGTCGCGAACAGTTCGGGCTCTTCCCAGGCGGCGAAGTGGCCGCCCTTGTCGACCTTGTTGAAGTAGACGAGGTTGGGGTAGGCCCGCTCGGCCCAGTTCCGCGGCGCTTGGTACTGCTCGCCGGGAAAGACGGTCACGGCAACGGGGATGGAAACACCTTTGGCGTTGAAGAAACCCCCCTTGTATTCCCAATAGAGACGAGACGCAGAGACCCCTGTGTTCGTCAGCCAGTAGAGCGTGATGTTGTCGAGGACCTCGTCACGCGTCAGCTCGCCCGTCGCGCTCTCGGTGCGCTCCAGAGCGGAAACCACCGCGGCGGCGGGCTGGGCGTCAGCGTCGTTGTGGTCAAGAAGCCACGCAGCCAGCCCGACCGGCGAATCCGCGATGCCGTACAGGGTTTGCGGACGCGCCGCCATCATTTGGGCGTACTCGACCTGGCCGTATGTTCTGATCAGCTGGTCGTACGCGCGCCGTTCCTCGGCTGAGAGGCCGGATGGCGGCGGGTCGCCGGCCAGGGAGGCCTTGTCCACGTCGGCCGGAACGGTCGCAGGCATGTTGGTGTGGATCGCGAGCAGTCCCTCGGGTGCCTGCAGGCCCATCTGATCGACCACGAAGGCACCCCAGTCGCCGCCCTGGGCGACGTAGCGGCTGTAGCCGAGGCGCTTCATCAGCTCCGCCCAGGCGCGCCCCATGCGCTCCGGGCCCCAACCCGTGCCCGTGGGCTTGCCGGAGAACCCGTAACCCGGCATCGACGGAATCACGACGTGGAAGGCGTCCGCTGCGCTCGCGCCGTGTGCCGTCGGATCGGTCAGCCGATCGATGATCTTCAGCTGCTCGATGATCGAGCCGGGCCATCCGTGATTGACGACGAGTGGCAACGCGTCTTCATGTTGCGAGCGCACGTGGATGAAGTGGATGTCGAGACCGTCGATCTCGGTGATGAACTGCGGCAGCGCGTTCAGCTCTGCCTCGCACTTGCGCCAGTCGTATTCGGTCCCCCAGTAGCGCGCGAGCTCCTGCATCGTCGCGAGCGGCACGCCCTGCGAGTCATCTGGAACGGTCTCCTTCTCCGGCCACTGCGTGGCCGCGATGCGTCGACGGAGGTCGTCCAGGGCCTCGTCCGTAGTGTCAACGTGAAAAGGGCGGATCGCAGTGACGCCCGCTGGCTTTTCGGTACTGACAGACACGTAGCGTCTCCTTGGTTCGTTGACGTCACGAAGCCTAATCGTCTCGTCTGCACGTCGTGGCCCGTGAGCACCCCGGCCTGCCCCGGGTCTGCTTTCCCCGTCCCGACCCTGCCGACGTGCGAGCGCGCAGACTCCAACGCCGATAAGTCACGCTGCCGCTATCCATGCAACTCGACACTCCGTGCCAGCGCCGGCGCAGCCCACGGCGCGCTACTCCTATCGCGTCTCCTATGTCAAGGGGTTGATGAGGAGGAGAGCTGTTCGGTGCTGGGGGTGGGTGGCTGGAGGAGGTGCCAGATGCGGCGTGCGAGGTGGCGCTTGAGGCAGCGGATGGCTTCGCGGTGGGTCTTGCCTTCGGCGGTCTTGCGAGTGATGTAGGTCTGGGTCTCGGGGTGGCAGCGGGCGCGGGTGATGGCGACGCGATGGATCGCCGCGTTGAGCTGGCGGTTGCCGCCGCGGTCGAGGCGGTGGCGGTTGGTTTTGCCGAGCTGACGGGGATCGGTGCGAGTCCGGCGGAGCGGGCGAGTTTGGCGTCGCTGGCAAAGCGGCTGGCGCCGGCGATCTCGCCGACGAGCTTGGCGGCGGTCAGTGGCCCGAAGCCGGGCTCTGAGAGCAGCTGCGGCGCGATGCTCGCGACGAGCGCGGCGATCTCGGCTTCCAGGGATTTGATCGTCTGGGTGAGCTCGCGCAGACGGCGCAGCTCGTCGCGGGCGATGCGGACCCGTGTCGACTGTTCGGCGCGGGCCAGGCGCCTAGCGATGCGGGTGCCCCACTTGGTCGAGAACAGCGCGCCGCCGGGGAGCGTGAGCTCGGGCCAGAGGTCGTGCAGATGCCACTGCAGCGTGTTGTTGAGCGCGACGCGCTGACGGACCAGCCGCTCGCGGTGATCGACCAGCAGCCGCAGGTCGAGCTCGGGACCTTCAAGCTGCGCCGCCGGCAGCTTGTTGAGGCCTTCGCGCAGCGCCGCTCTGGCGACGGCGATCGCGTCGATGCTGTCGGACTTCCCGCGCTCACGGCCGCCGCGCCGCGCATTCGCCATCAACCTCGTCGGGACGCGCACAACACGTTCTCCGCGCTCGATCAGGAAGCGCTCGAAGGATCCCGACACATGCCGGCAGTCCTCGAGCGCCCAGACCCGCTCGCCATCCAGCCCACGCGCCCAGACCAACAACGCGCCGAACCCACGCACGCCGACCTGGACCGTTCTCTCGCCGAGCAGCTCGCCGGTTATCGAGCCAACCGCGGCGATCGTGTGTGAGCGCTTATGCATGTCCGCCCCAAGGACAATCATTGGCTTGTCCACCTTCGATCTCTGTTGAGTGGACCCCCGGCGGACACGGCTTGCTTGAGGGCGCGGCCACGCTCCTATCAAGTCACGCCGGGAGATCCCCGACCGGCGACGAGCGACACAGCGAAAGGCAGTCAGGCCAAACGGCCGACAGCGTGAAAGCGAGTCAGCTCGCCGCCGGTCGGAGCCTCACCCCAAGGCCGGACACCACCGCCCCCATCCAAACAGCAAGCGTGAAAGCAGGAGTCCGCTCGCGGTTCGGCCACGAGCGGTTGACCCGTCGCGCCAACCAGCTCGTCGAGCGCCCGTCCGGCGGTTGTTGATCTCTAGGTGTTGATCTCTGCCTGTTGATCCTTAGAGGGCAACAGGCCGCCGCCCCGCCTCCGGGTGTTTCCTTGGCTCCACGTCTGGTCTCACCCGAGGAAGGGGGTCCGCCGCTTCGCGCCGGACCCCCTTCCTCGACCTACCAATATAAAAGTGATCTAGGTAGTTGAGACCAGACGTGGAGCCGGTGAGTCGGCTAGGCGGGGCGGCGGCAGGTAAGGCAGACAAGGGTTGGGTGCAAGACAAGGCAGTGAGCTGGGGTTGTGGAGCTGTTGGGATCGATGTGGGGGGAAGAGTTGAATGTGTGTGGTTCGGTAGGCGGGGTCGGGTGGCGTGAGGGCGGCGGGTTAGGCGGATAGCGGTGATGTAGCCCGGGTTGCGTTTGGTGGGCGGGGGCTGTTGCGCCGTCAGGGGGCCATCTTTGCGTTTGCGCCCTCTCTCATACAGAACCATGTTCTTGACGTCCTCCAGCTCCAGCGCCTGCTCTGGCTCGGTGCCGCACCCGGCGCGCTGTACCCCTTGGCCCGGTGCCGCGACACGGAGCTGCGCCGGCGTCACGGTCGCGCGGCCGGCGCACCGCCGGCGTGGGCAGCGCCTACCGCCCGCCGCAACTCGGGGGGCCAAAACGCCGCCCAGGCCGTCCTCACAGGTAGAAGGCATGCAACCGCCCGCCGCCCAGCCGGCCCATTCCAAGCCCGCGTCGCTCGCCGGTACCACCGCCCGTGCGCAACGCCCGAGTCTCGGGGCGACATGAACGATCGGCGATACGAACGGCCGGTGGCGGATGTGGCCTCAGTCGTCGCTATTCCCGGGCAAATAAGCCTGCCGGTTGAGGCTCGCGCTCCCACACCAAGAAGCTCGAGTCGATCCGAAGGTTCGACGCGCGGGTCGGGTACGCCTCGTCTTGCCGTCACTCGAGCCGAGGCGGCTCGTGCGCTCGGGATGTCGGTCAACTCCTTCGAGCGCCACGTACAGCCGGAGCTCCGAATCGTGAGGCGAGGCAAGCTGCGCCTGATACCCGTTCGTGAGATTGAGCGTTGGCTCGAGATCAATGCAGAGTCGACGGTAGAGCGCCTTTGACGACGCGATTACGCTCCCGGCGACTCAGGACCACAAAGGAGAGCACTCATGTCGAAGCGTCTCCCAGAGGGCATCTCCCTCCGTCACGCGCGCTCGTGTCCGAGCCGGTCGGGTGATCGCTGTCGCTGCACGCCTCGCTACCAAGCTCAGGCTTGGAGCCCACGCGATCGCAAGCGCCTCACTCGCACCTTCCCGACGCTTGCGGCGGCCAGGAGCTGGCGCTATGACGCGCTCGTCGGCCTCCGTCACGGCACCCTGCATGCCGCCGGCGGCGTCACGCTCAACCAGGCTGCCGACGAGTGGCTCAGCGCCGCTCAGGCGGGTCTCGTGCGCAACCGATCGGGCGATCCCTACAAGCCTTCCGCTCTGCGCGGCTACGAGCAGTCGCTGCGTACCCGGCTCCTCCCCGCGCTCGGCGGCGCAAAGCTCAGCGAGATCCGTCGCTCGGACGTTCAGCGGCTCGTCAATCGCATGATGAGCGACGGTCTTGGGGCGAGCACTGTCCGCAACTCGTTGATGCCGCTGCGAGCTATCTACCGGCAGGCGCTCGCGCTCGACGAGGTTGCCGTCAACCCCACAACCGGCGTCCAGCTCCCCGCCGTCCGCGGCAAGCGCGAGCGGATCGCCTCGCCGGCAGAGGCCGAGCAGCTCATCGCTGCTCTGCAGCCGCGCGATCGCGCCGTGTGGGCCACCGCCATGTACGCCGGCCTGCGCTCGGGCGAGCTGCAGGCGCTCACCGACGAGCTCGTCGATCTCGATGCCAACCTGATCCGGGTCCACTGGAGCTGGGACCCCAAGGAGGGTCGCGTGGCGCCCAAGAGCCGCTCCGGACGTCGCACCGTCCCGGTGCCGGCCGCCCTGCGCAAGCACCTGCTCGAGCACCGGCTCGCCCGCGGGCGCCGCGGCGGCCTCTTCTTCGGCCGGCCCGACGGGCGGGCGTTCTCGAATCAGGCTCTCAGTCAACGAGCAACGAGAACTTGGCGAGCGGCCGGGCTGAAGCCGATCGGCCTGCACGAGTGCCGGCACACCTTTGCCTCGCTGATGATCGCCGCGGGCGTCAACGCCAAGGCCCTGTCGACCTTCCTCGGGCACGCCTCCGTGACCATCACGCTCGACCGCTACGGCCACCTCTTCCCCGGCTCCGAACAGGAGGCAGCCGGCCTCCTGGACAGCTACCTCGAACGCTCCGTCAGAGGGGTCGAGAAATGAGGGTGCGCTGCACGTGCGCTGCACTGCGCTGCACAAATCGGGCCTTTTCTGGGGTCGAGAGGGGCCGCCTGGGGCCGACAAGAACGACCCGATCGGCTCCGAAACTCCCTGCAAATAAACGACTTCTACGGAGGGGGAGGGATTCGAACCCTCGGTGGACCGTAAGGCCCACAACGGTTTTCGAGACCGCCCCGTTCAACCGCTCCGGCACCCCTCCGGGGCGTCAATCGTAGACATCGCGCCTGGGCCCGACGCGGGCCGCCTCTAGCTGCCCTTCTTCGCGCCCCGTGGCTTCTTCGCGCGCGCCGTGCTCGATCCGCGCGAGGGGGTCTTGGCGTCGCCCGTCGTGCGGCGGGCCGCGTCGCCCTCGATCTGGGAGACGGGGATGGAGTCGTGCGCCACGTTCACCGCCAGCTCCGGCAGCAGGTCGGCGAGGTAGAGCGCCATGCGCTCCTCCTCGCGGCGGATGTCGCGCGCGAGCTTCGCGGTCTCCTTGTCGCCCACGGCCGTCGCGAGCGCGTCGATCACGGTGTAGGTCGCGATCTCCTCGGCTTCCTCCTGATACTCGGCGCGGGCGTTCCGGAGCATCGTGTCCTGCTCGCCGGTGCCGCGCACCGCGTCGAGCGGGCCCTGGGCGGCGGCCTTCGCCTTGCCCACGACCTCGCGCACGCTCTTGGCGGCCTTCGTCATGCCCTCCCCCCCCGGGACGTGGACCTCCTCCGCCGTCCCGCCGAGCTGCTTGATGCGCCGCTCGACCGAGCTCGCGTGCCCCTTGGTCTCCTTCAGGTGCCGGCGCAGCTGCTTCTCGTAGTCGTCACGCGTCGTGACGCTCAAGTGGTTCTCGAGCGCGTTCTCGAGCTGGCGCTCCTTGCCGTAGGCCTCGTTCAGGAGCTCAATGACCTTCGCGTCTCTCTCGTTCACTTCGGGCATCGTGCCTCTCCTAGCGTTTGCGTTCCGGCCCCTGCTACCCGGTGAAACGCCGATGCACCCCCCGCTAGCGCAGGATCTCGACGAGCAGCACCCAGGCGTTCGCGACCGCGCCGGCTATCGCCAAGGCGATGCCCGCCGCGATCCAGTAGAGCCCGCCGCCGGCCTCGGCGAGCAGGCTCACGGAGCCCACCAGCAGCGGGACGGTGCCGAGTGCCATCAGGAGCCAATGGCTCACGATGTGCGAGAGGTCCGGTCGTGGTCGGCCCGGCTGGGACTGGTCTTCACGAGGATCAACCCGGTGAACGCCAGCGAGACGCCGAGCAGCTCGAGCCCCAGCGCCGTCTCCGTCTGTCCCGGGAAGAGGCCGATCAGCGAGATGAGCACCACATTCAGGAGCAGCAGAACGGTGGCGAGTGCACGCTCGGGCAGGCCCTTGAACTGCAGGATCCGCTCGATGTTGATCGAGACCGCCACGAACACCAGCCCGGCGAGCGCGGCGGATGCGCCGGCGCCGGCCACGAAGAAGTCGGTCCACTCGCTGGCGTCGTAGGCGCTCACGGCTCCGGGCGGACCCTAACCCGCCCGGCCGCTCTCAGAGCGGCAGCTCCGCCTCGAGCAGCTCGTCGAGCTCCTCGGGCGGCAGCGGGCGGGCGAACAGGTAGCCCTGCCCGATCGGACACGCGAGCTCGCGCAGCGATGAGGCCTGCGCCTCCGTCTCGATCCCCTCGGCGACGACGTCCATGCTGAGCGCCCGCCCGAGCGCCAGCGCCGCGGCGACGAGCGCCGTGTCGGACGAGTCGGGCGCGATGCCCTGCACGAAGGAGCGGTCGATCTTCAGGACGTCCGCCGGCATCTTGCGCAAATGGTCGAGCGACGAGTAGCCGGTGCCGAAGTCGTCGATCGCCACCCGCACGCCGGCCATGCTGAGGTCCGTCAGGGCACGGAAGCCCGAGGCGCGATCGGCGATCGCGGTGCTCTCGGTGACCTCGATGCAGAGCGACGAGGGATCGATGCCCGCGTTGCGCACCGCGCCGAGCACGGTGGCGACGATGTCCGGATGCGTCAGCTCGCGGGCGCCCAGGTTCACGGACAGGCTCAGGTCCTTCGAGATCCCGCGGCGCTGCCACTCGCTGAGGCGCCGGCATGCCTCGCGCACGACCCAGGCACCGATGTCGACGATCAGCCCGCTCTCCTCGGCGACGGACAGGAACGCCGCCCGCGGCAGCAGCCCGCGCTCCGGGTGCTCCCAGCGCAGCAATGCCTCGGCGCCGATCAGGCGGCCGCTCGTGAGGTCGACCTGGGGCTGGTAGTAGAGCCGCAGCTCACCGCGCTCGAGCCCGCGCTGGAGCTCCTGCTCGACGGTCATCGCCTCCACCGCGCGCTCGCGCATCGCCGCGTCGAACAGCTCCGCGCGTGCGCCGCCGCGCTCCTTGGCGCGGTACATGGCGGCGTCGGCGTCCTCGATGAGGCGCCCGCCCATCACCCGTTCGCCCGCCTCGGCGAGCGCGAAGCCGATGCTGGCGCTGAGGCGCAGCTCGGCGCCGCCCGCCGTGATCGGCTCTGAAACCGGGCGCTGCAGCCGGTCGGCCACGCTGACGGCCTCGAACACGCCGCCGACGGACTCGCAGAGAATCGTGAACTCGTCGCCGCCGAAGCGGGCGACCGTGTCTTCGGGACGGAGCGCGCTCTGCAGCCGGCGCGCCACCTCGCGCAGCACCTCGTCCCCGGCAGCGTGGCCGAGGCTGTCGTTGATGCGCTTGAAGCGGTCGAGGTCGACGAAGTAGACGGCGGTGACGCTCGTCTTGGCGCGGCGCCCGAGCGCGTGGCTCAGGCGGTCGGTGAAGAGTGCGCGGTTGGGGAGTCCCGTCAGCGGGTCGTGAGAGCGAGCCGCTCGAGCTCCGACTCCATGCGCTTGCGGTCGCTCACGTCGAGGAAGACGCCGTAGAAGAGCGGGTCGAGCTGATCGCCGGGGCCGCGCACCACCGTCATCTCGTCGCGGATCCAGATCCAGCGGTCGTCGGCCGTGCGGAGCCGGTACTCCTGGACGAGCGTCTCGCCGGAGCGCGCGCACTCCGCCTCGGCGCTGGTCACGCGGACGAAGTCGTCCGGGTGCACGCTCCTGTCCCACATGGCGTGGTCCGCCATCCATTCCTCGCGCGTGTATCCGAGTACCCGCTCGATCGACGGGCTCACGTACAGGCAGCTGCCCTGCAGGCCCGGCTCGTAGATTATGCGACGGATGGCAGGCCCTCGGGGAGGGGCCGGTAGCGATCTTCGATCTCGCGCAGAACGCGCTGCAGATCATGCGCCATCCGGACCTATATCGGCAGCAAATCGCGGGTAATTAGCGCCGCGATGAAAAGAACGCGCGGAGGAGGCCCGCGGCCTCCTCGGCGAGCAGCCCGCCGACGGCCTCCGGACGGTGGTTGAGGCGCGGCTCGGCGAGCACGTTCATGACGCTTCCCGCAGCCCCGGCTTTCGGGTCGTCGGCTGCCCATACGACCCGCGGCACCCGCGCCAGAACGATCGCGCCCGCGCACATCGCGCACGGCTCGAGCGTCACGTACAGCACCGTGTCGAGCAGGCGCCAGCTGGACAGCGCGGTCGAGGCCTCGCGCAGCGCGAGGATCTCGGCGTGCGCGGTCGGGTCGCCGCGCAGCTCGCGCTCGTTGCGCGCGGCGGCGATCACCTCGCCCCCGTGGACGACCACCGCGCCGATCGGCACGTCGTCGTGCTCGAGCGCGCGCTCCGCCTCGCGCAGGGCGAGCCGCATGTAGTACTCGTCGCGCGGAAAGAAGCTCACGGCGCCACGAGCCTCCGGCCGACGCGCCGCTCGGCGGCACGCAGCGGAGCGAGCAGCCCGGCCCGGCCCGCCAGCCGGACCCCGAG
>CAWIGR010000013.1:0-237506 GCA_963835705.1 uncultured Thermoleophilaceae bacterium
GTTGGACCTTACGGGGCAGCCGCGACGGCTAGGCTCCAGGCCCGGAGCACCGGCCCCAAAGGCTCCCCAACCCGCAGATGCAGCCCATCCCCCAGCCCCGAGCCCGCCTCGCCCCCGCCGCCGCGGCCGGCGTCCAGGACCGCGACCTGCTCGGCGTGCCGGTGGCGATGGTCGATTACGACCGCGCCATCGAGGTGATGGACGGCCTGGTCGAGAGCCGCGATCCCGGCTACGTCTGCGTCGCGCCGGTTCACGCCCTGATCGAGGCCCGCCGCAGCCAGGACGATGGCCGACGCGCTGCGCGGCTCGACGCTGGTGGTGCCCGACGGCATGCCGCTCGTCTGGGCCGCGAACCTGCTGGGCGAGGACCTGCGCGACCGCGTCTACGGCCCCGAGCTGATGCTCCGCTACAGCGACCGCTGCGCGGAGCGCGGGCACCGGGTCTGGCTGTACGGGGGCCGCGACCAGGGCACGCTCGTGCAGCTCGCCCTCTCCATGCGCCAGCGCCACCCGGGCATCCAGATCGTGGGCGGCTACTCGCCCCCGTTCCGGCCGCTCACCGAGGAGGAGGAGAGCGCCGTGGTGACCCAGATCAACGAGGCACGCCCGGACGTGCTCTGGGTCGGGATCGGCGTTCCGAAGCAGGAGAAGTGGATGGCGCGCATGCGCGACCGCCTGGAGGTGCCGGTGATGTGCGGCGTGGGCGCGGCGTTCGACTTCCACGCCGGGCGCATCTCGATGGCGCCGCGCTGGATGCAGGAGCGCGGGCTCGAGTGGATCTACCGCATCGCCCAGGAGCCGAGACGCCTGCTGCCGCGCTACCTCTACGCCAACCCTCTGTTCCTGGCCGCGTTCGCCCGGCAGTACCTCGCCGAGCGGCTCCGCTCGTAGACTGCGGGCCATGACCAGCGTCGCTGTGGTGGGCCTCGGCCGCGTGGGCCTGCCGCTCGCTCTGTGTTTCGCCGACCGCGGGCTGGACGTGATCGGCGTCGAGCGCGAGCCGGCGGTACTCGAGCAGGTGGCAGCCGGGCGCATGCCGTTCCGGGAGACCGGCACGCAGGAGTTGCTCGAGCGCGTGGTCGGCGCGGGCAGCTTCGAGCGCACCCGCTCGGTGCAGGACGCCGCCCGCGCCGACCACATCGTCCTCACCCTCGGCACTCCCTCGCATGTGCACATCGAGATCGACATGTCGCAGATCCGGCGCGCGGTGGACGACCTGCTGCCGGTGCTGCGCGAGGGCCACTCGCTGATCCTCCGCTCGACCGTGGCGCCCGGCACCACGGACTGGGTGGCCGGCTATATCGAGCAGCGGCGCGGCTTTCGGGTGGGTGAGGACCTGTTCGTGTCGCACGTGCCGGAGCGGATCGCCGCGAACCACTTCGTCGAGGAGATCGCCACGCTGCCGTGCATCGTCGGCGGCGTGGGCGAGGGGTCCGGGACGCGAGCGGCCGAGCTGTTCGAGGTGTTCGGCACGGAGATCGTGCAGACGACCCCCACGCAGGCCGAGCTCGCCAAGATCTGGACGAACATCCTGCGCTACGCCCAGTTCGCGCTTCCCAACCTCCTGATGATGGAGGCCGAGCAGTACGGCGCGAACGTGTTCGAGGTGATCGACCTGATCAACCACGATTACCCCCGCGGCGGGATCGCGGCCCCCGGGCTGACCGGAGGCGCCTGCCTGCGCAAGGACTTCACCTTCTCCGAGGAGCGCTCGAGCGCGCCGGGCATGCTGCTGGCGGTCTCGCGCGTGCACGAGACCGTGCCGCTGTTCCTCGTCAAGGGGCTCGAGAGCCGCTTGGGCGGGTCGCTCCGCGACCGCAAGGTGGCCGTGCTGGGACTGACCTTCAAGCGGGACTCCGACGACGTGCGCGACTCGCTCTCCTACAAGCTCGTGCGCCTCCTGGAGCGCGAGCTCGCCCACGTGGCGCGCCACGACCCGCACGTCCCCTCCGATCCCTTCGAGACGGCCGTGGAGGGCGCCGACGCCGTGGTGGTGGCCACCAACCACTCCTCCTTCGAGGACCTGCTCGATCGGCTGCCCGGCGGCGTCGTGCTGGTGGACCCCTGGAACGTCACCGGCTCCGGGCGGGTGTTCGGCACGGTGCGGGAGCGGGCGGCGGTCGAGTCCGAGTGAGCCGGGTCCTCGTAACGGGCGGGGCCGGCACGATCGGCGGCGCGGTCGTGAGGCGCCTTGTGGGCGACCCGCGCTGGGAGGTGCGGGTGTCGGACCAGCGCGAGGCGCCCGTCGTGGATGCGCGAGGCGTGCGAGGTGCACACCGGCAACCTGCTGCTGCTCGACGAGGCGCGCCACGCGGTGGACGGCTGCTCGCACGTGATCCACCTCGCCGCGATCGTGGGCGGGATCGCGAACTTCCACAGGCTCCCGCACACGCTGCTGGAGGTGAACAACGGGCTCTACAACGCGGTCTTCCGGGCTGCTTTGGACGTGGAGGTGGAGCGGCTCGTGTACGTGTCCTCCTCGATGGTGTTCGAGCGGGCGTTCGAGTTCCCGACGCGCGAGTCGCATCTGGCCGCCTGCCCCGCTCCGCATTCCGCCTACGGGTTCTCCAAGCTGGCCGGCGAGGTGTACTGCCGCGCCCTGCACGACGAGCACGGCCTGCCGTACACGATCTGCCGGCCCTTCAACGCCTACGGGCCGGGCGAGATGCCGGAGGACGAGCCGGGGATCGCCCACATGGTCCCCGACCTGATCCGGAAGGTGCTGTCGGGGCGCGCCCGTTGCCGATCTTCGGGTCGGGGGCGCAGACCCGGACGCTCACGCACATCGACGACATCGCCGCGGGGATCGTGGTCGCCATGGGGCATCCGGCGGCGGTGAACGAGGACTTCAACGTGTCCGCTTCGGAGGAGCGCACGGTTGCCGAGATCGCCCGGGTGATCTGGGAGGAGTGCGGCGAGGATCCGTCGGCCTTCGAGCTGGAGCACCTGCCCTCGTTCCAGGTCGACGTGCAGCGCCGCTGGCCTTCGGTCGAGAAGGCTCGGAGGATGCTCGGCTGGGAGGCGCAGATCGGGCTGCGCGAGGGGATCGCGGGCACGATCGAGTGGCTGCGCGAGCACGAGCTCGCCGCGCGCGGCCGGTGAGGGGCGCGGGGCCACGGCGACGCCCGTGAGCGGCACCGCCTTCGTCACGCGGCGGCGGCGGCTTCGCCGGCCGCCACCTGCTCGCGCTGCTCCCGGACGCGGTAGCCCCGCCGCGTGAGGAGCTCGATCTGCTCGACGCCGCCGCCGTGCGCGCCGCCGTGCGCGAGGCCGCGCCCGCGGTCGTGTTCCACCTCGCCGCGCTGGCGTCGGTGGGCCGGTCCTGGGAGGCGCCGGCGGAGACCCTCACCGAGAACGTGGCCATGACGGCTCACGTGCTCGAGGCGGTGCGCCTGGAGGCTCCGGAGGCGGCGGTCGTGGTGGTGGGATCGGGCGAGGTGTACGGGCCCCCGGCGCGGCTCCCGGTGGACGAGGACGCGCCGCTTCGCCCCCAGAACCCGTACGCGGTGTCGAAGGCCGCCTGCGACCTGCTCGCCGGGCAGTACGCCGACGCCTTCGGGATGCGGGTGGTGCGCATGCGGCCCTTCAACCACGCCGGCCCGGGGCAGTCGGACGACTACGTGGTCGGCACGCTCACGCGGCAGGTGGCCGAGGCGGAGGCGGCCGGCCGCGAGGAGGCCGTGCTCCGCACGGGCAACCCCGACTCGGCGCGCGACTTCACGGACGTCCGGGACGTGGTGCGGGCCTATGTGGCGGCCGCGGCCCTGCACGCCGGGGCGCTTCAACGTGGCGAGCGGCCGTGCCGTCAGCGTGCGCGACCTGATCGAGCTCGTGCGCGCCGCGGCCCGGCGTGCCCGTGCGGCACGAGATCGACGCGGGCAGGGTGCGCGCCCACGACGTGCCGGAGGTCCGCGGCTCGGCCGAGCGCCTGCGGGAGGCGACCGGGTGGCGTCCGGAGATCCCCCTGGAGCGGACCGTGGCGGACGCGCTCGACGATTGGCGCGAGCGGCTTCGCCGTTAGCGGTGCTCGAGTCGCCGGACGCGGCGGCGGCTCGTGCGCCTACGCGCCCGGAGATGCGCGGTCGATCTCGATCCCGATCACGCCCGCCACGCGCCCGATGTCCGCGTCGTGAGCGAGCAGCGTCGCGTTTCGGCGCCAGGCGACCGCAGCGATCATGCAGTCCACCATTCCGCGGGGCGTGACGCCGGCCGCGCGGCAGCGGCGGTAGATACGGGCGGCGCCCTCGAAGTCCGACACGGTGTCGAAGCCGAGCAGCTCGAAGCGCAGCAGCAGCCGGCGCAGATCGGTCTCCCGGCGCTCGTCCCGCGCGCCGGCCAGCACCTCCATGATGACGGGCTCGGTGACCGCGACCGGGGCGTCATTCCCGATCAGCTCCGTGAGGCGGCGTTCGACCGTCGCTCCCGGTACCGCGGTCGTACTCGACCCACGCGGAGGTGTCGGCGAGGATCATGCGCGCGGAGGCATGTCGGCGGGCAGGTCGCCGATGGCGCGCGCCCCGCGCATCGCCAGCGCCTCTTCCCGCGTCATGGGTTGGCCCGCAAGGTGGCGCAAGGCAAAGTCGACGGCCGCCGTCTTGGTGTGGATGCCATAGCGGTCCATGACCACGCGGAGGTTGGCGCTATCGATCTCGATGTTGGTCCGCTCCTTGGCCATACACCAAGAATACACTGTTGATGTACGTTACGTGTAAGCTCCACCGCTACACGCCTGCCCGCTCGTAGAGCGCGAGCAGGTCGCGCATGTAGCGCTCCTCCGAGTGGTGCTCGCGGGCCCGGGCCAGCAGCGCCTCGCCCTCCTCGCGTCGGCGGTCGGGGTCCTCCCAAAGCGCGCGCATGCGGTCGGCCATCGCGGCGGCGTCGCCGCGCGGCACGCAGCGCTCGGCTCCGATCAGCTCCGGGACACCGCCGCTCCGGGTGGCCACCACGGGCACGCCCGGCGCCCATCGCCTCGAGCACCGAGAAGGGCGAGAACTCGTGGCAGCGCGAGCTCAGCACGAGCATCGCGGCGCCCGCCAGCAGGCCGGGCATCTCGGCGCGGGGCACGCGGCCGAGCATCTCGACCGGCGCGCCGCGCTCCTGGGCCAGGCCGGCCAGCTCGGTCGCCGCCGGACCGTCGCCCGCGATGCGCAGCGGCACGCTCGACTGTGCGGCGGCCTCGATCGCCGTGTCGAGCCCCTTCTCCGGCGCGAGCCGGGTCGCCGCCAGCGCGTAGCGGCCCTCGTGCGCGCGCGGAGCCCGAGGCGAGCTCGGCTGCCGGCAGGTAGTGCGGAAGCACGTCGAGCCGCTCGCGTGGCACGCCGAGCAGCGCAAGCTGCCCCGCCGCCCAGCGGCTGGGCGTCGCGAATCGGGCGACCGACTCGAACACCAGCGGCTGGTGCGCGGCGAGCCCGGCGGCGTACACGGCAGCCTCGGGCAGCGAGCCGCGGCAGTTGAGGGCGAGGCCGGGCAGCGTGTTGCGCCCGCGGCAGCGAAAGCAGGGGCCGCCGTCGCGCGCGGCCACGCCGATGGCGCAGAAGAGGCGGGCGTTGTGCAGGTGGAGGATCACGCGCGCGCCGGCCGAGCGGGCCGCCGCCAGGCCGCGCGGGCCGATCAGCGGCTGCATGTTGTGGGCGTGCACCACGTCGGCCCCGAGCTCGCGCACGGCGTCGGCCACGTCGGCGGGTTCGGCGCCGCCGCGCAGCATCGCGGTGGCCGCCTGGGCGCGGCCCGCTTCGTCCGAGCGCCGCTCGAACAGGCGGTGCTCGATCCCGGCGTTCGCGAGCGCCCGCAGCTGGAGCTCCACCGAGCGCTCCTCGCCTCCCTCGACGCGGTAGCGGTTGTGCAGCAGGAGCACGCGCATGAGCCGGGCTACGCTATCGGCCCCGATGGACCCGCCCGTGGTGTCAGTCGTGGTCCCCACGCGCGGCCGGGCGGCGTACCTCGAGGTGACGCTCGACTCGCTGCTCGCCCAGCGCACCGAGGCCTCGTACGAGATCGTCGTCGTGGACGACGGCGCGCCGGACGCGACCGCCGCCGTGGTCGCGGCGCGGCCGGCCGTCCGCTACGTCGCGCACGGCGAGGCACGCGGGCTCAACGCGGCTCGCAACACAGGGCTACGGGAGAGCCACGCGGATCTGATCGCGTTCGTCGACGACGACGTGCTGGTGCCGCCCGGCTGGCTCGACGCGCTCGTCGAAGGCTCGCGGCGGCATGCTTCGACTGAGGCCTTCGGGGGGCCGATCCGCGCCCGCTTCGAGGGGCGCACGCCACGCGGCTGCGGGCGGGAGGAGCCGCCGATCACGACGCTCGACCTCGGGACCGAGGATCGCGAGGCCTCGCGAGCATGGGGCGCGAACTTCGCGGTGCGCCGCGCGGCGGTGGAGCGGGTCGGGGAGTTCGACGAGCGCATCGTGCGCCCGCACGGCGACGAGGAGGAATGGCTCGAGCGGCTCCGCGCCGCCGGTGGGACGATCGTGTACCTGGCGCACGCCGGGCTCGACCACCGGCGCACGGCGGAGGACGCGCGGCTCGGTCCGCTGGCCCGCGCCGCCTACGCGCGCGGGCGCGCCGCCCGGGCGAGCGACCGGCGCCGCGAGCGGGCGCCGTCGCTCGGGCGCGAGCTGCGCGTACTGGGCGGATGCGTGTGGCACACGGCGCGCCGGGGCTGTCCGCAGGGGCTGATCATGGGCGCCCATTCGGCCGGCCGGGTGGCGGAGGCGCTGCGACCGCTGCCCGCGCTGCGGCCGGACCCGCGATGACCGACGACCTGTTCTCTGGGGATGCAGGCGACGTCACTCACCCGCTGCGGCGCGCGAAGCGCACGGTGGGGGACATGGCGTTCTCGGCGGTGGACCTCGCGCTGCTGACGGGCCCGCGGGTGGACCGCCTCGCGCGGACGCAGCCGAGGCGACGGGTGCTGGTGGCGAGCGTGTACCGGCCGGGATCGCTCCTGGCCCGCGCAATGCCCCGCTTGCACTCGCGGCGCCACGACGTGACCTTCGCGCTGGGCGCCTTGGGGGGCGCGGAGCCGGAGCTGGAGGAGCACACGGTCGCGAAGGGACTCGGCGCGGGGAAGTTCGGGAATCTGAACCGGGTGCTGGCAGCGCCGCGGCCGGAGCGGATCGGAGGCCGGGACCGCCACCCGCAGCGGATCGGAGGCCGAAGCCGCCGCAGGCCTCGACTTCGATTGGATCCTCGCCGTCGACGACGACCTTCTCCTCCCCGTCCGTTTCCTCGACCGCTTCGTCGCCCTCTGCGAGCGCTTCTCGCTCGACCTCGCCCAGCCGGCGCAGACTCAGCGCAGCCATTCCGCCTGGCGCGTTACGCGGCGGCGGCCCGCCTCGCTCGTGCGCGAGACCCGGTTCGTGGAGATCGGGCCGGTCACCGCGTTCGGGCGCCGCGCCGCGGCCGAGCTGCTGCCGTTCCCTGAGCTCCGCTTCGGCTGGGGGCTCGACCTGCACTGGGCCGCGCTCGCGGCTGAGCGCGGCTGGCGGCTCGGGATCGTGGACGCGACTCCGGTGCGCCACGAGTCCGCCACGGTCGGCTCGGCGTACCCGCGCGCCGAGGCCGAGGCAGAGGCGGCCGACTTCCTCGCCTCGCGCCCCCATCTGCCCGCCTCTCGGGCCGGCGATGTGGTGGCCGTGCACCGGCGGGCGGGCCGCTGATGCGACTGCTGTTCCTCTGCCCGGACATGCACCGGGGCGGGGCCGAGCGCCAGTGGGCCACGCTCATCCCCGCGCTGGCGCGGCGAGGGGCCGAGGTGCGGCTCGTCTCTCTGTACGACGAAGGGCCGCTGTTCCACGAGGTGCGAGCGGCCGGCGTCGCGGCGGAGTGCCTGGGCCTGCGCGGGCCGAGCGATCCGCGCGGCCTCCGCCGCGCCCTCGCCGAGGCGCGCGGGCGCCCCGGCGCGGTGGTGTCGCGGACCGTCACCCCCCAGCTCGTCGGGCAGGCGATCGCCCGGCGCGCCGATGCCGTGCATGTCTTCAACGAGCACACGCCGCTCACCGCGGAGGGGGAGCTGCTCGCGATGCGCCCGCGGCAGCGGTTGCTCACCCGGCTCGTGGCGCCCCACGTGGACCGGGTGATCCAGGTGAGCGAACGGCAGGCGGAACCGCTCACGCGGCTGGGTTACAAGCGCGACCGGATCGTGACGGTTCCGAACGGCGTGTTCGCGGGAGAGGTGAATCCGGGCGCCGGTCGGGCCGCGATGCGCGCGTCGCTCGGCCTGGAGGACCGAGATTTCGCGGTGCTGTGCGTCGCGAACCTCCGGCGCGAGAAGGGGGTGGACGCGTTCGCGGAGGCGGTGGCCCGGGCGCGGGCGATGGGCGCGCGGAGCGGAAGCGGCCGGGGCGAGGGGCCGCCGGCCGACGGAGCGCGAAGGCTCCGCGGGTTCGTCGCGGGCGACGGGCCGGAGCGGGAGCGCCTCGAGCGGCTTGTGGCCGGGCTCGACGGGGTGGAGCTGCTCGGCTCTCGCGGCGATGTGGCCGACCTGGTGGCCGCCTGCGACGCGGTCGCCCTCCTCAGCGAGGCCGAGGCCCTGCCCATGAGCATCCTCGAGGCGATGGCCCTGGGCCGGCCGGTGGTGACCACCGACGTCGGCGGCGCGGGCGAGGCGGTGGCCGACGGAGAGACGGGGATCGTGGTACCGCCGGGCGACACCGCAGCCGCTGCAGCCGCGCTGGCGGCGCTGGCCGCCGACCCCGAGCGGGCGCGGGAAATGGGCGAGCGGGGACGGACCCGCCAGCGCGAGCACTTCGACGGCGAAGCGATGGTGGAGGGCTACTGGCGCGCGCTCGAGGAGGTGGCGACGCGGTGAGCGCGGAGGGACGACCGGCGGAGCGGCGGAGCGCGGTCAGGCCGGAGCGCGCGCGAGCGCGGCGCAGGCGGTGCGCGGCCCGACGTCCTTCTCCTCTCGCTCGGCACCACGCTCGGCTGGCGGGCCGCCGACGCCGTCTTCGTCGAACAGCTGCGTCAGGGAGGCGCCTCGGTCGTCGCGACGACGGTACGCGTCGGGGCGACCAGGCGGCTTCGGCGGGCCTACCCGGTCACCGACATCGTCGAGGCGCTTGCCGCCCGGCGCGCCCTGCGCGCGGCGCTTCGCCGCGAGCGCCCCCGCTCGATCGTGATCTCCTCCACAACGGCCGCGATGCTGGCCGACGTCGAGGGCCTCCCCTACGCCGTCCGGCTCGACGCGCCCGCTCGGCTCAACCGGCCCGGGGCCCACAACTCCGGCCTCCATGCGCTCGAGTGGCGCGCGCTCGCGCATGCCCGGCTCGTGCTCCCGTGGAGTCGCGCGGCTCTCGCCGCGCTTCCGAAGGGCTCGGCGCCCGCGATCGTGGTTCCCCCGCCGGTGGCTCCCTCCGGCGAGCCCGCCGCGGAGCGGGAGCGCCTCGCCGTCGCCTACACGCCCGACGTCAAGGCCAAGGGGCTCGACGTGGTCTGCGCGGCGTGGGGCCGCGCGGGCATCGGCGACGCCCGGCTCCTCGTGTTCGGAGTCGAGCGCGAGCGGGCGTTGGCGCACCTCCATCGCACCGGTGTGCCGCTGCCTGAGGGCGTCGACTTCCGCGGCAAGACGCCGCCCGCGGAGTTCCGGGCGGCGCTGCGGCGGGCGTGGGCGTATGTCGGCGGCGCCCGCTGGGAGGACTTCGGAATGGCCCCGCTGGAAGCGCTGGCAGACGGCGCGCTGCTCGTGACGGTTCCCTCGGGCGGGCCGTTCGAGGCGCTCGCCCTGGCGCGCCGGCTGGCGCCCGACCTGGTGGCTACCGCGGTGGCGCCGGAGCCGCTGGCCGCTTCGCTTCGGGCCGCGTTCGCGCTGCCGGATGAGGCTGTCGAGCGCTATCGGCCCGAGGCGGCCAGGCTCATCGAGCCCTTCCGGCCCGAGGCCGTGCAGAGAGCGGTGAAGGAGGAGGTCCTGCCGGCGCTGCTGGGGCCCTGAGGTAACCGGGAAGGTCGTGACGTGGCTGTCCAAGAGACCGATGCTTCGAGCCACCCTCATTGCCGTCGTTCCGCGGCCCGCAGGACCGCCCGCTCGAAGGCCTCGACATCGCGCTCGAGCGGGTGGCGCTCCGTCACCGCGAGACTGCCGGCCGAGAACCGGCCGCGCAGCGACGCGTCGCGCACCAGCGCAACCAGCGCCTCCGTGATCGCAGCCCGGTTCGAGGGATCGACCACGAAGGCGTTCTCCCCCTCCACCGCCACGTCCCCGGCCGCCCCGGCCCGCTCGGTGCAGATCAGCGGCAGGCCGGCCGCCGCCGCCTCGCGCACGGCCACGCCGAACGGCTCGTAGGTGCTGACCAGGGCGAAAACATCCGCCTCCGCGTAGACACCGGCGAGCGAGGCGGGGGCCACATAGCCGCGAAACCGCACAGATACCGAAAGCCGCTCCGCCAGCTCCCGCAGCTCCTCCTCCAGCGGACCCGTCCCGCACAGCTCGAGCTCTGCCTCCCCCGCGCCGAAGCCGCAGTCCGCGAACGCCTCGATGAGCAGGGAAAGGTTCTTGTCCGGCACCAGCCGCCCCACAGCAAGGACCCGCACCGGACCACTCGAAGTGGACCGTGCCCGCCCCACCGCCCGGAACGCCTCCAGGTCCGCGCTCTGCAAGCTCACCTCCACCCGCGCCGGATCCACCCCCAGTCGCCGCAGCCGCTCCACCCCCTGCGAGCTGAACACCACGAAGCCGTCCACGCGCGGCGCCAACAGGCCGTGCACGCGAAGTTGCAAGCCCGACAGCATCGGGTCGCTCCAGGGCGTGAGCTCGCTCATCACGACCAGCGTGCGCCGGTGGCGCCGGCACCACGCCAGGGCCCTCCACGTGGCCGGCCCGTACTCGGAGGACACCACCACGTCCGGCCCGAACCGCCGCAGCGCTCCCCCCAGCCCGCGCGCCAGCATCAGCGGCGTGCGACCGGGCCGGCGCCGCTGCCACGAGCGCAGCACCTCGCGGTCGTAGGCGCCCTGGGAAGCGAACCAGTCCGGGCTCATGTCCCAGCCCGGCTGGCCCCCGGCCAGGTAGATCACCCGGGGGGTGATCCGGCCCCGCTCCGCGAGCCGGGCGAACAGCGGCTCCCGGTACGGCACGGGAACCGGCGGGAGGATGGCGCAGCGCACCGGCACACCGCAACTTTGCCTGACGGGCCGGGTCGCAAGCGTTTAGCGATGGGCCGAATCGGTGAGAACTCGGTGCTGAGCGTGACCCCCGCGCCCGCCGAGTCTGCTGCTAGCCTGCCCGACGCGAGCTGGGGTGTGTCGGCCTCACCCGTCTGCGCCGCCACCTCTTTCGATCCCCCACCCCCGTAAGAGGGAATCCGCGAACGTGACCCGAGCCGCAACAAGACTGCTTGTCCTCGCCGTGCTCGCCTTGCTGGCGCTGCCCGGAAGCGCCACGGCGAATCCGATCCGCGACTGCAACGCCGACGGCGATCTCGACAAGCAGTACTCGAACGCCGAGCTGCGCAAGGCGCTCGACAACCTCCCCACCGATCTGGACGAGTACAGCAACTGCCGCGAGATCCTGTCCGGCGCGATCACGAGCGGCTCCGACAAGGGCGGCAACCGGCCGAGCGCCGGTCTCGGCGCCGGCCCCGGCACCGGCGCCGACGGCAGCGCGCTGCCGCCCGACGAAGCCGCCGCCCGCGCCAAGGACAACGAGGACCTGGCGGCCATCACCGCCGACCCGGAGAAGAACCCCCCGAGCGTCAAGATCGGCGACGAACAGGTGGAGCCCGGCTCGAACGGGCTGTTCGATCTGGCCACCGCGAGCAACGACGTTCCGGCGCCGCTCATGGCGGCCCTCATCGCACTCGCCCTCGTGACGCTGATCGGCGGACTCGTGGCCCTGCGCGAGCGCCTCCCCGCGCTGGCGCGTATCCCGCTCTTGTCCAAGATCCCGCGTGTTTCGTTCCCCCGATTCTGGCGCTGACCAGGGCCCGCCGGCCGCCCGCCCCAGCCTGAGCCGGGTCCGCCCGGACTGGCTCGCCGCGCTGCTCCTGGGCCTGGCCCTTGCCGGCGTGGTCTTCGGCGCGGCCGGCGGCACCCAGATCGGCCGCACGACGGTCGTCGAGGTGCTGATGCTGCTCGTCGGCGGCGCGGTGGTGGCCGCAGGGGTTGTCTGGGGCAGGCGCGGCCCGACGTACGGCGCTGTCTCCGTGTTCCTGTTCGCCGCCCTCGCCGCCCTCACGGCGCTGTCCGTGACCTGGGCGATCGTGCCCGAGCTGGCCTACATCGAGGCGGGAAGGACGTTCGCGTACCTGGCCGTCTTCGCCGCGGGCGTGGCTGCCGCACGGCTCGCGCCCCGCGCCGGCCACGTGGCGATCAAGGGCATCCTGCTCGCGGCCACCGCGGCCACCGCCTACGCCCTGGCCGCGCGCGTCTGGCCGGCGAGCATCGGCGAGAACGAGATCTCGAACCGCATCGGGCAGCCGTTCGAGTACTGGAACGCCGTGGGCAGTACGGCCGCGCTCGCGATCCCGGGCCTGCTCTGGCTGGGCTCGCGCCGAGGCGGCGGCGTCGCCGGCCGTGTAGCCGCCTATCCGGCGATGGGCGCCGCCATCCTTGCCATCCTGCTCACCCAGTCGCGGGGCGCCCTGGGCGCCGCGGCGCTCGGCGCCATCGCCTGGTTCGCGATCGTCCCGCTCCGCCTGCGCAGCCTGCCCGTGCTCCTGCTGCCGAGCCTCGGCGCCGGCCTCGTCGCGGTCTGGGCGCTGTCCAAGGACGCCTTTGCCGAAACGCTCCAGCCGATCGCGGTCAAGGAGAGCGTGGCGGGCGAGTTCGGCATGCTGCTCCTGCTCATGACCGCCGGGCTGGTTGCGGCCGGCTTGGCGGTGAACGTCGGTCGCTCCCGCTTCGCCCCGACCGTGCGGGCGCGCCGGCGGGTTGGGATCGCCGCTCTCGTGGTGGCGTGCGCCATTCCCCTTGTCGCCTTGACCTCGGTGGCATTCAGCGACCGCGGCCTCGGTGGGACGATCGAGGACCGCGTCGACGAGCTGACCAGCGAGACCGACACCGCACCCACCGTGCAGGGCGCCGGCCGCTTCGGAGCGGCCTCCTCCACTCGCGGCAAGTACTGGCGCGAGGCGGGTCGCGTGTTCGCGGATCGCCGCTCCGTCGGCACCGGCGCGGGCACATTCGCCACGGCACGCCTGCGCCACCGTACCGACGCGAGCGTCACCCGTCACGCCCACGGCTTCGTCCCGCAGACGCTGGCCGATCTCGGAATCGTCGGTGTGGTCCTCACCAGCCTCCTGCTGCTCGCCTGGCTGGTCGCAGCGCTCCGCACGACTGCCCTGCACCCGCGCCGCCTCCCGTTCCGGCGCGACAACGGCGAGCCGCTTCCCAGACGCGACTGGACCGCCGAGCGCGCCGCGCTCGTCGCGCTGAGCCTGATCGCGATCGTCTTCGGGCTCCAGTCGGCGATCGACTGGACCTGGTTCGTACCGGGGCCGACCGCGATGGCGCTCGTCGCGGCCGGCTTCGTGGCCGGACGCGGTCCGGCGGCGGCCCTGCCGGAAGCAGGCCCGCTCGACCTCCGCGCACCGCTCCGGGATCCCTCTCCGCCGCGCCTCCTCGCCGCCTCGGCGGTGCTGCTCGCCGCGCTGCTCACCGCTTGGGCGATCTGGCAGCCCTGGGCCGCCGACCGCCGGACGAGCCAGGCCATCGAGCTCGCCGACGGAGGCGACGTGGATGGTGCCCTCGCGAAGACGCGGGACGCCGCCGACACCAACCCGCTCACCTCCGAGCCGCTGCTCGTCGAGGCCGCCATCGCCACCCGCGCCGGACGCGAGAGCGACGCCGAGGTGGCGCTCGAGGACGCGGTGCTCAAGTTCCCGGGCGAGCCCGAGACCTGGTACAGGCTCGCGGCGTTCCAGCTGGGGACGCTCGACGAGCCGGCCCAGGCCGCGGAGACGATCCGCGGCGCCCTCTACCTCGACCCACACTCGCTGTCCGCGCGCCAGCTCTTCCTGGAGGCCAGGGCGAGCGAGCGTGAGGAGCTGGCCGAGCCCTCCCGTCCTTAGGAGGCCGCGGCGAGCGCAGCCGCGTGCTCGACCTGCCGGCGCAGGCCGAGCTCCAGCGCCGTGCGCGGCGCCCAGTCGAGCTCGCGCCGGACCCGCCCGAGGTCCGCTGCCGTGGAGCGCGGCTCGCGCGCGTCGGGCGGCCGTGCCGCAAGCTCCGGGGCGCGCCCGAGCGCCGCGCCCAGCAGGCGCAAGGCGTCCGCGAGCACGACGGGCCGCCCGCCGGCGACGTTGTAGACCGTGCCCGGCCGGGCCCGCTCGAGCGCCGCGACGGTCGCCTCGACGGCGTCACCGACGTACGTGAAGTCGCGCGTCTGCCGGCCGTCGCCGAGCAGCGGCATCTCGCCGCCGTGCAGCGCCGCGCGGACGAAGCGCGCGAAGGCCATGTCCGGTCGCTGGCGCGGGCCGTAGACCGTGAAGTAGCGCAGCGTGACGAGCTCCAGGCCGTGCCGGCGAGCGAGCCGGCGCGCCACCAGCTCGGCGCGGCGCTTGGAGCGCGCGTACGGCGAGAGCGGGCGCAGCGGCGCGTCCTCGCCGACCGGGCCGGCCGCCGGGCCGTACACCGACGACGACGAGGCCAGCAGGATGCGCCGCACCCCCGCGCGAGCGGCGCTGTGCATCACCACCTCGGTGGTCCGCACGTTCCCCGCCTCGAACAGCACGGGGGCGCCGCCGCGCACGCCGGGGCGCCCGGCGAAATGGCAGACCGCGTCGGCCCCGGCGAGCGCGCCCGTCAGCCCCGGGCGGTCGAGGAGGTTGCGCTCGAGGAGCGTGAACGCAGGCGCCCGGCGCAGCGCCGCCACGTTCTGCTCCTTCATCCCGCGCGGATAGAAGTGCGTGAAGCCGTCGATGCCGACGACCTCGTGCCCGCGGGCCACGAGCTCGTCGCAGACGTGCGAGCCGACGAAGCCCGCGGCACCGGTCACGACGACGCGCACGCCCGGCTTTCTATCGCGTGGCGCGCGCGAACAGCGTGCCCGACCCCCGCTCGAGCGAGCGCAGCTCGAAGCCCAGCTCCCCGAGTACCCGCGCCAGCGAGCGCCGCGTGAAGCGACGCAGATGGGGCGAGAGCGGGTCCTCGGGGCGAACCAGCGGGCGCGACGCCGGTGTGGTGAGCGCCAGCTCGCCCCCGGGTCGCAGGACGCGCCGGATCTCGGACAGGAAGAGCTGCACGTCGCGCACGTGCTCGAGGGTCTCGGCGCAGAGCACCAGGTGGAAGGCGGCGTCTTCGAGCGGGAAGGGGGCGTCGGGGTCGAGCTCGACGAGCACCGCCTCCGGCAGCCGAGCTCGTGCGCGCTCCAAAGCCACACCCGACACGTCGGCCGCGGTGAGCGCGCCGGCGTCGAGCTCGGCGGTCAGGCGCCCGTCGCCACACCCCACGTCGAGGGCGCGCTCAACCCGCCCGAGCCCGCGTACGAACTCGGCGAGGTGAGCCGGCGGCGGACCCGGGTCTGAGGGCACGAGCTCCCACAGCTCGTCGTCGTAGCGGCTTGCCATCGGCGCATATCCTGGCCGGATGCCCTGGTCCCTGCGGCCCGCCGTGCCGAGCGACGCCGAACAGATCACGGCGCTGCTCGTCGAGGGCTTCGAGGGCTACCGCTCGTTCGCACCGCCCGGGTGGGAGCCGCCCGACGCGAATGCCGAGCTCGAACAGCTCCGCGGCTTCCTGGGCAACCACGAGGTCTGGTGCCTGGTCGCCGAGGAGGACGGCGAGCCGGCCGGCCATGTGGCGCTCATGCCGGCGCGGCTCCACCCGCACCCCTCGGACGACGACCGACTGGCTCACTTCTGGCAGCTGTTCGTGCGCCCGCGCTGGTGGGGGACCGGACTGGCCACCGAGCTGCACGGGGAGGCGCTGCGCGAGGCGCGCTCCCGCGGGTTCACCTCGATGCGCCTGTTCACCCCCGCCTCCCAGGCGCGCGCCAGGCGCTTCTACGAGCGCGAGGGCTGGACGGCTTTCGGAGAGCCCGCGGACCGACTTGGAGTTCGGCGCGCCGCTCGTGGAGTACCGCCGGCCGATCAGCATGAGCGTGTGACCGAAGCGGGCCAGCCGCGGGCGTGAGCCGAGCCGGTCGAGCCGGTGGAGCGCCCGCTGAGCCGCCGACGGCAGCCGCCGCCAGCCGAAGGTCACGGCGTGCAGCTCGGGCTCGAGCCTCGCGGCGCGGGCCTCCCGGACGAGCAGGCGCGGGGAGAGCGGCACGTCGTCGGGCGTGCCGTGCACCAGCGTGCCGAGCCCGGCGCGGTTGGCGAGCTCGAGCCCCGCGCCGACCGGGTGCCACAGCCCGGGCTCGATCGCCACCAGCGCGCCACCCGGGCGGAGCAGCCGCGCCGCCTCCTCGAAGCAGGGGCCGAGCGGCCCCTGGAAGGCGATGTGGTGGAGCACGAGGCGGTACAGGACCACGTCGAACGAGGCGGGCTCGAAGGGCAGCTCGCCCGCCCGGCCCTCGGCGCCGGCGTCGAGCTGGCCCGACTCGAGCAGGTGCTCCACCATCGCCGGGTTGAGATCGGTCCCGGTCATGCGCCATCCGGGGCGCGGGAACAGATGGCGGCCGGGGTGCCAGCCGCAGCCGACCGACAGGACGTGGCCGCCGGCCAGCCCGAGCCGGCGCTCGAGCAGCGCGCGCTCGCGCCGGTGCTCCTGGTCGTAGTGGACCTGCAGGGTGGCCGCGTCCGAGCGGCGGTCCAGCAGGTTGTCGGGGTCGTAGGGCTCGCTCACCACGCTCCCCGGGCCCGGATGACCGCGGGGATCGTCTTCAGCATGATCGTGAGGTCGAGGAAGACCGACCAGCGCTCGAGATAGAGGAAGTCGAGCTTGACGAGCTCGTCGAAATCGAGCTCCGAGCGGCCCGACACCTGCCACAGCCCGGTCATGCCGGGCAGCACCAGGTAGCGCTTGCGGTGCCAGTCCTCGAGGCGGTCGTAGTCGCGCTGCGGCAGCGGCCGCGGGCCCACCAGCGACATCTGCCCGCGCACGACGTTGAAGAGCTGCGGCAGCTCGTCGAGCGACCAGCGCCGCAGGAAGCGGCCTACCGGCGTCACGCGCGGATCGCGGCGGATCTTGAACAGCGCCCCGCTCAGCTCGTTGTGCGCCTCGAGGTGGTCCTGCAGATGCTCGGCGCCGTGCACCATGGTGCGGAACTTCAGGCAGGCGAACGGCCTCCCGCCGATGCCCGGGCGAATCGAGCGGTACAGCACCGGGCCGCGCGAGCTGAGCTTGATGGCGAGCGCGGCGAGGCCCATCAGGGGAGCCAGGACGACGACGAGCAGCGCCGATCCCACGATGTCGAAGCTGCGCTTGACCGCGAAGTCGACGCCCTCGAACACCGGCGGCTTCAGCTCGAACAGCGGCAGCGCCTGGCCCGGGACGAACTCGACCCGGTCCATCAGGATCTCCATCGTCGACGGCGCCACCCGCACGCGCACGCCCTGGCGGTGGCAGCGGTCGACCAGCTCGACCGCCTCGGCCTGGGGGAAGTCGGGGTCGGCGATCAGCACCTCGTCGACGGCGTCGAAGTGGCGCTCGAGCTGCTCGAGCGAGCGGAAGTCGCGCAGGCCGTCCATGAGCGACAGCGGCGTGTGGGCCACGAACCCGTATGGCTCGATCACGTTCGAGTCCTTGAGCGCGTGCGCGACGGCCTGGATGTTCGCGCCCGAGCCGACCAGCACGGCCCGGCGCCGGTAGCCGGCCGCGCGGAGCACCACGCCCGAGACGCGCTCGAAGGCCCAGCGCAGGACCGACACGTACAGCAGCGCGAAGAACAGCGAGCCGTAGAAGATGTAGTACGACTGGAACGGCTCGCCCTCGATCTCCGCGTACACGAGGACCACGAGCGTGACCTGGAAGAGCGAGGCGATCACGCGCGAGAACCCGGGCCGCTGCGCGCGGTCGCGGTAGAGGCCCGAGCGGGCGAACAGGAGGAGCATCACGAGCCCGGCCAGCGGCGCGTACTCCTTGGCCTGGCCCCACATCTGCCCGAGCTGCTCGGGGGCCACGAGCGCCGTCTTCACGACGAGCGCCGTGTAGATGGCGAGGAAGAGCCCGATCAGGTCGAGCGCCGCGAGCGTCGTCACGCGCGCGAGGGCGCGCAGCGTGTCGAAGCGGAGGACGCTGCCGAGCAACATCGGCTTGCCCGCGCGAACGTCGCGGTCGGGCAGGGCGACCGGCTCGACTTCCCTCAGCTCTCTGACGAGTCCGTTAGGCAAAGCTTGATTCCAGGGGGGTACTAGTCAAACAGTTGGCGCGCGCGAATGTAGCGGCGTGGGCGGTGGGCGTCACTCCAGGAGCCCTCGGCAAACGAAAAGGTCGCACGTTGCGGCCTGGGTTGTCACGGACCGGGGCGAGGAGTTGCAACATTCCGCTTCATCGCTGTGTCGATGCTGATCAGGCGTGCGCGTCCCGCTCGAGCCGCGATCGACGAGGCCGCCCTCGAGCTGCTGGCCCGTCACGGGTCGCAGATCCTCGCGACCGCGCGGCGCTACGCCGCGACACCCGAGGACGCCGAGGACGCCTACCAGCGCGGGCTCGAGATCCTGCTCACGAAGGCGCCCACCACGAGCGAGGCGGACCTCGTCCCGTGGCTCAAGACGGTGGTCAAGCACGAGGCTTTCGCGCTCCGCCGCCACCGCGAGCGACACGCGCCTGTCACCGACGACGGCGAGCTCGGCGAGCGCGGCAGCCCTGCCGCGGCGGCGCACGACCAGGCCGAGCGCTACGAGGACCTGCGGCAGGGCGCCGAGGCGCTGCGGCAGCTGAAGCCCCAGGAGATCCGCGCGCTGCTGCTGAGGGCCGAGGGCTACACGTACGCGGAGATCTGCGAGCTGACCGGCTGGACCTACACGAAGGTGAACCGCTGCCTGACGGAGGGCCGCCAGGCGCTGTCGGTGCGGCTGGCCGGCATCCAGGGCGGGATCGAGTGCGCGAAGCTGGCGCCGCTTCTGTCGGCGCTGGCCGACGGGGAGGCCAGCGCCGAGCAGGTGGCGCGGCTGCGGCCGCACATGAAGACGTGCCTCGCGTGCCGGGCGACGCTGCGCGAGTTCCGGGCGGCGCCGGCGCGGGTGGCGGCGCTGTCGCCGCCGGCCGCTCTGCTGGCGGCGGAGCCGGGCGGCGGGCCGCTGCGCAGCCTGGTCGAGTCGATTGCCGGCGCCGCTCAGCAGAAGGCCGCGGTGATCGGCGAGCGGGCGCACGCGGCGACCGAGCTGGCCGTGGGACAGAAGGTCGCGGCGGTGGCGGCGTCGGCGGCCGCGCTGGCGGGCGGCGGCACCGCGGTGGACCACCTCGCGGGCCACCAGGGCCCGCCGCAGCCGCCCCCGGCGGCCGAGCAGGTGGAGGTGAAGCCGGTGAAGGAGGAGGTGGCGGTCGAGCAGCCGCAACCGGAGCCCGGAGCCGGTCGTGCCCGTGTCGCAGGAGACCGCACCTCCCGTCGCGGACCCGGCGCCCGCGCCCGCGCCTGCGCCCGCCGCCGAGCCGGCGCCTCCGCCGCCTCCGCCGCCACCCCCACCGCCCGATCCGGCGAACGAGTTCGCGCCGGGCGGCACGGCCGTGACCGCGGCCGCCCCCGCCGCGAGCGCCGCGCCCGCCTCATCACCGCAGCCCGCGCCGGCCCCAGCTGCCCCGGCCCCAGCCGCCCCGAAGCCCGCGCCGGCGCCGGCCGGCGGCGCAGGCGGCAGCAGCGAATTCGCCCCATGAAGCGCGTGCTACGCTGTGCCACAGCCGCCCATGGACGTCTCCGTACGCGAGCTTCGCAACCACACACGGCGTGTCATCGCCGCCGTGGAAAGCGGCGAGCGGGTGGTGTTGACCGTGCACGGCCGCCCTGTTGCCGACATCGTGCCGCGCCGGGAGCGCAGTGAGCGCCGTCCCTCCGAGCTGCTGCTCGCGGACCTGGCGGCCGTCAGCGGGCTCGCCGGCGAGCTGGACGTGGCGTCGGACCCGGCCGACTTCGACGTCGGGCTCACCACCGACGACATGACCGCGTGAGCGACGGCTACCTCGTCGACACGAGCGTCTTCGTCGCTGCAGAGCAGCGCCGTCCGTTCGGCGATCCGCCGGAGGGCGACGCCCGGATCTCAGTGGCGACGCTCACGGAGCTGATCGTCGGCGTGCGCCGAGCTCCGGCCGGACCATTGCGGCGGCTACGCGAGACGACGCTCGGGCGGGCGCGCTCGTTCGTCGCGCTCCCTTACGACGAGGCGGTCGCGGAACGGCTCGCCGAGCTGCTCACCGCCGCCGGCACAAAGAAGCGACGAGCCGGCGCGATGGACGCGATCGTCGCTGCCACCGCTCTGGTGCACGACCTCGCCGTCTGGACGCAGGACGACGACTTCGAGGTGCTCGCGGAGCTCGCGCCTGCGCTGCGCGTGCACCCCGCTTGATCAGGAGCGAAGCCGCTCCGCAAGGCGGTCCAGGAACTCGGTCTGGGCGGGCACCAGCTTCTCGCGCGCGTCCTCGATCCCGAACCACTCGGCCCGGTCGACCTCGGGGAACTCGGCGGTGCGGCCCGAGCGCGGCGGCCACTCCATCGTGAACGTGTTGCTGCGGACCGAGCCCGCGTCGAGATCGCCCTCCGCGGCCCACGCGTTGACCGTCTTGCCGCCCTTCTGCTTGACGCTGCCCAGCTCGACAAGCTCGGCGGGCGGCAGCGGGGTGCCGGTCTCCTCCTCGAACTCGCGCAGCGCGCACGCCCGCGGATCCTCGCCGTCGTCGTGCTCGCCCTTCGGGATCGACCACACCCCGGCGTCCTTGCGGGCCCAGAACGGGCCGCCGGGGTGCACGAGCAGGACCTCGCGCGCGCCGTGGGCGACCCGGTAGAGGAGGATGCCGGCGCTGCGCTTTGCCACGCCGTTCGAGGATCGCAGACCGCCCGGGGCGCCGGGCGGACTCGCATCCGCCCGGGCTCCGGTCCGGTCAGCTGCTAGAGGCGCGTGACGGCCTCGACGGGAGGCGGCTCGCGATCCGCGGGCTCCTCGTCGCGCTCCTGCTCGGCGATCGGCGCGGGGCGCGGACGCTCCCGCTCCTCATCCAGCAGGTAGCGCAGTTCCTCGTCGACCCGGTCCTGGCGCCGCCGCTCCCGGTACATCCACCGGTCGTGACACATCTCGACCACCTCGGGTGGCTCGGGGCAATGCCCGGAAGATGATTGCACCCAAGCGCGGCGGCGGTCAGCGGCGCGCCGCGGCGGCGGCCTTCCTGAGCGCGATGAAGGCGTTGTCCGGCCTGCCGTTGGGGCGGAGCACACCGGTGTTCCACTCAGCCCCGGGAGTCTGGACGAGCTGGTACTGGACCAGCTGCCGCACGCCGCGCGTGCGGCGGGCGATGCGATAGGCCTGGCGCAGGTAGGCGGCGCGCTTCCGCGCCGGCAGCCGGCGCTTGCCCGACGCGAAGTAGCCGAACTCGGTCAGGTACACCGGCACGGTCCGGCCGCGCGGCGTCGTGAACGCGCGCGCCCGGCGCAGCTTGCGCAGGGCGGACGTGAGCCGGCCGAGCGTGCCGATCGTGACCGAGTCACGGTTCGGATAGCGGTAGGTCGGCTTGCGGCTGAACTCATACGGGTGCAGAGCGAGCCCGTCGGCGCGCAGCGGCTTGCAGCCCCGGCGCTTGCGCCAGCGGGAGTTGACGCAGAGCGCCTCGCGCATGAACCGCAGGGGCGCGATCGAGAGCCGGCTCCGGTGATGCGGGGCGAGCTCCCCGAACAGCACCTGGTTGCGCCGGTCGACCGACTTGATCGCGGCGTAGCTGCGCCGGTAGATCGCGCGGTAGAGCCGCGGCGCCGAGCGGTGCGGACGCAGCCAGGCGTGCCAGTTGGGCTCGTTCATGACCGAGTAGCGGAACACGCGGCCGCGGAAATGGCGGGCCACCCGGCGCGCGAACGCAGCGAAGGCGGCGGGCTTCGGCTTGTAGATGTCGGTGCGGCGGGTCCGCTGGACCCAGCCCGGCGCCGGCGTGAGCGTGAGCTGCACGCGAAGGCCGCGCGCCGCGGCTGCGGCGACGAGCGCGTCGTGGGCCGCGTAGTCGTTCGTCTCCCAGTCGATGCCGGCCCGGATGTGGGTGGCGCCCATCTGGCGGGCGCGATCCAGGCCCGCGTCGCGGCCGATGCCGGATCCTTGCAGGAAGACGGCCTCGTCCTGGACCCCGACCTCGAGGCGGTCGGCGGAGGCCGAGCCGGCCGCACCGAAGAAGGCGGCAACAGCAAGGCAGAGGACAGCGATGCGGAAAGGAGGGATCATGCGACTCCGGGTGAGTGGTGGAGGAAGCGGCCGGGGAAATTCGCCCCTGGGCCGCCGGGGCGGGAGGACCTACCCCCACTACATCGGCACCTCCGCCGGAGACTGAAGGGGGCGCCCGCACCAGCCGTGTGAGCTTGGTCACGGAGCAGGAATAGAGGCAACCATGAGCTCGTCCTTGGCCACGTATCCGATCACTCAACCAAGGAGCGGACGTGGCACGACAGAGGAACAACAAGGGGCGCACCGGGCTGGTGGCGAGCGCCGCGGTGGCGGTGCTGCTGGCGGTGCCGGCCAGCGCCAGCGCCGACGTGAACTCGGAGGTCAACGGCGGCGTCCTCACGGTCAACAGCACCGCGAACGACGCGATCGCGATCACCAGCGTCGGTGGTGACGTCAAGGTGAACGGCGCCGATCCCGACGGCGTGGTGGACAGCGCCGACATCACGGCGATCGACGTGAGCGGCGGTCCTGGCGCCAACAACATCAACCTCGCGGGCGTGAACGGCAACGACTTCACGGCGCTCACCAGCGTCACCGTCGACGGCGGCGAGGGCAACGACACGATCAACGGCACGCAGCTCGCCGACGAGCTGGAGGGCGGCAACGGCGACGACCGGATCATCGGAGACAACAACCCGGCCGGCACCCACGACGAGTCGCGCGGCGAGTCGGGCAACGACACCATGGTGTGGAACCCCGGCGACGGCGACGACATCAACGAGGGCGGCGACGGCAGCGACACCGCCGAGGTGAACGGCGGCGGCAAGGAGCAGTTCCAGGTGGAGCCCCCGGCGGCGCCCGGCGGCCCCGTGCTGTTCGACCGGGTCCAGCCGGACGCGACGTTCCTCGCTCCCTTCAGCGTCGACATCGGCACATCCGAGCGGCTCGACCTGAACGCGGGCCCGGCGGATGACATCGTCAACATGGCCGGCGGGGCGATCGGCCTCGCCATCGAGGCCGACGGCGGCGACGGCAACGACACGATCGACGGAAGCGACGCGGCCGACCTGCTCACGGGCGGCATCGGCAACGACCGCATCGTGGGCGACAACAACCCGGCGGGCACGGACGACCGGTCGATCGGCGACGCCGGCGACGACACGCTCGTCTGGAACCCCGGTGACGGCGACGACCTGAACGAGGGCGGCGACGGCACCGACACGATCGAGGTCAACGGCGGCGGTGGCGGCGAGGTGTTCGAGGTCAAGCCCTCGGCCATCCCCGGCCGCGTGGCGTTCGACCGGACCGGGCCGAACCCGCCCGGGCCGTTCAACCTCGACATCGGCACGTCCGAGCGGCTCGACCTGAACGCGAGCGGCGGCGATGACAGCCTCAACGCCGCGGGACCGGTCAGTGGCCTCGGAGGCTGGACGATCGACGCCGAGGGCGGGGACGGCAACGACACCCTCGCCGGTGGAAGCCAGGCGGTCGACCTGCTGTCCGGCGGCGCCGGAGCGGACACGCTCCGTAGCCGCGACGAGACGGCCGACTCGCTGACCGGCGGCAGCGAGGTGGACTCGGCGGTCGTGGACGCGCAGGACATCGTGAACGGCGACGTCGAGATCGTCGACCGCGGGCAGGCGCAGCCGCAGCCGCCCGTTCAGGACACGGTGGCCCCGCTGGTGAAGGTGGGCAAGAAGGCCCTGCGGGTGAACCGCAACCGCATCGCCAAGGTCCGCATGACCGGCCCGGCGGACGAGGACTCCACCGTGACCGTGAAGCTGCGGCGCAAGGGGAAGCTGCTCGGCAGCAAGGCCGTCGACCTGGACGCCGGCGAGTCGAAGCTGGTCAAGGTGAAGCTCTCCCGCAAGTCCTTCGCGCTCCTCAAGCAGCGCGACAGGCTCCAGGTGAAGGCGATCGTGACCGCCGAGGACGCGGCCGGGAACACCCGGAAGCGGACCGTCGAGCTCACGCTCAAGGAGCCCAAGCCGAAGCGCTAGGCCCTGCCTACACCCGCGGAAGCGACAACGGGCGGCCTCGAGAGGGGCCGCCCGTCAGCCGCGATCGCCCGAGGTCGCGAGGGCCCGCGCCCGCCGCCGCGCGCTCGGCGTGCTCGGCAGCAGGCCGGTCGGCGCGGGCGCGGCCGGGTCCGGGAAGGGCCACTCCTCGCGCCGGCTGCGGCGCGAGGGGGCAGGGGCCGCGCGCTGGACAGGCGCCGGCGCAGGCGGGCGCGCCGGGATTTGCGACCGGTGCCTTCGCCGCTGAGCGCGGACCCGCAGGCGCGCTCCCACCAGCAGTAGCGCGAACACGAGCAGGGCGAGTTGCAGCACCTCGATCATGCAACCCGTTTCGGCCCGGCTCGCGCGCCACCCTCCTCGGTGCACGCGATCGTGCGTGACAATCCGGACCGTGGCAGAGCCCGCCTACACGCGCCTCCACGTCGACGAGCGGCGCCGCCAGCTGCTCGAGCTCGGCGCCGAGCTGTTCGCGCGCCACTCGTTCGCGGAGCTGTCGATGGCCCGCATCGCGCGCGAGGCAGGCATCTCGAAGGCGCTGCTCTACCACTACTTCCCGAGCAAGCGAGACCTCTTCGTCGCCACTCTGCGCGAGGCCGCCGAGGAGGTGAGCCGCCGCACCGAGCCCGACCCTGCCCTGCCGCCCGCCGACGCGCTCGCGGGCAGCCTCGACGCGTTCCTCGCCTGGATCGAGGAGAACGAGCTGGCCTACCGCAAGCTGATGGAGAGCGCGGGGAGCGTGCCGGAGGTGGGCGCCCTGATCGACGAGGTGCGCGACCGGACCTCGGCGCGGATCCTCGCGGAGGTTGGCGCCGGCGATCCGCCCCCGCCGCGGCTGCGCGCGGTCACGCGCGCGTGGCTCTGGTTCATGGACGGCGCGATCCTCGACTGGCTCGAGCACCGCGACCTGAAGCGAGGCGAGCTGCGGGACCTGCTGCTGGGCTCGCTGGACGGCGCGATGACCGCGGCGGGCGGCGGGCACCTGCTGCGCGGCTGATCAGTCGCGCGGGGGCTCAGCCCCGTCCACCCAGCGGCCCTCGTCGCCTTCCATCTCCTTCTTCCAGATCGGCGCCTCGGCCTTGACCCGGTCGATGATCTCGCGAGCTGCGGCGAAGGCCTCCCCGCGGTGGGGAGCCGATACGGCCACGATCACGCTCGGCGCGGTGAGCGGCACCTCGCCGACCCGGTGCTCCACGGCGGCGGCGCAGAGGCCGTGTCGCTCGACGGCCTCGGTGGCGATCGCCGTCATGCGCTCCTCGGCCATCTGGACGTAGGCGTCGTACTCCAGCCGCTCGACCTCCCGGGTGACACCGCAGAAGGTGACCACCGCGCCGGCGCCCGCGTGGCGCACGCGGGCGGCGAGCTCCTCCAGCGACAGCGGGGAGGCGCTCACCCGCACCCACGGCGCGGCGCGCGTCTCGCCGCCGCTGACCGGTGGGATCAGGGCGAGCTCGTCGCCCGAGTCGAGCACCCGCTCGGCGTCGGCGTACTCGCGGTTGACCGCCATCACCAGCGGAAGCCCTTCGGCCAGACCGGCGAGCGAGTCGATCGCGTCGCCCACGCGCGCGCCTTCGGGCAGCTCGAGCGTCACCTCAGGAGCTCCGGCGCGCTCCCGGAGCATGGCGAAGAGTCGGACCGTGATCTCCACAGCTCAGATGCTACGCCCGGGCTCGCGCCGCTCGCTCAGCACGCGTGCCGCCACCACTCCGCCGATCGCCCCGAACAGGTGGCCCTGCCACGAGATGCCCTGCTGCGGCTCGAGCCCGGCAAGCAGGGCTCCACCCCACAGCAGCGCCACCACGGCGCCGATCGCGATCTCCATCGGCCGGCGGTTGAACAACCCGCGGGCCATGAGGTAGGTCGCGTACCCGAACACCACGCCGCTCGCGCCGAGATGGATCGTGTCCGCCGGCGCAATCAGCCACGTGCCGAGCCCGCTCACCAGGGCGACGATCGCCGTCACGCCGAGCAGCCGCCACGCTCCCTCCAGGGCGATCACCAGGCCCATCGCCACGAGGGGCAGCGTGTTCGCGATCAGGTGCCCGAAGCCCACGTGCAGGAAGGGCGCCGCGATCACCCCGTCCAGCCCCTCCGCCTCGCGGGGGACGATGCCGTGGCGATCGAGCCGGTTGTCGAGACCCGTGTCCACGACCTCGAGTGCCCACATCAGGAGCACCATCGCGAGCAGCAGCTGGACCGCTCGACCGTATCCTTCCCTCTTGATGGCCACCACGCCTGACCATAAACCGAGCATCGCTCCGGTCGTCGGCCCGGACGATCCGCGCCGCTTCACCGACTCGGGCATCGAGGTCGAGCACGACTACGGGCCCGACGACGTCGAGCCGGGCCTCGAGGAGCGGCTCGGAGACCCCGGCGGCTATCCCTTCACGCGCGGCATCCACCCCGACATGTATCGCGGGCGCAAGTGGACGATGCGCCAGTACGCCGGCTACGCCACGGCCACGGAGACCAACCGGCGCTTCCGCTATCTGATCGAGCACGGCTCCACCGGGCTGTCGATGGCGTTCGACCTCCCCACCCAGCTCGGCCGCGACTCGGACGACCCGCTCTGCATGGGCGAGGTCGGCCGCACCGGCGTGGCCATCGACACGATCGACGACGTGCGCCGCGTGTTCGACGAGATCCCGCTCGGCGAGGTCTCCACCTCGATGACGATCAACGCTCCCGCGGCGGTTCTCCTGCTGCTGTACGAGCTGGTGGGCGAGGAGCAGGGGGTGGAGTCCCACGAGCTGCGCGGCACCACACAGAACGACATCCTCAAGGAGTACATCGCCCGCGGGAACTTCATCTACCCGCCCGTGCCGGCGATGCGCCTGACCACCGACCTGTTCGCCTACTGCCGCGAGCGTGTGCCGAAGTGGAACACGATCTCGATCTCGGGCTACCACATGCGCGAGAAGGGCTGCTCGGCCGTGCAGGAGGTGGGCTTCACGCTCGCCAACGCGATCGCCTACGTGGAGGCCGCCGTGGACGCCGGCCTCGCGGTGGACGACTTCGCCCCGCGGCTCGCCTTCTTCTTCAACGGACACAACAACGTGTTCCAGGAGGTGGCGAAGTTCCGCGCCGTGAGGCGCATGTGGGCGCGCATCATGCGCGAGCGCTTCGGGGCCACGGACGAGCGCTCGATGAAGCTGCGCTTCCACACCCAGACCGGCGGCGTGACGCTCGCCGCCCAGCAGCCGCACAACAACATCGTGCGGGTGGCGCTGCAGGGGTTCGCCGCCGTGTGCGGCGGCACGCAGTCGCTGCACACGAACGGGTTCGACGAGGCGCTCGCGCTCCCCAGCGAGACCGCCGCGCGGATCGCGCTGCGCACGCAGCAGATCCTCGCGCACGAGTCGGGCGCGGCCGACACGGCGGACCCGTTCGCGGGCTCCTACTTCGTGGAGGCCTTGACGGACGAGATCGAGGCGGCCGCCCAGGCGCTGATCGACAAGATCGACGAGATGGGCGGCTCGGTGCAGTGCATCCCGTTCATCCGCGCCGAGGTGGAGGAGTCCGCCTGGGGCTACGAGGAGCGCTACAAGCAGAAGCAGGACATCGTCGTCGGCGTGAACGAGTACGTGACCGAGTCGATCGACGAGGTGGAGACGCTGCGGGTGGACCCCGAGTCCGAGCGCCAGCAGGTGGAGCGGCTCAAGGCCTTCAAGGAGGATCGCGACGGTGACGCGGTGCAGGCTCGGCTCGACGAGCTGCGCAGCGCCTGTGCGGGCAGCGAGAACCTGCTCGTGCCGATGCGGGCTGCGCTCGCCGAGCGCGCCACGCTGGGCGAGGTGTGCGGCGTGATGCGCGACGAGTTCGGCGAGTACTCAGAGGCCTGACCGCGCCAGCCAGGCGAACTGCCCGCAGAGCGTGAGCTTGACCTGGTTTCGCGTGCGGGCGTCGAGCCGCCTGGCTCGGCCGGCCAGCTCGATCACGCGGTTCAGCGGCGACTCGCGCGGCCCCCACCAGCGGTAGAAGAAGTCGGGCATCCCGAGGGCGCGCCAGGCCACGAGCGTCAGGCCGTCGATCACGGGGCGCAGCTCGATCACCTCGAGCCCCGCGTCCTCCATGATCAGCGTGAGGCCGTAGGGGGTGTGGTTGAAGATGCTGCGGGAGTGGAACGCCTCGAGCTGCGAGGTGGAGCCGGCGAACCAGCCGCCCGGCGCGAGCACGCGCGCCACCTCGCCGATCAGCGGGTCGGGGTGGCGCACGTGCTCCAGCACCTGCTTGCAGTAGACGAGGTCGAAGCTCCGGTCCTCGAACGGCAGGTTGATCCCGTCGAAGGTGACGAACTCGGCGTCGTCGCGCACCCGCTCGTCCACCTCGGGCGAGCGCTCGAGGTCGACCCCCACCCAGCGGACGGCGGGGTCGAGGGCCCGGAAGAGGTCGACGGAGTCGCCCTGCCCGCAGCCGAGGTCGAGCACCTTGGGCGCCTCCGGGCGGTCGTCTCGGCCCAGGTGACGCTCCGCATAGGCGTCCGCGACGGTCTGCCGGCTGTGGTCACGCGGGATGCGTGGGCCGAGCAGCTCCCCGAGGTCGTCGCCGAGCACGCGCGGAGTCTTGCAAGCCGGCGCCGGGCGGAAGGAGTCGATACGGGACGGGCGAACCGGGAGGCGATGCCCGACCTCACCGCGAAGCGAACACTCGTCAAGTCACCCCCGGAGCTCTGGAGCGAGCTGAGCGAGGTCGAACGGCTGGCGAGGCACCTGGGCGCGTTCGGCGAGATCAAGATCACGAAGCTGGAGCCCGAGCACACGGTCGCCTGGGAGGGCGAGAGCGCTAGCGGCACCGTGTCGATCGAGCCCTCCGGATGGGGAACGAAGGTCACGCTGACGGCGGAGTTGGGTGAGGCGTGGGGCGCGGAAGCGGCTTCCGGCGAGGCGGCTTCTTGCGAGGCGGCTCGCGTCGAAGAGCCACCAGAAGAACCGGCTCTGGGCGAAGCGCCTTCCGACGAAGCTCCTTCCGATGAGGCGCCGCCGCCCGAAGCGCCGGTAGACGGGAAGCCGCTGGCGGAGGGAGCGGTGGTGGAAGACCCGCCATCCGCGGACACGGCGGCCGGGGAAGAGGACGTGGACGAGCCGGGTGGGGTCGAGTCCGCGGCCGAGGAGCCCTCGGAGGAGGAGCCCTTCGCCGAAGAGCCCACGGCGCCCGAGCCGGTGCAACCGACCCAGGCCAAGCCGCGCCGCAAGCGCGGCTTCCTTGCGTGGCTGTTCCGGGCGCGTACCTCGGGTCACGTCCCCGCCCCTCCGGTGCCCAGCCCTTCAGAGCTGGTCGTTGAACCGATCGTGGCTGAGCAGCCGTCGGTGAGCACGGAGCCGTCAGTCGAAGAGGATCTCGTATCTGATGAGCCGGGGGTCGCGGAGTGGGAGGAGCCGCCCGCGGCGCCGGTGGCGAACGAGTCGCCCGGCGCGGAGCAGCCGCCGGTGTCGGAGATGCGGCGGCGGTCCGCGGACGCGAGCTCCGCGGTTGCGGACCTGTGGTCGGTTGCGGACGGGTCGCCGAACGGGGAGAAGCCGCCGAGCGCGGAGGGGCAGCCGATGGCGGAGGAGCGAGCGGCGGAAGAGGAGCCGCCGGCGGAAGAGGAGCCGCCGGCGGCAGGCGAGCCTCCGGTTGCGGAGGAGCAACCGGTGTCGGAGGGACCCGCCCTCGCCGAGGAGCTTGCCGCGATCGAGCAGGCTTCGTCCCGGTCGGGGCTCGATCCCGAGCGGGCTCAGGCCATCCTCGACGAGGCGCTCGATGCCCTCGGGTCCGCGCACCATCGCCCGTTCTCACGCGGCTGACGTTTGTGGCGAAATGCATGGCTGACGTCAGGAGGAGGGGCAGGCGACGCTCGATTCGAGCCCGTCGGACCACGCGAGCGGCGGCGCCGAGTCCCTGAGCCCCCCGCTGATCATGGTGGACCCCCGACGCCGCCGCGCCCGGCGGCACGAGCGCCTGGTTCGCTCAGACGCACGACATCGGCCCGACGTTGCTCGAGATGACGAACGTGCGGCGACCGAAGTCCATGAACGGAGTCAGCCTCACCCCGCTCCTCGCCGGCCGGCAGCCGCCCACCGCCCGGACCATGGCCTACGGCGGCTACGCCAACTGGCACTATGCCCGCACAGAGCGGTGGGCATACGTGGCGGCCAACACCGGCCTCGGACGCCGACTGTACGACGCCAAGCGGGACCCGGAGGAGCGCCACGACATCGCACGCAGGCACCCCGACGTGATCGACGAGCTCGAGGAGAGGGTGCGCGAGCAGGCCGGCGGGCGCCTGCCCTCGTACGACGGCCACGGAAGGCTGCGCCGCCGCTAGGGCGAAGACCGCGCCCATGCCGTCGCCCGGCACCACACGCCGCCGTTTCCTCCAGGCCTCCGCCGCCACGGCCGCCGGCGTCGCTCTGGGCGAGCCCGGCGCGCGCGCCGCGCAGGCCGACCGCCCCAACATCCTGCTGATCGTGATCGACTCGCTGCGCACCGACTACGTCGGCATCTACGGCAGCAGCGTCAAGACACCGAACATCGACGCCATCGCCGCCGACGGGCTCCGCTTCACCCGGGCCTACCCCGAGGCCATGCCCACGGTGCCGGCACGCAACTCGATCCTGAGCGGCCGCCGCGTCTTCCCGTTCCGCGGCTGGCGCGACCTGGACGGGCTGATCGGCCAGCCGGGCTGGTCCCCGCTGCGCGACGTGCCCCACTCGCTCCCAGCCGTGCTGCGCCGCGCCGGCTGGTGGACCGCCTACGTGACCGACAACCCCTTCCTCGGCTTCGCGCCCCCGTACGCCCCGCTCCGGGGCAGCGTCCACCGCTTCGTCAAGACCGGTGGGCAGCTGGGCGGCGGCCGCCCCGTGTCGAGCGTGCCCCCCAAGGTCCTGCGCCAGTGGCTGCACCCCTCCATCCGCGGCGCGAAGACCGAGCGCGTGGGCCTCTACATGGCAAACAGCCGCTACTGGGACGACGAGGAGCGCTCGTTCGCCGCCAAGGTCTTCAAGAACGCCACGAAGGTGCTCGAGGAGGCCCCGACCAACCGCCCCTTCGCGCTCATGGTCGACGCCTACGAGCCACACGAGCCGTGGACGCCGCCACCCCGGTACGTGCGCATGTACGGCGACCCCGACTGGCGCGGCCCCGAGCCCGCCATGCCGCGCTATTCGCGGACGAGCAACTGGCTCTCGAGGGGCGAGCAGGGCCCGGTGCTGCGGCGCCTGCGCGACCTCTACGCGGCCGAGGTGACGATGACCGACCGCTGGCTCGGGGTGCTGCTCGACAAGCTCCACGCGCTCGGGCGGGCCGACGACACCGTGATCGTCCTGGTCTCCGACCACGGGATCCTGCTGGGCGAGCACGGCTGGACCGGCAAGATCTCGGTCGCGCTCCACCCGGCCCTCACCCGCGTGCCGCTCATCGTGATGGACCCGCGGCAGGGCCGCAGGGCGCGATCGAGCGACTGGTACGCGTCGACCCACGACATCGCGCCGACGATCCTGTCGATGGCCGGCGTGCCCGTGCCGAAGCAGATGGAGGGAGTCGACCTCTCGCGGCCCCTGCGCGGCCGGCGCCTGCCCAGGCGCCCCTACGCCTTCGGCGGCTACACCAACGAGTTCTTCATCCGCACCGACCGCTGGGCGATGTGGGCCGACAACCGGCCCTCGCACTTCCAGCTCTACGACCTGCGCAAGGACCCGGGCGAGTTCCACAACGTCGCGCGCGAGCACCCCCAGCTCATCCGCGAGCTGTACGCCACCGTGCGCGAGCGCGCCGGAGGACGGCTGCCCTACTACGACTCCTAGCGGGTGCGCCACAATGCCTCGGCGTGCCAACTCGTCGCCAGTTGCTCGCCGCCGGCGCCGGGGCCGCGGCCGCCACCGCCGGACTCGGCACCCTCGCGTCGTACGCGTCACGCGGCCACGGGCCGAACGTGCTGCTGGTGGTGATCGACACGCTGCGCGTGGACCACGCCTACGGCGTTGGAGCCAGGACGCCGGCGATCGACGCCCTCGTGCGCGAGGGGCTGCGCTTCGATCGCGCCTACCCCGAGGCGATGCCGACCGTGCCGGTGCGCAACGGCATCCTGAGCGGCCGCAGGATGTTCCCCTTCCGCGACTGGGAGGACGAGCGCGGCCTGCTCGCAAAGCCCGGCTGGTCGTCGCTGGGCGACCCGTCGCGCACCTTCACGAGCGCCCTCCGCCGGGCCGGCTGGTGGACGGCATACGTGACAGACAACCCCTTCGTCGGCTTCTCCTATCCCTATGAGCCGCTCCGCCGGAGCTTCGACCTGTTCGCCCGGCAGGGAGGCCAGATCGGCGGCCGGAGCGACGGCGTGCCGCCGGACCTGCTGGCCCACTGGCTCCACCCCGCCACACGCGACACCGGCACCGTCAACCGGGTGACCCGCTACATAGCCAACGCGGACTACTCGCATGACGAGAACGAGTCCTTCGCCGCGCGCGTGTTCGGCGCCGCGGTGAAGGCGCTCGACAGTGCCGCGCAGCGGCGCCCGTTCGCGCTCGTCGTGGACAGCTTCCACCCGCACGAGCCGTGGACGCCGCCGGCGTCCTACCTGGAGCTGAACGGATACCCGCCGGGCGAGGGGCCCGAGCCCGCGATGCCGCGCTACGGGCATGTGGACAACTGGCTCAGCGAGGAGGACGCGGCTCCCGTGCTGGAACGCATGCGCGCGCTGTACGCCGCGGAGGTGTCGATGACCGACCGCTGGCTCGGCACGCTGATCGAGCGCCTGCACGACCACGGGCTCGAGCGCGACACCGTGATCGCGCTGGCGGGCGACCACGGCTTCCAGCTGGGCGAGCGCGGCTGGACCGGCAAGATCTCGTCCGCCCTCCACCCCGAGCTGATCCAGGTTCCGCTGCTCGTGGTCGACCCCGAGCGCCGCATGGCGGGCCAGAGCAGCTCGTACTACGCCTCCACGCACGACCTCGCCCGCACGCTGCTCCGCATGGCCGGCGTCCGGCCGCCGCCCGGCGTCCACGGCGTGGACCTGGGCGGCTTCTTCGACGGACGCGAGCCGCCCGAGCGGCCGTTCGCCTACGGCGGCTACTCCAACCACCACTTCCTGCGCGACGAGCGCTGGGCCTACATGTCGGACAACCGGCTCGAGTCGCCGCAGCTTTTCGACCTGGAGCGCGATCCCGGCGAAAACGAGAACGTGGCCGAGACCTATCCCGGCGTCGTGGAGGAGCTGTCCGAGCTGGTGCGCCGCCGGGCGGGTGGCGCGCTCCCCCACTACGACACGTGAGGGCCTTCGACGGCCACAACGACGTGCTGTCGCGCCTGCACCACGCCGGCGGCGACAACGAGGAGTTCCTCCGGGGTGGCGACGGGCACCTCGACCTCCCTGGGGCGCGCGAGGGGCAGCTGGCGGGCGGCCTGTTCGCGGCCTTCCCGTGCAGCCCGTTCCGCGGCGCGGACAACCCGCTCGCCGTCGACTACGCCAAGCCGCTCGACAAGCCGGAGGCGATCGCCGACACGCGCAAGATGGTCGACCGGCTGTCCGCGATCGAGCGCGACTCGGCGGGCGCGGTGCGAGTCGTGCGCGACGCCGCCGCGCTCGACGCCTGCCTGGACGACGGCGCGCTGGCCGCGGTGCTCCACTTCGAGGGTGCCGAGGCGATCGGCCCGGAGCTCGACGAGCTCGAGACATTCCACGAGGCGGGCCTCCGCTCGCTCGGCCTGACCTGGAGCCGGCCCAACGCGTTCGGCCACGGGGTCCCGTTCGACTTCCCCGGCCCGCCCGACCAGGGGCCCGGCCTCAGCGACGCCGGCCGGGCCCTGGTCCGGGCCTGCAACGAGCTGAGGGTGATGGTGGACGTATCGCATCTGAACGAGCGCGGCTTCTGGGACGTCGCGGAGCTGAGCGACGCGCCGCTCGTGGCCTCGCACTCGAACGCGCACGCGCTGTGTCCGTCCCCGCGCAACCTGACCGACGAGCAGCTGCGGGCCGTCGGCGAGTCGGGCGGCGTCGTGGGCGTGAACTTCTGCGTCGCCTTCACGCGCGAGGACGGGGCCGACGACGCGGACACGCCGCTGTCGGCGATCGCCGCGCACGCCGCCCACGTTGCGGAGGTGGCCGGGCCGGAGGCGGTCGCGCTCGGCTCCGACTTCGACGGCGCCACGATGCCGCACGAGCTCGACGACGCGGCCAAGCTCCCGGCCCTGTTGGACGCCCTGCGGGCGTTCGGCGTTCGGCGAGCCGGAGCTCGAGCGGGTGGCCCTCGGCAACTGGCGCCGCGTCCTGCGCGAGACCTGGGGCACGGAGTAACCTGCCGCCCCCATGCGCCGCACCTCGCCCGAGACCTACGAGGAGAAGCTCGAGCAGCTCCAGGAGCTACGCGAGCAGGCGATCCACACCAATCCGCAGGCGGAGGAAAAGCAGCACGCGAAGGGCAAGCTCACCGCCCGCGAGCGCATCGAGAAGCTGCTCGACCCCGGTTCCTTCGAGGAGCTCGACACGTTCGTGCGCCACCGCACGGCCGACTTCAACATGCTCGACAACCGGCCCTGGGGGGACGCCGTGGTGACCGGGCACGGCACGATCGACGGCCGCACCGTGTGCGTCTTCTCGCAGGACTTCACCGTGTTCGGCGGCTCGCTCGGCGAGGTCATGGGCGAGAAGATCGTCAAGGTGATGGACCTGGCGGCCCGGATCGGCTGCCCGGTGATCGGCATCAACGACTCCGGCGGGGCGCGCATCCAGGAAGGGGTGGTGTCGCTCGGCGCCTATGGCGACGTGTTCGTGCGCAACGTGCAGTGCTCGGGCGTGATCCCGCAGATCTCGCTGGTCATGGGCCCCTGCGCCGGCGGCGCCGTCTACTCCCCGGCCATGACCGACTTCATCTTCATGGTCAAGGAGACCTCGCACATGTTCATCACCGGCCCCGACGTGATCAAGACGGTCACGGGCGAGGAGGTGGAGTTCGAGGAGCTGGGCGGCGCGATGACGCACAACTCGAAGTCGGGCGTGGCCCACTTCGCCTGCGACGACGAGGACACCTGCCTCGAGGACGCGCGCTACCTGATGTCGTTCCTGCCGCAGAACAACCTCGAGCTGCCGCCGCGGATGGAGACCGGCGACGACCCCGAGCGCCAGGAGGCCGAGCTCGACTCGATCGTCCCGGACAGCCCCAACAAGCCGTACGACATGCGCGACGTGGTGCACCTGATCGTCGACAACGGCGAGTTCTTCGAGGTGCAGGAGCATTTCGCGCGCAACATCGTGGTCGGCTTCTCGCGGCTGAACGGACGGCCCGTCGGCGTGGTGGGAAACCAGCCCAGCCAGCTCGCGGGCGTGCTCGACATCGCGTCGTCGGAGAAGGCCGCGCGCTTCGTCCGCTTCTGCGACGCCTTCAACGTCCCCCTGCTCACGTTCATGGACGTGCCCGGCTTCCTGCCGGGCACCTCGCAGGAGTGGGGCGGGATCATCCGCCACGGGGCGAAGCTGCTCTACGCGTTCACCGAGGCGACCGTGCCGAAGCTGACCGTGATCACCCGCAAGGCCTACGGCGGCGCCTACGACGTGATGAGCTCCAAGCACATGCTCTCGGACTTCGTGTTCGCGTGGCCGACCGCGGAGGTCGCAGTTATGGGCCCCGAGGGCGCGGTGAACATCATCCACCGGCGCGACATCCAGACCTCCCCCACGCCGGAGGAGCGGCGCCAGAAGCTGATCGGCGACTACAAGGCCCGCTTCGCGAACCCCTACTCGGCGGCGGAGCGGGGCTACATCGACGACGTGATCGTGCCGCACGAGACGCGCCCGAAGCTGATCAGGGCGCTCGAGCGGCTGCAGACGAAGCGCGTGGACACCCCCAAGCGCAAGCACGGGAACATCCCGCTGTAGCCCTCGCCGACTGAGCTCGCCGCCCTGGCGTCCTCCTCCAGGATGACACCGGGGTCGTCCTCGGAGAGGGCACGAAATCATCCTGCGTGAGGGCAGCGAATCGTCGTTCAGGCTGACGACGGCGAGCGCCCGCTGACGGAGCATGACCGCACCGAACGAACGAACCGATCCGCGCGCACCCGGCCGAGCCGGGCGCTTGCGGCCTAAGGAGCGGACATGGCATACACAGGACAGACTCTCGACAACCCGGTCTCAGGCGAGCGCATCACCTTCCGGAAGACCGCGGCTGATACGAACGGCGAGCTGCTCGAGATCGACCTCGAGCTCGCCCCCGACGGCCAGGTGCCCGGCAAGCACGTGCACCCGAAGCAGGAGGAGCGCTTCGAGGTCCTGAGCGGGACGATGAAGTTCAAGATGGGCCTCAAGACCGTGATCGCCGAGGCCGGCGACGTGGTCACGGTGCCCGCCGGCGTGTCGCACAAGTTCTCGAACGGCGGCGACGAGACCGCCCACGTCCGGGTGCAGGTCCGCCCCGCGCTCCAGATGGAGCGTCTGTTCGAGACGGCCGTCGCGCTCGCCCAGGAGGGCCGCACGCTCGGCAACGGCATGCCCAAGCCGCTCGACCTGGCGCTGTTCGTCCAGGAGTTCGGTGACGAGGTCCAGGGCGCGTTCCCGCCGGCGTGGGTCCAGCGCGCCACGATGGCGCCGCTCGCGGCGATCGCCCGCAAGCGCGGCCACGCCGAGCGGTACACCCCGCCGCGCCCGGCCTACGCCGCCGCGTAGCCGCTCCGCCACACGCACGTCTCTACCGGGACCGCCTGCGCGCTGACGTCAGGTCGCGCAGCCTCTGGGCGAGATCGGCCAGCGCCGTCACTTCACGGTCAGCCCGAAGGCCGAGCGCAGCTTGTCGCCGTCCTTTCGCGCGCCGCTCACGAGCGCGCCGAGCGGCTCGAGGTACGGCTTCAACTCCTGCCAGTCCTCGTCCGAGCCCGCGCCCTCCGACTCGGCCAGCGCCAGGATCGGCTCGACGGCGAAATAGAACGAGAGCTCGTAGTCGCCGCCGAGCGCTTCCTCGGCCTGGCTGAAGTCGGGCGAGTCCGCCAGCGTCTCGCCGGGGTCGATCGCGTCCTGCGCGGCGGCGTCTCCGTAGGCGGCCACCACCTTGCCGTCGCGCTGGAACAGGTGCACCGGCTTGTCGAGATCGCCGCCCCGCGCGGTGATGCCCTCGCCACCGCCGGGAAGCTCCAGCGGCGACACCCGCATGCCCGGCTCGGCGTTCTCGCGCGCGAGGCGCGCGAGGGCGTCGATGAACCGGCCCGACGCCGCCCCGTCCTTGGTCTCGATCACCACCGCGCCGTCCAGCTCGGCGACGCTCCTGCCGCGCACGAACGCACCCCAGTCGCCCATCCACGAGATCACGTCCCGCTCGAGGTCGAGCCCGGTGGCCGCCTCGAGCTGCTGCTGGATGACGTCACGGAAGCCCATGCTGCTGCCGACCAGGTCCAGGTAGCCCTCCATCGTCTTGCCGAGGTCGGGCTGTGCCATGGCGAGCCAGGAATCCGCGGGCAGCTCGCCGGCGGTGCCGGTGCCCTCGGCCACGATCGGGAAGCCGGTCATCAGCGCGGCCGGCACGGTGCCCTCGAGCCGCACACCGGCCTCGTTGGCGGTCGCCGTGACCAGGACCGGCTCCTCGAACATCTTGCGGAACTGGCCGAGCGCTTCGGCGCCGGGCGTCCCCTGGACCTCCTGGAACAGCCCGGGCATGTTCATGTAGATGAAGCCGAGACGATCCTCGGGAGCGTCCTCCAGTGTCTTCTGATACCGCTCGTCGTCCTCGATCGTCTCGCCGTCCTCGGCGGTGTCGATGGCGGTCTTGACCCCGCCGGGAGTGCCCAGCACGAGCCATCCCTCGACCACGGCCGCCGCCCCTTCGCCGTCCGGCGAGACGTACAGGTCGTGGCCGCGGTGCTCCGTCTTGCGGGCATCGCCCTCCTTCTCGACGGCCTCCACGGTCGCGTCCTCGTCCTCGGTCGCGAGGAGCACGGCGGCGTCCGCCTCCTCGCTGCCGGGCCTGAAGTTCCATACGAAGAAGGCCGCCTCGTCGCCCAGCCACGGCGCGATGTCGTCCTCGTAGGAGATGCCGCTGTCGGACTCGGCGAAGGCCTTCTCCATCAGCCGCCCGATCCGGTCGCCGGCGCCACCTTCCCCGGGGAACTTCGCGACCAGGTCGTCCAGGGCGGCCTTCTGGTCGCCCTCGGGGCGCAGCGTCGCCTCGCCGTAGACGAGCGAGCCCGCCGGCGCCAGGGACGCGGCCCCCGAGGAGGACGCTTCGTTGTTTCCGCAGCCGGCGGCGAACGCGATCGCGGTGGTCAGGACGGTGACGGTGAGGAGAATTCGAGGCATCGACAATCCGTATCGGGATGGGGGCCCTACAGCTTGACTGTTCCGGCACTGACTCGCCCCGCCCGGTGTGCGCCGAGCAGCGCCAGGCAGATGGCGAGGTCCTGGATCGCCAGCCCGGTCGAGTCGAACAGCGTCATGGCGTCGGGGCCCGAGCGCCCCGGCGCGGCGCCGGTGAGCACATCGCCGAGCTCTCTCACGTCCGCGCGGCTCACCAGTCCCGCGGCCACCGCGCCGGTCAGCTCGCCGCCGTGGCTGGCCTGCTCCCACTCGTCGCAGAACAGCTCTGCCCTTGCCACGGCCTCCACCTGCGCCTCCGCCTTTCCCGGCCCGTCGGCGCCGAGCATGCTGAGGTGGATCCCCGGGCGGAGGTCCTGCTCGAGCACGACCGGATCGGAGCCGGGGGTCACGCAGGTGACAACGTCGCAGCCGAGCGCGTCCTCGCGGCCTCCCGCCTCCCAGCCGAGCTCGCCGGCCAGGCGGCCGGCCGCCTCGGGGTTCGGGTCGAAGCAGACGCCGGGCCCGTACTCCGCGGCCGCCAGGCAGCGCGCCGCCCAGGCGCCGTGCAGGCCGCAGCCGAGGATTCCGACGGTCGCGGCGTCCTCTCGCGCCAGCTCCTGGGCCGCCACCGCGGCCACGGCGCCGGTGCGCAGCGCAGTGACGGAGCGCACGTCGACGAGCGCGAGCGGCTCGCCGTCTGCCGCCGACGAGACGCAGATCATGCCCATCACGACCGGCATGCCCGCCGCGGGGTTGCGCGGGAACGACGTGACCCACTTGAGGATCGCCAGCCCGGCGCCCTTCGCAGGCATTGCGCGGAAGTCGCCGTTCGGGGCGGCGTCGAGATAGACCTTCGGCGGCATCACCCACTCGCCGCCCGCGTACTCCACGAAGCCCTCGCGCACGCGCTCGATCGCCTCGCCCGGCGAGATCGCGCTCAGCACGGTTTCCTGGTCGAAGACAGGCAGCTCGGGCACCGCGGATACGCTACCCAGGGAGTGTCTCGCAACGGACAGCAGCGCCCGGCCCGGCCGCGGATCGAGCTGAGCGGCGGGTCCGCCTCACCCGAGGAGGCGGCCGCCATCGCGGCGGCGATCGAGCAGTTCCTGCGCGACACCGCTCCGCCGCCGGCCGCGGCGGGCGCGCGCGTGAGCCCCTGGCTGCGCGCCGGCCTGTTCGAGGGCACCAAGCGCGATCCCGCCGGGCCCGCCCGTGGGGCGATCCCCACCCCTGGGGGAAAGCTAGGCGGCCGCCGCGAACACCGGCGGGCGGCGCTCCGCCCACGGGCGCGCCTCCTCGAGCTGTGACGCGACCTGGATCAGCAGGTCCTCGCGACCGTATTCGGCCACGAGCTGCACGCCGATCGGGAGCCCGTCCGCGTTCCATGACAGCGGCAGCGAGATCGCCGGCTGGCCGGAGGTGTTCAACCCGGCCGTGAAGACCGCGAACGGCGTGGCGCGCACGATCGGCATGAACGGCTCGCCGCCCTCGCCGATCCCGATGGTGCCGAGCTCGGCGGGCGGGAGCGCCATCGTCGGAGTGAGCAGCAGGTCGTTGCCCGCCGCCCACCACTCGGCCCCGCGCCGCGTGACCGCCTGCGCGTACTCGATCGCCTCGAGGTACGCGTCCGCGCCGTGGGTCCGCCCCTGCTCGGCGAGCGCCCAGGTGAGCGGCTCCACGTCGTCCGGGCCGATGGTCCGGCCCGTGCGGCGCTCCCAGTAGCGCAGGCCGAAGGCCACGCCACTGGTCCAGCGCACGAGGAAGTTGGGGATGTAGGCCTCCTCGTCGAGCGCCTCCGGATGTGAGGCGTCGACGTGATGTCCGAGCGACTCGAGCAGCCGCGCCGCGTCCTCGGCCGCCGCGACGCAATCGGGGTGCGCCTCGAACTGGCCGCCCGGCGGCGTGGTCAGCAGCCCGACCCGCAGGCGGCCGGGGTCGGCGCCGAGCTCGTCCGTGTACGGCCGGGCCCGCGCCGGCGCCACGAAGGGCTCGCCGGGCGGGGGGTCCGACACCCACTCGAGCACGCGAGCGGCGTCGCGCACCGAGCGCGAGACGACCAGCTCGGTGGTGAGCCCCGACATGAAGTCGCCGAAGTCCGGCGCCAGCGAGACCCGGCCGCGTGACGGCTTGAGGCCCACGAGGCCGCAGGCGCTCGCCGGGATGCGGATGGACCCGCCGCCGTCGTTGGCGTGGGCGATCGAGACCATGCCCGCCGCCACCGCGGCCGCCGAGCCGCCGCTCGAACCGCCGGGCGAGCGCGAGGTGTCCCACGGGTTGCGGCTGGCGCCGTAGGCGCGCGGCTCGGTCGTCGGCAGGATTCCGAGCTCGGGGGTGTTGGTCTTGCCGAGGAGCACGAACCCGGCCTCGCGGAAGCGCCCGGCGAGCCACGTGTCCTCAGGCTCGACCCAGCCGATGTCGCGCAGGAAGGTCATCCCCTCGTGGAAGGGATCGCCCGCGGAATGGCAGGCCAGGTCCTTCAGGAGGAACGGCACGCCGCGGAACGGGCCGTCGGCCGGCTCGGTCTCGAGCGCCTGCTCGAACAGCGGGTGGATGACGGCGTTCAGGTCGCCGTTCAGCGCCTCGATGCGCTCGATCGAGGCCTCCACCAGCTCGCGCGAGCTCACCTCCCCGGCGCGGACGAGATCGGCCTGGGCAGTGGCGTCGAGATGCGCGTCCATGAGCGGGCGAGCCTAACCGACCGAAATAAAGGTGGAAACCCGATCGGATTTTGGTACTTTCCGAAGATGGAACCAACCGCGGCTCCACCACAGCGCAAGGGCAAAAAGGGCTCGCTCGAGAATCCGGAGGTGCTCGAGAACGTCCCCGGGCACATCATCCCGATCCTCGAGCGCGAGTTCGACGACTTCGACAACGAGGCCGAGAAGTTCCTCGCCGGCGATACGCCCGAGGACCAGTTCATCGGCTTCCGCCTGAAGCAGGGCGTCTACGGCCAGCGCCAGGCCGACGTCCAGATGATCCGGGTGAAGCTGCCGTTCGGCGGCATCACGCCCGAGCAGATGGAGGCCTTCGCCGACGTGGTGGAGGAGTACGCGCCGCTCGACAAGGGCCACATCACCACGCGGCAGAACATCCAGCTGCACCACATCCCGCTGAGGGACGCGGCCGAGGCGATCCGCAAGCTGTCCGACTCCGGCCTGTCGAGCCGCGAGGGCTGCGGGAACACCGTCCGCAACGTGACCGGCGACCCGTGGGCCGGCGTGTGCGAGGGCGAGCTCTTCGACCCCACCCCGTACGTGGGCGCCTACGTGCGCTACTTCGTGCGCCACCCGACCACGCAGCTGATGCCGCGCAAGGTCAAGACCGCGTTCACGGCGACCGACGAGGACCGAGCGATCACCGGCATCCACGACGTCGCCTTCATCCCGCGCATCCGCGACGGCGTGAAGGGCTTCGAGATGCGCGTGGGCGGCGGCACCTCGATCATGCCCCGCATCGCGCCGACGCTGCGCGAGTTCGTGACCGCGGACGACGGCGAGTACCTGAAGGTGACCGAGGCGGTCCTGCGGATCTTCGACCGCCAGGAGTGGCTGCGGGCCAACCGCGCCCGCGCCCGCATCAAGGTGTTCGTCGACAAGTTCGGCATCGAGGAGCTCCAGCGCCAGGTGGACGAGGAGCTCGAGGGCGACTGGGTCGCGGAGCGCGACTTCGACCCCGCCCCGCTGCTCTTCATCGACGACGAGGCGGCCGGCGCGCCGGGCGTCCCGGCCCTCTACGCGAGCCCGAACGGCGACGGCACCGAGTTCGAGCGCTGGCGCGCCACCAGCGTGCGTCCGCAGCGGCAGGCCGGCTTCTCGACCGTGCAGATCAAGGTGATCCGCGGCGACCTCACGCCCGAGCAGTTCCGCGGCCTGGCCGACCTGATGCGCCGATACTCGGGCGGCTACGCGCGCACGACCGTGCACCAGAACCTGGTGCTGCGCTGGGTGCGCGACGAGACCGTCTACGAGGTCTGGCGCGCGCTGTCCGAGCTCGGGCTCGGCGACGCCGGGGCGGACGAGATCAACGACGTCGTCTCCTGCCCGGGCACCGACTCCTGCAAGCTCGGCATCACGAGCTCGATGGGGCTCAACCACGCCGTGCGCGAGCGCATCGAGGCGATGGACATCACAGACCCGCTCACGCGCAGGGTCCACATCAAGATGTCCGGCTGCCCGAACGGCTGCAGCCAGCACCACATCGCGAACATCGGGTTCTACGGGGCATCGATCAAGGCCGGCGAGCACACGATCCCCGCGTACGTGGCGCACATCGGCGGCAACTACGAGGGCGGCGAGGTGATCTACGGCAGCCGGCTGAAGCTGCGGCTGGCGGCCAAGCGCATCCCCGAGGCGGTGGAGCGCTGGCTGCGCATGTACGAGGCGGAGCGCGAGGAGGGCGAGGCGTTCAACGCCTTCGCCGAACGCGTGGGCACCACGCGCTTCGAGGACGAGGCGCGCGATCTGGCGCTGCCGATCGAGTTCTCGCTCGAGAACATGAGCCACTTCGTCGACTGGCAGCGAGGCGAGCCCTTCAAGGTCATCCGGGGGGAGGGCGAATGCGCGGTCTAGAGAGCGCCGAGTCCACGCTCAGCTTCGCCATCGAGAGCCACCATCCGCGGCTCGTCATGGCCTGCTCCTTCCAGAAGGAGGAGTCGGTGCTGATCGACATGCTGATGGCGATCGAGCCGGCGGCGCGGGTGTTCACGATCGACACCGGCGTGCTGTTCCCCGAGACCTACGAGACCTGGCGCCGGATCGAGGACCGCTACGGGCTCAAGATCGAGGTGGTGGACGCGCTGCCTGCGAACGGCACTCCGTGGAGCGCAGCGAGCTGCTGCGGCGCCCGCAAGGTCGAGGCGCTCGACCGCGCGCTGGACGGCACCGCGGCCTGGATCACGGGTGTCCGGCGGGAGCAGTCCCCCACTCGCGCGGCCGCAAAAAACGTCGAATGGGACGCCGCGCGCGGGGTCTGGAAGTTCAATCCGCTGGCCGACTGGAGCACCGACGAGGTGTGGAGCTACGTGCACGAGCACGATCTTCCCTACCATCCGCTCCACGACAGGGGCTACGCTTCCATCGGCTGCGCCCCCTGCACGATGCCTGGCAACGGCCGGGAAGGACGCTGGGCCGGCCAGTCGAAAACGGAGTGCGGGCTGCACGCATGAGAGTGTTGCGGGTCGCGCCGCGCTAGTTCCGTGCCCACAACATGAGCTACGAGATCGCACACCTCCGGGCACTCGAGTCCGAGGCCATCCACGTGATTCGCGAGGTGGCCGCAGAGCTCGAGCGCGGCGTGCTGCTGTTTTCGGGCGGCAAGGACTCCGCCGTCCTGCTCCATCTCGCCCGCAAGGCCTTCCACCCGGCGGGGCTGCCGTTCCCGGTCATGCACGTGGATACGGGCCACAACTTCCCGGAGGTCCTCGAGTACCGCGACCGCATGGTCGCGGACCTCGACGCGCGGCTGATCGTGGCGAGCGTGCAGGACTCGATCGACAACGGCCGCGTGGTCGACGAGCAGGGCCCGCGCGCGTCGCGCAACCGGCTCCAGTCGGTCACCCTGCTCGACGCGATCGAGGAGCACGGCTTCAAGGCCGCCTTCGGCGGCGCCCGCCGCGACGAGGAGCGCGCCCGCGCGAAGGAGCGCATCCTCTCGTTCCGCGACGACTTCGGCCAGTGGGACCCCAAGGCCCAGCGGCCGGAGTTGTGGAACGTCTACAACGGCTTCGTCAAGCCGGGCGAGCACGTGCGCGTGTTCCCGCTCTCGAACTGGACCGAGCTCGACGTGTGGCAGTACATCCGCGAGGAGCGGATCGACCTGCCGCCGATCTACTTCGCCCACGAGCGCAACGTGTTCCGCCGCGACGGGATGCTCTACGCGGTGTCCGAGTTCGTCGAGCTGCTGCCCGGTGAGAAGCCGTTCATGGAGTCGGTGCGCTTCCGCACCGTCGGCGACATGAGCTGCACCGGCGCGGTCGCGTCGAAGGCCAAGACGCTCGAGTCGGTGGTGGCGGAGATCGCCGCCACCCGGATCACCGAGCGCGGCGAGACGCGGGCGGACGACCGGATCTCGGAGGCCGCCATGGAGGACCGCAAGAAGGAGGGTTACTTCTAGGCATGTCGCCCGGCGCCGCGACCAACGGGCGGCCCGTCGCCCGCACCTCGGAGCTGGTCCGCTTCGCCACCGCCGGCTCGGTGGACGACGGCAAGTCCACCCTGATCGGCCGCCTCCTCTACGACACCAAGTCGATCTTCGAGGACCAGCTCGAGCACGTGGAGCAGACCTCGCTGCGACGCGGTGACGGCTACATCAACCTGGCGCTGCTGACCGACGGCCTGCGCGCCGAGCGCGAGCAGGGCATCACGATCGACGTCGCCTACCGCTACTTCCACACGCCGCGGCGCAAGTTCATCATCGCCGACACGCCGGGCCACGAGCAGTACACGCGCAACATGGTCACCGGCGCCTCCACCGCAGACCTGGCGCTGGTCCTGGTCGACGCCCGCAAGGGCGTGCTCGAGCAGTCGCGCCGGCACGCCTTCATCGCCTCCCTGCTGCGGATCCCGCACCTGGTGGTGTGCGTGAACAAGATGGACCTGGTCGCGTTCGACCAAGAGGTGTTCGAGCGCATCACCTCCGAGTTCTCGGGCTGGGCGGCCAAGCTCGACATCCACGACGTCACCTTCATCCCGATCTCGGCGCTGCACGGCGACAACGTGGTGGAGCGCTCGGAGCGGATGCCCTGGTACGAGGGGCCCTCGCTGCTCTACCACCTCGAGCACGTGCACGTGGCCTCGGACCGCAACCTGCAGGACGCGCGCTTCCCGGTCCAGTGGGTCGTGCGCCCTATGACCGACGAGCACCACGACTACCGCGGCTACGCCGGCGAGGTGGCGTCCGGCGTGTTCCGCGCCGGCGACGAGGTCCTCGTGCTGCCGTCGGGCCGCTCGTCGCGCATCGCTTCGATCGACACCTACGAGGGCGAGCTCGAGGAGGCCTACCCGCCGCTGTCGGTGACGATGCGGCTCGAGGACGACATCGACATCTCCCGCGGCGACATGATCTGCCGCCCGCAGAACCGCCCCGTCGAGGCCCGCGAGATCGACGCGATGGTCTGCTGGATGTCCGAGCGGCCGCTCTCGGCCAGAGGGCGCTACCGCATCAAGCACACCGCGCGCACCGCGCTCGCCAAGGTGGACGAGTTGCTCTACCGCATCGACGTGAACTCGCTCCACCGCGAGGAGCACGCCGAGGGGCTCGAGCTGAACGAGATCGGACGCCTGCGGCTGCGCCTGTCCGCGCCGCTGTTCGTGGACGAGTACCGGCGCAACCGCGCCACGGGCAGCTTCATCCTCATCGACGAGTCGACGAACGACACCGTCGGTGCAGGGATGGTCCTCTGACGCCTTCTCAAGCTACCCTGCCGCTCTTGTGGACTTTGCCCTGATCGCGTTCGGCCTCGGGGTCGGGATCCTCGTGGGCATGACCGGCATCGGCGGCGGCTCGCTGATGACGCCGATGCTGATCCTCGTCTTCGGCGTCACGCCGGTCACCGCCATCGGCACCGACCTCGCCTACGCGGCCGTGACCAAGACGGTCGGCGGCTGGAAGCACCTGAGCCAGAAGACCGTGGACATCCGGCTGTCGAGCTGGATGGCGCTCGGCTCCGTGCCGGCGGCGATCGGCGGCGTCTGGGCGCTCGGATTGCTGGAGGAGGCCGCGGGCCGGGACTTCGACGACCTCGTGATCGCGATCCTGGCCGGGGCGCTGCTGCTCACGGGCGCGGCCACGCTGATACGCGCCTTCCTGAAGCGGATGCACGAGCGCGAGCGGGACACGATCGAGCTGGAGCGCCGGCACAAGGTCGGCGCCGTGGTGCTCGGGCTGGCCGTCGGCTTCGTGCTCGGCGTGACCTCCGCCGGCAGCGGCGCCCTGATCGCGGTGGGGCTGATCCTGCTGTTCCGCCTGACCCCGACGCGGGTGGTGGGCACGGACGTGTTCCACGCCGCCATCCTGCTATGGGCGGCCGGCCTCGCCCACGTGACCGCCGGCAACGTCGACTTCGCGCTGGCCGGGACGATCCTGCTCGGCTCGGTCCCGGGCGTGTGGCTCGGCAGCCACTGGTCGGTCCGCGTCGAGCCGGCGGTCCTCCGCACGACGCTGGCCGTGGTGCTGATCGGCGCCGGCCTGGCCCTCTTGATCAAGGCGGGCCTCGACATCCCGCTCCTGGTGATCGCGCCGTTCCCTGTGGCGGTGATCGTGCTGCTCGTGGTGACGATCGTGCGATACCGGCGGGCGCAGATCGGCGACGTGGTTCGGGGAGCTCCCTGACGGGCCTCTAAACAGCTTACGGCCGCGCTACGAGCGCTTCATCGTCCGCACGCCGCCCTCCGGCGTCCAGACCTCGATCACGAGCGCCTTGCGCTCGTCGTCGAGCTCGACGGTCGAGACCTCGCGCAGGTCGAGCCGGAACAGGTGCGAGGAGCCGGGCGGCGCCTTGTGGCCGTGGATCTCGCGCACGCGGTCCGGGTCCACGATCTCCTCGGCCACGCCGGCCAGCTTGGCGTCGCCGCTCCAGTCCGGCGGATCGTCTGAGCCGCCGTGGAGTGCGAAGCGCGGGTCGCGCTGCAGGTCGCGCGCCTTGCGCGCCTGCCACATCGAGCCGATCCACAGCTCCCCGTCGGCGAACTCGGTCTCGGTGCCGGAGATGCGCGGCGAGCCGTCGCTCCGCACGGTGGCGAGCGTCTTGTGGGTGTGGGCGTCGAGCCGGGCCCGGACCCGCTCGGCGAGCGCGGGGGCCTCGGCTTCGAACTCCGACCAGCTGGGCATGCCCGACAGGGTGGCGCACCGGGTCGGCGGCGTCCACAAGCACGTCGAACTCGATCAAGCGACGACCTGTCCCCCTGGCCGACCGCTGGCGCCCCGCGCGACCGCAATCAGGTCGCTGAGCACGCCCTGCCCGGCAAGCTCGGGGCCGGCGCCCGGCCCGGCCACGGCGACCTCCCCGACGGGGGTCGCGCGGCACACCACCGCGTTCGTGGTCCCATCGATGCTCGCAAGCGGATCGTCTTGGCGAACGAGCTCCGGCTCCACGCGCGCCGTCACGTCCCCCGCGCCGCCCGGCCCGGCGAACTCGAGCGTCGCGACGTGTTTGAGCCGCATCCCCGAGGCGGCGGCCTGCTCGATCTCGGACGGTGCGATGGCGTCGATGCCGCGACGCAGGACCTGGCCGGCCTGGAGCTGCCTCCCGAACACGAGCGCCGAGAGGATCATCACCTTCGCCACGGAGTCGTGGCCCTCCACGTCGGCGGCCGGGTCTCGCTCGGCCAGCCCCGCCGCCTGGGCCTCCGCAAGCGCCTCGTCGTAGGTGCTGCCCTCCGCCATCCGCGTAAGGATGAAGTTGGCGGTGGCGTTGAGGAGGCCGCGCAGCCCGACCGGCACCGCTCCCGCCAGGCCCTCGGTCAGCGTGCTGAGCAGCGGCGTGCCCGACATCACGGTGGACTCGGCCCGGAACGGGACCCCGCGGCCGCGCGCCAGCTCGGCCAGCTCCACGCCGCGCAGCGCGACGGGCCATTTGTTGGACGTGACCACCGGGATCCCACGGGCGAGCGCCTCGCGCATGTGGGAGAGCCCCGGCTCACCGCCCTCCGCGGGGCTCGCGGTCACCTCCACGAGCAGGTCGGCGTCCGTGGCGCGCAGGCCTTCGAGCGCCGTCGCCCAGCGGCGCGCCCCCGGGAGCTCGGCGATCGACCGTCCTTCCCCGGCGCGTTCGAGAGCGGACCGCAGATCGAGCCCGTCGCCGTGGTGCACGAACCCGTCGCGGGCGTTGGCGATTCCCACGACCGACACCTCCACGCGGTACCGGGCTGCGAGCCGCTCGCCCTCCGAGTCGAGCGTCCGCGCGAGCCACCGTCCGACCGTGCCGAACCCGACGAGCCAGATCCGCATTTCAAACCTCCAGTCTCGACCTGGGCACTAGCCTCCACTGCGCATGATGGTGGTCATGACACCCGAGGCCACGCCCGCTCAGATCGAGGCGGTCGTGGCCAAGCTCGAGGCGCGGGGGGTGCACGCCAAGGTGATGCCGGGCGAGCTCACCACGGCCATCGGCGCCATCGGGGATCCCGAGGGCGTCCGGGAGCTGGGGCTCGAGGGGCTCGCGGGCGTCGATCAGGTCATCCCGATCTCGCGGCCCTACAAGCTCGCGTCCAGCGAGCTCTCCCACCACGAGCGCACGGCGTTCGACGTCGACGGACGCCGGATCGGGGCGTCCGACTCGTTCTGCCTCATCGCCGGGCCGTGCACCGTCGAGACAGCCGACCAGACCCGCACCGTCGCGCGGGCGGTGGCCGCCGCGGGCGCATCCATGCTCCGCGGCGGGGCCTTCAAGCCTCGCACGTCGCCGTTCTCGTTCCAGGGGCTCGGCTACCAGGGTCTCGACATCCTGGCCGAGGTGCGCGCCGAGACGGGCCTGCCGCTCGTGAGCGAGCTCACCTCGGCTCAGCACGCCGACCGCCTCGCCGAGGTCGTGGACGTGCTCCAGGTCGGCGCCCGCAACATGCAGAACTACGGCCTGCTCGAGGTGGTCGGCAAGCTCGGGAAGCCGGTGCTCCTGAAGCGCGGCCTCTCCTCCACGCTCGACGAGTTGCTCATGGCCGCCGACTACGTGCTGAAGGAGGGCAACGAGCGCGTCGCGCTGTGCGAGCGCGGCATCCGCACCTTCGAGACCGCCACGCGCTTCACGCTCGACCTCGGCGCGGTGCCCTGGCTCAAGCTCCACACCCACCTGCCGGTGATCGTCGACCCGTCGCACGCCTCCGGAGACCGGCGCCTGGTGGGCCCGCTCGCCCGGGCGGCGGCCGCGGCGGGCGCCGACGGCATCATCGTCGAGGTGCACGACGATCCCGAGGCCGCCCTCTGCGACGGCCCGCATCAGATCTACGCGAAGGACTTCCCCGCCTTCGCCGCCGACGTGGCCGCCCACGCCGGACTGCTCGGGAAGAAGCTCGCATGACCACGGCGCTCCTACGCGACCCGGTGGCGCCCGACATCCTTCCGCCCGGCCCCTCGGCCTCGCGCCCGCTGCAGACGGTGCGCTGGATCTTCCGCCCCGGCGCGATGCTCGAGGACTGCCGCCGGCGCTACGGCGACATGTTCACCCTGCGCATCGCCCACGAGGGGCTCTGGGTCTTCCTCGCCCATCCCGATGCGGTCAAGCAGGTCTTCACCGGCGACCCGCGCGTGCTCCACGCGGGCGAGGCGAACGTCGTGCTGCTGCCGATGCTCGGCCATCACTCGGTGCTGCTGCTCGACGAGGCGGCCCACATGTCGCAGCGCAAGCTGATGCTGCCCTCCTTCCACGGCGAGCGCATGCGCGGCTACGAGCAGGTGATGGCCGAGGTGGCGCGCGCCGAGATCGAGCGCTGGCCGCTCGGCGAGCCGCGCGCGGTGCGGCCGGCCATGCAGCGCATCACGCTCGAGGTGATCATGCGCACCGTCTTCGGAGTCCAGGACGAGGCCCGCCGCCGGCCGCTGCGCGACGCGCTCGACGCGGCGCTCGAGTGGGGCTCCGACCCGCGCCGCATGGGGCTGCTGGCCACGCTCGGCCCGCACCGCGTGGCGGAGACGCGGATGTTCCGCCGCGTCCGCGACCCCGCCGACGAGCTGATTTACGAGGAGATCCGCCGGCGCCGCGACGCCACCGACCTGGCCGAGCGCGACGACGTGCTGTCCCTGCTCCTGCAGGCACGCCACGACGACGGGCACCCGATGACCGACGAGGAGCTACGCGACGAGCTCATGACCCTGCTGGTGGCCGGGCACGAGACCACCGCCTCGTCGCTCGCCTGGGCCGTCGAGCGCCTGGTGCGCCACCCGGACAAGCTGGAGCGGCTGCGCGACGGCGAGGACGACTACCTCGACGCCGTCTGCAAGGAGACGCTGCGCCTGCGGCCGATCCTCGCGCTTGTGCTGCGGCGCCTGACCGAGCCGATGGAGATCGGCGGCCGCTTGCTCCCGGCGGGCGTGAACGTGGCGCCGTGCATCTACCTGGTGCACCGCCGCGCCGACGTCTACCCCGACCCGCTCGCCTTCCGCCCCGAGCGCTTCCTCGAGCAGCCCGCCGGCACCTACACCTGGATCCCGTTCGGCGGCGGCGTGCGGCGCTGCCTGGGCGCCAGCTTCGCCCTGTTCGAGATGAAGGTCGTGCTGCGCGAGCTGGTGAGCCGGCTGCGGCTGCGCGCGGCGGACCCGCGCCCCGAGCGGATCACACGGCGGGCGATAACGCTGGTGCCCGATCGCGGCGGCACGGTCGTGGCCGAGCGACGGGCCGCATAGCGGACGCGACTGACGTTAGCCGCGTATATCGCGGTCAACGTCAGGCGCATGACTCAGCCAGGGCCCGGCAGCCGCGCAGCGAGCGCCCGAGCCGGAACGCCGCCGGGAGGAGCACCGAGGCTTCCCGCCACTCGTTGCCCTCCGAGCCGCCCGGACGACCCGGCGCCCGGTGACGCGCAGAGCGCCGCGAACAGTCCCGCGAACGGACAGCCGCCCGCGCTGCCGCACGTCCTCGAACCGCCGCAGGAAACCGCTCACCCGCACGCCCGGCACGAACGCGACGCGCTTCAGGTGGAGCGTGTAATCGCCGTCGATCCGATACCGCCCGCCGCGCAGGCCGCCGCCGCGCGCGAAGTCCGGGTCGCGTGGCTCGAGGATGAGCCGGCTCAGCGAGTCCTCGCTCACGTCCCGCACGGTCATGGCCACCGCCCGCAGCGGCGCCATCTTCCCCAACCGCAGGGGCGGCGGCGGCAGCGCGGGGAAGGGCCGCGGACGGCGGCGGCAGCTGCTCGCCACCTGCTGGTCGCGGAAGAAGCGCGCCAGGGCCGTCGCGGTGCAGCTCGAGGGATCGGAGCTGAGCGCCGAGTGCCCGGTGGCGGGCGCCACCACGAGCTGCGCGCGCGGGAAGAGCGCGGCCACCCGGCGCGCGTTCTCCACGGGCGTGCGCAGGTCGTCCTCTCCCTGCACCAGCAGCACGGGCACGTCCGGCAGGGGGCCCGGGCCGAACTCGGGCGCGGCGGGGGACGCCACCCAGCGGTCGCAGAGGCGGAGCAGGTCGTTCTCGAGCGCCGCGCCGCGGTCGAAGGGAAGGAAGTCGCTGCTCGGGGTCGAGTTCGCCTCAGCCTCTGTGTGACGGCGCCGCTCGAGCGGATCGGGCGGCGTGGTGCGCGGCCAGGGGAGCGGGCTCTCCTCGCAGGTCGTGGCGGTGAACACCGCGGTGCTGAACACGTGCGGGGGCGGTGGGGCGGCGACGGAGATCGAGCGCCGCCCGAGGCGGAGCAGGGGCGCGGTGTCGCCGTCGAGCGCTGCCCGCACGGCGCCCGGGAAGGCGCCGCGCAGCGCCGGGTCGAAGTCGCCGCTCAGCAGGATCAGGAAGAGCTCGCCGCGCGTCAGGGACGCGGGCCGGCGCCGGCCGCGCCGGTCGACCACGTACCCGCGCAGCGGCCGCGCCGCCATGCGTTCCACGAGGGCCTCCAGGTCGGCGAGCGGGTCGCGCGTGAAGGCGCGGCAGCGGGATCGGCACAGCGCCCGCAGCACGCGCGGCGTGGCGGCCAGGGAATGGCGGTAAAGCGGGTCCTGGCCGCCGGGCTCCACCACGGAGTCGAGCACGAGCCGCTCCACGTTGCCCGGATAGGTGAGGGCGTAGCCGAGCGCCACCCGCACGCCGTACGAGGTCCCGTACAGGGTGATCCGCGGGATGCCCAGCCGGCGCCGGATGGCCTCGATGTCCTCGACCGAGGCGCGGCTCGTGTAGTGATGCCGGCGCGCCCCGAGGCGGCGGGCGCAGCCGGCGGCGGCCAGCCCGGCGTCGAACAGGCTGGAGCGCTCGAGCGCGGGGCAGCGCAGCAGCCCGGAGCGGCCAGTGCCGCGCTGGTCGAACACGATCAGGTCGCGCCGCCGCAGCGCGGGGGCCAGCAGCCCCAGGCCGTCGCCTCCGAACGCCTCGCTGGCCGACTGCCCGGGCCCCCCGGCGAGCACGAAGACGGCGCCGCGGCTCGGTCGCCGGCTCGCCCGCACGCGTCCGACGAAGAGCGACACCCGCCCGGGTGTGACGCCGCTTCGGTCGAGCGGCACGGCGAGGCGGGCGCACGGGAACAGAAAGGCCTCGCAGCGCTTGAAGCGCAGGTCCGCCCGGGCGGCCGGGGCGAGAAGGAGGAGATGGGCGGTTGCCGCGGCGAGCAGGGTGGCGGCGAAGCGCACCTGCCGCATTATGGGGGCACGAGGGTCGGCCGCCGGACGCGGCCGCCGTAATCAGAGGTGAGGGCGGGATGCCCTCACGGGGTAGTCTTCCCCGCCGCTTCATGTTCGCGAAGGTCCTGGTAGCCAACCGCGGCGAGATCGCCATCCGCGTCATGCGCACGCTCGAGGAGCTCGGCGTGGCGAGTGTGGCGGTCTACTCCGAGCCCGACCGCGAGGCGCCCCACGTGCGGCGCGCCGCCGAGGCCTACCTGCTCGGCCCCGGCCCGGCCGCGGAGAGCTACCTCAGGATCGATCGCATCCTCGAGGTGGCCGAGCAGGCGGGCGCGGACGCGATCCATCCGGGCTACGGCTTCCTTGCGGAGAACGCCGCCTTCGCGCGCGCCTGCGAGGAGGCCGGAATCGTCTTCATCGGCCCGCCCGCCGACGCCATCGACGCGATGGGCTCGAAGACCAAGGCGCGCGAGATCATGCGCGACGCCGGCGTGCCGATCGTGCCCGGCACCACCGACCCGGTGGAGTCGGTCGACGACGCCCGCGTGCTCATCGAGGAGTCGATCGGCTACCCGGTGGCCATCAAGGCCGCCGGCGGCGGCGGTGGCAAGGGCTTCCGCGTCGCCCAGGCGGAGGACGAGCTCGAGAAGGCCTTCGAGGGCGCCTCGCGCGAGGGCGAGAAGTTCTTCTCCGACGCGACCGTCTATGTCGAGCGCTACCTGCCCGACCCGCGCCACGTGGAGGTGCAGGTGCTCGCCGACGGCGAGGGCAACGTGATCCACCTGTTCGAGCGCGACTGCTCGGTGCAGCGCCGTCACCAGAAGCTGATCGAGGAGAGCCCCGCCCCCGCGGTCGACCCCGAGCTGCGCGAGAAGATCGGCCGCATCGGCACCGAGGCGGCGCGGGCGGTCGGCTACCGCTCGGCGGGCACGGTCGAGGGCCTGCTCCAGGACGGCGAGTACTTCTTCCTCGAGATGAACACGCGCGTGCAGGTGGAGCACTGCGTGACCGAGATGGTCACGGGGATCGACATCGTGCGCGAGCAGGTGAAGATCGCCGCCGGCGAGCCGCTCGCCTACGCGCAGGAGGACGTGGTGCTGCGCGGCCACGCGATCGAGTGCCGCATCAACGCCGAGGACGCCTCGAAGAACTTCGCGCCGGCGCCCGGCGCCGTCGGCTCATACCGGGAGCCCGCCGGCCCGTTCGTGCGGGTCGACTCGGGCGCCGAGGAGGGCTACGAGGTGCTGCCGCTCTATGACCCGATGATCGCGAAGCTGATCGTCTGGGACGTCGACCGCGAGTCCTCCACACGGCGCATGCTGCGCGCGCTGGGCGAGTTCGAGATCGGCGGCCTGAAGACGCTCGTGCCCTTCCACCAGGCGCTGCTCGCCACCGAGCAGTGGGCCCGCGGCGAGACCTGCCGCGACCTCGTGGAGGACAAGGACTGGCTCAAGGAGCTGGCCTTCCCCGCCGCCCCCAAGAAGGACGCCGAGGAGCCCGAGGAGGAGAAGGTGGAGCGCGACTACGCGGTCGAGGTGTCGGGCCGCAGGTTCGAGGTGAAGGTGATCGGCGCCCCGTTCGCCCCCAACGGCGCCGCGCCGGCAGCGGCCACGCCCAAGGCGCCGCGGCGCGAGCGCAAGTCGGGCGCCGGAGGGGGCGGCGCGCCCGGCGCCCTCATCTCCCCGATCCAGGGCACCGTGCTCAAAGTGACAGTGGAGCAGGGCGCCTCGGTCGAGGAGGGCGCGCTCGTGTGCGTGATCGAGGCGATGAAGATGGAGAACGAGATCACGGCGCCGTCCGCGGGCACCGTGGAGGAGCTCAGCGTGTCGGAGGGCGGCGCGGTCGCCACCGGCGACACGATCGCCGTCATCAAGTAGCGGCTGGCGGTCGGCGCGTGGCGGCTGTAGGTTGGGCCCCCTGGCCCCGGCCCCCGCCGCTCGCATGGAGTTCCGCATCCTCGGTCCGCTCGAGGCCCTCGATGGGGGCCGGGTGGTCGGGCTGGGCGGGGCCAGGCAGCGCGCTCTGCTGGCGGTGTTCCTGCTGCATCGCGGCGAGACGCTCAGCACCGACCGGCTGATCGACGAGCTCTGGGGGGAGCGCCCGCCTGCCACAGCCACCAAGTCGGTGCAGGTCTACATCTCCCGGTTGCGAAAGGCGCTCGCGGAAGGGGACTCGGGCACCGAGGCCGGCGCGATCGTGACCCGTGAGCACGGCTACGAGCTGACGCTCGATCCGGAACGCCTCGACGCGCATCGCTTCGAACGGCTCGTGGCCGAGGGGAGAAGCGACCTCGCCGCCGGCCGTCCGAAGCCCGCCGCCTCGGCGCTCGAGGGGGCGTTGTCCCTGTGGCGAGGCCCGCCCCTGGCGGACCTCGCCTACGAGCCGTTCGCACAGCGGGAGGTGGCCCGGCTCGACGACCTGCGCCTCGAGGCGCTGGAGACGCTGATCGAGGCGAAGCTGGCACTGGGCGCGCACGTCGAGCTGGTCGGTCAGCTCCAGACGCTGATCGGCGAGCACCCCTTCCGGGAGCGCCTGCGCGCACAGTTGATGCTGGCTCTCTACCGCTGCGACCGGCAGGCGGACGCGCTCCAGGCCTACCAAGACGCGCGCCTGGCTTTGGTCGAGGAGCTGGGCATCGAGCCGAGCGAGCGTCTGCGCGACCTCGAAAGGGCCATTCTCGCGCAGGACCCGAAGCTCCACCTGACGGCATCGGAAGAGGCGGCGACGGCGAGCCAGGCGGCGGATGCGCAGCGCGGCACCTTCGTTGGGCGCGAGCGCGAGCTCTCCGAGCTCGCCGGCGGCCTCGATGACGCCTTCGCCGGCCGCGGGCGACTGTTCCTGCTCGTCGGCGAGCCCGGCATCGGGAAGAGCCGGCTCGCCGAGGAGCTGATCGCAGAGGCGAGGGCGCGCGGAGCGCGCGTCCTCGTCGGCCGCTGCTGGGAGGCGGGTGGCGCGCCCGCCTACTGGCCCTGGGTGCAGGCGCTTCGCGCCTACGTCCGCGATGCAGAGCCCGAGCCGCTACGAGCACAGCTCGGCGACAGGGCGGCCGATCTCGCTCAGCTCCTCCCCGAGCTGCGCGCGCTCCTTCCCGACATCGAGGAGCCGCCGGCGCCGGAGTCTGAGGGCGCTCGCTTCCGGCTCTTCGACCTGACGAGCTCCTTCCTGGTGCGTGTCGCGCAGACGCGCCCGCTCGTGATCGTGCTCGACGACCTGCACGCGGCCGACGAGCCTTCGCTCCTGCTGCTCCAGTTCGTCGCCCGCGAGCTCGGCGAGAGCCGCTTGCTGATCGTCGGCGCGTACCGCGACGTAGATCCCACCCTCGCCGATCCGCTGAGAACGATCCTCATGGAGCTCGCGCGCGAGCCGGTCACGCGGACCCTCGAGCTCGCCGGCCTCGGCGAGCCCGACGTCGTCCGGTTCCTGGAGCTCGCGGCCCCCGGCGCGTCCACGGCTGACCTCGCCCCCACCGTGCACGCCGAGACAGAGGGAAACCCCCTCTTCGTCGGCGAGATCCTGCGGCTGCTCGCCGCTGAGCACCGTCTGGACGAACCGCCGACTGCCCCGCTTGCGATCCCACAGAGCGTGAGAGAGGTGATCGGCCGCCGCCTGCGCCATCTCTCGTACCAGTGCAACGAGCTGCTCGTGCTGGCATCCGTTCTCGGACGCGAGTTCGATCTCGATGCGCTGGCCCGCATCAGCGGGCTCGAGCGGGACGCGATGCTCGAGTTCCTCGACGAGGCGATCGACGCGCGCGTCGTCTCGGAGGTTCCCGGTGCGATCGGGCGAACGCGCTTCGCCCATGCGTCGATCCGGGACGCGGCCTACCACGGCCCGGCGAGAAGCCGCCGGGTGCAGCTCCACCGTCAGGTCGGCGAAGGTCTCGAGGCTCTCTACGCCTCGGACCTCGACCCCCATCTCGCGGAGCTCGCGCACCACTTCTTCGAGGCCGCCGCGGGCGGGGACGGTCAGAAGGCCGTGGTGTATGCCCGGCGCGCCGGCTCGCGGGCGGTCGACCTCCTCGCGTACGAGGAGGCGGTACGCCTGTACGAGATGGCGCTCGAGGCGCTCGGGCCGGACAGCGCCGCTACGGCTCGGAGCCGCTGTGAGCTGCTTCTGGCCCTGGCGGACTCCAAGGCCCGGGCCGGTGACAGCGGGGAGGCCAGGGCGAGCTTCCTTTCGGCGGCGGAGCTAGCACGCTCGGCCGGGCTGCCCGAGGCGCTTGCCCAGGCGGCCCTCGGCTACGGGGGAAGGTTCGTCTGGGATCGCGCGATGAGCGACGAGCGGCTCGTTCCGCTGCTCCAGGACGCGCTGGCCACGCTCGGCGAGGTGGAGAGCACGCTCCGCGTCCAGCTGCTCTCCCGCCTGGCCGCCGCGCTGCGGGGCGAACCCTCGCGCGAACGCCGCGAGCGGATATGTGAGGAGGCCGTCCACACCGCCCGCAGGATCGGCGACCCGGCAGCGGTCGCCTATGCGCTCGACGCCGCGGAGGTGGCGCTGCACGCCCCCCACACGGCGCAAAGACGGCTGGCCGAGGGGAGTGAGATCGTGTCCCTGGGCCGTACGACCGGCGACCACGAGCGCCTCTTCGATGGACACGAGCACGCGTTCTGGGCCGCTTGGGAGCTCGGGGATCCGGCGGTCCGTGCGGTCCAGCTCGACTCCATGATCCGGGTAGCGGAGGCGCTGAGGCAGCCGGCCCAGCTTTGGATACTTGCCGTGATCCAAGCGACGCTGGCGCTGGCCGAAGGACGGTTCGCCGAGGCGGCGGAGCAGATCGAGCACGCGGCGGCGGTCGGCGAACGTGTGCAGAGCTGGAGCGCGGCCGCCGTCGCGCACACGCTGCCGCTGTTCATGCTGCGCCGTGAGCAGGGACGCCTGGAGGGGTTCGAGGAGGAGATCGAGGGCCCCGGGCACGAGTTCTCCGGCCCGCTGGTGCGTCAGAGCGTGCTCGCCCATGTGCACGCCCGCTTGGGGCGCAGCGACGAGGCGAAAGCCGCACTCCACGAGCTCACGAGCCGTGACCTCTCGGACTGGCACGTCGACGAGGAATGGCTCGTAGGCATCTGCCTGCTCGCCGAGACCTGCGTGATCCTCGGCGACACCGATGCGCGCGGCTCCCCTCTACGACCTCCTGCTGCCCTACGCCGCGCTCAACGCCGTCGCCGTTCCCGAGCTTGCGCTCGACTCCGTCAGCCGGCCGCTCGGCATGCTCGCGACTCTGCTTGGCCGGTTCGAGGACGCGGCCCTGCACTTCGAGGAGGCGCTGCGAATGAACGAGAGGATGGGTGCGCGTCCCTGGCTCGCGCATGCCCAGGAGGAGTACGCCCGCATGCTGCTCGGGCGAGATGAGGGTGAAGACCGCGAACGGGCCGAGCAGCTCCTGCCGCGAGCGCATGCGACCTACGACGAGCTGGGCGTGAAGGTGTAGCCGCTACCGCGAGCGGACCAGCAGCCGGCGCTCGCCCGGCCGCGCGTCCACGGTCACCTCGAGACCCCGGTTTGTCTCGTCGGCGTCCCAGCGGACCCGCCGGCCGTCGAGCCAGACGGACTCGACCCGCGAGCCGCGCGGCAGCGTATGCCCGATCACCAGCTCCTGCACGCGCGCGCTGCCCGTGTCCACCCTGGTGCGGTAGTTGCGGCCCCGGCGGAAGGCCGCCACGAGGTCGAGCTTGCCCCTCCCGAGCCGTATGTCCTCGCCGGCGATCGGGGCATTCGACGGCAGCTGAGGCACGACCTCGAGCTCCCTGCGCCCCATGTCCGGCCGTACGCCGAGCTGCTGATGCACGACCGGCCACACCGTCCCGTAGTGGCCCCAGGCCTGGACGAACATCGCCCGGCAGCTCCAGCACCGGTCGATGTTGGCGTCGCGCGGGCCGGGCCGGTCGAAGTCCGGCGACGGCAGAATCTCGGGCAACGACCCGGGCTGCTCGTCCGGCGTTCCGCCCGTGTATGGCTGACCGAACATCGGCTCCGCCTCGGCGTCGGTGTAGCGCCGCTGCTGCCCCGGGCCGAGGCGCCCGTAGTTGCCCTCGCCCACGGCCTGGATCGCCGTGTTGAGCCCGAAGATCGTCCGCTCGCCCAGGCCGTCTGACCCGCCGCCGCAGCCGGTGTGGAACAGCCCCAGGTTGTAGGGCCGCTGGCCGCTGTAGCAGTCGGTCTCGCGCAGGGTGAGCGCCTGGTTGCCGTGCTCGAACGTGGCCAGGCCGGGCACGGCCTGCTCGTCGATCGTCAGCTCGGCCTCCATCGGCGTCACGCCGATCCAGTGCTTGTCCTGCTGCTTGTTGTTGTCCGTGCCGACCGGCGGATCGTCGATCGAGTCCGCATACTGCGGGCCGTCCGGCGACGGCGGGAACCACCAGGCGTCCTCGAACCGCAGGTGCAGCCGGCGCCCAAGATCGCTCGCCCACTCGTACGTGGCGCGGTCGCGCTCGGCGCGGGCCAGGTCGGCGAGGTCGTAGAGGCCGCGGATCAGGTAGACGGAGTTGTCGAGCTTCTCGACGCCCATGCCGCTGCGCTCCACGTTGCCGGAGCCCTCGGGCCAGCCGTCGTCGTCCTCGTCGAGCCGGTCGACCACCGCGCGCATCCCGCGGCGCGAGAAGTCGTACAGCTCTCTCATGAACCGGTCGTCACCGGTCCAGCGCCACACGAGCGCGACCGCGCTCGGGAACTTGACGGTCTCGTCGGTATTGAAGTTGTACGCCCCGGTGGTCGGGTTCCTCGAGTCGTCGCCAAACCAGTTCGAGCCCTCCGAGATCACCTCGTGGGTCACGATGCCCGAGCCGTCGTTGAGGATCTCCGACACGTCGCGCAGGCCGATCAGGTGGTCCTTGATCGGCTCGAACTGGCCCATCGCGACGCTCGCGAACGCCGTGTACTCGCCGTCGGTCGCGAACATCCACGGGTAGTCGGGGTAGCCGGCGCCGACCCAGCGGGCGCTCTCCACGGTGCCGAGCGGCGCCGTGTACTGCTTGCCCTGGTCGAGCCACCGGATCTGCAGGTCCTCCGAGTAGCGGGTGAGGTCGAGCACGCTCGGCTGGCCCCAGTTCCCCGACCGGCCGGGCGCGATGATGGGCACCCGCACCGCCGGCGCCCAGCTCGGCTACATGATCGGGCCGCGGCGGGCGGCCTCGTGCTCGCGCTTGCCGACGTCGCCGCTTGGGCTCGTGCTGTTCGCCGGCATGGCCGTCTCCGCGCTGCTAGTGCTGCGCGTGAGCGATCCGCCCGAGCTCAGCCCGTCCTGACGATCCAGCGCGACCGCCGGTACTCAGCGCGTCGTGACGACCAGCACGTGACGCCCGCTCGTCCGGCCGCGGACGTCCGCGAGCACCTCGAGACCGCGGTTGGTCTCGCGCAGCTCCGGGTGTCGCACCCGGCGGCCGTCGAGCCACACCTCGTCGATGCGGGCGCCGTGCTCCACGGTGTGGCCGAGGGTCAGGTCGTCCAGCCTCAGGCGTGCGTCCACAACGGTGCGGTGGCGGCGGCCCCGGTCGACGGCGACCACGTCGGCCTCGCCGCGCCGAGCCGGATGTGCGCCCGGAGATGCGCGCTCGTAGGGCGGCACCTGTGGCGTCACCTCGAGCGTGCCGCGGCCAGATCCGGACGCACGCCGAGGTGCTGGTGGATCACGGGCCAAGCCGTGCCGTAGTGCCCCCAGGCCTGCATGAACATCGCGCGGCAGGTCCAGCAGCGATCGATGTTCTTGCCGAATTCGAGGCGACGGCATGATCTCGGGGATGGCGCCGGGCTGCTCGTCCGGCCTGCCGCCGGTGGCCGGCTCGGAGAACATCGGCTCGATGTTGGCCTCGGTGTAGCGGCGCTGCTGCGCCAGGCGCCCGTAGTTGCCCTCGCCGACCGACTGGATCGCGGTGTTGAGCCCGAAGATCGTCAGCTCGCCCGTGCCCTCGGGCCCGCCGCCGCAGCCGGTATGGAACAGGCCCTGGTTGAACGGCCGTTCGCCGCTGAAGCAGGGCGTCTCGTGCAGCGCCAGCGAGCGCGTCCCGTGGTCGAAGGTCGTCAGGCCCGGCACCGCGCGCTCCCTGACCGTCAGCTCCGCCTCCATCGGCGTGACGGTGATCCAGTGCTTCTGCTGGATCTTCTCGTTCTCTCGCTGAGGGAATCGGCGTGGAGGCTCTGGTCCTCCATCCACCACGCGTCCTCGAACCGGCGGTGGAGCTCGCGGGCGAGATTCCGCGCCCACGCGTACGTGCGGCCGTCGTGCTTCGACCGCGCCAGGTCGGCCAGGTCGTACAGGCCGCGGATGAAGTAGACGGTGTTGTCAAGCTTCTCCGGCGCCCATGCCGGAACGCTCGACGTTGCCGAGGCCCTCCGGCCACCCGTCGCCGTCCTCGTCGAGCTCACGCACGACGTAGCGCATGTTGCGCTTCGTGAAGTCGTACATCCGGTCGAGGAAGCGGTGGTCGCCGGTCCAGCGCCAGATGAGCGCCACGGCGCTGGGGAACTTGACCGTCTCGTCGGTGTTGCCCGGGTCGGCGTTCTGCGCCGAACCACATCGAGCCGTCGGACACCCATTCGTGGCCCACCTTGCCCGAACGCGTCGTTCACGATGTCGGAGGCCTCCTGCAGCGCCCGCATGTGGTCCGCGATCGCCTCGAACTGGCCCAGCGCGACCATGGCGAACGCCGTGTACTCGCCGTCGGTGGCGAACAGCCACGGGTAGTCGGGGAAGCCCGCGCCCACCCAGCGGGCGCTCGCAAGCTCGCCGGCCGGCGGCGGGTAGCGCTTGCCCTGGTCGACCCAGCGGATCTCGAGATCCTCGGCGTACTGGGTCGAGTCGGCGACGTTCTGCTTGCCCCAGTCGACGGCCTGCTTGAGCCGCCGGTCGCCGGGCAGCGACAGCCGCGTCAGCGCGCCCCAGCGCTCGCGGGCCTCGATCTTGGCCGCCAGCGAGCGGGCCGGATGGCTCAGCGCGGCCCGGAGCTCGGAGCGCGCGTCCGCGGGCCCTTGTCGGAGCCCACCACGGCGATCCACAGCGTCTCCGGCGTCCGGCCGCCGACCGTCACGCGGTAGCGCAGCTGGCCGCCCGCGCCCTTGCCGAACGGGCCGTCGTCGCAGGCGCTCGGCGGCTCCTCGGCGCGGTGCACACGTTGTGCCCTGGGGCCGCGATGCCCGTTGGCGGCGGTGTTGACCGCCCGGAGGCCGGCCGGCGGTCGGAGGCCACGAGCGCGGCGTAGTCGTGCGGCGTCGGCGTTGGGGTGCGGCAGCGTGCCCTGCTCGCGGAACAAGAGCGCCGCCCTCGACGGTCGCGCGTGTCGGGCGGCTGGTCGCGCGCGTGCGGCGTGTTGTCGAAGCTCCACGGGTACTCGGCCAGGAGCTCGGAGTGGGCGTCGACCTTCACCGTGACGGTCCGGGACGAGGCGCCCGGGTTGGTCATCTTGAGGCCGATCAGCGCGCCCCGGCGGCCGTCCGGCGCGAAGTCGGTGCGCTCGAGGCGCAGGCCGCCCGTGGTCGGCAGGTCGAACCTCACGTAGCCCCAGCCGCTCGTGAACTCGGTCGCCGGCCCGACCCACTGATCGTCGATCCCGAACCAGACGCCGTCGACGAGCTTGAGTGGGCGGCTCCAGATGCCGCCCATCTCGCCGGCGATGTGCCAGCCATTGGCATAGAAGCGGCCGTCCTGGAAGCCGATGATGCGTGCCCGCTCCCCCGCGGCGCCGTAGCGGCGATCCTGCAGCCGGTCAGAGACGGAGAGCTCGGGCGCGGCGAGGGCGGCGGGGGCGGAGACGAGGAGCACCGCCAACCCGATGAGCATCTTGCGAACCACCGAGGCTCCGCTGCCCGGGCCCATGCCCGGCTAAACGCGGGTCAGGTTCTCGGAGTGGATCCAGCGCTGGAAGCTCGTGTCGCGCCCCTCCGGCAGGCGCGGACGCTCACCTCGCTCGAGCGCGTCCAGGTACTCGAGGTCCTCCTCCAGAAGGCGGCTAGTCACGTCGCCGCCGTGGGGAGGGCCGTGACCGGGCACGATCGCGTCGGCGGCCTCCACCAGTGGGGCGAGCCGGGCCAGCGTGGCGCGGTACTCCACGAGCGAGCCGCCCTGCGACAGCCACGGGATCTCGACTTGCGACAGGTAGTCGCCGACGCACAGCACGCCGCACCAGCGGGCGAAGATCGCCGTGCCGTCCGACGTGTGGCCGCTCGCCGGATGGAGCTCGAGCTCGTGGTCTCCGAGCTCCACCGAGCCCGGCACCGGAAGGGTCTGCACTTGGCCGAGCGAGAGCGGCCCCGGCCGCTCGACGTACAGCCTCGCGTCGTAGTCGCGCAGCTGGCGCTGGGCCGCGCCCGGCTCGCGGTGGAATCGCTCCACTGTGGGCTCGCCCAGACCCAGCGCCAGGCCGGGGAACGCAACCCGGCCCAGGAGGTGGTCGAAGTCCCCGTGCGTCGCGAGCAGCGCATCGGGCTCGAAGCCTGCGCCGGCGAGCACCCCCGGGAGCGCATCCAGCTCCTCCGGGTAGTAGGGCGAGTCGATCAGCATCGCCTCGCCGCCGGCGCGCAGAGCGACGGCGTTCGTCTGCCACATGAGGCTCGTCAGGACCAGCGCGTCCCGGTGGACCGAGACCGCCCGCAAGCGCTCAGGTGCTCCCCGCCACTACGCGGCCTTCAGCAGCTTGCCGGCCTCGCGGAAGGTCTTCACCTCGGCGTCCGGCTTCTTGCCCTCGACCTGCTCGCCGTGGCGGTTGACCCAGATCACCGGGATCTTCTGCTTGAGGCAGGGCTCCACGTCGGTGGGATAGCCCGAGGCGATGTGGACCCAGTGCCGCTTGGTGGACCCGATCCGGCGCGCGCATTCCTTGAAGTGGGCCTCGTCGGGCTTGTAGGAGCGCACCTGCTGCGCCGTCACGACCAGGTCGAAGTCGGTGCGCAGGTGGCGGCGGGTGGCGCCGAGCAGCTTGTCGTCGATGTTCGAGAGAATGCCCATCTCGTGCTTCTTGGCGAAGCGCTCGAGCTGGGCGTTGGACTCACGAAACGGCTGCCATGAGGGCACGCTGTTCGGCAGGAAGTTGGACCGGGACGGCTCGAGGTCCCAGCCCAGCTCCCCCGCCACCCGCACCGCCGTGCGGCGCAGGACCTCGGCGTAGAGCTCGTAGGAACCCCGCTGGATCTCGCGCTGTACCTCGATGAAGCGCGGGATCATCACCTCGCGGTCGATGGTGAAGCCGTCACGGTCGGCCTCCTTCTGGAATGCCTCGTACACACCGGTCTCCCAGTCGATCAGCGTGCCGTAGCAGTCGAACGTGACGAACTTGACGTCTTTCGGTAGAGCCATGTGGGTTTCGATAGGGTCGGGCGCCCCCGTCGGGAGTGCGCCTCCGGCGGCGGCGCATCCTATCTACCCGGCATGGCACTGCTCGAATACCCCCACGTGGCGATCGAGATCCTGGGCGCGCGCTTGTAGGGAATGCCGTGGACGAGCGCCTCGACGCGGTGCGCGAGCTGTGGGGCACCTACCGCGAGGAAGGAGGCCGCGCTCACTGACATCACAGCGCGGTATCGTGGCCAGGCGTGGCCGAGCTGACCAACATCTCGCTCTCCAGGGGCGCTCCTTCGCTCGACATCGTGGCCGTGGACGACCTCAAGCTCGCGGCCCAGCGCGCGTTCGAGCGCGACCCTGCGGGCACCTTCGCGTACGGCACGTCGGCTGGGTACCCGCGCCTGCTCGAGTGGCTCGCGAAGAAGCACGAGGTGGCGCCGGACCGGCTGCTCGCCACGAACGGCTCGATGCAGGCCGACGCGTTCCTGTTCGAGGAGCTCGTCGCGCCGGGCGACGTGGTCGTCGTGGAGGCGCCGACCTATGACCGGACGTTGTTGTCGCTCACCAAGCTCGGCGCCGAGGTGCTCCCGATCCCGCTCGAGGCGGACGGCCTCGACGTGGGGGCGCTCGAGGCCGCGCTCGAGGAGGGAGCGCGCCCGAAGCTCGCCCACGTGATCCCCAACTTCCAGAACCCGGCCGGCTGCACGCTGTCGCTCGACAAGCGCCGGCGGCTGGTGGAGCTCGCGCGCGAGTACGGCTTCACGATCTTCGAGGACGACCCGTACGTGGAGTTGCGCTTCGAGGGCGAGGACCACCCGCGCATGCTCGAGCTCGACGAGAGCGGCGAGACGGTGGTGTACGCCTCGTCCTTCTCCAAGACGGTCTGTCCGGGCATCCGGGTGGGCTACCTGGTCGGGCCGAGGGACCTGATCGCCAGGATCAGGAAGCGGGCCACCGAGACCTACATCTCGCCGAACATGGTCGCCCAGTCGATCGTCGCCGACTTCTGCGACTCGGGCGCGATCGACCGCTCGATCGAGACCGTCAAGGCAGCGCTGCGCGAGCGGCGCGACGCCACCTGCGAGGCGCTCGCGCGGCATCTGCCCGAGGCGCGCTTCGTGACCCCCCAGGGCGGCTACTTCCTCTGGGTGGACCTGCCCGAGGGGAGTGACGTCGCGGCACTCGAGCGCGGCTCCGCCGAGCGGGGGGTCGTCTTCGTGAAGGGCACCGACTTCCTGATCGAGGGCGGTCAGAGCTCGCTGCGGTTCGCCTACTCCGCCGTGCCGCCCGACCAGATCGAGGAGGGCATCGCGCGGGTGGCCGAGGCGTACCGGGAGCTCACGCCGACGGCTGCGTGATCGAGCTCGAGCAGCCGCGCGACCTCGGCGCGCTGCTACGCGACTCCTTCAGCGTCTACCTGGGCCACTTCGGCACCTTTCTCGCGCTGGGCGCGCTGGTGGTGGTGCCGTCGCAGCTGATCGTCGGCGGGATCGGGCTCGAGCAGCTGACCTCGGACTACGACTCCTCGCCCGGCCTCGCCGAGACCGCGATCCCGGCGGCGGTGGCGTATCTCGTCGTGGCTCCGCTGATCACGGCCATCTGCGTGCACGCGCTGCGCTCGGTCGCCACCGGCGGCCCTCCGGGGGCGCGCGAGGCGATCGTGAACGGCTTCGAGTCGTTCACCCCGATCTTCTTCGCCGTGTTGCTGGCGGCGGCTGGGATCGTGCTCGGGCTGCTCGTGGTCATACCCGGCATCTACCTGTTCGTCCGCTGGTACTTCGTGCCCCAGGCCGTGGTGCTCGAGGAAGCCCGGAACGCCGGCGCCCTGCGCGCGAGCGGCAGGCTGGTAGCGGGCGCGTGGTGGCGCACGTTCGGGATGGTCCTGCTGGTCAACCTCGTCATCCTGCTGGTGGGGTTCGCGCTCGGCGCGCCGTTCACGGCGCTGGCCGACGCGAGCGACCGAGCGATCTGGTGGCTGGCCGGCCAGATCGTGGCCGGGACTGTCACCGCGCCGTTCGCCGCGCTCTTCGCGACGTTCCTCTACTACGACCTGCGCGAGCGCAAGCGCACGGCGCACCGCTAGGCCCGCCGCGCGAGCAGGGCGACGACGAGCGCACACGGGATCGCCGGCTTCACGCCCGGCCGACCTGCTGCACGTGTGAGACAACCTCGCCGTCAAGCAGAACGTGGATGGCGAATCCGGCCGGCTCCGGCACGGTCCGGAGCTGCTCGGACGCGAAGTCGAGCCGCGCCTGCATGTAGGTGCTCGGGGCGACCAGCACGGCGCGGCCGGCAAGGTCGGCGGTGATCGTGCGGTGCATGTGGCCGGCCACGAGACGGCGCACCTGCGGATGGCGCTCGACCACGGCTGCGAGCGCCCGGCCGTCCTCCGCCGGCAGCCCGATCGCGTCCAGGGCCGGCATTCCCGTGGTGAGCGGGGGGTGGTGCATCGCGAGCACGGTCGGGGCCTCCGGCGCGGCCGCCAGCTCCGCGTCGAGCCATGACAGCCGCTCCCCGTCGAGGGCCCCGGGATCCTCGCCCGGCCGGGTGGTGTCGATCACCACGAGCCGCAGCGGACCCAGGTCGGCGGCGTACTGCACCGGCTCGCCGTTCATCCCGGGCAGATCGAAGTGGCGGCGCAACGTGGCCCGGTCGTCGTGATTGCCCGGAAGGACGTGAAGCGGCGCGTCGAGCGACGAGAGGAGCTCACGCACGTGGAGGTACTCGGCGTCCGCCGCGTGCTCGGCGAGGTCGCCGGACACGAGCACGGCGTCGGGCGCCGGCCGCAGCGCGTGGACGGACTCGACCGCGGCGGCCAGGGCCGCGGCCGGGTCGTGGCCGCTCCAGTCGGCGCCCACGTGCGGATCGCTGAGTTGCACGAGAAAAAACGTCGCGCGATGCTAGACGACAGGCACTCGCCAGCGCGACCGAACCCCGGCGGTGAACCTCATGACCGCGGCGGGCACTTCCCGGCGATGGAGGCGCCGGATCTGCTCGCCGGGGACATCCGGGCCTTCTTCGGCGCCTAGACCTGGTTCGCCGCCGACGCCGGCCGCTGGGAGCGGAGCACCTCGCGCGCCTCGTCCGGCGTGCGCCGGTTCACCATGTGGGTGGCGAGGCCGTCGCGTACCCGGATTCCCATCCCGAATCGCATGTCGACCTCGATCCCGCTGTCCACGCCCGTCCCGCGGAATCTGATCGCCGCGAACGCGCAGTCCGCGTCGTCCTCCACGTGCTCGACGTCGATGCGGAACGTCTCCCAGGGCGCGTGCAGCTGGCCCCAGAAGCGCGTGGCCTCCCCGTGGCCGCGGTACTCCGCGGAGAGGTCGGGGAAGACCCCGGAGGTGCTGATGTGGACGTCCGGGTCGAGGTAGGCGAGCCAGGCCTCGCAGTCGTCCCGGTTCCAGGCGTCGTACCCGCCGAGGAGCTTCTCGGAGTTGGCCGTCACCGGTCCACCGTAAGCGACTCGGCGGCAGCCGACAGCGTCGGCGCCACCTCGGGGTAGTCGAGGGTGGCGGCCGAGGCCGACAGCGTCAGGCCGCGCGAGCCTGCCACCACCCGCCACTGCTCGAGCGTCACCGACCAGCCGTCGTGGTCGTGATGGGCGAGCGTGCGGATCGCGGGGCCGTCGGCGATGCTCGCCTCGGCCCGGTCCAGGAGCACGAACGACTGCAGCGAGCTCTCCATCGCGGCAAGGGAGGCGTCGGTGAAGTCCTCGGTGCTCGTGCCCTCCTCCACGCGATCGATGGTCACGACCAGGTTGGTGCGAAAGCCGTCCTCCACGCCCGCGTCGACCGCCACCATCGCGGTGCCGGCGACCGTGTCGTCGACCTCGCTCCCGGGCGGCAGCTCGATCGCGAACCCGTGCCGTTCCGACCGGAACCTGCTCACTCCGCCAGCTCCTCGTCGCGCGGCAGGATTCCCGCCAGCTGCGTCCACACATCGGTCGGGGTGGTGGGCCAGAGCTCCACGGTGGGCTCGTCGGGGACCACGAGCCACAGGCCCGCATCCGTGTCGATCACCTCGACGAGGCGGCGGCCCGCCGAGTCCGTCGCCGGCGGCCAGCGGGCCTCGGCCCGCCAGTGCTCGCGGAGCCCGGCGAGGAGCGCCGCCACCGCGGAGGCGTCCGGCTCGGGCCGCTCGCGCGTGTCCCGGCCGCGCGCCAGGATCTCGAGCAGCTCGGGCACCTCGAAGCGCAGGCGGACGGCGGGCTCGACCCTCGGTCTGGGACCGAGCTCGTTCATGCGCGCCAGCGCGGCGGGCAGGAACGGCGTGGGCACGTCGACGAGCTTGACGCGACCGTCGGGCTCCGGCAGGAGCATCGCCGCCACCTGAGCGTCCACCCAACCCGATCCGCGACGGTCGCCGCGCTGGAGGTCCAGCGCGCAGACCGGGTGGCGCATCGCGTCCAGCGCCGGCTGCAGCGCGCGGTGCGGCATGCCGCCCGCCACGGCGCCGGCGGCCTCGAGCTCCGCCCAGCCCTCGGGGGTCGCCTCGGCGCCCGCGCGCAGGGCGCCCACCGCCGCCTCGGAGGCCACAAGCAGGCCGGTCTCGGCGTCGAAGTCGGCGCTCACCGCTGGTGCTGGCGTTGCCGGTACCAGCGCGGGCCCCACCAGCCGGGCTCCCAGAAGAAGAGGACCCACGCCGCGATCAGGACCACCAGGGCCAGCGTGACCACCGGCGTGTCGTCCGGCAGCACGCCGACGAGCTCCAGGCCGACGGCGGTGAGCATCACACCCATGCCGGGGATCACGGTCAACCAGCCGTAGGGCCACAGCGGCGAGTCCAGCGCACCGCGCAGCGGGCCCGCCCAGATCAGCGAGAACACGGCGAGCATCACGAGTCCGATTATGAGCGCGGCCATCTCGGCTACCAGGGGGTGATGTCGTCCAGGATCTCCTTGCCCTCCTCGAGCCCGTCGCCCACCACGTTTGCCACGTCCTCGCCCGCGTCGACGAACGCGTCCTTGACGTCGGTCATGTGGTTCGCGACGCCGCCCGCGATCCCGGAGCCGACCACGCCGCCGACGATGCCGCCGACAACCCCGCCCACGGCGGTGCCGAGCGGCCCGCCGAAGCTGCCGATGGCGGCCCCGAGCATCGCTCCACCCTTGGCGCCGGCGATTCCGCCCGCCACGCTCGCTCCGCCGACCCAGAGGGCGGCCCCGCCCGAGCGCCCGACCCTGTCGGTGGTGCTGAGCCGCGGGTCGTTCGCGTCGGCGTTCCACTGGTCGAGGGCGGCGAAGCCCAGGTTGGCCGCGGCGCCGGCGCGTCCGGCCCAGCGGCCGGCGCCGGCCCAGCGCTGAGAGGTGGGGCCGGTGCTCCAGCGGTTGCCGAAGACGTCGGTCCTGCCGTGCGGGCTGGTCGGCAGGCGGCGCCAGTGCGAGTTGACCCACGAGCGCGAGCCGGAGGGGTTCGCGCGCCAGTAGCCGGACACGTGCGTGTAGCGCGAGCGGAACGCGGTATAGCCGGCCCCGATGCCGAACAGCCCGTCCACCGGGCGGTCGCGCAGGTTCTGCGGGTTCGAAAAGTCGTACGGCGCCACGAGGGCGTCGTAGGCCAGCGAGTTGCCCGTGGGCGAGGTGACCGGGTGGGCCGGCGACCCGCCCGCCGCCAGCACGGCGGAGGTGGCCTCCGAAGGCGCGCTGCCGAACGCGTCCGCGGCGGCCCGGGCCGCCTCGCGGGCGTCCTGTTCGGCGCGCTCGCCGCGCCGCTGGGCCCGCTCGAGGTCTTCCCGGGCCTGCGCCAGCGCCTCGCGGGCGCGGGCGGCGGCCGCGTCGGCCGCGGCGGCCTCGTCCTCGGCCTGCGCCTGCGCCTGGATCGCGCCGGGCGAGGGCGCGCCGGTCGCCGAGGTGGCGGCGATCTCGGTCGCCGCCGCGCTGGCCCGCCCGCGCGCCGCCCCGGCGTCGGCGGTGGCCGCTGCGATGGCCCGCTCGGCGGCGTCGATGCGTGATTGCGCGTCCCGCGCCTCGTCGATGGCCTGACGCGCCTCGCGCTGGGCCTCTTCCAGCGCCGTGGCATAAGCGCGCGCGGCCTCTGCCGCCGTGCGCGCGGAGCCGCCCGTCGCGCGGGCGGCGTCGGCCTGCGCGTGGCACGAGCCCGCGTAGGAGACGCTCGCCGGTCCCTGCCAGGGCCCCGCCGAGCCCGGCATCGACGCAAGCTCGGCGCCGGCCGCCTGCAGGGAGGAGGAGGCCCCCGCGAACCGCCCTGCGGCCGCCCGCAAGCCGTCCGGCTCGCCCTCAGGGACGGTGATCCCGGCGTAGGACTCGCTCATCGCGCTCCTGCGGGGATGGCTCCGGCATCGGTGCCGGTGTAGGCGTTCGCCGCGCACGCGAGGTTGCCGGCGTGAGATCCGACGACGTCGCCCAGGGCGGCGACCGCGCTGCCGATCGCGGTGCCGCACTCGCCCGCGGCGCCGGCCGCGCCGGCGTCGCCGGCGGCCGCCGCGGCCTGGTGGCCGGTCGCCTGGAGGAGACCGGCGAGATCGCGCAAAGAGCCACCTGTCGCCTGCTGGCGCGTGCTGGTGGCGTCCAGCGCGCCGGGTTGTACCTCGATCTGCGGCATTTGCGTGCTCCTCATACGCTTTCCCTGAGTCAATGCGGGCAAATCATTTCGATCCGGCCCTCGAGCACCGCGCCGCGCTTCTGGTCTGGCTCCCCCTGTGCGTGCTGCTGTTCCCGGTCGCGCTCGGCTACGCGCTGCTGTCGCTCTACGAGCTGGACGACCCCTGGACCCTTGCGGGTGTGGGCGCCGGCCTGCTGGCCGCCGCGCCCCTCGTCCGCCTCGTGGCACGGCGCTGGCGGCGTCCGCTCGGCCGCCGCGAGCTGGCCGAGTCGCGGGGGGTGGCGGCGAACCTGGGGCAGGGCCGCTTCGCCGTCCTCACGGTCGCCGGCTGGTTCGGCCTGAGCGGGGTTCTCGCGCTGGCGGGCGCCAATCCGTTCCCGCTCGCCTTCCTGTGGGCCTTCACGACCGCGTGCACCGTGCTGGGGATCGTGATCGTGGCCGGACGGCGAGGCCTCTACCAGCGCGAGCGGGACACGCTCGGCGACTGAGGCTCAGGCCACCACGCGCAGGTGCCGGAACGGCCGGCCGCGCAGGTCGCGCACCACGGCCTCGACGAGCCGCTCGTCGTCGCGCACCTGGCCGTCCGTGACCGCGTCGATCAGGCCGCGCTTGCGCTCGAGCAGCTCCGCCATCGTCTCGTCGATCGTGTCCGGCGCCAGCAGGTACCACGCTGTCACGGCGCTCTCCTGCCCGATCCGGTGGAGGCGGTCCTCGGCCTGGTCGTGCCGGGCCGGGGTCCAGTCGAGCTCGAGGAACGCCACGTTGGACGCGCGCGTGAGCGTGATCCCCTGGGACGCCGCCTTCAGCGCGCACACGATCAGCTGCGGGCCGTCCTCGCTCTGGAACGAGTCCACCGCCCGCTGGCGCGCCTGGGCCGAGTCGGATCCCAGGATGTGCACGGCACCCGGGAAGCGCTCGAGCACGGCCCGCTGGGTGGCGATGTGCTCCGCGAACACCACGAGCGCCTCGCCCGAGGCCATGAAGTCGTCGATCCAGGCGAGCGCGGTCGGGAGCTTGCCGCTCACGGCTAGCTGGCGCAGGTTGTTGAGCCGCACGAGCTGCTCGGCTCGCAGTGCCGCGGCGACCTTGGCGTCGATCGTGCGCAGGTCGAGCGGCTGCGACTGAAGCCAGGCGATCACGTCCTGCTCGGCGAGCCGGTACTCGTGCTCGTTTGAGAGCAGCACAGGCACCATGTCGTGGCGCTTGGCGGGAAGCTGTGGGAGCACCTGCTTCTTCGTGCGTCGCACGTAGCAGTTGGCGCGCAGGTTCCAGTGCAGGCGGTCGTCGCTCCCCGCCTCGCGGAAGCGGCGCGTCAGACGGGCGCCGCTGCCGAAGTCGCGCAGGCGGCCGAGCACGCGGAGCTGGGACACGAGCTCCTCGGCCCGGTTGAGCACCGGCGTGCCGGTCAGGGCGAGCCGCAGCGCGTCGTCGGGCATGCGCCCCGCGAGCTCGAGCGCCGCCTTCGTCCGGGCCGCGCCGGGGTTCTTCACGTAGTGGGACTCGTCGAACACCACCGCGCGCGGATGCCGCGCGATCAGCCGCTCCAGATGGGCCTCGAGGATGTCGTAGTTGAGCACCACGATCTCCGCCTCGGCGGCCTCCTCGGTCCAACCGGTCTCGGCGCGCCCGTCGAGGACCGTGACGCTCCTGTCGGGTAGCCAGTGGAGGCTCTCCCGCTCCCAGGTGAGCTTCATGCTGGCGGGGCAGATCACCACCGCCGGGAACGCCCCATCCGACTCGAGCGCGGCCAGCGCCTGCACGGTCTTGCCGAGCCCTTGCTCGTCCGCGATGAAGGTACGGCGCCGCGCGAGCGCGTAGCGCACGCCGGCGCGCTGGAACGGGTGCAGCTCGCCGCCGAGCACGAGCCCGTCGAGCTCGGCGTCCTCGGAGTACGAGAGGGCGACCGTCGCCGAGGCCCGGTCGTACTCGTCCTGCAGCTCGTCGATCAGGTCGCGGGCGCGCTCCTCGAGCTCGACGCCGGGGTGCTCGCGCAGGAACTCGGCAAACGCCGGGGCCAGCGCCGGATCCCCCGGCACGGCCACGGCCCAGCCGCCGTCGCGCTTGAAGAAGCGCCCGTGCAGCGGCACCGGGTGCGCCTCGGGCAGGCGCTTGTAGGCACGCGCGGGCTCGGGGTCCCACCACGTCTGGAGCGTGAGCGCCGGCTCGCCGTCCTCGCCGACCTCGAGCGACAGCTCGGCGCCGGCGGGCTCGCGGCCCGCGCGCAGCCAGCGAGCACAGTGGCGGGCGAGGTCGTCGAGCCGGAGGCCCTCGAGCTCCCTGAGCAGCTCGGCGCTGTCGGCGCCGAAGGGAAGCAGCAGCCTTCCGTCACCGACGTTCTCCGCGTGGGCGAGCTCGGCCGGCGGATCGCCGGAGATCGTGCGCATCACGAAGGCGCCCCGCCCCTCCCTCGAGACCACGGTCACGAGCGCCTTGAAGCGCCCCGAGTCGGTCAGCCACTCGAGCACCTCCGGGGCCGCCATCAGCTCCGGGAAGCGCCCCAGCACCTCCTCGACCGCTCTGGCGACGCGCGGGTCGGCGGGCACGCGCCAGTTCTTGCGGCGCCAGTCGAACCAGCGCCGCGGCAGCCGCTTGACGGCCTCGTTCAGCTCCTCGTCGAAGGGGAAGTCGAAGACGAGCTCGGGCTCGCGCGGGTTGTCTGCGAGAAGCCAGACCCTGCCCGCGGCCGCCGAGGCTTGCTGCGTGGGCTCGGACATCGAACCTTCGAGAGTAGTCGCGCAGCGATTAGTTCGCGAGCATGCGACGACGGCTCAGCGCCCGTAGCGCTCCTTGCCGAGCACCAGCTGGTCCGGCAGGGCGGTGCGGACGGGCGGCGAGGGATCGGCAGCCACGGAGACCGTCTCCGCGACGCTGCGGGTGATCGAATGGCTCGACTCGCCGGCGTCGAGCACGATCTCGTCGTCGCCCGCTCGCGCGACCCTGCCCTCCAGACCCGGGTGCAGCCCCGTGTCCATCAGATAGTGGAGCAGGTCCTCCGCCTCGTTCTCGAAGCGCAGCACCCGCACGCTGGCGCCCTCTTCCACGTCCGCGAGCGGCACGCCAGTCTCGCGCACGCCCTCGAAGATCGGGTGGCCGTGGGGACAGGTCTTCGAGTCGCCGATCGCCTTCAGCATCCGCTCTTCCACCACCGGCGACATCCAGTGCTCCAGCCGCTCCGCCTCCTCGTGGACCTGGTCCCAGGGGATGTCGAAGACGTCAGTGAGGAAGCGCTCGATCAGCCGGTGGCGGCGGACGATCTGGGACGCGTGCTCGCGCCCGGACTCGGTGAACTCGAGGCGCTTGTCCGGTCCGCGGGTCACGTAGCCGTCGTTCTCGAGGCGGCCGACCATCTCGTGCACGGTCGGCGCCGAGACCTGCATCGCGCGGGCGATGTTGGCGCCGGTGATCGGCAGACCGGCCTCCTGGAGCCAGTAGATGATCTGGAGGTACTCCTCCTCGGCGACGGTGGCGTGATCGTGCGACATAGGGCAATCGTAAACGCGTCGCCAATAGAGTGCCCGGGGTGAAGATCGGCTCCGGGACTCGCGTGCTCGTGACCGGCGCCTCGCGCGGGATCGGCGAGGCGGTGGCGAACGCCTTCGCCGCTCGCGGCTGCGAGGTGGGCCGGGTGTCGCGCTCTGGGGACCTGGCCGCCGACGTGGCCGACCCGGACTCGATCGCCGGCGCCGTCGACCGCTTCGGGGCTGTCGACGTGCTGGTGGCCAACGCCGGGATCGCCCACTACCTGCCCTTCAAGGACATGCCCTTGGCCAACGTCGAGGAGCTCACCCGCGTCAACTGGATGGGCACGGTCCACACCGTGCGCGCCGCGCTGCCGGGAATGCTGACGCGGCACCACGGGCAGATCGCGATCGTCTCGTCGGGCGCAGGCATCCGTTCGTTCCCGAACGCCGCCGCCTACGGGGCCACGAAGGCGGCGCAGCGCGGCTTCGGCGAGGCGCTGCGCCACGAGCTGAAGGGAAGCGGCGTGGGCGTGACGATGGTCTACCCAGGCCAGATCAAGAGCTCGCTGCACGACCACGAGAAGGAGCGCATGCCGTCGTGGTACCAGCCGCAGCGAACGTCGCCGCCCGAGCCGCTCGCCGAGGCGATCGTGGAGGGGGTCGAGAAGGGGAGCCGCGAGGTCTTCTACCCTCGAAACGTGCGGCTGCTTCGAATCGTCCACGGGCTCAAGCCGGGACTCGCCGACCTCATGCTGCGACGGATCATGGACCGGAGCGCGGCGCCGTGAGCCTGCCGCTGTCGCCTCCGATCCAGCCGCAGCTCGCGAAGAGCGCGCGCGACCTGCCACCAGGCGACGGGTGGTGCTACGAGCCGAAGTGGGACGGCTTTCGCACGATCGTGTTCCGCGACGGCGACGACGTGCACCTCCAGAGCCGCAACGGACGGCCGATGAACCGCTACTTCCCCGAGATCGTGGAGCAGGTGCTGGCGCTGCCGTCGGAGCGACTGGTGCTCGACGGGGAGATGGTCGTGACCGTGGACGGCGTGCAGGAGTTCGACCTGCTCTCCCAGCGGATCCACCCGGCGGCCTCGCGCGTGGAGCGGCTCCGTCAGGAGACGCCGGCGGACCTCGTGGCGTTCGACCTGCTGGCCGAGGGGGACGAGACGCTGCTCGAGCTGTCCTACACGGAGCGGCGCTCGCGCTTGGCGGAGCTCGTGACGGACCCCGTGGAGCTGACGCCCGCGACGTCCGACCCGGAGGACGCCGCCACGTGGCTTGCCGGCACCGGCGAGGGCGTGATCGCCAAGCGGGCGGACGCGCCGTACCGCCCGGGCGAGCGCACCGGGATGGTGAAGATCAAGCGCGTGCGCACGGCGGACACGGTGGTGGTGGCGTTCCGCTTCGGGAAGGAGGAGGGGACCGTGGGCTCGCTCATCCTCGGGCTCTACGGGGACGACGACGGCGAGCTGCACGTGGTCGGCCACACCTCGAGCTTCCGGGCCAAGCAGAAGCGCGAGCTGCTCGAGCTCCTCGAGCCCTACCGCACGGGCGAGCGCGGCGCGGGCGAGCCGAGCCGCTGGAAGTCGGAGGAGGAGCTCGTGTGGGAGGGCCTCCGCCCAGAGCTGGTCTGCGAGATCGAGTTCGACCACATCACAGGCCACCGAATCCGCCACGGCGCGAAGTTCGCCCGCTGGAGGACCGACAAGGAGCCGCACGAGTGCGTGCTCTCGCAGCTGCGTTCGTAGGGGCGCTCGCGCTCGTCGCCTTCCCCGCTCTGGCGAGCGGCCAGAGCTACCGGATCCCCGCCGACAACCCGTTCGTGGGCAGGCCGGGAGCGGCGCCGGAGGTGTACGCCGCTGGGTTGCGCAACCCGTTCCGGTTCTCGTTCGACCGGGCCACGGGGGACCTGCTGATCGGCGACGTGGGCGGCGGCGCCCGCGAGGAGATCGACTGGATCGGTGCCACCGCAGCGCGGGGAGCGAACTTCGGCTGGCCGTGTCGTGAGGGGAAGGTGGCCGGGCCGATCGGGCCGCCGGATCAACGCTGCCCGTCGCCTGCGCCGGCTTACGTCGAGCCGCTGTTCGAGTACCCGACTACCGGCGGCGCCGCGATCGTGGGGGGCTATGTCGTGCGCGACAGCTCGCTCACCGGCCTAGTCGGGCGGGCGCTGTACGCGGACTATTTCGACGGCGACATCCGCTCCATCGCACTCGACCCTGCCGCACCCGGTGACGCTTCGACCGGCCAGACGCACACCGCGCTCGCATCCTTCGGCGAGGACGCCGCGGGGCGGCTGTATGTGGCGGACCTGGGCAGCAACGCGGTCCTGCGCCTGACTCCAGGATCGAGCTCGGGCACGTTGTCGAGCGCTTCGCTTCCCGGCCCATGGGACCAGCCGATCGCGATTGCCACGGTGCCCGGTGACGCCAATCGACTGCTCGTGGGCGAACGCGGCGGTGACGTCCACCTCGTGGTGAACGGTCAAACGCAGGAGCCTCCGCTTGCCCAGGTGTCCACAACCCCGGTCGGCGAGCGCGGTCTCCTGTCGGTCGTGGCGGCGCCCGACTTCCCTACGACCGGACGGCTTTACGTCTACTACACGGACCCGGACGGAGACATACGGGTCGACGAGTTCACGACTGCCGGGGCGCGCAACGTCCTGACCATCGAGCACTCGAGTGCCGGCAACCACAATGGCGGGCAGCTCCACTTCGGCCCCGACGGCTGTCTTTGGATCACGACCGGCGACGGCGGCGGGCAGGCCGACCAGTTCATGAATGCGCAGAACCCCGGCACCCATCTCGGCAAGATCCTCCGAATCGACCCGAACCTCTCGGGCCCGCTGTGCGGCAGTTCCGCTCCGGCCGCGCCGCAGGGTTCCGGCGCTGTCGTTGATTCGCCCCCGACCCTGCGCGTCCGTGCCAAGCGGCGCCAGCGGGTGCGGCGCTTGCGCGGCGCGGTCGCCTATGCGCGCTGCAGCGAAAGCTGTCGGGTCGCGGCCCAGGGCCGCCTTCGGATCGGGCGCGCGAGCTATCGGATGCGCCCGCTCGCCCGGGCGGCGCAGGTCGGCGACCGGGTGCGGCTAAAGGTCCGGCTGACGAAGAAGGGCCGCCGGGCACTCCGCCGCTGCGCCAGGCGCGGCCGGCTCCGGCGTGCATCGGTGCGGCTGAACCTGCACGCCACGGACGCCGCCGGGCTTCGCTCGCCGAACTGCGCGGCGCAGCGTCCGGGTCAGGCGCTGAGCTCTCGTAGCCGTCGCTCCAGGAAGGCCCGCTCCGCCGGGTTCTCCGTCAGCTCCCGCGCTCTCCGGTAGGCGTCGGCGGCCTCGCTTCGGCGGTCCAGCCGGCGCAGCAGGTCGGCGCGCGTGGCGTGCAGCAGGTGGTAGCGCTCCAGCAGGCCGCCCTCCAGCCCGGCGATCAGCTCGAGGCCGCGCTCCGGGCCCTCCGCCATCGCCACGGCCACCGCGCGGTTCAGCTCCACGACCGGGGTGGGCTCGACCTGGGCGAGGAGCGCGTACAGCGCCGCGATCCGGCTCCAGTCGGTGCTCTCAGCCGTGTGTTCGGCCGCGATCAGCGCCTGCAGGGCGTACCGTCCCGCCCCGCCCGCGCTCGCAGCCCGCGCGAGGGCGGTCCCCTCGCGGATCTCGTCCGCGTGCCAGAGCGAGCGGTCCTGGTCCTCCAGCAGCACCAGCTCGCCACGCTCGTCCACGCGCGCGTCGCGGCGCGAGTGGTGCAGCAGCATCAGCGCGAGCAGGCTGCGCACCTCGGCCTCGTCGGGCATCAGGACGAGCAGCACGCGAGCGAGCCGGATCGCCTCGTCGCACAGCTCGCGGCGCACGACAGTGTCGGCGCTCGTGGCCAGGTAGCCCTCGTTGAAGATGAGGTACAGCGCCGCGAGCACCGAGCGCAGCCGGTCGGGAAGCTCGTGGTCCGGCGGCACCTCGTACGGGATGCGGGCCGCTCGGATCTTGCGCTTGGCGCGCACGAGCCGCTGCTGCATGGCGCTCTCGCCGACCAGGAAGGCGCGCGCCACCTCGACGGTGGAGAGCCCGCCGAGCGTGCGCAGCGTGAGTGACACGCGCACCTCCGGCGCCAGCGCCGGGTGGCAGCAGGTGAAGAACAGGCGCAGGCGGTCGTCGGGCAGCGACGTGTCCGGCAGGTCCTCGGGCTCGCCTGGCATCAGCAGCTCCAGCTCGCGCAGCTTCTCCTCGTAGCGGCGGTCGCGCCTCAGGCGGTCGATGGCGTGGTTGCGCGCCGTGCGCACGATCCAGGCGCCCGGGTTGTCCGGCAGCCCATCGCGCGGCCAGCGCTCCAGCGCCACCACGAACGCCTCCTGCACCGCCTCCTCGGCGAGATCGAAGTCGCCGAGGATGCGGATCAGGGTCGCCACCGCCCGCCCCGACTCGCGCCGGAACAGGCGGTCGGCAACCTCCGCGGAAGCTCCTACGACTGGGCCTCCACCGGGCGCTGCGTGTCCTCGATCCCCATCTCCTCATACGGGATCACCGGCCGGATCTCGGTGGCCCCCTGCTCCGCGCTGGGCAGCTTCGCGGCCCACTCGAGCGCGTCGTCGAACGAATCGCACTCGATGACGTAGAAGCCACCCAGTTGCTCCTTCGTCTCGGCAAACGGCCCGTCGGTCACGACCCTCTCGCCGTTGTCGATGCGGAGCGTCTTCGACGTAGCGCTCGGCTGCAGACCCTCGCCGGACACCATCGCGCCCGCGGCTACGAGCTCGTTCGTGTACGCGTCCCAGCGCGCCATCTCGGCCGCGGACTCCTCCTCGGACATGTCCGCCCATTCGCCCTCTTCACCCCAGAGCAGCAGCGTGAACTTCATTCGAGTCTCCTTTCTCGCGGATGCGGTTGGCCGGGCGCGACTACCGGCCCGCCTCCGCCCTCGCTTCGTTGTGATGGAGCTCCGAGCCCCTGGCCTCGTAGTCCAGGACCGGGCGCACCTCGACCGTCCCGCCCGGCATCGGGATCCTCTTCGCCCAGGAGAGGGCGACGTCGAGGTCCTTGCAGTCGAGCAGGTAGTAGCCGGCGAGCTGCTCCTTCGTCTCGGCGAACGGGCCGTCGGAGACGATGGGATCCCCGCTCGGCTGGATCTGGACGGTCGTGGCGGTGGAGCTCGGCTGGAGGCCCTCGCCCCCAAGGTGCACGCCGGCGTCGATGACGGCCTGCGTGTAGGCGTCCCAGGCCTTCATGGCCTCCGCCTGCTCGTCCGGCGGTCTGTCGGCGAAGCGGCTCTCGTCACCGATGAGAGCGAGCAGATACTTCATGAGGTCGAACCTCCCGGTCGGGGCGGCGCGATTCGCCGCCATCACCCTAACGACGAACGGGCGGAGCCGGGATCGACAGTAGCCTGCGCACAGTGGGAATCTATGGCGATCACGTCCTCCCGCGCATCGTCAACGCCGCGTGCGGGTTGAAGTCCGTCGAGCCGCAACGGCGCCGCGTTTGCGAGGGGCTTCAGGGGGACGTCGTGGAGATCGGCTTCGGCTCGGGGCTCAACGTTCCCTTCTATCCGAAGGACGTTGCGCGGGTAGCCGCAGTGGAGCCGGCCGACGTGGGCTGGAAGCTGGCCGAGAAGCGCGTCAAGGAGACGAGCGTTCCGGTGGAGCGGTCCGGGCTCGACGGGCAGTCCCTGCCCTTCGAGGACGACAGCTATGACTCCGCCTTGTCGACCTGGACGCTGTGCACGATCCCCGACGTGGCCGCCGCCTTGCGCGAAGTGCGACGCGTGCTCAAGCCCGGCGGGACCCTTCACTTCGTCGAGCACGGGCTCGCCCCCGACGAGAGCGTGCGCGGCTGGCAACATCGCCTGGAGCCGATCCAGAAGCGGGCCTTCGGCGGCTGCCACCTCACCCGGCCGGTCGTGCAGATGCTGACGAGTGCCGGCTTCACGATCACCGACGTCGACGTCTTCTACGAGGAAGGCACCCCGAAGGTCCTGGGCGCCAACTCGCTCGGCACCGCCGTCTCCCCCTGAATGGCTGAGCTCGAGGTCATCGCGGCGGACGTGACGGCGCTCAACGTCGACGCGATCGCCAACGCCGCCAACACGCAGCTGAGGCACGGCGGCGGCGTGGCGGGCGCGATCTCCCGCGCGGGCGGGCCGGCGGTGCAGCGCGAGTCGGACGAGCGCGCGCCGATCGGGCTGGGCGAGGCGGTGGAGACGACCGCCGGGGACATGCCCGCCCGCTGGGTGATCCACGCGGCCACGATGGAGCTGGGTGGGCCGACCTCCGCCGACATCATCGAGCGGGCCACGCTCTCGACGCTCGCGAAGGCGGAGGAGCTCGGCTGCCGCTCGCTCGCGCTGGTGGCGTTCGGGACCGGCGTCGGCGGTTTCCCGGTGGACGAGGCGGCGCGCCTGATGGCCGGCGCCGCTCGCTCGCACTCCGGGGAGCTCGAGCGGATCGTGTTCGCCGTGCACGGCGCGGAGGCGGAGCGGGCGTTCCGCGAAGCGGTTGGCTGAGCACTCGGCGCTCGTCGCGCCGGACTCCTTCAAGGGCACCTTCTCCGCTCCCGACGTGGCCGCGGCCATCGCGGCGGGGCTGCGCGACGCCGGTCGCGCCGCCGACGAGCTACCCGTGGCGGACGGCGGCGAGGGCACCATGGACGTGCTCCTCGCCGTGCTCGGCGGCGAGCGGCGCACCGTGGAGGCGAGCGACCCGCTCGGCCGGCCGGTGCAGGCCGCCTTCGCCCTGATCGACGACGGCCGCGCCGCCATCGTCGAGACCGCGCAGGCGAGCGGCCTCGGCCTGGTGGAGGAGGAGGAGCGCGACGCCTGGTCCGCCTCCACGCGCGGCACGGGCGAGCTGATCGTGGCCGCCGTGGAGGCCGGAGCCGAGCGCGTGATCGTGACGGTGGGCGGCTCGGCCACCACCGACGGCGGCGCCGGGGCGCTCGAGGCGCTCAGCGATGCGGGCGTGCGGGTCGAGCTCGACGTGCTCTGCGACGTGCGCACCCCGTTCGAGCACGCGCCGCGCGTGTTCGCCCCCCAGAAGGGCGCCGACGCCAGGGTGGTGAAGCGGCTGGAGGGCCGCCTCGACACGCTGGCGAGCACGTTCCGCCGCGACCCGCGCGGCCAGCCCATGACCGGCGCGGCCGGCGGGCTGTCCGGCGGGCTCTGGGCAAGGCACGACGCCCGCCTCCACCACGGCGCCTCGTTCGTGCTCGACGCGATCGGCTTCGACGAGCGCATGCGGGCCGCGGCGTTCGTGGTCACCGGCGAGGGCCGCATCGACGAGCAGACGCTCGAGGGCAAGATCGTCGGCGAGGTGGCCACCCGCTGCCGCCAGAACGGCGTGACGTGCCACGCCGTGGTCGGCTCGATCGGACTCGAGCCGTTCGAGCAGCGCATCCTCGACCTCGCCTCGGTGACCGAGGCGACCACGCTCGACGAGCTGAGGGCGGCCGGCCGCCGGCTGGTTTCCTAAGTGCTTCCCGCCGAAAGTACCGTCGATGATCGGGCGAGCCAGGAGCGTGGCTGACAAGCCCGCGAGCGCAGTCGATGCGAGAGCATCGGCGAGCATTGCGGGCGCAGTCAGGCGCGGTCCTGGCCGGCCGAGCACGACGGTAATTGAGGCGGGAAGCACTAAGCCTGCACGAAGCGGCCGTCCTCCACGCGGAGGCGGCCCGCGGTGGCGAGCGTCGTGGCCCGTGCTCGTCGATGCTGTAGCGGCCGACGACGGAGTTGCGGTCGCGCGTGGCGCGCAGCTCGGCGACCAGGGCGGCACGGTCGTCGCCCACGCGGGCGCTAGGCGGGGCCGGCGCGGCGCGCCACCGACGCCGAGTAGGCGCGCGGCCGGAAGTGCAGGATCGGGTCGCCGGAGAGCTCGATCCCGGCGATCACCCGGCTGGGGTCGAACACGAGGATGTCGCCGTCGCGCTCCCGCTCGGTCTCGGGGCCGGTCAGCACCAGCCGACCCACCTCGACCTGCTGGCGCTCCGACGGCCAGGCGACGGTGGGATCGTCGACCTGGTCGCCCTCCTCGCCGAGTACCACGAGCAGCCGGAAGGCGGTCTCGTCGCGACCAAGGATCTCCTCCCGGAGGTAGTCCCGGCCGAGCGCCTTGGCCTCCTCGACGGAGAGGCCGCGCTCGCCCTCCTCGGGCTCCAAGCGGTAGCGCACAAAGCGCGACGCGCCGCCGGCGTCCAGCCACCGGAACGAGTGGATCGCGTTGTAGGCGCACGTTGCGTAGCTCTCGGGCGGGTCGGCGCCGAGCGCGGCCTGGATCGCGGGCAGGGCCTCGGGGTGGGCGCCGAGGAAGCCGGGCATCAGCTTCTCGGGCTCCAGACGCGCCTTCGTGAACGCGATGAAGTCCTCCGGCGTGCGCACGAAGAAGCAGGGCAGGCTGACGGCCACGATGTCGGTCTTGCCCCCGTCGGCCAGGTAGAACTTGATCGCCATGCCGCGGGCCTCGCGGGCGTAGTCGGGGATGCCCGGGTCGCCGCCGCCGTTCGAGAAGCGCACCGTCACGCGCGAAGGCTCGCCTTTCATGTGAGCCGCCGTCGTGAGGGCGGCCGCCTGGCCGGAGGGCATGAACGTGCCGGTCAGGAGCGAGCCCTTGGCGTGCGCCGCGCGGTGCCCGGCGTGGACCCCCGAGATCGCGTTGATGGCGTCGACCGCTTCCTCGGCGAGCGGGTCCATGCGATGACCATAACCGCCAAAGCGACGGGCGCTCCGTTCGGAGCGCCCGTGCTGCCTCACCCGTGCGACGGGGACGGCCGCATCCTGGCCGGCCTCCGCCGCGGTGCTGGAAGATTGTAACCTCCGTTACGAATTAACGCGACTCTGCAAGCGCCCGAACGACGGCCTCGTAGAAGCCCTCGCTCATGGCCGCCTCGGTGCGCTCGGCGCCCGGCGGGAGCGGCGCGTCGCCCACCACCGCGTTCGCGACCAGGAAGAAGCGGCCCACGATCTCCGCGACCTCGAGATCCTCGCGCGAGTCCCCCACCCCGATGCACTGCTCCCGCTCGTAGCCCCGTGCCCGCATATGCGCCTTCACCGCCCCCGCCTTCGACGCCACGGCCGGGATCAGGTGGAAGGTGTGGGTGTGGGGGGCGATCTCGCCGTTGTCCACCAGGCGCAGCCCAGTGTGGCCTTCCGCGGCGAGCAGCTCGTTCGCCTCACGGGCGTCGATCAGGCCGCGGAACAGGTGGGAGACCTCGCGGTCCACGTGCCAGGGCGTGTGGGGCTCGAGCCGCCCGGCGTAGCGCTCGAGCAGGAGCGCCGGGGCGCCGGTGTCTTCGATCTGGCGGTGGATCGTCCGTCCGTCCTGCGGCTGGACATCGCCTGTCAGGAAGGTGAGCTCGCCGTCGATCACCATCCCCGAGCCCACCTCGAAGATGTACGAGGTCTGGCCGAGCAGCCGCGCGTCCTCCATCACCTGCGCGCGTCGCCGCCCCGACTTGATCACCACCTCCGCGCCCGCCCTGTGGCAGGCCTCGAGGGCGCGGGCGGCGAGCAGCGTGAACTCGCCCTCCGCGGTGCGGAAGAGCGACGCTCCCTTGCCGAGGAGCGTGCCGTCCAAGTCGGTGTAGACGCAACGAATTGCCACTAAGCGCGAGCGCGCAGAGTGGCATACGGCGGCCGCTCGACGAGCTCCACCTGTATCAGCCGCCCGTCCGCCGTCTGGAGCGGCGGGGCGTGGTCGTCCGCCAGGCGGCCGTCCGAGCGCAGCCGCTCCAGGACCACGCGCAGCACGGCGTACGCCATCGGCCCCAGCGCCGGCAGCGACTGATGGTGGTTGTGGCGCACCTCGAGGTCCACCTGGGCCATGCCCTCCGTGCCGCCGAGCGCGTCGCGCGCGTGGAGCAGCATCGACGTCTCGATCGCATAGCCGGTGGCATACGGCAGGCGGTCGAAGAACGAGCGCCGCCCGGCCACCTCGCCGGCGAGCGGCTGGATGAAGGCGGCGAGCTCGGGATAGAACGCCGACAGCAGCGGGCGGGCGGTGAGCTCGGTCACGCGCCCCCCGTCGAGCGGCCGCTCCTCGCCGTCAGCCGTGGTGAACGGGCGCCGGAAGTACCCCTTCACGAACTGGATGTCGCTCTCGCAGATCAGCGGCCCGAGCATGCCGCCGGCGAAGTGCGGCGAGAACTGGCGCGTGTCGGAGTCGAGGTAGACGACGAGGTCGCCGCGGGCCACGGCCAGCGCCCGCCACATGGCGTCGCCCTTCCCGAGCGCCTGGCCGAACTCAGGCAGCAGCTCGGACTCCTGGTGGACGTCGGCGCCCAGGCGCGCCGCGATCTCCGCGGTGCCGTCGTGTGAGGCGGCGTCCACCACCAGGATCTGGTCTACGAGCTCGCCCAGCGACTGCAGCCGCTCGATGATCTGGCCGACGGTGTCGGCCACCTCCCGGGTCGGCAGCACGACCGTGACCGTCTCCCGCTTGCGCTCGCGCAGCAACTCCAGGGGGAACTGCGAGTGGTGGAAGGGGCGGATCAACTCGGTCGTACTATGGCAATCCGTGCACCGTGTCCAGGCCACCTACCCTTGGGAGCCGCTCCTCGAAACAGGGGCGGAGGAGGAGCTGGTGGCTACCTCCCGGGAGCCGGCTGAAGCGGGAATCGTTGCACCGGTTCCAGAGGATGTCCATCCCTCCCTACGGGCGGCGCTGGGGGGTGCCGGAATCGGGTCGCTCTGGTCTCACCAGGCCGACGCGCTCGAGTGTGCCCGGCGCGGGCACACCATCGTCACCACCGGCACGGCCAGCGGAAAGTCGCTCGCGTTCAACCTGCCGGTGCTCGACACCTTGGCGACCGACCCCGCCGCCCGCGCCTTCTACCTCTACCCCACCAAGGCGCTCGCTCAGGACCAGGCGCGCAAGCTCTCCGAGCTGGGCGGGCGCTTCCTTCGCCACGCGATCTACGACGGCGACACGCCGCGCGAGGAGCGCCCCGCGATCCGCCGGCGCTCGAACCTGATCCTCACGAACCCGGACATGCTCCACGTGGGCGTGCTCCCGAACCACCGCTCCTGGGGCGACGTGCTCGCGAACCTGGCCTGGGTCGTCGTGGACGAGGCCCACGTGTACCGCGGCGTATTCGGCTCGCACGTGGCGAACGTGCTGCGCCGGCTGCGGCGCCTCGCGCGCGCCTACGGCACCGAGCCGCGCTTCGTGCTCACGAGCGCGACGATCGCCAATCCGGCCCAGCTGGCGGAGAGCCTCACCGGGCTCGACATGCAGCTGGTGGACCACGACGGGGCGCCGCACGCCGAGCGCGAGGTAGTGATGTGGAACCCCCCGCTCGTGGACGAGGCGCTCGGGAAGCGCGCCTCCGCCCTGTCCGAGGCGGCGATGCTGCTGGCAGGCCTCGTGGAGCGCGGCGTGCGGACGATCTGCTTCATGAAGTCGCGCCGCGGGGTGGAGTTGATCCAGCGCTTTGCGAGGCTGCGGCTGGAGGACGCGGGGCGGGCCGACCTGGGCGACCGGATCGCGCCCTACCGGGCCGGCTACACGCCGGGTCAGCGGCGGGAGATCGAGCGCCGCCTCGCCGAGGGCGAGCTGCTTGCGGTGGTGGCCACCGACGCGCTGGAGCTCGGGATCGACGTGGGGGAGCTCGACGCGGCCCTGTGCGTGACCTTCCCGGGCACCGTCGCCTCGCTGCGTCAGATGTGGGGCCGGGCCGGGCGGCGCGACACCGGGCTCGCCATGTACGTGGCGGGCGAGGACGCGCTCGACCAGTTCTTCTGCCGCCACCCCGACGAGTTCCTCGAGCGACCGGTGGAGCGGGCCATCCTCGACTACGAGTCGGAGGAGATCCACCTGGCGCACCTCAGCGCCGCCGCCTACGAGCTGCCGCTGACCCCGGAGGACGAGGACGTGTTCGGGGAGCGCTGGGAGGAGCACGCCCGGCGCCTCGTGAAGCAGGGCCGGCTGCGCGAACGCGGCGGGCGCTACCTGCCGCGTGGCCCGGGATACCCGGCCGCGCGGATCGCGCTGCGCTCCGCCTCGCCGGACTCGGTGGCGATCGTGGAGTCCGCCGGGGGCGAGGTAATCGGCACGGTCGAGTCGTCCCGCGCCCACTCGGCCGTCCATCCCGGCGCCGTCTACCTCCACATGGGCGCCGCCTACGAGGTGGAGGACCTCGACCTGGCCGGACACCGGGCGCTGGTGCGGCCCTTCGACGGCGACTGGTACACGCAGCCGAAGAGGGAGTCGGAGACCTGGATCGAGCAGGTGCGCGAGAGTCGCGAATGCTGCGGGGTGTCGCTCTCATTCGGGATCGTCTCGGTCACGGAGCAGGTGGTCGCGTACCAGAAGAAGCGCGTTGCGGACCATTCCGTGCTCGACCTGCTGGCGCTCGACATGCCGGAGCAGGACTTCGTGACCCAGGCGCTCTGGTACGAGCTGCCCGATTCGCTCCTGCGGGAGGAGTTCCCGCTGGAGGTGCTGCAGGGCTCGCTGCACGCGGCCGAGCACGGGCAGATCGCGGTGCTGCCGCTGATCGCGATGTGCGACCGCTGGGACATCGGCGGCCTCTCCACCGCGCTCCACCAGCAGACCGGCGGCTCGACGATCTTCATCTACGACGGCCACCCCGGCGGCGTGGGGATCACCCGCGTCGGCTACGAGCGCTTCGAGGCGCTGGTGGACGACGCCCTGCGGCTGATCTCCGAGTGCCCCTGCCGGGCGGGCTGCCCCTCGTGCGTGCAGTCCCCGAAGTGCGGCAACTTGAACGAGCCGCTCAACAAGCGGGGGGCGACGGAGCTGTTGAGCCGCATGGCATCGCGGTGAATCTGGGTGGAGGGCTAGGCGAAGTCGACCACCAGCGCCGAGTGGTCGCTCAGGCCGTCTCGGCGCCACTCGTGAGCGTAGGCGGCGCTCACCGGCTCGAGACCCTGAGCGAGGACATGATCCAGCCGCCAGCCGCCACGGTCGTGCGGGAACGTCCAGCTCGCGTCGCGGTTGCCGTAGCCGTTCAGGCAGCGGAAGGCGTCGACCCAGCCGTACTCGGCTCTGAGGCCGTGGACCAGGCCGCGCTCGGCCCGGTCCCAGCGCTCGCCCCGTTCGGGCCGCAGGCGCCCGGCGCTGTCGAAGGCGAACGTCATCACTTCGCCGTCGGGCAGCTCGCGGCGGGGGGTGTTCAGGTCGCCGCAGAGCACGCGCCGGCCCGGAGGCCTGGCTGCCAGGTAGGCCGCGACCGCCTCGTGCGTGCGGACCTTCGCGAGGTCCGGTGCCGGGGCGATCGGCGAATGCAGGTTCACGACCTCCACGTCGCTCCACCTGGCAGCACAGCAGGCGCTCCGGCCAGGGCAGGTCCGGCGGCGAGGGCAGGCGGCGAAGCGAGGTGCGGGCGGCTGTCAGCACGCCGAGCGGCCGGCGGCGCTCGGTCCGGCGTGCGGCTTCCAGCGCCGTCTCCGATCCCGCGAAGCCCAGCTCGGCCAGCGCGGCGCGCCAGAGCGGCAGCGTGCGGGCGGTCACCTCCTGCAGCGCGACGACATCCGCGTCGATCGACGCGATCGCCTCAGCCTGCTGTGGCTGTCGAGCTACCCGGCCCGCGACGTTCCAGGTGACGAGGCGCAGGGCCTCAGGTGGCCATCGAGCGCGAGGCGGCCTCGAGGATCGAGGCGCGGCCCTTGTGCGACGCCTCGTAGAGGCTGACCGCTGCCGCGGCCTCGGGACCCTCGGCCAGAAGCCGATCCTCGATGTCCGCAGCGGTCATCTCGTCGTAGCCGGTCCAGGGCTCCTCCACATCGACCTCCGCCCCGGCGCCGTCCTCCGCGCCCGTCTCGGCGGTCTCGGCCACCAGCTCGGGCTCCTCGCTGACGTGCGCGGGCTCCTCCACCGCCACCGGGGGCTCGGCGATCGCCTCCGGCTCCGCGACGGGCTCGGGCGGCGTGGGCGCCTCAGTGGCCTGCGGCGGAGTGGCGGCAGCGGTTGCCCTCTTCCGGGGTCGGCTGCCGGCAGCCCGGCCGTTGCCCGACTTCCGCGCCGGCGGGCGCCGGCGCGCCGGGGCGGGACGCGGCTTGTCCACGACGGGCGCCTCCCCGCCGCCCACCAGGCCGTGGGCGAACTTCACCGCTTGTTTCGCGGCTCCGAAGCCGATCTCGAAGGGGACGCGGACGACGGTGACTGGGAGGGTGAGAAGTCGCATCCCCTGGCGCTACCCGTGCAAGCGCGCCGGTAAGCGTGCTCCGGAGCATTCCGGCGCAAGATCGCATGCACAGAGCAGGATTTTTCGCCCAGAGCTCAAGCGATCCGGCCGCCGGTCGATCCGAACGGTCAGTGCGGACCTTCGGGACCCTCGTTGCCTGCATTGCGATCCTCGCGGCGGTGCCCGCCTCGGCCACAGCGGGCGGCGGGGGCGGAGCCGTGGCGCCCGGCAGTGCTCCCGGGCAGGCAGGGGGTGGGACCTTCGGGGCGCAGGGCACCGGCCACGCCGAGGACGAGCGTCCGGCCCGCCGCCCCGCGCGCCACCGCGGCATGCTCCTCACCTTCTTCGAGCTCCGCCGAGGGCACATCTATCTGCACGGACGCCCGGCGCTCATCCGCTTCACCCTGTCCGGCCGCCGCGCCGTGCACGTCCGCCTGCGTGTGCTCAGCGCGGCCGACCGCTCGCGCGTGGCCACCATCGACCTCGGCGAGCGCGCCGCCGGCGAGCACACCGCGACCTTCACCGGCCTCGAGGCGGGCCTACCCCCTGAGGGCACCTATCTGCTTCGCCTAGCCGGCCGTGGCCTCCGCCGCGCCCCTACCGCCAGCCGCACAGCGGACATCGAGTTCTCCCACCACGCCTTCCCGATCGCCGGCAGCTTCGACTGGGGTAGCGACGGATCCCGCTTCGGCGCCGAGCGTGACGGACACATCCACCAGCGACAGGATCTCGCCGCAGCGGAGGGCACCCCGGTGGTGGCGCCGCGCGCCGGGCTGGTCGAGACGGTGCAGTACCAGGCGGAGGGCGCGGGCCACTACGTCGTCCTCGACGGCGACGAAGAGGATCACGACTACGTCTTCATGCACCTGAGGAGCGGCTCGATCCTCGTGGAGGAGGGCGACCGCGTGCGCACCGGACAGCCGATCGGCGAGGTGGGCGGCACGGGCCGCTCGACCGGCCCGCATCTCCACTTCGAGATCTGGGTGGGCGGCTGGTTCGCGGGCGGTGAGCCGATCGACCCGCTGCCGCTGCTGGAGAGCTGGACCTAGCACGGACCCCGCGAGCGGCACATACTGGGCGGGCTATGTTGCAAGCGAGCGCCGAGCAGAGGGCCTTGGCAGAAGCCGGCTTTGGGGCGCTGAACTCGGGCGACTTGGAAGCGTTCCTGGCGCTGATCGCCGAGGACGTCGAGTTCACCTCGATGGTGGCGGAGGCCGAAGGAACGGTCTTCCGGGGTCATGCCGGCGTCCGTGCCTGGTGGAATACGGTGCGCGGCGCTTTCGAGGACGTGCGCTGGGAGTTGCTCGACGTTCGCGGATCGGGCGACCGGGCTGTCGTGCACTTCCGCATGAATGGGACGCTGGGCGGCGTCCCGGTCGAGCAGACGATGTGGCAGGCCGCCGTGCGGCGAGACGGGAAGCTGATCTGGTGGGCCTTCTTTCGCAGCGAGCGTGAAGCCATCGACGCCCTGGGGCTGTCGAAGGTCGACCGTCGTGCATAGAGGCCCGAGGAGGGCCACAAAGCGCGACACTTAGTCCAGCGTCAGGCTGAACGAGCCGCGCATGCCGTCCGTGCTGGTCGCGACCGAGCCCGTCAGCTCGTCCAGCGGCCGCGCGAACAGGCCGCCGCCGAACAGCCCGCCGAGGCCGAGGTCGGGCGCCACCTGCCGGAGCACCTGGAGCGCGACCTGCTCGGCGTCGGCCGACATGACGAGCGATCCGCTGGCGCCCGACACGTCCTCGGGCTCCTGCGAGGCCATCGCGCCGGCGCGGACCGGGTCGCTGCCCGCCACGAACACGTCGTTCCTCACGCCGAAGACGAAGCGGCCGCCGTCGGCCAGCCTGGCCTCGTAGAGACCGCCCCGGCGCGCCACGTCGGTCACCCCGAGGCCCGCGCCGAGCTGCGGCAGCGCCTCCGCCAACCGGTCGACGGTCTCGGCGAAGGCATTTGGATCGGCCACCTCGGCGCGGGCGCCGAACGTGCCGTCCACGGCCACCGACACCGACAGGTCGCCGGTGAGCTGCCCGAAGACGTCCTCGTCCACATCTATGTCGAAGCGCTGCGCGATGGCCCGCTTGCCGGTCTCGTAGTCGCCGAACCCCTGCGGATCCAGCGTCTGGAAGGCGACCTCGAAGAACGAGAGGATCTGGCTTGGATCACGCAGGCCGAACCCCACCTGGCCCGGGATTCGCACAACCTGGGCGGCCTCGTCGCCGGCGGCCAGCGGCAGGTCCTCGTCGCTCAGGTCCCCGCCCTCGGTGCGCAGGTTGAACTCCACGTCGATCGCGTCGTCCGCCGCGTGGCGGTGAGCCCCAGCGTGCGGAGAGCGCCCACCCACTCCACCTGCCGCGCTTGCTCGCCGCCGGGCTCCTGCCCGATCAGCGCCTGGAGGTCCAGATAGATCCGCGCGAGCGCCTCCCCCGGCAGCCCCTCGAGGCTCCGCTCGAAGGTGTCCACGTCGAGGTGATCGTCCCCGTCGGCGCGCTCGAGCGAGGTCTCGAGCAGCTCCCGGGAGGCCCCGAACACGACCATGTCGTCCTCCACCGCGAACACGGTGCCGTCGTCCTCGTAGACCGTCGCGCCCGCCACCTCGCCGTCCTCGCCCGCGCCGGTCTTCTCGATCAGGCGGTCGAGCGCCTCCGTATCGGCGACCTGGATGGCGGCCACGAAGTCCTCCTCCTCCGAGTCGCTGACGAAGGAGGCGGGATCGGTCGCGCTCACCACGAAGGGATTGCCGAGCAGCGGCCTGACGTCCTCGCGATAGGAGACGCCCTCGGCGCCTTGCTCGATCTCCTGCTGGAGCATTCGCGCGATGGTGTCCCCGCTCGGGAAGCGGCCCAGGATGTCGTCGAGCGCCTCATACCGCTCGCCCTCCACGTCCGTGTCGATCGCGACGGCGAACGGCGTGCTCGGGGGCACGTAGGCGAGCGCCGACTCGAGCGGCCCGCCCGAGCTTTCGTCGCCGTTGCAGCCTGCGGCGAAAACCGCGCAGATCAGGATCGCCGCCGTCCAGGCCAGAAGCCGCATCGGGAGGAAGGGTAGGGAAGGATTCACAGCGCCTGGCGCAGGGCTCCGGCCAGCTCCGTGCGCGAGCGCACGCCGAGCTTCACGTACGCGAAGAGCCGCAAGGTGCGGCGCGGCCGAGTCGTGAAGGCGGGCACGCGGCCCGGTAAGCGGCTGAAGCTTGGCGCGCGCGTCCCCCTGACCGTGTCCCGCGGATAGGGGAAGGCATCGCCAGGGGTAGGCTCGCCTCAGTGGCCACCCCGGGCCCCGCGCGTCTCGAACCCGATCGTCAGCGCATCCGCGAGCTCGCCCGGCGCGAGCTCGCGGCGCTGAACGACAGGACGCGCGCCTCCGAGGCAATGTTCCGCCGCGCCGCGCGCGTGCTGCCCGGCGGCGTGGCCTCCTCGTTCCAGCTCCGCGAGCCGTGGCCCGTCTACATGACGCACGGGGAGGGCTCTCGCGTGTGGGACGCCGACGGCCACGAGTACATCGACCTCCACAACGGCTTCGGGGCGATGGTCCAGGGCCATGCCCACCCGGCGATCGCGAGGGCGGTCGCCGCGCGGGTCGGGCAGGGCACGCACTTCGGTGCGCCCACGGAGGACCCCGTCGCTGTCGCCGAGGAGCTGGCCCGGCGCTTCCGCGTGCCGCACTGGCGCTTCACCAACTCCGGTACGGAATCCACGATGACGGCGGTCCGCATCGCCCGGGCGCTGACCGGCCGCGAGCCGGTGGTCGCCATCGCGGGCGCCTACCACGGCCACCACGACACGGCGCTCGCCACCCGGAGCTCCACCGCCGGGATCCCGAAGTCGACGCTGGACCTGGTGCATGCGGTCCCCTTCAACGACCTGGAGGCCATGGAGCGGGCCGTGGCCGAGCGAGAGCCCGCCTGCGTGCTGATGGAGGCCGCCATGACGCACGGCGGAATCTCCCCGCCCGACCCCGGCTACCTCGAGGGGGTGCGCGAGCTGACCCGCCGCCACGCCGTCGTGCTGATCTTCGACGAGGTCAAGACCGGCCTGGCGATCGCGGCCGGCGGCGCGGTGGAGCGCTTCGGCGTGGATCCCGACATGGTCACGCTCGCGAAGACGCTCGCCGGTGGCCTGCCCAGCGGGGCTATCGGGATGAGCCCGGAGCCGGCCCGCCTCGTGGAGGACGGCACCGTCCCGGTGTTCGGCACCTACAACGGCAATCCGCTGGGCATGGCGGCGGCGCGCGTGAACCTGCTGGAGGTCCTGGACCCGACCGCGTACGAGCGCTTCGACCGGCTTGGAGCCCGCCTCGCGGAGCTGCTGCCGGGGCCGGCGGCGGCGCTCGGCGCCCGGGGCTGCATCAAGGGGAGCGCCTCCGACCCGGGCCTCGCCGAGCTGCTCTGGCTCTGGGCGATGAATCGCGGAGTGCTCACCACGCGCGGCCGCGGTGTCGAGTGGACGCTGTCGGTGGCGCACACGGACGCGGACGTGGACCGCTACGCCGAAGTCGTCGCCGAGCTTGCGGCCGAGCTCAGCCGCTGACCACCGTGCGGCTCTGCTCGCGCATGAACTGCGGCAGGTACCACGGCCCCAGGCCGCCCTTGCCGGTCGAGCCGCTCGACTTCCAGCCGCAGAACGACTGCGTTCCGGGCCACGCGCCCGTGGTCGCCCCGGCGCGCCGGTTCACGTAGACGACACCCGCCTGGATGCGGTCCAGGAAGCGCTCCTGCTCGCCCGCGTCCTCGCTGAAGATGCCCGCGGTCAGGCCGTAGGCGGGCGCGTTGGCCTCGTCGATCGCCTCGTCCAGCGACCCAGCCGCCGAAACGGTCACGAACGGGAGGAACAGCTCGTCGCGCTCCAGCCGGTGACCACCGGGGAGCCCCGACACCACCGTCGGCTCGACGAACAGCCCCGGCCGGCCGGGCCGCCCGCCGCCGGACACGATGCGGCCCTCGTGCCGCGCCGCGGCGGCGGAGGCCTCGAAGCGGGCCACGCTGTCCTCGTTCACCACCGGGCCCACGAACATCTCGCGCTCGGCGGGCTCTCCCATCACCAGGCCCTCGGTGAAGCTCGCGATCCGCTCCAGGAACTCGTCGTGGACCGCCTCCTCGACGATCGCCCGCGAGCAGGCGCTGCACTTCTGCCCGGACAGCCCGAACGCCGCGCGCGCCACCCCCTCCGCCGCCTTGCCGAGGTCGGCGGCGGCGGTCACGATCGCAGGGTTCTTGCCGCCCATCTCGGTCAGGGCGGGGCGGGCGTAGGGGCCCTCCTGCATCAGCCGGGCGATCCAGCGCCCGACCTTCGCGGAGCCGGTGAAGGCCACGCCGTCCACCTCGTCCTCCACGAGCGCGCGGCCGGTGGCCGGCCCGCCGTGCACCAGGTTGAACACGCCGGGCGGCAGCCCCGCGGCGCGCGCGATCTCGGCGAGGATCGCTCCGGTCCCCGGTGACTCCTCCGACGGCTTCAGAACGACCGTGTTGCCCGCGATCAGCGCCGCACTCGCCATGCCGATCGTCAGGGCGACCGGGAAGTTGAACGGAGAGACGACGGCGAACACGCCGTAGGGGCGCAGCACGTCGGTGTTGCGCTCCGTGTCGACGAAGCTGTGGAGCGGCTTGACGTACCCCTCGTTGCGCTCCATGTCTCCCGCGTAGGCCTCGATCAGGTCAACGGCCTCCTGCACCTCGAGGATCGACTCGGCGCGCGACTTGCCGACCTCGAGGCTGGCCACGGCGGCGAGCTCGAAGTGCCGCTCGTGGATGCCCGCGGCCACCGCGCGCAGCAGCTCGCACCGCTCGCCGTAGGGCGTCCCACGCCACGACGGCGCGGCGGCGCCGGCGGCCTGCACGGCGCGGGCCACGAGCTCGGGAGATGCCTCGCGCGCACGGCTCGCCACCGCGCCGTCGCTCGACGGGTCGAGCCGCTCGAACGGCTCGCCTTCCTCGACCTCCTCGCCGGCCACCAGATGCGGCCGCGGGTCGCCCGCGTCAGCGCGCGCCTCCGCCAGCCGTGTCTCGAACTCCGTGTCCGTCTCGCTGCCGAGGGCGCCGCTCGTATACGTCAGCCGAGTGCTCATCGCCCGAAGCTATCCGACCGCATCGGCCCGGTCCACCGGGCCGTAGACTGCCGCCAACCGTGGGCGCCCGCACCGAGTTCCCCCGCGCTCCCATCCGCAGGATCGACCACACCTGGATCCCGATGTCCGACGGCGCGAGGCTGGCGGCGCGCATCTGGCTCCCCGAGGACGCCGAGACGGAGCGCGTGCCGGCGATCCTCGAATACATCCCCTACCGCAAGGGCGACGCCTTCGCCCGCCGCGACTCCACCCACCATCACTGGTTCGCCGGCCACGGCTACGCGGGCGTGCGCGTGGACCTGCGCGGCAGCGGCGACTCCGACGGCATCATGCTCGACGAGTACCTCGCCCAGGAGCAGGACGACGGGCTCGAGGTGATCGCCTGGCTGGCCGAGCAGCCGTGGTGCAGCGGCGCGGTGGGCATGATGGGGATCTCCTGGGGCGGCTTCAACGGCCTGCAGGTGGCGGCGCGCCGGCCGCCGGCGCTGAAGGCCGTGATCACGATGTGCGCCAGCGACGACCGCTACGCCGACGACGTGCACTACGTGGGCGGCTGCGTGCTCGGGGTGGACATGCTCCCGTGGGCCGCCACGATGCTCACGCTCACCGCGATGCCGCCAGACCCGGCCGCGGTGGGCCACGGCTGGCGCGAGACCTGGATGCAGCGCATGGAGCGCACCCCGGCGATGGTGGAGGCCTGGCTCGCCCACCAGCGCCGCGACGGCTACTGGCGCCACGGCTCGGTGTGCGAGGACTACGGCGCGATCGAGGCGGCGGTGTACGCGGTGGGCGGCTGGGCGGACGGCTACTCGAACGCGGTGCCGCGCCTGATGGCCGGCCTGCCCGGCCCGCGCAAGGGGCTGATCGGACCCTGGTCGCACGCCTTCCCGCAGGACGGCCAGCCGGGCCCCACGATCGGTTTCCTCCAGGAGTGCAAGCGCTGGTGGGACCAGTGGCTGAAGGGCGAGGACACCGGGGTCATGGAGGAGCCGCTCCTGCGGGTCTGGATGCAGGACCCGGTGGCGCCGGCCACGCACTACCCGGAGCGCCCGGGGCGCTGGGTGACGGAGACGGCCTGGCCGCCGCCCTCGGTCGAGCCGCAGGCCTGGCCGCTCCGCCTCGAGTCCGCGACCGACCACCACAGCGCCGAGTCGACCGGCGCCGACGCCGGTGCCTGGTGCCCGGACGGAGGCGAAGGGGACTGGCCGGGCGACCAGCGCTCCGAGGACGAGCGCTCGCTCGTGCTCGACTTCCCGCCGCTGGACGAGCACATCGAGATCCTCGGGTTTCCCGAGGTCGAGCTCGGCATATCGGTCGACAGGCCGAGCGCGCTGGTGGCGGTGCGCCTGTGCGACGTGGCACCCGGCGGCTCCTCGCTGCTCGTCACACGCGGGCTCCTGAACCTCACCCACCGCGACGGCCACGCCGAGCCGCTTCCACTGGAGCCCGGCCTGCGATACGAGGTGGCCGTCAAGCTCGACGCCATCGCCCAGGGCGTGCCGGCGGGCCACCGGCTGCGCGTGGCGATCTCTACGAGCTACTGGCCCTGGGCCTGGCCCTCGCCCGAGCCGGTGACGCTCACGTTGCACGGGGGCCGCCTGGTCCTGCCGGTCCGCCCTCGCGACGAGCACGAGCCCGAGCCGGCGCCCTTCGGGCAGCCGGAGTGGGCCGAGCCGCTCGAGGTGGAGCTGCTGGAGCCGGGCGAGACGCACCGCCGGCACCGCCGCGACCCCGGCACCGGGGCGCACGAGGTCGAGTTCGAGTGGGACGTGGGCGGCCGCCGGCGCCTGCCCGAGTTCGGCACGGAGATGCTCGACACCAACGTGACCACCTACCGCATCGTCGACGGTGATCCGCTCTCGGCGAGCGTGCGCGTGCGCTGCACGACCGGCCTGGGCCGCGGCGACTGGCAGACGCGCGTGGACACCGACAGCCGCATGAGCTCGACCGCGACCGAGTTCCTCGTGACCCAGCGGCTCGAGGCGTTCGAGGGCGACGAGCGGGTGTACGAGCGCACCTGGGAGCTGGCGGTCCCGCGTGACTGCGTCTAGCCGAGCTCCGCGGCCACCCAGCGCTGGAACTCGGCGATCAGCTGCTCGCTCGGCAGCAGCAGGCGGCCGTTCTCGAACACGCCCGCGCGCATGCCGCGCTGCACCGACTCCACCAGCACCCGGTCCTCGGCGCCGACCTGGTCGTCGAGCTCGAGGTAGCCGGCGATCCAGTCCGGGTCCACCTCCTCGCCGAAGAAGTAGTCGAGCCAGCCGTCGGTGCGATCCGGCGCCTCCGGCACCAGCGGGCCGATCGACAGGTTCGGGCCGGCCCGGCATCACGTTGACCTTGATGTTCGGCCAGATCATGTGGAACTGGCCCTCGCCCTCACCCTGGCGCGAGGGCGCGAAATGGCTGGCGAACGTGGGACGGGCTTCCAGGCGGTAGGCCGACGGCGAGACGTCGATCACCTTGCTGAAGGACGGGTGGGCGACGGCGCAGTGGTAGCACTCGAGATAGTTCTCCACCGCGATCTTCCAGTTCGCCTGAAGCGAGTAGTCAACCCGCTCGTGGAAGGTCAACGCGTCGACATCGAGCCCACCTTCTTGCACGATCCGGGGCAGGTCACCGAGCGTCTCCTCGAGTGACGGCGCGTCGAGATCCGGGTTGACGAACACGAACGGGCCCCACGTGCCGACCTGGGCATGGCGAAGGCCGAGCCCCGCTCGGTCGAGGCCGTTCGCGCGCGGCGCGGCCCGCAGCGCGCCGTCGAGGTCGTAGGTCCAGGCGTGGTAGTGGCACTGCAGGGTCGAGCAGCGCCCCTCGCCGCTCACCACCTCCGCGCCGCGGTGGCGGCAGACGTTCACCAGGGCGCGCAGCTCGCCGTCCCGGTCGCGCACGACGATCAGCGGCACGTCGCCCGCGCGCAGCGTGAAGTAGGAGCCCGGCTCGGCCAGCTGCCCGGTGTGGCCGGCGTACTGCCAGGCATGTCCGAACAGCCGCTCGCGCTCGCGCGCGAGCACGTCGCCGTCGGTGTACCAGCGGTAGGGCAGCGTCTCGGTCATGCCACCGCGTGGCAGGCGGGTAGCTTCAGCGGGTCCTCGCTCCGGCAGCGCTCGAGGATGCCGAGCCGCTCGGCCTCGCCGGACGCCACCAGCGGGCAGCGCGGGTGGAAGCGGCAGCCCGGCGGGATGCGCGTGGGGTCCGGGGCCTCCCCGGCGAGGATCAGCTGCTCCATCGCCTCCACCTCGGGCACCACCGACAGCAGCGCGCGCGTGTAGGGATGGCGCGGCGCGGTGAGGATCTCCTCGGTCGGCCCCTCCTCCACGATCCGCCCGAGGTACATCACGGCGACCCGATTGGCCACGTTCCAGGCGAGGCCGAGGTCGTGCGTGACGATCAGGATGCCCACCTCGGTCTCCTGCACCAGGCGCAGCATCAGCGCCAGGATCTCGCCGCGCACCGAGGCGTCCAGGCTCGACACCGGCTCGTCGGCCACCAGCAGGCTGGGGCTCAGCGCCATCGCCCCGGCGATGATCACGCGCTGGCGCTGGCCGCCCGAGATCTCGTACGGGTAGGCCGTGAAGAAGCGCTCGGGCGGACGCAGGCCGGCGCGCGACAGCGCCTCCGCCACCAGCTGCTCCTCGTCGCCCTCGATGCGCTGGATGCGCAGCCCCTCGGCCACCGCCTCGTAGATCGTCTGGCGGGCGTTGAGGGCTCCGGTCGGGTCCTGGAAGATCAGCTGGGCCGAGCGGCGGTGCTCGCGCAGGGCGCGGCGGCCGTAGCCGAGCGGCTCGCCTCGCACGTGCACCTCACCCTTGGTGGGGCGCTGCAGCCCGACGATGGTGCGGGCCAGCGTGGACTTGCCGCAGCCAGACTCTCCCACCAGCGCGAGGATCTCGCCGCTTCGCATCGAGAGGTCCACGCCGTCCACGGCGCGCGCGACGCTCCCGCGCCCGTCGTACTCCACGTGCACGTCACGCAGGTCGAGGAGAGGCGCGTCGCCGTTCACGTCGTCACCGGGGAGCCGGGTGCATGCACGCAGGCCGCCGTGCGCGAGTCCCCCGCCGGCCAGAGCTCGACCGCCGTGGAGGAGCAGATCTCGATCGCCGCCGGGCAGCGCGGATGGAATGGGCAACCGGTCGGCAGGTGGCGCGGGTCGGGCGGGTCGCCCGGCAGGCCCGAGGGGTTCATGCGGAACGCGTCGTCGCCGATCACCGGGAAGGCGGCGGCGAGCCCGCGCGTGTAGGGATGGACGGGCTCCTCGAAGACCACCTCGCTCGGACCCCGCTCGACGAGCCGCCCGGCGTACATGACGGCGAGCCGCCTGCAGACCGCCGCCAGCGTCGACAGGTCGTGGGTGATGAAGATCACCGCGAGGCCGAACTGCTCCTGCAGCTCCTCGAGCAGCCGCAGCACCTGGGCCTGGACCATCACGTCGAGCGCGGTGGTGGGCTCGTCGGCGATCAGCAGCCGCGGCTCGCAGGCCAGGGCGAGCGCGATCAGCACGCGCTGGCGCTGGCCCCCGGAGAGCTGATGCGGGTAGTCCCGCGAGCGCCGGGCGGGCAGGCCCGACCAGCTCGAGCAGCTCGTCCACCCGCTTCGAGACCGCCCCGCCGCGAGACTCCTTGGAGTGGAGCCGGATCGCCTCGGCGATCTGGCTGCCCACCCGTTGCACCGGGTTCAGCGTATGGAGCGCGCCCTGGAAGACGATCGCGAGCTCCGTCCAGCGCACGGCGCGCAGCCGGCCGGGCCTCATCTTCAGCACGTCCTCGCCGTCCAGCAGCACCTCGCCGGTCACCTCCGTGCCCCTGGGCAGGAGGCGGAGGAGCGCACCGGCCAGAGACGACTTGCCGCAGCCGGACTCGCCCGCCACGCCGAGCGTCTCGCCCACGTCAAGCTCGAGGTCCACGCCGCGCACGGCCGGCACCGGAGCGCCGCGCGTCAGGTAGGTCACGTGCAGGTCTCGGACGGACAGGAACGGATCGGCGCGCTCGCTCGCGGGCGCGGTGCTCATGAGCGCTTGTCCCTCAGCCGCGGATCGAGGATCTCCTCCAGCGCCGGTCCCGCACAGCGTGAAGGCGAGCACCACCAGCATCACCCCCAGGCCGGGCGGCACGAAATACCACCACGCCTCGATCGTGATCGCGCCGGTCTCGAACGCGTCGTCGAGCATGCGCCCCCAGGAGATCTGCGAGGGGTCGCCCAGCCCGAGGAACGAGAGCGTGGCCTCGGACAGGATCGCGATCGGCACCGTGAGCGTCGTGGTCGCGAGGATGAGCGGCGACACGTTCGGCAAGATGTGGTGAGTCATCAGGTGCCAGTTGGACGCGCCTAGCGCGCGGCTCCGCTCGACGTAGTCGCGCTCCTTCAGCGTCAGCACCTGCGCCCTGATGAGCCGCGCGGGGAACGGCCACGAGGTGATCCCGATCACGAGGATGATGTTCTCGACCGACGGCCCGAGGATCGCCGCCAGCACCACCGCCAGCGGGAGGAACGGGATCACCAGGAACCACTCGGTCAGGCGCATCAGCAGCGCGCCGAAGCGGCCTCCGAAGAAGCCGGCCGCGATGCCCACCACCGAGCCAATCCCCACCGCGAGGAGGGTCGCCGCCAGGCCCACCAGCAGGCTGATGCGGGCCCCCCAGACGAACTGCGTCGCCACCGAGCGCCCCAGGCTGTCGGTGCCGAGCGGCCCGAACTCTGACGGGCTCGCCAAGGTCGGGTTCTCCGTGGTATTGATCGCCCTAGGCCGGCCTCGTCGGCCAGGAGCGGCGCGGCGAGCGCCATCGCGACCGCCGCGACCAGGATGCAGAGCCCGACCATCCCGGCCCGGTGCCGGCGGAACTCGCCCCACGCCCGCGCGAGCGCCCTGCGGCGGCGCAGCCACGCGATCTGCCGGGCGGACGGCGCGGCGACCGCGCTCACGTCGCGCGCACCCTTGGATCGAGGTACGCGTACAGGAGGTCGGCGATCAGGTTGAACAGGATCACCGAGGCGCTGAACACGAGGAACAGGCCCTGGAGCATCGGGAGGTCCGGCCCCTTCAGCGCGTCATAGGTGGCCAGGCCCAGCCCGGGCCAGGAGAAGATCGTCTCGACCGCGATGGCGCCGGCCAGCACCAGGCCGAAGTTGATCGCCAGCAGCGACACCACCGGCAGCAGCGCGTTCGGCACGGCGTGCCGGTTGCGGACCAGCACGTCGCGCAGGCCCTTCGCGCGCGCGAGCACGAGGTAGTCCTCGCGCATGGTGTCGAGCAGCGACGAGCGCATGACGATCGCGTACTCGCCCATGTAGGCCAGAGTGAGCGTGAGAGCAGGGAGCACCATGTGGTGCGCCTGGTCGGCGAGCTTCGCCAGGCCCGTGGCGTTCGAGGCGGGATCGACGATGCCTCCCACGGGGAACCACCCCACCCCGACAGCGAGCAGGGTCAGGAGCAGCATCCCTAACCAGAAGTCCGGCATCGAATACGTGCCCATCGTCAGGCCGGTGATCGAGTAGTCCGTCTTCGTGCGTCTTCGCCAGGCGGCGGCGATCCCCAGCATCACCCCGATGACCGCCGAGAGGATCGCCGAGACGCCCACGAGCGCGACCGTCGGCGGCGCCGCCTCCCGGATCTCGTCGGCGACCGGCTGGTTGTTGGCGTACGAGCGGCCCAGGTTGAGCTGCGCGGTCTGCTTCAGGTAGTCGACGAACTGGCCGCCGGTCGACTTGTCGAGGCCGAACTGCCGGGTCAGCTCGGCCTTCTGGCTCGCCGTCAGGTTGCGCCCGCGGAACAGGTTGGCCACGGGATCGCCCTCGACGATCCGGAACAGGAAGAAGTTGAAGCAGACGACGAAGACCAGGGTGGCCAGCGACCCCAGTACCTTGGCGCTGACCAGCCGCGCGCTCACTCCCGCTCGTCGGCTGTGCGCCTCCGGGCCACCATCACCACGCCCGCTCCCACGCCGAGCACCGCGATCGCGATGATCGCGATCATCCCGCCGCTGCCTCCGCCCCCGTCATCGCCGCCGCCAGCGGATGCCGACGCCAGGGTGAGGTTGGCGTAGGTCGGCGACGAGTTCGTGTAGATGACCGGACCCGTCTTCGCGGGCTGCCGCAGCCAGCCGTCGAAGCGGCCCTTGAAGTAGGCCTGCGTCTCGGGCTCGCGGTAGAGCACGTGGTAGGTGCCCGACTGCTGGAAGCGGGTCAGCATCTCGTGCACGATCTCCCGCCGTCGCTCCGGGTCGAGCTCGACGTTCTGCTCCTTGTAGAGCCGGTCGTACTCGGGGTCGCAGTAGTTAGCGTCGTTGTAGTAGTCGGTCGGGTTGTCCGGGTCGTCGCTGATCTGGCCGCAGGTGAAGTACGAGAGCATCGGGTCGGGATCCACGAACGGCACCCAGCCCCAGGAGAACATGTCGTACTTGCCCTCGCCGATGATCACGGTGAGCTGGCTGTCGTCCACGACCTTTTTCGTGGTGGCGATGCCGATCTCACGAAGCCAGCCCGTAACGAACTCGGCGATCTCCGGGCCGGTCTCTCCGTCGGACCGGACCATGTAGTCGAAGTTGAGCGGCTCGCCGCCGTCCGGCATCTCGCGGATGCCGTCGCCGTCCGTGTCGCGGTAGCCGGCCTCCTCGAGCATCGACCGGGCCTTGTCGAGGTCGAAGTCGAAGCGCTGCGCCTCGGGGATGTCCGGCGTCCAACGGGGGTCGGGGGACACGCTCAGCGTCTCGTACGGCTCGGCCAGCCCGCCCTGCACGCGGTCGACCAGCGTCTCCTTGTCGATCGCGTGGCCGATCGCCTGGCGCACCGTGACGTCGAGCAGAGCCGGGTGCGGCTTCGCAAGCCCGTCGCCGCCGTTGATCGCCACCTCGGACATGGCGCCCTGGTGCCCCTCCACGGTCTGGATGTTCGGGTCGTTCTTCAGCTGGTTGAACGCGGCGCTCGGGATGTCCTGCGCGGCGTCCAGCTCACCGGTCTTGAGGGCCGCGACCATGGCGTCCGGGTTGTTGAACTTGCGCAGAACGACCCGGTCGACCTCGGGGCGCCCGTCGTAGTAGTTCGGGTTGGCCCGCAAGCGCGCGAACTGCCCCTTCTCGAAGGCGTCCAACACGTACGGACCCGACCCCACTCCGTCATCCGCCGCGTACTTCTCCCGCTCGTCAGGCGACATGTCGCCCCAGATGTGCTTCGGCAGGATGTACACGTCGAGCGTGGGCAGCTTGGGATCCGGGACCGAGGTGCGCACCACGAGCGTGTTCGGGTCGGTCGCCTCCGCCTCCAGGTTCGCGACCGTCGCACTGTGGTTGAGCCACGCCTCCTCGCGCGAGGTGTTGATCGTCCATGCCACGTCCTCGGCGGTCAGCGGCTTCCCGTCCGACCACTTCGCGCCCTCACGCATCTTGTAGGTCCAGGTGAGCTTGTCCTCGGAGCTCGTCCAGGACTCGGCAAGCCCCGGGATCGGCGCGAAGTCCGCGGCGGCCTTCTGCGTCAGCGTCGCGTACTGGAGGTTCCAGAACTCGTAGGCGGCGACCGTGACGCCGGTGAGCGGGTTCAGGCTGTCGATTCCCTGCGGGTCGCCGACATCGATCGTGACCGGCGGGTCCTCCTGCTGGCTCTGCGCCGACACGGCGGCGAGTCCGGCCGCAAGGGCCACGAGCAGGATCGCCAGGGCCAGGGTCCTTCCTGTGATGCGCAACGCGAGTCCTCTCTCCTCCGGGCAAGGGCCAATATGTCAGGGCTTCACATCAGATTCCAGTCGAGGAAGCGCTCGAGCCGCCGGTAGAAGTCGAGCTGGGGCCCCGCGCGCAGGAGGCCGTGGGCCTCGGTCGGGTAGGTCACGTACTCGAAGCGTCTTGCCGAGCCGGCGCAGCTCCGTGACCAGCTGCTCGGACTGCTTCGGGCTGACGCGCTCGTCGCGCTCGCCGTGGGCGACGAGCAGCGGCACCGTCACGTTCTCGAGCCGATGGAAGGCGGATCCGGCGATGTAGGCCTCGCGCGCGGTGGCGGGCGTGCCCATCATCCGGTCCAGGTCCTGGACGCCCTCGCGGTCGCCCTGCGCCCACGACGTGACGATGTCGCAGTCGCCGTACTTCGGCACGGCGCAGCGGAAGCGGTGCTCGGGGTCGTCGGTCACGGCCAGCAGCGCCATGTACGAGCCGTAGCTGGCGCCGAAGATCCCGAGCCGGTCGCCGTCGACCCAGTCGAGCGTGCGCAGGTAGTCGGCGGCGGCGAGGCAGTCCTTCGTGTCGTCCACGCCCCACACGCCGTGGTTCAGCCGCTCGAACTCGATCCCGTACCCGGTCGAGCCGCGGAAGTTGGGCATCAGCCAGGCGTAGCCCTTGTCGACGAAGTACTGCGCGTGGCCGTCCCACTCGTCCGCGTAGGCCGCGGTAGGACCGCCGTGCGGGTAGACCACGGCGGGCGCGGGGGACTCGGGCGAGGCCCCTCGGGGCCTCATGATGAACGCGGGGATCTCGAGGCCGTCGAACGAGCTGAAGACGACCTCCTCGAGCGCGGCGTGGGGCGCCCGCTTGACGGAGAGCGGCGCGGGGGCGTGGCGCGTGGACGGCCGTGTGCCCAGCCGCAGCTCGGGCGGCGTGTCGTGGTCCTCGTAGGTCGCCACGATCTCGCCCTTGGCGGTCCAGTGCGGACACCCCCAGGTCCCGCCGCGGGCGAGCTCGTCGGCCGCCCCGCTCGCGGCGTCCACCACGACCAGGTCGAAGCGGTTGCGGCGGCCGCGGACCGCGACGAGGCGAACGCCGCCCGGGGCCCACTCGGCCTCGGAGTGGTCGGCGCCCGCGTCGGTCAGCTGCCGGTCGCCCGTGCCGTCGCTTCCCACCAGGTGCAGCTCGTGGTGGCCGCTGCGCTCGGACACGTAGGCGATCGTCTCGCCGTCGGGCGACCAGGCCGGGCTGTGGTCGTGCATCCGCGGCGTGCCGGTGAGCGCTCTCACATCGCCGCTGTCGAGCCGCGCCACGCGGATCTCGCTGCGGTTGAGGTCCTCGCGCGGGGTGAAGGTGTAGGCGACCTCGCGGCCGTCGGGCGAGACAGTTGCTTGGCTCTCGTCGCCGTGCTCGTCGAGCTCGCCGTGCTGCGTCGCGAGGCGCCGCGGCCACGGGTCCTCGATGGCTGCGACCACCAGCCGAGTGGCGTCGCCGCGCTCGACCTCGAACACCAGGCTTGTGCCGTCCACCCAGACCGGATTCGCTCCCCTTGTCAGCCTGCGCGACGGCCCGCCCTCCGCCGGCACGAGGCAGACCTGGTCCCCGTCGGCGTAGGCGACCGTCGTCCCGTCCGGCGACAGCCGCGGCGGGACGTCCTCCCAGAACGGCATCGGGTCGCGGCCCGTGGTGAGACGCTCGGGCGGCAGGTCGCCCTCGAGGTCGAGCAGCCAGACGTCGGAGGTGTCGCCGCCGTCCTCGATGAACACCGCCCGCCGCCGGTCAGCCCCCACCGTGAGCGAGCGGGGCCGCCGCGTGGCCGCGACCGCCTCGAGCCGCCAGTGCGGCGGCGGCTTCAGATCCTTGCGCGGCTGGGCCTGCACGCCGTCGTGCTCGTCCCGCCCGACCCACATCGACGTCTCTTCAGCCATGCGCTCCCTCCTCGATTCCGGCCAGCGTCTCGAGCACGAGCCGTCCGATCTGGTCCAGCTCATAGCCGCCCTCCTGCACGATGACGGTCGGCAACCTCATCCCGCCGAGGATCCGGCCGGAGGCGCGGAATCCCTCCGCGCTGACCTCGAGCGGGCTCTCGGGATCGGCGCCCGCGGCGTCGACGCCGAGGGCCAGCACGAGCGCCTCGGCGCCGTCCGCCCACTCGGCGAGCGCCGCCACGGCCCCGAGCCAGGCCTCGTCGCCGCTGCCCGGCGGCAGCGGCACGTTGCGGTTGGCGCCGCCGCCGGTCTCGTCGGCGAACCCGAGGTAGTGCGGGAACCAGCCGGCCCCCGGGTCCACGTGCACCGAGCCGGTGAGCACGCCGGGGTCGTCGTAGAAGACCGCCTGTGTGCCGTTGCCGTGGTGGGCGTCGATGTCGAGCACGGCGACCTTGCCGCTCGTCGCGCCGCGGAGGCGCGCCGCCGCCGCGGCCGTGTTGTTCAGGTAACAGGAGCCGCCGAAGCACGTGCGCGTGACGTGATGGCCCGGCGGGCGGCAGCAGGCGTAGGCGGCGGGGGTTCCTGCGAGCACGAGGTCAGCGGCGGTGACCGCCGTGTCCACTGCCGTGCGCGCGGCCTCCCAGGTACCGGGTCCGATCAGGGTCATCGTGTCGTAGGCGAAGCGCCCCGCGCGAGCCGTGACGGCGGTGGGAATGCGGCCGTCGGGCGCCCCCAAGCCCGGGTGCGGGAACAGGTACGGCACCACGCGGTCCTGGCCCGGATCCTCCGTCATGCCGGCGGCCTCCCACTCCTCCCAGGCGGTGGCCAGGTAGTCCGTGAGGGGCGCGGAGTGGACCGCCAGGACCGCGCCGTCGGGCTGCTCCTGCGCGTCGACGAAGCGGGCTCCGGCCTCGGCAAGCGCCGCGCGGATCCGCTCGGCGCGCTCGGGCACCTCGGTCCCGGGGGTGCGGATCCCGACCCAGACCTCGCCGCCGGGATCGTGCAGGCGGTGGCGGTCGCTCCAGACGACGGGCATCGCGAGTCCCACCGCGCGAGCGTATCCGGAGGTAGGGTGCCGGGCCATGGCCGCCGACAGCCTGCGCGATCACGGGCTTCGCATCGGCGAGCTGGAGCCGGGACCCACGTGCGGGATCGGCGACGTGGGCGGCGTGCGGGTCGGGCACGTCACGGTGCGCCGCGACGAGCCGGACCCGCCGGAGGGAAGAGGAGTCGGCCGCAGCGGGGTGACCGCCGTGATTCCCGGCGATCCCGGCACGCTTCTGACCGAGCCGGTGCCCGCCGGGGTGGCGGTGCTGGCCGGCGCCGGTGAGATGACGGGGTCGATCGGTGTGGCCGAGTGGGGCATCCTCGAGACGCCGATCTACCTGACCGCGACGATGGCCGTGGGCCGCGTCTTCGACGGCGCCGTAACCGCGGCGGTGGCGGCCGACCCGGCGATCGGTGTGGACGCGGTTGTGATCCCGGTCGTGGCCGAGTGCGACGACAGCTGGCTGAGCGAGGCGCGCGTGGTCCAAGTGGAGGCGGCCGACGCCGGGCGTGCGCTCGCGGCGGCCACCCCCGGGCCGGTCGAGCAGGGGGCGGTGGGCGCCGGCGCCGGGATGGTCTGCTTCGAGTGGAAGGGCGGCATCGGCACGTCGAGCCGCACGGTCGAGGGCTCCACGGTCGGCGTGCTCGTGCTGGCGAACTTCGGCACGCGCGAGCAGCTGCGCGTGGACGGCGTGCCGGTCGGGCGGCTGCTGGGCGAGGGCGCCGCCGAGCCGCGCGGCCCGGCCGGGAGCTGCATCGCGATCGTCGCCACCGACGCGCCGCTCGGCGGCGCCGACCTGACCAGGGTGGCACGGCGCGCCGGACTCGGCCTCGCGCGAACCGGATCGGTGGGCCACCACAACAGCGGCGAGATCTTCATGGCCTTCTCGACCACCCGGTCGGCGACGGACGTGGACATCGACCCGATCTTCGCCGCCACCGTCGACGCGACCGAGGAGGCCGTGCTGAACGCCCTCTGGAGCGCCGAGCGCACGACCGGCCGCGAGGGCCGCGTCGTCGAAGCGCTGCCGCACGACGAGGTGCTCGAGCTGCTGGCGTCCCACGGCCGGCTCTAACCGGGAAAGCGCCTCAGGATCTCCTTGGCGTACGTGGTAAAGAAGTCGTCGCCGGGACCCCCGACCTGGTGGATGTAGAGCTCGTCGGCCCCGGCGTCGGCGAACTCCTGGATGGCGGCGAGATGGCGGTCCATGTCGGGTCCGCACGGCACGGCCTCGCCCAGCATGTCCTCGGTCACGATCTCGCTGGCCTGCTCGAAGTGCGCGGGGGTGGGCAGCACCTGGGCGAGCTCGCCCGGGAGCCCTTCGTTCGGCCAGAGGCGGCGCACCGTCCGGCGCGCCTCGGCCTCGTCCGGACCCCAGCAGACCTTGATGCCCGCCTGGACCACCTTGTCGCCGCCGCCGTTCGAGCGGAAGCGGCCGATCAGGTCGGCGTCCGGCATCGTGATCACGTAGCCGTCACCGATTCGAGCGGCGAGGTCGACCGCCCTCGGGCCGAAGCCCGACACGGGGATGGGCGGCGGCGAGTCCGGGAGCGTGTAGATGCGGGCCTGCTGGACGCGGTAGTGCGTGCCGCGGTGACTTACGACCCCGCCGCGCCACAGCTTTCGCATCAGCTCGATCGCCTCCTCGAGCATCTCGAGCCGGACCGACGCCTCGGGCCAGGCGTCCCCGAGCACGTGCTCGTTGAGCGCCTCGCCGCTGCCGACCCCGAACCGGAAGCGGTCGCCGAACATCGCGGCCGTGGTGGCGGCGGCCTGCGCCACCACGGCGGGGTGGATCCGCACGGTCGGGCAGGTGACCGCCGTGGTCACAGGGCCCCTCGAGGTCACCTGAGACAGAGCGCCCAGCACTGTCCACACGAACGGCGACTGGCCCTGCTCGTCGTTCCACGGGTGGTAGTGGTCCGAGATCCAGAGGCCGTGGAAGCCGGCCTCCTCCGCGGCGCGCGCCTGGGCCAGCAGCTCGTCCGGCGTGAACTCCTCTGTGGCGAGGAAGAAGCCGATCCGCATCGTCAGAGGCCGGTCCGGCGGCCCACTCCTGTCAGCAGCTCGCGCGCGCGGAGCGGCCCGCTGGTGGCGGGCGCGAGCGGCGGGGTGTCGGTCCCGGCGCGGTCGCGGATCCCCGCGAGGAGCTCCGTGAGCGCCTCGTCGGCGCCGCACCGGGGCTCCCAGCCGAGCTCGCGTCGGGCCCTGGTGGTGTCCATGAGCGGCACCGCGAGGCCCATGTCGAGCCAGCCCGGCTCGGAGGGCTGGAGGTGGAGCCGGTAGCTGAGCGCAGCGCCCGCGCGGAGCAGGCCGGGATGGACGCGGATGGGGCGGGCCGACAGCAGCCGCGCGAGCCCGCCCGAGTCCAGCACGGGCTCCGCGGCCACGTTGAAGGCGCCGCGCACGTCCGCGAGGGCGGCGCGGCGGTAGGCGTCGGCCACGTCGTCCGCGTGCACGGCCTGGAACGAGAGCCGCTCGGTCCGGGGGACGACCGGGATCAGCTCGCGGCGGACGAGCGGGCTCGGCAGGAACGGGCCGGCGAACAGACGCCGGATGCCGGTGGCGGCCTCGCGCTTGAAGATCAGGCCTGGGCGCAGCCGCACCACGCGCACCGAGGGCATCTCGCGCTCGAAGCGGTCGAGCATCCGCTCGACCTCGGCCTTGTGCCGCGAGTAGAAGGACGACTCGATGCCCTCCGTCGGCCAGCTCTCGTCCACCCGCCGGTCCTTGGGGCCGGGCGAGTACGCCCCCACCGACGACGCGTACACGAGCGCAGGAACGCCCGCCGCGGCGGCCGCCTCGAAGACCCGCCTGCTGCCGTCCACGTTCGTGGCGCGCAGCGTCGCCTCGTCACGCCCGGGCTGGATGAGCCACGCGAGATGGATGACCGCGTCGGCCCCGCTGAGGAGTGGCGCGAGGTCGTCGCGCGAGATGTCGGCCTGGGCCCAGGCGGTCTTCGCGTAGCCGAGCGTGGGAAGCCGCCGGGCGACGCCGAGAATCGACTCCACGGCCGGCTCGTCCGCGAGCGAGCGCAACACGCTCGTGCCCACGTTGCCCGTGGCTCCGACCACGACGATGCGCATGCCGAGCGGCTACCCGGGCGCCTGGTGCGGAAACGGCGCTCCCGGGCTCTGGGATGGCGAGGGCCAGAATCGAACTGGCGACACCACGATTTTCAGTCGTGTGCTCTACCGACTGAGCTACCTCGCCGAAACAGCCCGACGATGGTAGCGGCGTGGCGGCCGCCGGCGTGGGGCTGCTTAGGCCAGCCCCTCCGCCTGATACTCGCGCAGGAAGCCCTCGAACAGGCGGCGGTGGCCCTCCTCGTCGTGGAGGATCTCGATCACCATGTCCTGGGTCACCGGGTCCTTGCCCTCGCAGAACTCGATGATCTGGTTGTAGTGCTCGATCGCGCCCGACTCGGCCTCGATCACGCCCTTGATCACGTGGACGATGTCGACCTGGTCTTCGGGCGGCTGCAGGTAGGACTGCTCGGCGTTGAAGTCGAGCGAGCCGGGGACGACCCCGTAGAGCTCCTTGATCCGCTCGCCGAACGCGCGCGCGTGCCCGAGCTCCTCCTGGACGTCCTGCTCGAGCGACTCGATGATCTCCTGCGCCCGCACGCCGTCCGGGTTGATCGAGTTCGCGAGATAGCTCATCACGGTCTCGACCTCCATCCAGTAGGCCTTGGCGAGCATCTCGATCAGCTGGCCGCGATCCTCGCGCATCCCCTCGCCGAGGATGCCGTGGCGAATTGTCGTCGTCGTGTCTGCCATGGTCTGAGAGTACCCGCCGATGGCGACTCAAACCGAGCACCTCCCCCACATGGAGCGTCTGCCGAAGGCGCTCTGGAATCGCATCCTCGCCCAGCCGGAGCGTGCCCCGGAGCTGATCGCGCTGGCGGCCGCGGACCGCTTCGGGCCGCAGGCCGAGGAGTGGGTGCGGATCGCCGGCGCCGGCCACTCGCCCGAGAAGCTCGCCAAGGTGGCCTTGAAGAAGCACGTGCGGCTCGCGCGGCTCGAGGGCGGCGTGCTCGGCGTGGGGGGAGTGTTCACCGCCGCACCGGACGTGGTCGCCCTGATCTGGATCCAGAGCCGCATGATCTTCTACATCGCGGCCGCGTACGGCTACGACCCGCGCCACCCGATGCGGCCGGCCGAGCTGCTGGCTCTGCAGGGCGTCTATGCCACCGCGGAGGACGCGCGGAAGGCGCTCGACGGCATGGGCAAGCTGATGGCGCAGGCGATGGTGGAGAAGGCGCTGGCCGGCCGCACCACCGACCGCCTGCACCGCCGCCTGGTGAGGTACCTCGCCAGGCGGCTGGCGCGCCGCTACGCCGGCCGGCTGATCCCGTTCATCGGCGCCCCCATCGGCGCGGTCCAGAACGGCAACGCGACCAAGTATGTCGGCCGGCTGGCGCTGTCGTACTACGCGCGCCCGTAGACGGGCACCGCACCGCCGCTGGTGGGCGCCGCGTCGTCCGAGACGAGGAAGCGCACGACCTTGGCGATCTCCTCCGGCTTGACCCACTTCGAGTGGTCGGCGTTCGGCTGTGACTCGCGGTTCGCGGGCGTGTCGATCACGCTCGGAAGGATCGCGTTGCAGCGGACCCCCTCCTTGCGGTACTCCACGTCCAGCGCGTTCACCAGCGCCAGCACGGAGGCCTTCGCGACCGAGTAGGCGCCGCCGCCCGGATAGGGACGCAGCGCGGTGCGCGCGGACACACACACGAACGCCCCGCCGCCGCGCTCCATCAGGCGAGGCATCGCCGCGCGCGCGAGAAGAAAGGCGGGTGTCAGGTTGAGCTGCATCAGCCGCGCGAACTCCGCCGGGTCGGTCTCGTGGAGGCGCGGCCCGTCGGCGAAGCCCCCGACCAGGTTGACCACCGCCTCGAGGTCGTCAACCGCCTTCACCGCCGCGTCCGCCGCATCAGGATCGAACAGGTCCGCCTCGATCAGCTCGACCGGCTCGGAGGCGAGCCGCTCGCGCTCGGCGTCGACCACCCACGTCGCCGCGACGTCGTACCCCGACCGGATCAGCTCGCGCACCACGGCCGACCCGAGAAAGCCCGTACCGCCGGCCACGAGCACCGCCATGTCAGAAGCTCCCGTCGGGGGGCGACTTCATCGTCGTGCACCCTATCCCGTCCGAATCCAGGATTACCGTGGCAAGCCCGATGGAGCAGCCCACGCTCATGCCCTCGAAGTGCTTCGTGCGCGACTTGGCCGACGGTCAGGAGGTCAACTCGATCTTCGTCGTGAGGGCCCACAGCAGGCGCCAGCGGCGCAGCGGCGACGCCTTCCTGAAGCTCCGCCTGGGCGACGTCACGGGCTCGATGGAGGCCGTGGTCTGGGACGAGATCGAGCGGCTCGCGCCGATCTGCCCGAGCGGTGCCATCGTCCGCGTTCTCGGCCTCTACTGCGTCGACGAGCGCTACGGCGGGGCGCTCACGATCAAGCGGATGCGCGCCGCCGTGGAGGGCGAGTACGACCTGGCCGACCTCATGGAGGGCTCGCCGGTCCCCTACCCGCAGCTGTGCGCGGACCTCGACTCGCTCGTCGAGACGATCCAGCGTCCCCATCTGCGCGATCTGCTCGGGCGCCTGCTCGGCCCGGACTACCGCGAGGCGCCCGCGGCCAAGTACTACCACCAGGCATACCGCCACGGGCTGCTCGAGCACTGCCTGTCGGTGGCCGAGGGCGTGAGCGCGCTCGCCGCCAAGTTCCCGGGCATCGACCGCGACGTCGCCGTCTCGGGCGCGCTGCTGCACGACATCGGCAAGGTCGAGGCCTACACCACGTCGAACGGCGCCATCGAGCTCACCGACGCCGGCAAGCTGCTCGGCGAGATACCGCTCGGCTACTACATGGTCCGGCGCGCGATCGAGGACATGGAGGGCTTCCCGCAGGAGGACGCCGACCACCTGCTCCACATCGTCCTGAGCCACCACGGCAAGCTCGAGCACGGCAGCCCGGTCGTGCCCTGCACCCGCGAGGCCACGCTCGTGCACTTCATCGACAACCTGGGCGGCAACCTGGGCAGCTTCGACCGGATCGAGCGCACGCTCGCCGACGGCGCGCGCTGGTCCGACTTCGACCGCGGGATCTCCACGTCCGCGTACTTCGCGCCGCGGGCGGCCTAGCCCCTAGCCCGTCCCCCTCCTCGCTTCCGTTGGGCTCGAAGGCGCGCGGTTTTCGTGGAGTGGGTTGAGCCTCCGGACGGTACGGATCCGCGCAAATTGCGAAGGCAGAAGCCCGGGGGGCGGCCGTCCCGAGGTTTCCCGCTTATCCTCGTGAAGTTCGATGGCCAAGGACACCGAAAAGCTGATCCGCCAGCTGTCGCTGATCTCGTTCCTGATGGCGGAGCGGCGGCCGGTCTCGGCGCTCGAGATCAAGCAGGACGTCGAGGGCTACTCGCAGATGAACGACGAGGCGTTCGCCCGCCGGTTCTACGCCGACCGCGCCGAGCTCGAGTCGCTCGGCATCCACCTCAAGGTCGACAAGCCCGCCGAGGGCTACTACGAGGCCGAGAACTACTCGCTGCCGCCGGAGAACTTCTACCTGTCGGCGATCGAGTTCACCGACGAGGAGCTCGGCGCGCTGCGCATGTCGCTGTCGCTGCTCGACGGCGAGTTCGCCTACGCGGAGCCGCTGCGCCTGGCGCTCCAGCAGCTCTCGTGGGGCAAGCCCTCCCCGCTCGACGCCCCCGAGGAGCGCACCGTCACGCTGGCCGTCAAGGCGGGCGCGGGGGGCCGCGACCTGTCTCAGCGCCTGTCCAAGCTCGAGACCGCGATCTTCCGGCGCAAGACGATCGTGTTCGACTACTACACGATCGGCCGCGACGCCCAGGAGGGCCGCAAGGTCGACCCCTACCACCTGCTCTACAGGGGCGGGCAGTTCTATCTGATCGGTTGGTCGCACGAGCGCGGGGCGCTGCGGGTGTTCCGCGTCTCGCGCATCCGGGGCAAGGTGGGTTACTCGTCCAAGGCCGAGCACGATTTCAACCGCCCCGAGGACTTCGACCCGCGCGACTACGCGATCCGCACCGACTGGCAGCTGGGCGATCCGATCGGCCGTGCGCGCATCTGGCTGTCCGACCGGATCGACTGGCTCGCGCTGCGCCACTTCGGCCACGCCGGGGAGGTCACCGAGGCCGACGACGGCGTCATCTTCGAGACCGACTACGCAAACGCGCGCCAGATGGTGTCCTGGGTGCTCGGGCTGGGCGAGCACGCGCGAATCGAGGGGCCGCCCGAGCTTGTCGAGGAGGCGCGCGAGCGGCTCGAGACCCTGATCGAGCGTCACGGGGAGCTGCCCGACCTCGCCGCGCCGGTGGAGCGCGCGCCCGCGCCCGCCGAGGAGGACGGCGATCGCGAGTCGTCGCCGATCCGCCCCGAGCGCTTCGCGCGGCTGGTCACGCTGGCGGGCATCCTGATCGACGCCGCGCGCGAGGCCCACAAGCTCGAGGTGTCCGCGCTGTGCGAGCGGCTCCAGCTGAGCGAGCAGGAGCTTCGCCAGGACATCGACGTGCTGAACGTCGTGAACTTCGGAGGCGGCTCGTACGTGCTGTACGCGGAGGTCCAGGGGGACCAGATCGAGGTCGACCCGGAGCCGTACGGCGACAACTTCGCCCGGCCGGCCCGCCTCCTCCCGCTCGAGGCCAAGGCGCTCGTCGCTGCGATCGACTTCATCGGCGAGCACCTGCCCGAGGGCTCGCTGGCCACGGCGCGCCAGAAGATCGTGGACGCCCTCGGCCAGGACCCCGCGCAAGACGGTCTCCAGATCACCACCGCCAAGGGCGACGACTCCGAGGTCGCGCGGGTGGTCAGCCGCGCCATCTCAGAGCGCCGGCTGCTCGAGTTCGAGCACTACAAGGAGGAGCTCGACGAGTTCACGACCCGCCGGGTCGAGCCCTACAAGCTCATGAACGGCCACGAGGGCTGGTACGTCCACACCTGGGACCCGGACAAGGAGGACACGCGCTCCTTCCGGCTCGACAGGATCCGCTCGGCGACCGTGCTGGACGAGGGCTTCGAGCCGCGACCCGGGATCGAGCCCGACATACACGGCTGGCCGAGCACGGGCGAGGTGGCCGACTCCCGCGTCGCGCGCGTCTGGGTCGCGCCCGAGCCGGCACGCTGGGCGCGCGAGGAGAGGCGTGTGGTGCAGGAGCTCGAGGACGGCGCCGTGATCGTCGAGCTGCCCTTCCTGGGCCACCACTATCTGGCGCGCGAGATCCTCAAGGACGCCGGCGACGCCGTGGTGTTGGAGCCGGACGACGCCCGCCATGCAGTTCTCGAAGCCGCCGAGAGCTTGGCGGGCGCCGCCAGGCGCTGAGCGATGAAATGGGTCCCCCTCACCCCCGAGGGTTAACCCGGCTCTACCCCTCTTTGCGGCAATCCACACGAAGTTCTGCCCTCGCGGCCAACGCCTGAGCCAAGCTTGGGACGGTGAGGCACAGCGGCGCCGGATACCCTGGCGCACGCATGCCGTCGCGCCGCAACGAGATCGAGATGACGGACGAGGAGCTCCATGCGTTCCTCGCCGAGCGGATGGTCATGCAGTGCGCCACCGCCGGGCCGCGCGGGCTCCCCCACATGGTGCCGCTCTGGTTCGTGCCGGACGGGCTGGAGCTGGTCGGCTGGACCTACGCGAAGTCGCAGAAGGCGCGGAACCTGGAGCGCGATCCGCGCGCCACCATCGGGATCGAGGACGGGGTCCGGTACCACGAGTTGCGCGGCGTGATGTTCGAGTGCGACGTGCGGGTCGAGCGGGAGGCGGAGCGCGTGGAGGGCTACGGGCTCCGGCTGTTCGACCGGTACGCGGATGGCGGGCTCACCCCCGAGATCCGGGAGATGGTCGCGGCGCAGGCCCGCAAACGGGTGGGGCTCCGGTTCGTTCCGTTGCGCGTGGTGAGCTGGGACCACCGGAAGCTCGGCGGCGCGTACTGATGAAGGGGTTGATCCTCTCCGGCGGCAAGGGCACCCGCCTGCGGCCGCTCACCCACACGAGCGCCAAGCAGCTCGTGCCCGTGGCCAACAAGCCGGTCCTCTTCTATGGCATCGAGGCGATGGCCGCCGCGGACATCCGCGAGGTCGGCATCATCATCGCGCCCGAGACCGGCGACGAGATCCGCGCGGCCGCCGGCGACGGATCGCGCTTCGGCGTCTCGATCGACTACATCGAGCAGGACGAGCCGCGCGGCCTCGCCCACGCCGTGCTCACGGCCGAGCCGTTCCTGGGCGCCGCGCCGTTCGTGATGTACCTGGGCGACAACCTGCTCCGCGACGGCATCGTCAACCTGGTCGACACCTTCCGCACGGAGCAGCCCGACGCGCTCATCCTGCTCACGCCGGTGCCCGACCCCGAGCACTACGGCGTGGCCGAGCTCGTCGACGGTCGCGTGGCACGGCTTGTCGAGAAGCCCAAGGAGCCCAGCACCGACCTGGCGCTGGTCGGCGTCTACATGTTCACGCAATCGATCTTCGACGCCGCTCGGGCGATCGAGCCGTCATGGCGCGACGAGCTCGAGATCACCGATGCGATCCAGACGCTGGTCGACCGCGGCAAGCGTGTCGACCCTCACATCGTGCACGGCTGGTGGAAGGACACCGGCCAGGTGCAGGACATGCTCGAGGCGAACCGCCTGATCCTCGACGAGCTGATGGACCAGGTGGACGGCGAGCTGGTGGAGTCCCGTGTCGAGGGGCGGGTGGTGATCGCCGAGGGCGCCCGGCTCGAGCGGACCATCGTGCGCGGTCCCGCCATCGTGGGGCGTGGCTCGCGCCTGACTGATGCCTACATCGGCCCCTACACCGCGGTCGGGGAGGACGTGACGATCGAGAAGGCCGAGCTGGAGCATTCCATCGTGATGTCCGGCTCATCGATCTCGGACCTGGAGTACCGGATCGAGGCGAGCCTCATTGGAAAGAACGTGCGGATCGGGCGGGGACCGGCGCTGCCGAAGGCGTACCGCTTCGTGGTCGGCGACAGCGCCGACGTGCAGATCCTCTAGCGCGTCAGGCGGACGATCGCCTCGGCGGGCTCGATGCCGGCGCGCTCCAGCACGTCGAGCAGCATCGCCTGCTGCGGGGTCACGTCGAGCTGGACCTCCTCGGGCCCGAGGAGCCGCCCTGGATCGACCTCGAAGGCCTCGGCGATCTTGATGTACGTGTAGAGCGGAGCGCTGCCCCAACCACGCTCCAAGCGAGAGAAGTACCCGGTGCTGAAATGGCCGCCCTCCGGCTTGGGCACCCGGGCCGCGAGCTCCCAGAGCGGCCAGTCGCGGTCGCGCCTGAGGCGCCGGATGCGGTCGCCCACGGTGATGGCCCACTCGAGGTAGTACGGAGCGCTCCAGCGCGGGCCGTCGTTGCGGCGCCAGTGGCTCACGTTGGTCTGAAAGCGGCCCATGCGGGGGGAAGCAGCGTGGGGGCACGCGGTCGCCCCCCCGGCGCCCCCGCGTCGAGCCTCCGCCGTTGAAGGCATCACCCATCAGACACAACTCCCTCCCGGAAACGACAAGCAGTTTGTCCGGGGGGCAAGGACGTTGCCCTCCCAGCAAACTCGTTGTCGTTTCCGACAGGTAGTGCAGACAAATGGTGCAGGCATCCCGTCCGCGCGAGACTCGGCAATCTCGCCCTGACATCCTCTGCGACATGAGGACCATCGTCACCGGGGCCGGCGGCATGCTCGGCCAGGACGTCGCCCGCCTGTCCGGCGGAGTGGCGCTGTCGCGCGCGGAGCTCGACGTGACGGACCGCGCAGCCGTCCGTCACGCGATCGCACCCGACGACCTGGTGTTCAACTGCGCCGCCTGGACCGACGTCGACGGCGCCGAGGAGCACGAAGGCGAGGCCACGCGCGTGAACGGCGACGGCGCTCGCAACGTCGCGGAGGCCGCCGGCATCGTGGTCTACGTCTCGACCGACTACGTGTTCGACGGGCGGAAGACCGGGCCGTACCTGGAGGGCGACACCACCAACCCGCTGTCGGCCTACGGCCGCTCCAAGCTCGCGGGCGAGCGCGCGACAGCCGAGGCCAACCCACGGCACTTCGTGGTGCGCTCGTCGTGGCTGTTCGGCCCGGGCGGGCGCAACTTCGTCGAGACGATGCTCGGCCTCGGCCCGGAGGTGCGCGTCGTGAACGACCAGCTGGGATGCCCCACCTTCACGGGCCATCTCGCCGAGGCGCTCGTGAGGCTCGCGTCGACCGAGGACTACGGCCTGCACCACATTGCCGCGTCGGGCTCCTGCACGTGGTTCGAGTTCGCCCGCGAGATCTTCGCCCGGGCCGGCGTGGACACCCGTGTGGAGCCCTGCACCACGGCCGAGTTCCCGCGGCCGGCGCCGCGCCCCGCCAATTCCGTGATGGCGAGCGAGCGCGGGCATCGCCTCCCCGACTGGCGCGAGGGGCTCGACGCGTACCTGGGGGTGCGCGTGTGAGGCTGCTCGTGACAGGCGCCGCCGGGTTCATCGGCTCGACGTTCGTGCACCTGCTGCACCCGGACCACGACATCGTCGTCCTCGACAAGCTGACCTACGCCGGCCGGCGCGAGAACCTGCCCGAGGACGTCGAGCTCGTGGTGGGGGCCATCGAGGACCGGGACCTCGTGCTCGAGCTGGCCTCGGGCGTGGACGCGATCGTGAACTTCGCGGCCGAGTCCCACGTGGACCGCTCGATCGCCGACCAGAACGCGTTCGCCCGCACGCACGTGATCGGCACCGGCGTGCTGCTCGACGCCGTTCGGGAACGCGGCGTGCAGCGCTTCCTCCAGGTGTCGACCGACGAGGTGTACGGATCGATCGAGGACGGCTCGTTCACCGAGAGCTCGCCGCTCGACCCATCCTCCCCGTACTCGGCGACAAAGGCCGGCGGCGACCTGCTCGTCTCGGCCCACGCCCACACCCACGGGATCGAGGCGGTCATCTGCCGGGGCTCCAACAACTACGGCCCGCGCCAGTACCCGGAGAAGCTGATCCCGCTGATGATCTTGAACGCCCTGCACGGCGACCCGCTGCCGGTGTACGGGGACGGCCGCCAGGTGCGCAACTGGCTCTACGTCGAGGACTTCTGCCGCGGCATCCTGGCCGCGCTCGAGCGCGGCCGCGGTGGCGAGGCCTACAACGTCGGCGGCCCCGACGAGTGCGAGAACATCGAGGTGGTGCGGCGCATCCTCGAGCTGACCGGCGCCGACGAGGCGCTGATCGAGCACGTGACCGACCGTCCCGGGCACGACCGCCGCTACTCGCTGTCGAGCGCCAAGCTCGCGGCGGAGCTCGGCTGGGAGGCGGAGACCCGGTTCGAGGACGGCCTGCGCCGGACCGTGGACTGGTACCGCGACAACGAGTCCTGGTGGGCCCCGATCCGCTCGGGCGAGTACCGCGAGTACTACGAGAGGCACTACGGGCGACCGCTAGCCTCGTAGCGGTGTTCAGAGAGCACCCGGCCCTTCTCCTCGAGAACCTCAGCAAGCAGTACGACGACGGCACCGTCGCCCTCGAGGACTTCGATCTCGAGATCCCCGCGGGCGCCTTCTTCGGCCTGCTGGGGCCCAACGGCGCCGGCAAGACCACGCTGATCAGCGCGGTCTGCAACCTGCTGCGAATCACGGACGGCGAGATCTCCGTCTTCGGAGAGCCCCACGAAACGCTCGCCGCGCGACGGTACATCGGCCTCGCCGAGCAGGACATCAACCTGGACCGCTTCCTCACCGTGAGGGAGACGCTCATGTACCACGGGGGCTACTTCGGGATGGAGGACCCCGGTCCGCGCGCGGACGAGCTGATCGCCGCCTTCGGGCTGGAGCACAAGCGCGACGTCCGCGCGCCGAGGCTGTCCGGCGGCCAGCGCCGCCGCCTCCTGCTGGCCAGGGCGCTCATGCACCGTCCCCGCCTCGTGATCCTCGACGAGCCGACGGCGGGCGTCGACTTCGAGCTTCGGATGGACCTGTGGCGGTACATCAGGCAGCTCCACTCCGAGGGAACGACCATCCTCCTCACCACGCACTACCTCGAGGAGGCCGAGGAGCTCTGCGACGAGATCGCCCTGATCCGCGGCGGGCGCCTGATCGCGCGCGACACGGCAGAGGGGCTGCGCGACCACTTCGGCGCCGACCGGCTCCAGGACGTGTACGTGAAGGCGATGGCGTCGTGAGCGGGCTCGTATGGCTCTGCAAGCGCGAGACGCTGCGCGTCTCGAAGCTCTGGACCCAGACGGTGCTGGCTCCCGTGATCTCCTCGATCCTGTTCATCCTCGTGTTCGGGCTGTCCCTCGGCGGCAGGATCGACCAGGTGAGCGAGGTGGACTACGAGGTCTTCATCGTGCCCGGGCTGATCACGATGGGGATGGTGCAGGCCGCCTATGCCAACAACGCCTCCTCGATCTTCCAGGCCCGCTTCGACCGCTACATCCACGACGTCCTGTCGGCGCCGATGCGCCCGTGGCAGATGACGTTCGGCTACACGGTGGGCGGGGTGTTCCGCGCGCTCGCGATCGGGGTCTCGCTGCTGCTGCTGGCGGTGGTGTTCGTCGACGTGCCGATCGAGCGGCCGTTCGCGTTGCTGGCCGCCGTGGCGCTCGGGCTCGTGCTGTTCAGCGCGCTCGGCGTGGTGGTGGGGATCTACGCCGAGGTCTGGGACCACACCACCTTCATCTCCAACATCGTGATCCTGCCGCTGGCGTTCGTGGGCGGGGTCTTCTACTCCGTCGAGGTGCTCCCCTCGCCGTGGGAGGAGCTGTCCCACTTCAACCCGGTCTTCTACCTCGTCAACGCCGTGCGCTTCGGCTTCCTGGGCCAGAGCGACGTGTCGGTCTGGCTCTCGCTCGGCGTTACCGCGGCGCTGGCGCTGCCGGTGTACGCGTGGTCACAGTGGCTGTTCACGACCGGCAAGCGCTTGAAGGATTAGAGCGGCGCGTCACCCGCTGCCGCCGCTGCCCGCGTCTGGTCGAGTGGCGCGAGCGCGTGGCCCGGGAGAAGCGCGCGGCGTTCCGGGACGAGACGTACTGGGGCCGCCCGGTGCCCGGCTTCGGCGACCCGGACGCCCTGGTGTTCGTGCTCGGCCTGGCCCCCGCCGCGCACGGCGGCAACCGCACCGGGCGCGTCTTCACGGGGGACCGCTCCGGAGACTGGCTGTTCGGCTCGCTCCACCGCACGGGCTTTGCGAACCAGCCCACCTCCGTTCACCGCGACGACGGCCTGCGGCTCGACGGCGCGTGGATCGCCGCGGCGGTCCGTTGCGCCCCGCCCGCCAACCGGCCGCTTCCGGCCGAGCGCGACAACTGCCTGCCCTACGCCGCCGAGGAGCTCGAGCTGATCCGCCCGGCGGTGATCGTCTGCCTCGGCGCCTTCGCCTGGGATGCCGCGTGCCGGCTGCTCGGCCTGCGTCCGCGGCCCCGGTTCGGCCACGGAGCCGAGCACGTCGTGGGGGACGGCCCGGTCCTGGTCGGCACCTACCACCCGAGCCAGCAGAACACCTTCACCGGGAAGCTCACCGAGCCGATGCTGGACGCCGTGTTCGCCCGGGCGCGCGCCCTCGCATACTCCTGACGGCCTTGGGGTATATAGTGCCGCAGCCGTAAGGAGCCATAGCCGAATCCTTGGCCGTCAGGCGGCCGGGGAACGGGGGATCCAACCTTAGGGGCGAATCGCGGCACCAGCCGTGTAGCGCTGCTCTTCTGGCGCGAGTCCGTCAGCTAACCCCGTAGGCGCGCGAGAAGAGATTGGAGCACCAGCATGCACAGCACGCTGCGGACGGGGGTAGCCGTAGCCGCGCTCGCCTTGATACCGGCCGCCGATGCCGCGGCGGCCTCATACGGGTCACGCACCCTGCGGGAGGGCTCGAGCGGGTTCGACGTGAAGCGCTTGCAGCGCTACCTCGACCGGGCCGGGTACGACACGTCCGCCGACGGTGAGTTCGGCCCCGCCACCGCGCGGAGCGTGCGGAGCTTCGAGTCCGCCGAGGCCAGGCGCGCCAACGGCGCCGCGAGCCGCTACGAGCAGCGCCTCGTGCGCTCCCGGGCGGCCCAGGCGCCGGCCGAGGTCGAGGAGGCGCCGACCATGGCGCCCGCAACCGACACCGCTTACCTCGATGCCAACGGGCTGGCTGTGGCCCCCGCCTCCGCGCCGCCCGAGGTCCACGCCATCATCGCTGCCGGCAACGAGATCGCCAGCAAGCCGTACAAGTACGGCGGCGGCCACGGCAATTGGAACGACTCCGGCTATGACTGCTCGGGCTCCGTCTCCTACGTCCTGCACGCGGCCGGCCTGCTCGACACGGCACTCGACTCGACGGGGTTCATGAGCTGGGGCGAGGCGAGGCGTGGCCAGTGGGTCACGATCCGAGCGAACCCGGGCCACGCCTACATGATCGTCGCGGGACTGCGCTTCGACACCAGCGCCCGGCGCCAGACCGGAAACCGCTGGAGCGCCGAGATGCGCTCCGCGCGCGGTTATACGGGGCGCCATCCCGCCGGCCTCTAGGCGATGGCACTCATGGCGCTGGTCGTGCTGCTGCTCGGCACGTTCGCCGGGCTCCTGCTCGGGAGCTGGCGGACGGTCCTGACCGTCGCGCTGGCGATCCCCGCCGGAGCGCTCCTGGGCGGCCCCGAGGCCGCGGCGATGGGAATGCTCGGCGTGGCCGGGTGCGTGGCCGGCCTCCAGCTGCACCGCGTGGTTGCCGAGCAGTACATACCGCGTTAGTACGCTCGTGGCATCGATCCGCTTGCAGGCTTCACCCCCCAGGTAAGGGACTGGTTCACGCGCTCATTCGAGCGCCCGACACCTGCGCAAGCTGAAGCCTGGCCCGCCATTGCCAGCGGGGAGAACGTCCTCGTCTCAGCCCCGACCGGCTCCGGAAAGACGCTCGCGGCCTTCCTCTGGGCGCTGGACCGGCTGGTCGCGACACCGGGCACGGGCCGGCTCGTCTACGTCTCGCCACTGAAGGCCCTCTCCTACGACATCGAGAAGAACCTGCGCGCCCCCCTGAAGGGGATCGGCGGCGACATCAGCGTCGCCATCCGTACCGGCGACACCCCCCAGCGAGAGCGCCAGGCGATGCTGCGCACGCCGCCGGACGTGCTGATCACCACGCCCGAGTCGCTCTACCTCATGCTGACCTCGCGGGCGCGCGAGTTCCTGTCGGAGACGGATTCCGTGATCGTGGACGAGATCCACGCCGTGGCCCGCACCAAGCGCGGCGCGCACCTGGCGCTGACGCTGGAGCGGCTCGAGCACCAGGCCGGTCGCCCGCTCCAGCGGATCGGCCTGTCCGCGACGCAGCGGCCCCTGGAGGAGGTGGGGCGGTTCCTGGTCGGGACCGGGCGCAGGTGCCGGATCGTGGACGCCGGCGTGCGCAAGCCACTGGACCTGAAGATCCACGTGCCGGTGGAGAGCATGGCCGAGCCCGAGGCGCACGACGTGACGGACCCGGCCGTGGGCGCGCGGTCGATCTGGCCCGCGATCTACCCCGAGCTGCTCGATCTGATCCGAAAGCACCGCTCCACGATCGTCTTCGTGAACAGCCGCCGCGGAGCGGAGCGGCTTGCGGTGCGACTCAACGAGCTCGCGGCGGAGGATGACGGCCACCAGACCTACATCGCCCGCGCCCACCACGGCTCGCTCGCTCGCGAGGAGCGCCTGGTCGTCGAGGACCTGCTGAAGTCGGGCGAGCTCCCCTGCCTGGTCGCCACGAGCTCGCTCGAGCTCGGCATCGACATGGGCGCCGTGGACCTGGTGATCCAGGTCGAGTCGCCCAAGTCGGTCACCGCCGGGCTGCAGCGGATCGGCCGCGCCGGGCACGGCGTCGGCGAGGTCTCGCGCGGGCGCATCTTCCCCAAGTTCCGGGCCGACCTGCTCGAGTGCGCCGTGGTCGCCAAGCGCATGCGTGACGGCGAAATCGAGCCCACCGTCGTGCCGCGCAACCCGCTCGACGTGCTGGCCCAGCAGATCGTGGCGCTCACCGCCACCGGCGACGAGTGGAAGGTGCCCGAGCTGCACGAGACGGTCAGGCGCGCCCACCCGTTCGCCGAGCTGGGCCGCGAGCTGCTCGACTCGGTGCTCGACATGCTCGACGGGCGCTACCCGTCGGAGGAGTTCGCCGAGCTGCGCCCGCGCATCGTCTGGGATCGCGTGGCGGACACCATCCGGGCGCGCAAGGGCGCGCTCCAGCTCGCGGTCACGAACGCCGGCACCATCCCCGACCGCGGCCTCTACGGCGTCCATCTGCCCGACGGGCGCCGCGTCGGCGAGCTCGACGAGGAGATGGTCTACGAGGCTCGTCCGGGGCAGACCTTCCTGCTGGGCGCCACCACCTGGCGCATCGAGGAGATCACGCGCGACCGGGTGATCGTGAGTCCCGCGCCGGGCCTCCCCGGCGCCGTGCCGTTCTGGCGCGGCGACGGCGTAGGCCGCCCCAAGGAGCTCGGCGAGGCGATCGGCGCGTTCTCCCGCGACGCCGTCGACCGCGATCCCGCCGAGCTGGCTGCCGACTACGACCTCGACGAGCGCGCCGCGAGCAACCTGTCCTCCTTCCTGCGCGAGCAGCGCGACGCCACCCGGGTAGTGCCGAGCGACCGCACGATCGTCATCGAGCGCTTCCGCGACGAGATCGGCGACTGGCGCCTGTGCGTGCTCTCCCCCTACGGCGGCCGCGTGCACGCCGCCTGGGCGCTGGCTCTATCCGCCCGCATCCGCGACGAGTTCGGCCTCGAGTCCGACGCCATCTGGTCGGACGACGGCATCATCGTCCACCTGCCCGACGCCGACGAGCCGCCCGGCGCCGACCTCGTGCTGGTCCAGCCCGACGAGCTCGAGGAGCTGGTGGTGCGCGAGCTGTCGAGCTCGGCCCTGTTCGGCGCCCGCTTCCGCGAGAACGCCGCGCGGGCGCTGCTGCTGCCGCGCGCCCGCCCCGGCAAGCGCACGCCGCTCTGGCAGCAGCGGCTCAAGGCGCAGTCGCTGCTCGAGGTCGCCAAGCGCTACGGCCAGTTCCCGATCGTGCTCGAGACCTACCGCGAGTGCCTGCGCGACGTGTTCGACCTGCCCGGCCTCGAGGCGCTGCTGCGCGGGCTGCACACGCGCGAGCTGTCGCTGGTCGAGGTCGAGACCCAGCGCGCCTCGCCGTTCGCCTCGTCGCTCTTGTTCGACTACGTCGCGACCTACATGTACGAGGGCGACACGCCCAACGCCGAGCGGCGCGCCGCGGCGCTGTCGCTCGACCGCGAGCTGCTGCGCGAGCTGCTCGGCCAGGAGGAGCTGCGCGAGCTGATCGACCCGGGCGCGCTCGAGGAGGTGGAGGCCGACCTCCAGCGCACCAGCGAGCGCACCCGCGCCGCCAATGCCGACGGCATGCACGACGTGCTGCGCGCCGTGGGCGACCTCACCACCGGCGAGGCCCAGGCGCGCTGCCTCGACGCGGTCTCGGCCCAGCGCATGCTGCGCGAGCTCGAGCAGGGGCGCCGGGCGATCCGCATGCGGATCGGCGGCGACGAGCGCTGGCTGGCCGCCGAGGATGCCGGGCTCTACCGCGACGCGCTCGGCGCGGTGCCGCCCGGCGGGCTGCCGGAGGTGTTCCTCGAGGAGGTCGAGGAGCCGCTCGCGCGCCTCGCCCGTCGCTACGCGCGCACCCACGGGCCGTTCACCACGCGCGACTTGTCCGACCGTTACGCGATCGACTGCGGCCCGGTCCTGCGCGACCTGGAGGCCGCGGGCGGGCTGATCCGCGGCGAGCTTCGCCCCGGCGGCAACGAGCGCGAGTGGTGCGACCCCGATGTGCTGCGGCGCTTGCGCCGCGCCTCGCTCGCCACGCTGCGCAAGGAGGTGGAGCCCGCCGAGCAGCGGGCGCTGGCGCGCTTCCTGCCGGCGTGGCAGGGGGTGGACCGCGCGCTGGAGCTGCGGGAGGTCCTGGTGCCGCTCCAGGGGCTTGCGCTGGCACCCGAGGTGTGGGAGCGCGACGTCCTCCCACGCCGCGCCCGCGCCTACACCCCGGCCGCGATGGATGAGCTCTGCGCGAGCGGTGAGCTGGTGTGGGTCGGCGCCGGCGCCCTCGGCTCGCGGTCCGGCCGGGTCACCCTCTACTTCCGCGAAGACGCGCGCTGGCTCGGCCCCCCGCCCTCGAAGGCGGAGCGCCCGGACGGCCCGCTGCACGATGCGCTGCGTGAGCGCCTCGCCGGCGGGGCCGCCTTCTGGGCCGACCTGCTCGCCGACATGGGCGAGGTGGAGCCGGTCGAGCTCCAAGAGGCGCTCTGGGACCTCGCCTGGGCGGGCGAGGTCACCAACGACGCCTTCGCACCGCTGCGCGCGCCGCGGCTCTCGCTCGCCAAGGCCGCGCGCGACAGCGGCCGCCGCTTCGCCCGGCGGCGCAGGCCGGGCGCGCCACAGGTGCAGGGGCGCTGGTCGCTCACCGCGGCGCTGTTCGCGGACGCCCCGCCGCACGGTCCGCGCATGCGCGCCATCGCCGAGGTGCTGCTCGAGCGCTACGGCATCGTCACCCGCGAAACGGTGCTCGCCGAGGGCATCCCGGGCGGGTTCGCCGCGCTCTACGGCGAGCTGTCCAACCTGGAGACGCTCGGCACGGCCCGGCGCGGCTACTTCGTCGAGGGCCTGGGCGGCGCGCAGTTCGCGCTGTCGGCCGCCATCGAGCGCCTGCGGACGATGCGCACCGACGAGCCCGCCGGCGCGCTGGTGCTGGCCGCCACCGATCCCGCCAACCCGTTCGGGGCGACGCTGAGCTGGCCGAAGCGAGACGAGGAGAGGCAGGCGCGGCGCCCCGCCCGCGTGGCGGGCGCGTACGTGGTCACCCTGGACGCCGAGCCGGTGCTCTACGTGGAGCGCGGCGGCAAGGGCCTGCTGCCGCTGCGCGAACCCGACGTGGAGTGGCTGAAGCCGGCGCTGGAGGCGCTGGCCGACGCGGTAAAGCGCGGCCGGGTGCCGCGGCTCGGCATCGAGCGCTTCGACGGGGAGCCCGTGGTGGGCTCGCCGACCGCCGAGCTGCTGATCGAGCTGGGCTTCCGGCAGGGCCCGCGTCGGCTGACCCTCAGCGCCTGAGGCTCCGGCAAAGTCAGGGGATTCTCTCCGTTTCCACGAGGGCGGACGCGGCGTAGCTTCGGCTATGCGATGCCGAACGATCTGGGAGAGCGCCCTCGCCGCCGCGGCGAGCGACGGGTTCCGCATACTCGCCGCCCGTCCCGCCCAGGCTGAGACGAGCTTCGCCTACGCGGCGCTGGGCGACCTGCTACGCCCGTACACGGATGCGCTCGCCGGACTGGCCCCGCGCCAGCGGCACGCAGTCGAGGTCGCCCTGCTGCTCGAGGACGCGGACGGCGACTCGCCGGATCAGCAGAGCGTCGCGCTGGGGCTGCTCGAGACGCTCCGCCGGATGGCTGCGGAAGCCCCGCTCGTACTGGCGGTGGACGACGTTCAGTGGCTCGACGCTCCCTCCGAGCTCGTGCTGCGCTTCGCCGCAAGGCGCATGCGGGAGGCGCCCGTCGGCATCGTCCTCGCCTGGCGCACGGATGGAGGCGAGGCCGTGCCACTCGAGCTGAGCCGGGCGCTCGCGCCCGAGCGCCTGGAGCGTCTCGCCCTGTCTCCCCTGAGCCTGGGCGCAATCCAGCGGCTGCTGCAGGATCGCCTCGGCTTTCTCCCGCCGCGCCCGGCGCTGCGCCGGCTCTACGAGATCTCCGGGGGCAATCCGTTCTTCGCCCTCGAGCTGGGCCGTGCAATGCGGGCCGGCACACTCGATCTGCAGCCGGGTGAGCGGCTCCCGGTGGCGCTCGAGGCAGTGGTCGGCACGCGGCTCGGCGCGCTCTCTGAGGACGCCCGGCGCGTTCTCGCCGCGGCGGCTGCCATGGCCCAGCCGACGCTCGAGCTCGTGGAGGGCGTGCACAGCGAAGGGAGGGCCGGGCTCGACGAGGCGGAGCGGGCACAGGTCATCACCGTGCGAGACGGACGCATCCGTTTCGCGCACCCCTTGCTCTCGTCCGGGGCCTACACCGCGGTGGACCCCTCCGTACGGCGCGAGCTACACGTCCGCGCCGCCGCGGTGGTCACCGATCCCGAGGAGCGAGCCCGGCACCTCGCGCTGGCGGCCACGGGTCCGGACGAGGTGGTCGCCGAAGCCCTGGAGGCAGCGGCGGCGAGGGCCGAGGCACGCGGCGCCCCGCCGGCAGCCGCGGACCTGTACGAGTGGGCGATGCGCCTGACCCCCGCCGATGCGGAGAGGGACATGCTGCGGCGCAAGATGCACGCCGGCTTCTGCACGTTCCAGACCGGCGACAGCCGGCGGGCCCGTGAGCTGCTCGACGAGGTGGTTGCCGCGCTGGAGCCGGGACCGGACCGTGCCATGGCGCTGATCAGCCTGGCGCGGGTGCGCTCCTACGACGACGACCTGCGCGCGGCTGAGCAGCTCTTCCGCCAGGCGCTCGATGAGGCCGGCTACGACAAGGAGCTCCTAGCCGCAGCCGGCGAGAACGTCGCGGCGATCCTGTTCCGGCTGCGGGAGCGCCTGGAGGAGGCCATCGAACACGCCACTGCGGCCGCGCAGGCCGCCACCGCGGCGGGCAGCACGGGGTGGCTCGCCGAGGCGCTTGGCGCGCAGCTGCTCGCCGAGGCCGCGCTCGGCCGGTCGGCGGAGGCCACAAGAACGCTGGAAGCGGCGCTTGGGCTGCAGGAGCAGTGCCGTGGCCGCCGCGTGATGGCGCAGCCGCTGTTTCAGGTGGGCGTCGTATGGCTCTGGTGGGACGAGTTGGAGCGCGCGAAGGAGGCCTTCGAGTGGCTGACAGAGCGCGCCCGCGACATGGGCGACGAGGGGTCGCTGCCCTACGTCCTGGTGCTGGCCGCCCAAGTGGAGTGCGTGCGCGGGGATCTCGCGCTCGCGGCAAGGCACGCCGACGAGGGCTACGAGGTGACCGAGCAGGCCGGTCAGGCCACGCTGGGCGCGTACCTCCTGGCTCTGCGCGCGCTCGCCTACGCCGAAGCGGGAGATGCCGAGCCTGCCAGGGAACGGGCCGCGCGCGCGCTTGCGCTGGCGGACCGCACCAGTGGACGCCCGGCGGAGCACTTCGCGCGCGCCGCGCTCGGGCTGCTGGAGCTGTCGGTGGGAAGGCCCGGCGAGGCGGCCGCCGCGCTGGGCCCGCTGGTCGACTTCCTGCGCCGGGAGCGGATCACCGAACCCGGCACGGCGCGTGTCGTGCCCGACCAAGCAGAGGCGCTGATCTCCCTTGGCGAGCTCGATGCCGCCGCCGAGCTGCTCGAGTGGTACCGGGACAACGCCGAGCGGCTGGGCCGTCGCTCAGCGCTCGCCGCGGCGGCTCGCTGCCGCGGCCTGCTGCTGGCGGAGCGCGGCGACCTGGCGAGCGCGCTCGACGAGCTCGGGCGCTCCGTCGAGCTGAGCCAGGGGGTGCCGATACCGCTGGAGCGTGGCCGCGCGCTGCTCGCCCACGGCGCGGTGCATCGCCGCGCGCGGCACAAGCGCGCCGCCCGGGAATCGCTGCAGTCGGCCCGCAGAGAGTTCGAGGGGATGGGAGCGGCCGCCTGGGCCGAGCGGGCAAACGCCGAGCTGAACCGGGTGGGCGGCAGGGCGCCGTCCGCCGGCGGTCTCACGCCAACGGAGGACCGGGTGGCCGAGCTGGTCGCCGATGGCCTCCAGACCAAGCAGGTGGCGGCCGCGCTCTTCGTCTCGGCCAAGACGGTCGAGGGCCACCTCACCAACATCTACGCCAAGCTCGGGGTTCACTCGCGCACCGAGCTCGCGCGGCGGATCCGGGGCTAGATGACAGTACGGTTCGCCGGGTGCGTGCCGCCCTCGTAGTCCTGCTGACGCTTGCCCTCGCCCCGGCGGCGGCAGCCCGGCCGGTCGAGATCCGCGGGGCCGACCCCGAGGCCTACAGGCTCGACCTGCGCTACGAGGACCGCGGCGCCGGGGTGCTCTCCGGAAGGGAGCGGATCGAGTTCGTCAATCGCGGCCCGGCCGCGCTCACCAGCGTCTGGCTGCGGCTGTGGGCGAATGGCCCGGACAGCTGCCGGCCGCGCCGCATCCGGGTCGAGATCGACGCGCCGGCAACGTCCGGGAGACGACGCTGCACGGCCCTGGAGGTGCGCTTGGCGGCGCCTGTTGCGCCGGGCGGCACGGGCACGATCTCGCTCCGGTTCGAGGTCCGCGGGCGCCGCAAGGCCGACCGCTTCGGCCGCGTTCGCGGCACCGTGCTGCTCGGGAACGTGATCCCCGTGCTCGCCGTGCGGGACCAGCGCGGGCTACACCTGGAGCCCTACGCGAAGCAGGGCGAGAGCTTCTACTCGCTGACCGCACGGTGGGAGGCGGTGCTGCGCCTACCCGCCTCGCTGCGCGCCGCGACCACCGGCACGACCATGGCCGAGGGAACCGGGGGCGGCGAACGCATGCTGCAGGTGATCTCTGAGCAGGCGCGCGACTTCGCGCTCGCGGTGGGCCGCTTCCGGGTCGTCCAGGCCGCCGAGGGCGCGGTCCGGGTGCGCGTCTTCGCCGGCCGGCGGGTGCGCGGCAGCCGCGGCAGCCTGCGCATCGCGCGCCGCGCCCTCCGGCTGCTCGGCCGCCGCCTCGGCCCCTACGACTCGACCGAGCTCGACGTGGTGCTCGTGCGCGGCGGGCTCGGCGCCGGAATCGGCATGGAGTACCCCGAGCTCGTCTTCTCCATCCCGGTCGCCGACGTGATCACCCACGAGGTGGCGCACCAGTGGTGGTACGGCCTGGTCGGCAACAACCAGTACCGGGAGCCGTGGCTCGACGAGAGCTTCGCCCAGTACTCGCACGAGCAGCTCCACCCGCGCACGAACTTCTGCCTGCCGCGCAACCCGTACCTGCTGGTCGCGCCATGGCGACGGCACATCGCGCTCGACTCCACGATGGGGCTGTTCGAGCGCGCTCGGCCGGAGGCGGTGGGCGAGATCGTCTACTACGCCGGCTCGTGCGCGCTGCAGCGGCTCGAGCGGGACCTCGGCCGCGACCGGATGACCGCCGTCCTGCGCCTGCTCCAGACCCGCTTCCGGCACGGCGTGATGACGCGGTCCGACGTGCTCGCCGCGATCCGCCAGGTGGCGCCGGGCTACCGGCTGCGGCGCTGGCTGCGAGTCGCGCATCTGGCACCGTAGGAGGCATGCCCGAGGGCGACACCATCCACTCCGCGGCGCGGCGGATCCGCGCTGCGCTGGTGGGCAGCCCGATCGTGGAGATCGAGACGCCGCAGCCGCGCCACGCGATGGACCGCTGGCCCGAGCGGCTGGAAGGGCGGGCCGTGAGCAGCGTGGACGCCCACGGCAAGCACCTCTTCATCCGCTTCGAGGGCGATCTGACGCTCCACTCCCACCTCCGCATGACCGGGTGGTGGGGGGTCTACCAGCGCGGCCGGCGCTGGAGCCGTTCCCGGCGGCGCGCCTGGCTCGTGCTCCGCACCCCTGCACACGAGGTGGTGGAGTTCGACGGGCCGGTGCTGGAGCTGATGACCGAGTCGCGCACGCGCTTCGACCGGCGCCTTGCCGCGCTCGGCCCAGACGTCCTCGCCGGTGAATTCGACGAGCGTGCCGTGCTCGCCCGGCTGCGGCGGGACGATCAGACCCGCGGAGTGGGCGACGCGCTGCTCGATCAGCGCAACCTCGCGGGGGTGGGCAACGTCTGGAAGTCAGAGGGCTGCTTCCGGGTGGCGCTCGACCCGTGGCGGCCGCTGGCGCGGGTGACCGACCACGAGGCGCTGGCCGTCGTCCGCGAGATCAGGCAGCGCATGCAGGCATCGGTGGAGCTCGGCGGACACCCGCGCGACATCCAGGTCTACGACCGCAGCGGCCGCCCCTGCCCGCGCTGCGGCGAGCCCATCCGCGCGCGCGGCCAGGGCGATAACAACCGCACGACGTACTGGTGCCCGGCGTGCCAGGCCTGATCCGGGTCGGCCACAAGGGGGCCGACCACGTCGCGCCCGGCAACACGGTCGAGAGCTTCGAGGCCGCGCTCGAGCACGGCGTGGACATGATCGAGTTCGACGTGCTGCGGACGCGCGACGGGCGGCTGGTGCTCGCCCACGACCACGAGGACGCAGAGTCGCGCGAGTGCCTGACGATGGAGGAAGGCCTCGACCACTTCGCCGGCAAGGCGTACGCGGGCGTACAGCTCGACGTGGACATGAAGCTGCCGGGCTACGAGCGCGAGGTCGCCGAGGGGCTCGCCCGGCGGGGACTGGCCGAACGCTCGCTCGTGTCGACGATGTACCCCGAGAGCCTCGACCGGCTCGGGGAGCTGTCGCCGGGGCTGCGCCGCGGCTGGTCGGTGCCGCGCGTGCGGCGCAACTACCTCCGCTCCCCGGCCGCCGTGCCGGCCTACCTCATCGCGCGCGTCATGCGCGCGCGGCTGCCGGGCCAGGCCGCCTCCCGAATCCGCGCCGGTGGCTGCGAGGCGATCATGTCGCACCAGATCCTGGTCAGCCGCCCCCTGGTGAAGGCTGTGCACCGGGCGGGCGGCGAGGTCTACGTCTGGACGGTGGACGACGCGCGCCGCATCCGGGCGCTGGAGGCGCTCGGCGTGGACGGCGTGATCACGAACGACCCACGCCTGTTCGATGACGACCGGGGGCTCGCGCCCCCGGACCCCCGCTGATTCCTGGCAGGTCGCTTGCTAGTAGATGAGGCACATGGCCTTGGACGTGCCGGCGGGGTCGCCACCGTCCACGCCGCGGATCCCGGTCTCGGTGACCCTGGAGACCGAGCGCACCACGCGGCCGCGCGGCCTGCGCCACTGGAACTCCACGGTCCCGCGCGTCGTGTAGGTCACGCCGGCGGGCGGCGGGTCGAGCTCGAAGGTCCAGCCCGCCTGCCGCCGCTGGTACCTGGCCGGGCCTGCATTGACCCACGGCGAGACGCCGCGGTCCGCAACCGGCGCCCACCCATGGATCGAGGCGTTCCAGTACTCGGCCCGGAACCGCATGAACATGCGCAGGCGCGATGCCCTGCCCGGTATGCCGGCCCGCACGCCCATCGAATTGGCCGCGTCGGCGGTGTCGCAGAAGTTGACAGTGGCCCAGAGCCTTGGCGTGCTCGCGGCGCGGGCGATGCCGACCGAGGGGCCAGTGGTGACCGGCTGCGCCTTGGAGACCGCGACGCCCGGCACCTGGGGATCCTGGGCCAGCGCGGCCGCGGGACCGACGAGGGCACACGCGCATGCGAGCATGGCCAGAGGAGCGAGGGGGCGGAACATCCCGACGTGTATCGGGTGACCGGCCCGGCCGCTTGAGGCTCTCGCCGAAAGCGCGTGATGAACTGGACGGACGTACGTAGTAGGGACGTGAACGAGGCGGTGGCCGAGCGGATGCCGGTGCGGGCGGGAGCCGACGTCGAGACCTTCGCGGCCCTCTACCAGCGGACGTTCCCGCGCGTGTACGCCTACGTGATGTCGCTGCTGCGCGACCGCTCGGCGGCCGAGGACGTGACCGCCCAGGCCTTCGAGCGCGCGTACCGCAACCGCGGCAGCTACCGCGCGCGGCGCGGGAGCCCGGAGGCCTGGCTGTTCGGAATCGCCCGCAACGCCGCCCTCGACGAGCTCCGGCGGCGCAGGCGCCGCGCCGGCCTGGAGGGCGAGCCCGCCGACCTCGTGGCCCCCACCGCGGAGGACCACGCCGAGCTGGCGCTCCGGCGTGAGGTGGTGCGGACGGCGCTCGGCGCGCTCGACGGCCACGAGCGCGACCTTCTCTCCCTGAAGTTCTCCGGCGGGCTCTCGAACGCCGAGATCGGGCGTGTGCTCGGCGTGTCCGAGACCAACGCGGGCACCCGGCTGCACCGCGCCCTCACGAAGCTGCGAAAGGCCTGCGATGACGCCTCCTGACTCCGACAACACCGCCACGATCGAGCGCGACCTGCACGCGGTGGACGGCGCGCTCCGGAGCGGCGCCGCCGATCACGGCGATCCGTTCGTGCGGGAGCTCCAGGAGCTGGGGCTTGTGCTGCGGGCCGAGGCGCCTGAGCCCGACGCGGAGTTTGCCGAGGCGCTGGAGCGGCGCGTGCAGGACGGCTTTCCCGCGAAGCCGGGGGCGCCGAGGGCACGCGCCGACGCCGGGCGGGAGTGGCTGCGCCACCTGCGCCGGACCATGCCGCCGCCGAGGCGCTTCCTCCCGGCCGCGGCGGCCCTGGTGACGGTCGCGGTGATCGGCATCGGCCTGGCATCGGTGGACATCGAGCGCGCCAACGACGACGACGGCGGCGGCGGAGGCGGAGGCGGCATGGCCGTTCCAAGCGGCGGTGACGGTGGCGGCTCCGCCGGCGGCGCCGAGGCGGCTCCCGAGGCGGCTCCCGGGGCCGGCGACAGCGGGGCGGCACGCAGCGCGCTGCGGCTCGCCCAGCCCGACCGCGCCCAGCCCTCGATCGGCCCGGCTCCCGGCGGACGGGGCGGCTTCGCACCGGGCCGCAGCGACCGCAAGGTCGAGCGCACGATCGCCATGACGCTCGAGGCGCCGGACGAGGAGATCCCGGCGCTGGCGCAGGACGTCACGCGGGTCACGAACCGTCACGGCGGGTTCGTGCTGAGCTCGACGCTCGACTCGGACGAGGAGGGCGCGGAGGGCTTCTTCGAGCTGCGCATCCCGGCGGAGCGCCTGCGCCCGGCGCTGGCCGATCTGGCCGGGCTCGCGACGGTGCGCTCGCAGAGCCAGTCGGGCCAGGACGTGACGCGCCGCCACGTGACCACCCGCGACCGCCTTCAGTCCGCCCGAGCGGAGCGCCGCAGCCTGCTGCGCCGGCTCGAGCTCGCGGCGACCGACGAGGAGGCTGAGGCGATCCGCCGCCGCCTCGACATCGTGGCGGGTGAGATCAACGGCCTCCGCGGGCTGCTGCGCGACCTGCGGCTGCGAACCGACTACGCCGTGGTGAGCGTGGACCTGGCCGGCACCGGCGACGGCGCGGGGAGCGGCGGGGCCGGCGGCTCGTTCGACGACGCGATAGGCGACGCGGGCGACCTGGTGGTCGGCTTGGCCGGGGTGCTCATCCGGATATCGGCGATCGCCCTCCCGCTGGCGTTGATCGGGGCGCTCGGCTGGCTGGCGACGAGCGCCCTGCGCCGCCGGCGCCGCGAATCGGTGCTGGCTTAAGCCGGACGCGCCCCGGGCGTGCGGACCGCGACAGCGGCGAGCCGGCAGCCCGCCCCGAGCGCCGCCTCGGGCCCGGCACCTGAAAGCCGAGCAAAGAGGAACCCGGCGGCAAAGGCGTCGCCGGCGCCGGTGGTGTCGAGGGGGGTGCCGGCGACGTCGGTGGCAGCCGGCACACGGCAGACGGAGCTCCCATCCGTCCAAAGCGCCCCGCCGGCACCAAGGGTGACCACCACCTCCGGCACACGCCGAGCCAACAGCAAAGCCGCGGCCTCCGCGTCCTCCTTCCCACTCAACACAGCCGCCTCCTCCGCGTTCGGCAGGAGCAGGCCGACACCCGCCAGCTCGTCCAGGAACGCCGGCGACAGCAGCGCCGCCGACGACGGGTCCACCGACACGCTCATCCCGCGCTCCCGCGCCCGCGCGATCGCCGACCGCGCCGCCGGCCGCGAGCCGTCCCGCACGAGCGAGTAGCCCGTCAGGTGCAGGTGTGCGCCCTTCGCGAGCAGCTCGTCCGGTAGGTCCCGCTCGGCGAGTCGCTCGTTCGCCCCCGGGTCGGGGACCATCGAGCGCTCCCCGTCCGGCCCCACGAGCACCACGCAGGTCCCGGTCGGCCGCTCGGGGTCCACCGCCAGCCGCGTGTCGACCCCCGCCGCGCGGAGCTCCGCCTCCGCGGCCCGGCCGCGCTCGTCCGCCCCCACCCGCCCGGCGAGCACCGGCGGCGCGCCGGCCGGCGACTCCGCCACCGCCGCCCACGCCGCCACGTTCGCCGCCGAGCCGCCGTAGCCGAACTCGATCCGGGCCGGGGCGTCGCTTCCCAGCGCGAGCGGGCCATCGAGGCGGCAGACCACGTCGACCATCACGTCGCCCAGGACGACGATCCGGGTCACGTTGCCGACATCGCCGCCGCGATCCGCCCCGCCAGCTCGGCGTTCCCGACCACCAGCCGCACGTTCGCCTCCAGGCTGGCGCCGTCCGTCTCGCGGCGCAGGAAGTCGAGCAGGAACGGCGTCACGTCCTTGCCGCCGACCCGCTCCCGCTCGGCCGCGGCCAGCCCGGCGGCCAGCACCCGGTCGTGGAGCCCCGGATCGAGCTGCTCGCCGGGCGGCAGCGGGTTGGCCACCACGACGGCGCCGTCCTCCGTGCCGAGCTCACCGCGCGCCGCCTCCACCGCGGCCACCTCTGCGGGCGAGTCGACCCGCCAGGCCACCGGATGGCCCGAGTCGGACAGATAGAAGCCGGCGAAGCGGTGCGTCCCGTAGCCGAGCACGGTCACGCCCAGGGTCTCGAGCCGCTCGAGCGTGGCCCCCACGTCCAGGATCGACTTAACCCCCGCGCATACGACGACGATGCCTGTCTGCGCGAGCGTCTCCAGGTCCGCCGATTCGTCCCACGTCTCCCGCGCGCCGCGGTGGACCCCGCCGAGGCCGCCGGTGGCGAACACCCGGACACCCGCGCGGGCGGCCAGGTGCGCGGTGGACGCCACCGTGGTGGCCCCGTGCCCGCCGCGCGCCACCAGCGGCGCCAGGTCCCTGACACCGCACTTCAGCACGTCGTCGCGGGCCGCCACCTGCTCGAGCGCCGCCTCGTCGAGCCCCACCCGCACCTCACCGCGGAGCACCGCGATCGTGGCGGGCACGGCCCCGCCGCGGCGCACCGCCGCCTCCACCTCGCGCGCTACCTCCAGGTTGCGCGGGCGCGGCAGCCCGTGGCTGACCAGCGTGCTCTCGAGCGCCACGACCGGCCGTCCGCCGGCAATGGCCTCGGCCACCTCGGGCGCGATCCGCATCGGCGCAGCGTAGAAGGCCCGGCTGTCTGACTCGTCAGCGGTACGCGGGGAACGACGCGAACACGTTCCACACCGGGCGGGGCAGGGCGCTGCCGAGCCGCGCCTCGCGCAGGCCGGAGTCGGCCGTGGGGTCGGCGTAGAGCAGGTAGTTCGTCCACATCTCGATACCGGGGGCGGCGTTCATCCGCTCCCAGTTCAGCCGCACGAGCTCGGCCTGCATGGTCAGGTCGGTGGCCTGGCTCTGGCCGAGGCGCGCACCGCCCTCGGTGAGCCACAGCTTCGGATTCACGGTCCCACCGAGGCCGCGCCAGCGCCCGACCAGGTAGGCGCGGGCCTGGTCCGCCCGCGTGGGCGTGGCGACGTTGCGCTCCACGTCCGCGTAGTTGTGGTGGCTCCAGACGAAGTGGCCCGACGTCTTGAACCCGCGCGCCTCGAGCCCGGTGAGCGTCTCCGGCACCGCCGTCTGGAAGTTCGTCATCAGCCGGCTGTCGGCGCCGAAGCGGTCCGCCAGAGCCGGGCCCATCAGCAGCACCGGGTCCCGCCGGGCGGCCGAGACGGCGCGCGCCGTCTCCATCATCTCCGCGACGTAGTCGTCGATCACCACTGGGCCCGGTCCGTAGGGATCCGCGGTCGTGCTCGGGCCCTGCTGGGGCCACAGCTGGTGGTTCGGCTCGTTCATGATCTCGAGGGCGAGGTCGCGCCCGTAGCGCGAGTAGCGCCCGATGAGCCAGTCCATCCAGCGCCCGTAGTAGCCGTTCCTGCCGAGCTGGCCGACCGGAATGCGGAACTCCATCGGCTTCAGCCGCTCGACCGGCGTGACCGCAGAGCCCCGGTCCTGCCGGCCCCAGTCGGCGGGGAGGCCCACCGTGCCGTTCGACCAGCGCGGGAAGTGCCAGGTCACGAGCACCACGTTCAGCCCGGCCGCCCGCGCGGCCGCGATCTGCGCGTCGATCGAGCGGATGTAGCGAAACCCGCAGCCCGTGCCGCAGCCGGGCAGGTCGTTGCTCGTGCTGTCGAGCCGCGACCACGACAGCTGGGACGGCGGGAACAGCTGGGCCTTGTCCCAGCGGACCCAGATGCGCACCCAGCGCGCGCCGGTCTGCCGCACGGTGTCGAGGTTGCCGTGGGCGGTCAGGTCCTCGTAGTCGCCGCCGTGGTTGATGGAGCCCATCGAGAGCGCCTTGCGCAGTCCCGGCTCGGCGGCGGCCGGCGCGGCCGGGAGGGCGGCCGCGGCCATGGCGACGAGGAGCGCGAGCCAGAGGCGCATCCCACAAGCGTAGGAGACCTTCGGCTAGGCGTCTCGCTCGACTCGCACCGAGAACCCCTCGGCCCGGGCGGCGTCCAGGATCTCCTGGTTCGAATCCGGGCCGCGGGTCTGGAGCACGAGCTTGATCGCGGTCTCACGCAGGTGGATGTCGATGCCGTCGCGCAGGTGCTCCACGTCCACGACGTTCCCGCAGTGGTCGGCCACCACCCGCAGTAGGCCGGCCAGCGCGCCCGGGCGGTCGGGCACCACGGTCGAGAGCACCATGCGCCGCCCGGCGGCGGTCTCGCCGAGGCGGATGCACTCCGACAGCAGCGAGGCGTCCACGTTGCCGCCCGACAGCACCGCGCACACCTCGCCCTCCGCCGGCGCCTCGACCCTGCCCTGCATCAGCGCCGCGACAGCCACCGCGCCCGCCCCCTCGACCACGAGCTTCGAGCGCTCGAGCAGCAGGACCATGGCCTGGGCCACCTCGTCGTCGGAGACGGTCACCACCTCGTCCACCCAGCGCTCGACCAGCGGGAGCGCGAAGTCGCCGGGCCGCTTCACGGCGATGCCGTCGCAGATCGTGTTGGCCGAGCGCGCGCCGATCGGCCGGTGCGCGGCAAGCGAGTCGATGTAGGGAGCGCAGGCCTCCGCCTGCACGCCCACCACGCGCACCCCGGGCAGGCGGGCCTTGAGCGCCAGGGCGCTGCCGGCGGCCAGGCCCCCTCCGCCCAGCGGCACCACCACCAGCCGGACACCGGGGGCGCCCTCGGCCACCTCGAGGCCGACGGTGCCCTGTCCCGCCACCACCTGTGGCGTGTCGAATGCATGCACGAGCGTCCTGCCCTCCTCGTCGGAGAGCCGTCGCGCCTCGGACTGGGCGTCGTCGTAGGTACCCCCGTGCAGCCGCACCTCGCCCCCGTACTGCCGCACCGCCGCCACCTTCGCGAGTGGCGCCTCCTCCGGCATCACCAGCACGGCCTCCGTCCCCGCGTCGCGCGCCACGCTGGCCACCGCCTGGGCGTGGTTGCCGGCGCTTGCCGCCACCACGCCCCTCTGCAGCGCCTCCTCGGACAGCCGCCGTATCACGTTCGTGGCGCCGCGCGCCTTGAACGACCCGGTCAGCTGAAGGTTTTCCGCCTTCAGCAGAACGCGGGCCCCGACGCGCCGCGACAGCTCCCCCGCGGAGAGCAGCGGCGTCTCGCGCACCCGCCCGGCGATCACCCGGGCGGCGTCCTCCACGTCCTCGATGCTCACGGCGGCTGGAGCTACGGCCATTGCATCCGGCATTATCCGACGTTGTGGCAACCGGCGACGAAACCGCTCGGCTGCTTGCACGCACGGAGGTCTTCACGGACCTCGAGCCGCGCGAGCTCGAGGCGGTGGCCCAGGTCGCGGTCCCGCGCAGCTGGGAGCGCGGCCAGGTCATCTTCCGCGAGGGCGACGAGGGCGACACCTGCTACCTGCTCAGGTCGGGCGCCGTCATCCTCACCCGCGAGCACCAGGACGGCCGCATGGTGGCGCTGGCCGAGCTGCGAGCGGGCGCCATGTTCGGCGAGCTGGCGATGTTCCGCGGCGAGACGCGCTCCGCAACTGCCGAGGCGGTCGAGGCCACCAGCGCCGTGGCGCTGCTCGCCCGCGACGTCCAGCGCCTCATCCGCCGCCACCCGGAGCTTGCGCTCAAGCTCCTCGCCGCCCTGGCCGAGCGCGTCAGCCGCACAAACGAGCGGCTGCTGCAACAGTCCTTCCAGACGGTGGCGGGCCGCGTGGCGAGCGCGCTCCTGGCCCAGACCGTGTCGCGCCAGGCGGAGGGGGCGCCCGAGGCCGACGTCCTGATCCGCGCCACGCAAGCCGAGATCGCCCACCTGGCCGGCACCTCCCGCGAGAGCGCGAGCCGCTTCCTCGCCACGCTCGAACGGGCCGGCGTGGTCACCCTCGGCCGGGGCAAGGTGACCGTGCATGACCCCACACGACTCCGGAACTACATCCACTGAGAAGCGAGCGCGCATGGTGGAGCGCCAGCTGCGCCGGCGCGGCATCCACGACGAGCGCGTGCTTGCGGCCATGCGGGAGGTTCCACGCGAGCGGTTCGTGCCCGAGGACCTGCGCCGCCGCGCCTATCGCGACGGAGCGCTGCGCATCGGCGAGGGGCAGACGATCTCCCAGCCCTGGATCGTGGCCTGCATGGCCCAGCTGCTCGAGCTGCGCGGAGACGAGACCGTGCTCGAGGTGGGCACGGGCTCGGGCTACGGGGCGGCCGTGCTGTCCCGCATGTGCGGCGAGGTGGTGACGATCGAGCGCTTCGAGAGCCTCGCCGCCGGGGCGCGCGCGGCGCTGGCCGCGCTCGGGTACGACAACGTCGAGGTGCGGGTGGGCGACGGCGCGCGCGGGGCCCCCGACCGCGCGCCCTTCGGCGGCATATCGGTCACCGCCACCGCCACCGGGGAGCCGCCGGCGGCGCTGTTCGAGCAGCTGGCGGAGGGCGCCGCGCTGGTCTGCCCGGTCGCGCGGGGGCGGCGCGAGCACCTGATCCGGTTCCGCGGCGGAGAGGCCGAGGCGGTGGCGTCCGTGCGCTTCGTGCCGCTGGTGAGCGACGAATGATTCAGGAGTTCTCGGCCGGGGGCGTCGTGGTCCGGCAAATGCAGGGACGCCCGTTCGTGGCAGTAGTTCGCGTGCGCGACGAGATCCTCGCGCTGCCCAAGGGCCATCCCAACGGGGACGAGTCGCCCGTCGACGCCGCGCGACGCGAAGTACGCGAGGAAACGGGTGTGGAGGCCGAGCTCGTCGAGAAGCTCGGTGACATCCGCTACTGGTATGCGCGCGGGGGGAAGCGGGTGAGAAAGATCGTCTCGTTCTTCCTGTTCCGCTACCGCTCCGGCGACGTCGCCGACCACGACCACGAGGTGGAGGAGGCGCTCTGGATCCCGCTCGAGGAAGCTCCGGGTCGGCTCGCCTACAAGGGCGAGCGGGAGATGGCCGAGTCCGCGCTGTCGCGACTGACGGAAGGCCGCTAGGCTGCCCGCGTCGTGTTCGTCCTCAACTTCTACTCGCCGATCTTCGTCGACCAGCTCAAGCGTGGGCGCAAGACCGCCACGATCCGCCTCGGCGACAAGAGCAAGAAGTACCGCAAGGGCGAGCTGGTGCTGATCACAGTCGGCTTCCAGCACTCCCCGCGCGAGCGCATCTTCGAGGCAGTGATCGACTCGGTGGAGGTCAAGCAGGCGCAGGAGCTGTCCCCGCGCGACATCGAGCACGACAACCCGGAGTTCCGCCGCCTCGACGAGATGGTGCACTTCCTCGAGCAGATCTACGGCCGCAAGGTCGCGATGGAGGACACCGTGACGGTCGTGCGCTTCTCCCAGGTCTCCGACCGCCCGTCGGAGATCCGCGACCGGCTGCGCCAGTCCGGCCCGCACCAAAACTGATGCAATCGGGGGGCTCACGCCCCTCGCGCCCCCGCTGATTCCTTGCTGCGGCCTGGTCGTCTGGCACTCTCGTTGCTAGAGTGCCAGCTCTGGCACTCACATGTATGGAGTGCCAAGGAACGCACTTCAGACGGAGGTATGCCCATGAATCTCAAGCCTCTGGGAGATCGCCTCATCGTTCAGGCGATCGAGGAAGAGGAGACAACCGCGAGTGGCATCGTCCTTCCGGACACCGCCAAGGAGAAGCCGCAGCGCGGCAAGGTCCTTGCCGTCGGTGACGGGAAGTGGGACGAGGATGGCGAGAAGCGCATCCCGCTCGACGTCGCCGAGGGCGACGAGGTCCTGTACTCGAAGTACGGCGGCACCGAGGTGCAGGTCGAGGGAGACGATCTCCTTGTCCTGCGTGAGTCGGACGTACTCGCCAAGGTCGCGAGCTAGGAGGAACTGGAACACATGGCTCACAAGGAGCTCAAGTACGACGTGGAGGCGCGCCGCGCGCTCGAGGACGGCGTGGACGCCGTCGCGAACGCGGTCAAGGTCACGCTCGGCCCTAAGGGCCGCTACGTGGTGATCGACAAGAAGTTCGGCGCCCCCACCATCACCAACGACGGCGTATCGATCGCTCGTGAGATCGAGATCGAGGATCCGTTCTCCAACCAGGGCGCCCAGCTCGTGCGCGAGGTGGCCACCGCCACCAACGACGTTGCGGGCGACGGCACCACCACCGCCACCGTGCTGGCGCAGCTCATCGTGCGCACAGGCCTGAAGAACGTGGCCGCCGGCGCCAACCCGCTCGCTCTCAAGCGGGGCATCGAGAAGTCGGTCGACCAGGTGGTCGACCACATCAAGGACATCTCGACCGAGATCTCCGGCAAGGACCAGATCGCCCGGGTGGCGGCCATCTCAGCCGCCGACGACGAGATCGGCGACGTGATCGCCGATGCGATCGACAAGGTCGGCAAGGACGGCGTGGTCAACGTCGAGGAGGGCCAGACCTTCGGAATGGACCTCGAGTTCACCGAGGGCATGCAGTTCGACAAGGGCTACATCTCGCCCTACATGGTCACCGACCAGGACCGTATGGAGGCGACCCTGGAGGATCCCTACATCCTCATCGCCAACCAGAAGATCGGGTCCGTGCGGGACATCCTGCCGGTGCTCGAGCAGGTCATCCAGTCGGGCAAGCCGATCCTGGTCATCGCCGAGGACGTGGAGGGCGAGTCCCTCGCCACTTTCGTGGTGAACAAGCTGCGCGGCACCTTCACCGGTGTGGCGGTCAAGGCGCCGGGCTTCGGCGACCGCCGCAAGCGCATGCTCGAGGACATCGCCATCCTCACGGGCGGCGAGGTCATCACCGAGGAGATGGGCCTCAAGCTGGAGAACACCCAGCTCTCGCAGCTCGGCCGCGCGCGTCGCGTGGTCGTCGCCAAGGACACCACCACCATCGTGGACGGCAACGGTGAGAGCGAGGCGATCAAGGGCCGCATCAACCAGATCAAGAACGAGATCGAGAACACCGACTCGGACTTCGACCGCGAGAAGCTGCAGGAGCGGCTGGCCAAGCTGGCCGGCGGCGTCGCGGTCGTCAAGGTCGGCGCGGCCACCGAGACGGAGATGAAGGAGAAGAAGCACCGCGTGGAGGACGCGCTGCAGGCCACCCGGGCCGCGCTCGAGGAGGGCATCGTTCCGGGCGGCGGCGTGGCGCTCCTGCGGGCGCAGGACGCCATCAAGCTCGACGCCTTCGAGGGCGACGAGCGCACCGGTGCGCAGATCGTGTTCCGCGCGCTGGAGGAGCCGCTGCGCCAGCTCGCGGACAACGCGGGGCTCGAGGGCTCCGTCGTGGTTAACGACGTGCGCAACGCCAAGGGCAAGAATGACGGTCTGAACGTCGAGACCGGCGAGATCGTCGACCTGGTGGCGGCCGGAGTGATCGACCCCGCGATGGTCACGCGCTCCGCGCTCCAGAACGCCGCGTCGATCGGGAAGAACATCCTGACGACCGAGGCGATCGTCGCGGAGATGCCCGAGAAGGAGGCCGCCGGAATGCCGGGCGGCGGCATGGGCGGCATGGACGGAATGATGTAGGAAGCCGAGGGCTTCCGCAGCATTGAGAGGGGCCCCGCTCGGCGGGGCCCCTCTAGCTTTCCTGGCGACATGACACCCGGCCTCGCGGACGTCCTGGCGGCACGGCGGCGGATCGCGCCCGCACCTGCCGCGGACCCCGCTGTTCACCTATCCGCCGCTCGACGAGCTGGTGGGCGCCGAGGTCTACGTAAAGCACGAGAACCACCAGCCGGTCGGCGCCTTCAAGGTGCGCGGCGGGGTCAACCTCGTCGCGCAGCTCTCGGACGACGAGCGGGAGCGCGGGCTGATCGCGTCGTCGACCGGCAACCACGGCCAGTCCATCGCCTTCGCGGCACGGCTCTTCGGGGTGAAGGCCCGCATCTGCATCCCGGAGCGCTCGAATCCCGTCAAGGTCGCCGCCATGGAGGGCCTCGGCGCGGAGCTCGTCGTGGGCGGCGCCAAGTTCGACGACGCGCGCGAGAACGCCGAGCGCCTCGCCGCCGAGCACGGTTATCGCTACGTGCATTCCGGCAACGAGCCCCACCTGATCGCCGGCGTGGCGACGGAGGTGCTCGAGATCGTGGAGCAGCAGCCCGACGTCGAGGCGGTGATCGTCCCCGTGGGCGGCGGCAGCGGCGCGGCCGGCGCCTGCGTGGTGGCGGCCGCCGTCAACCCCGAGCTGAAGGTGATCGCGGTCCAGTCGGAGGCCGCCCCCGCCGCCTACCGGAGCTGGAAGGAAGCGCGGCCCGTCGAGGCGCCGGACCAGACCTACGCGGAAGGGCTCGCCACCCGCGCGCCGATGGAGCTGCCGCAGCGGATCATGCGCGAGCACCTGCACGACTTCCTGCTCGTCTCCGAGGACGAGATCCGCGCCGCCCAGCGGGCGATGATCGAGTCGACTCGCAACCTGATCGAATCGGCCGGCGCGGCGCCACTGGCCGCCGCGCTGAGGCTGGGGGACGAGCTTCGCGGCAGGCGCGTCGCCCTCGTCGCGAGCGGCGGGAACGTGAGCCGCGAGCAGCTGCTCGAGATCCTCGCCTAGGCGGTTCCGAGCACGCTCGCCATCGGCCGGGGGCGCACGCCGAGCGCCTCCGCGTCCGCCGTGCCGCGGGCGCTCGTCATCGGCTCCTCCATCAACTCGGCCTCCTCCCAGGTGGCGAAGACCTTCGGGCCGCCGAGCTTCCGCAACGCGCTCAGCGAGCCGCGCACCAGCGGCAGCGGGACGTGCAGCAGCCGCCGTCGCCGGCCGTTCGAGCGGATCGCCGTGCGCACGATCTCGTCGTACGAGAGCGTCTCCGGCCCGGCCAGCTCGAACGACCGCTTGCGCGGCCCCGACGCCATCAGCGCCGCCACCACGCAGTCCGCCACGTCCTCGGCCCAGATCGGCTGGTAGCGGGCCCGGCCGGACCCGGACACGGGGATCGCGGGCAGGTACGAGAACCGCTCCAGCAGCGTCAGCCACGGGTCCCCGGGCGTGTAGACGATCGACGGGCTGAACACCGTCGTCTCGAGCGAGGAGGCCTCCACCGCCTCCCGGCCGAGCGCCTTGGCCCTGAAGAAGCGCGTGCGGGAGTGGTGCGCGGCGCCCATCGCGGAGAAGAAGACGAAGCGCCGCGCGCCCGCCCGCTCGGCCGCCCGCACCAGACGCAGCGTGGCCACCGCGTTCAGCTCCTCGATCGACGCGTGCGGCTCGTCGCGGATCGCGGCGGCCAGGTGCACCACCGTCTTCACGCCGCGGAGCGCGTGGCGGAACGAGGGCGGATCGGCCAGGTCTCCCATCGCGATCTGCACGCGTACGCGGTGGTCGCCCAGCCCGCGCGGGTCGCGCACGAGGCAGCGCACCGGCTCGCCGGTCTTCGTCAGGCGCCGCAGCAGCGCGGACCCGACGGTGCCCGTGGCGCCTGTAAGCAGGATCATCTGATGCCGACCACGACGATCCGCCACGGCGAGCGCTCGTTGCGGTGCGTCTCGACCTCGCCGAAGCCCGCCTCCCGCATCCAGGCGCGGATCTCGGACGGCCGGAAGTTGCGCGAGTGGCTCCAGGCGTAGAAGAGCAGCGAGGAGATCGCGCCGTGGTCCGAGACCTGCTCGCCCGGCTCCGGCCGGGCGGAGTCGCCGATCACGAGGCAGCCGCCCGGCCGCAGCGCGGCGCGCGCCATCCGGCACAGCTCGCGGTCGCGCTCCTCAGGCAGGTGGTGGATCAGGTTGAAGACGGACACCACGTCCAGGTCCTCCCCCAATCCGAGCTCGAACACGTCGCCCTCCTGGAAGGAGATCCGGTCCGAGAAGCCCTCCTCCTCCACGATCTCCCGGCCCACGGCCGCGCTCGGCGGCAGGTCGAGCACGGTCGCCTCGAGGCCGGGGTGGCGGCGGCACATGGCCATCGAGAAGGCCCCGTGGCCGCCGGCCACGTCGACCAGCCGCCGGGGATCCTGCACGGGCACCATCGCCGCGTTGGCCTCGTGCTCGGGCCGCGAGATCTCGAACAGGCCGCGGATGTAGGCGCGCCAGCGCTCCGTCTCGCCCTGGCGCTCCTCGTGCATCGCGTACGCCTTGCCGTCGCGCACGGCCTCGGGCAGCAGGGCGAGGGTCTCCCAGTGCAGGTCGGCCTGGGCGCCGACGAACGTCGCGATCGACTCCGGCGCGGAGCTGACCAGCTGCCGCTCCGACACGGGCGCGTTGCGGAGCCGGCCGTCCGCGTCGGACTCGACGTACCCGAGCGTGACCAGCGTGGTGAGGAGCGTCTCGGCGCCGAGCGGGTCGAGCGACAGCCGCTCGGCCAGCTCCGCCGCGCTCGCGGGCGACTCGTGCAGCGCGTCGAACACGCCGAGCATCACCGCGGTCGACAGCGCACGGGCCGCCACGAGCCCGGTGAACGAGTCGAAGTAGGGGTCGGGCTCTCTCAGAACCAGTGCCGCTGCTCCTGCCAGGGGTCGGCGTCGTTGTGGTAGCCGTTCAGCTCCCAGAACCCCATGCGGTCGCCGCTCATCACCTCGAGCCGGCGCAGGAACTTGGCCGACTTCCAGAAGTACCGCTTCGGCACGAGCAGCCGGAGGGGCGCCCCGTGGTCGGGCTCGAGCGGCTCGCCCGCGTAGGTGTGGGCCACGAGCACCTCGTCCTCCATGACGGCGTCGAGCGGCACGTTGGTGGTGTAGCCGCCGTCGCTGTGTGCCATCAGGTGGGTCCCGGCGGAACGCACCCCGGCGCGCTCGAGCAGGTCGCGCACACGCACGCCGCGCCAGGTCGTGTCGAGCTTCGACCAGCGCGTCACGCAGTGGATGTCCACGGTCACCTCGGCCTGCGGCAGGGCCATCAGCTCGTCCCAGGAGAGGCTGAGCTCGCGCTCCACCTCGCCGTCCACGTGGAGATCCCAGGCGGCGAGGTCGAAGCTCGGGTTCCGCCCGACCGTGAGCACCGGGAACTTCTCGGTGAGGTACTGGCCGGGCGGCACGCGCACGGGATCGATCCCGAGCTTCTCCGCCTGTCTGCGCCCCCGGGCACCCAGCATCTTGGAGGTGATCGCCATACCCCAACGATAGAATCGCGCGACCCATGGCCTACGTCATCGCCGAACCCTGCATCGACACCAAGGACAATTCCTGCGTCGAAGTCTGCCCGGTCGACTGCATCCACCCGACTCCAGAAGAGCCCGACTACGACCAGGTGACCCAGCTCTACATCGATCCGGAGGAGTGCATCGACTGCGACGCCTGCGTCGAGGCATGCCCGGTCGACGCCTGCTTTGCCGAGGACCAGCTGCCCGACGAGTGGCAGAACTACATCCAGATCAACGCGGAGTACTACAAGCAGGCGGGCTGAAGGAGCCATCGGCAACGCCGTGCCGGTGACCTCCGGCACGGGCGGGCCCGAGGGGGCCTGGAACACCGCGAGCTCCTGGGGCGTGGCCGCGATCACGCCGCGGGCGGCGTGGAAGAGCGCCTGCGAGGCCGGCGCGTCGGGCTCGTCGAGCACGAGCGGGCGGCCCTCGTCGGCTGCCGTGCGTAGCTCCTCCTGGAGCGGGATCTTGCCCATGAGCGGCACGTCGAGCTCGTCCGCGAGCAGCTGGCCGCCGCCCTCGCCGAAGATCGTGAAGCGCTCGCCGCTCGGCGTGGTGAAGCCGGACATGTTCTCGATCACCCCGGCGATCTCGAGGTCGAAGCGCAGGGCGGTCTCGGCGGCACGCTTGGCCACCTTCTGCGCGGCCGGCTGCGGAGTGGTCACCACCACGAACCTCGCCTGCGGCAGCAGCTGGGCGAGCGTCATCGACACGTCCCCGGTGCCGGGCGGCAGGTCGATCAGCAGGTAGTCGAGCTCGCCCCAGTCCACGTCCTCCAGGAACTGCCGGATCGCCTTGTGGAGCATCGGCCCGCGCCAGGTGATCGCCTGGTCTTGCTCGTTGAGGAAGAACTCGATCGAGATCACCTTCACGCCGCCGTGGGCGTCGAGCGGGAGGATCTTGCGCTGCGCCGAGACCATCGGGCGGCCGTGCACGCCGAGCATGCGCGGGATCGAGTAGCCCCACACGTCGGCGTCGAGCGCCGCCGCCTGCTTGCCCTCGAGCTGCAGCGCGGCGGCGAGGTTGGCGGTCACGGTCGACTTCCCGACCCCGCCCTTGCCCGAGCCGATGCAGATGACGTTCTTCACGGCTGCGAGCGCGCCCTCGGGCAGGCCGCCCTGGCGGCCGAGGCGCTGGGCCAGGGACTGCTTCTCCTGATCGGAGAGCACGTCGAACCCGACCCGTACGTCAGTCACGCCAAGCGTGCGCACGTTCTCGACGACTGCCTTCTCGAAGTGTGCGCGGATCGGGCAACCGGGCGTGGTGAGCGACACGAGAACGTCCACCCGGCCTTCCTCCGGTTGCTCGATGGAGCGCACCATCCCCAGAGAGACGATGTCCTTGCGCAACTCGGGATCGATGACGTTGCGAAGCGTGTCCTTGATCTGGTCCTGATTGAGCATCGGCTTCATTGTCGCAAAAGCACCGACGCCGCCCCCGAAGGGACGGCGCCGGCTGAGGGAGGAGAGATACTGCACTGGCGGCGAGTTATGAGGCCGCCAGCCTCACCCCGGACGGTCTCTCCGCGCCCGCCGGGGGGAAGCCTCGAGGTGGCTTACGCGATCGAGGTGACGCGCTGGCGCGCCGACTTCAGCTGCTTCTCGACCTCGCGACCGTTCTGCTTGACCGTGCGCACGGTCTGGTTGCGGCGCTGGCGCAGCTCGCGCTCGACGCGGGTGCGGGTCCGCTTGACCTCGCGCACCGCACGGTTGCGGGCGGTGGTGCCACGGCGCTCGAACCGGCGAAGGTTCGTGCTGACGCGCTTCTGGAGCTTGCCCAGCTCCTGGTCGCGCGTCGACCCGTCGGCGAGCGGCTTGACCGCCTCGACCACGCTGTCGCGCGCGACGAGGGTGGCGCCGACCGGGATCAGTACGGCACGCTCGGCCTGAGCCTGCACGGCCTGAAGCGTGTTCAGCTCGGCCTGCGCGCGCGTCTCCGCGCCCTTGCGGGCCGAACGGCTGCGCTTGGCGGCGTTGCGACGACGGGTCGCGGCAGCCTTCTGAGCGGTGGCCTTGCGCTGTGTGGGGGTCTGAGTAGCCATCTGGACTCTCCTTCCCGTCGATTGCCCGAGCCGGACTGCTCGAGCGAGAGGGGGATCGACGTGATCTTGTTAGTTCTAACTTAGGTAAGAGTATACCGACGAACACCTGTACGTAAACCTGCACCCGCGAGGAGTTACACATCGCTCTGGAATACGGGTTGCGGGGCTCAGGCAGCGGCGGCCGGGGCGGGCCCCAGGCGATCCAGCCACGTATCCGGGGCCTCGAGCTCGTCGGCGGTGGGGAGCGCCTCGGGCGAGTCCCATACCCGGTTCAGCCCCTCGATGCCCGCCGAGGCGGCCACGGCGTCGCAGAAGCGCTTTCCCAGCTCGTACTGGCGCAGCTTGACGTCGAATCCGAGCAGGCGCTCCACGATGCGCTGGGGCGCCGAGCGGCTGCGCCGGCGAGCGTCCATCGCGCTGCGGAGCTTCTCGTGGTCCGCGATGGTCTCGCGCGCGATCTCGTCCATCACGTGCTCGGAATACCCCTCCACCACGGCCATCGCCGCCTGGATGCGCGCCATCAGCTCCCTCTGCTCGCCCGTCTGGACCAGCGCCGCCAGGCCGCCCTCGCGGAACCGGTCCACGAGCAGCGACAGGTCCGGCATCGAGGGAATGCCCCCGGCCGACCCGCGATCGATCCGCACGTCGACGGTCGACAGGTACTCCCGCACCATCCCGCTCAGGTGCTCGCGCAGCCACAGCACGCCCTGGAACTGGAACACGTGCGTCAGCTCGTGCGCGCAGATCCAGCGGTGGAACGGATCCGCCTCCACCTCGAGCTCGACCACCGCCTTGCGCAGGTTGGGCGCCACGAACAGGAGCCGCGGCGGGGCCTCGCCGCCCAGCAGCGAGACGTCGTACTGCCCCAGCACCCGTGTGGAGAGGTAGCCCATGACGAGGCCCACCTCGGCCGCCAGCGTCGCGGAGGCGCCCGCCTTCAGCACGCCCGCCAGCGGGCCGGCGAACTCCATCCGGCCCTCGAGCCGCTCGGCCACCGGATCGAGCAGCCCGGAGAGGGTGTCGAGGTTCACGTTCGCCCACTCCTCGCGGGTGAGGAGCTCCGGGTCGGGCACGGGCGTGTCCGGCTTCAAGTTGGTGTAGGCCGCCACGTGCTCCTCCATCTCGGAGCTGAGCGCGACGACATCCGGGGCCGCGCCGCCCGGTTGCTCGCCGGAGCGCGCCGCGAGGCGCGCCATCTGCCGGGCGAGCGACCAATCGACCATGTGCATACGAGCCTAGTGAGTGCGCCGGGTCGCAACCACGTGGCCCGAGCCGGGCACGACCGTCTCGAGGCTGCGGTCGGACTCGATCGTCACGCGCAGCGGGGCGTCGGGGGCGGGCTCCTCCGTGAACAGCCACGGCCTGCCCACCGGCACCACGATGAAGAGGCCGCGGTCGTCGCCGACCGCGCTGAAGCTGCGCCGGTCGCCGCTGAAGTGAGGCAGCCCGAGCTCCGACTCGAGCCACTCGACCGCGCCCCCGACGTCGGCCACCGGCAGCCCGACCTCGCTGATCTCGAGGAACAGGTCCTCCCCCGGCGCCCGCTCACGCGCGATGAGCTCGACGATGTTCCCCCCGGGGTCGAAGTAGTAGGCGGAGCGGGCCCGCCAGGCCGGAAACGGCACGTCGGCCTCCACCAGCTCCACGCGCTCACGGGCCCGCTCCACGGCCTCCTCGAACCGCTGCGGGGGCACGTTCACGGCGAAGTGGGAGCAGACCGCCGGGCCCGGCTCGAAGCGGATGCGGCTCGAGCCGTAGGCGGGGCCGTGGAACGCGGCCAGCGCGTCCGGATCGCGCGCCGGCAGCACCACCTCGAGGATCCTCACAGGTCCGGAAGCTCCTGCTCGAGCTCCACGACCGGGGCGAAGAGATCGCCGTCATCCTCCACGCGCTGGAGCACGTCGGAGGCGTCGAACACGAGCGCGTCCGGGTCGTCGAGCTCCTCCCAGCGAAGCGGGGTGGAGACCGTGGGCCGCTCGCGTGCACGCAGCGAGTAGACGCAGACGGTGGTCTTGTTCTCGTCGTTCTGGCTCCAGTCGATCAGCACCTTCCCGCGCCGCAGGTCCTTGCGCTGCTGCGACACCACCAGCTTCGGGTGCTGGGCCTCCAGGTGGCGCGCCAGCGCGTGCGACAGCGCCTTGCTGCCGTGGTCGTAGTCGACCTCGTCCACGTTCAGCGGCACGTAGACCTGGATGCCCTTCGAGCCCGAGGTCTTCGGAAAGCTCTCGAGGCCGATCTGGGACAGCGCCTCACGCAGTAGGAAGGCCACCTCGCAGCACTCAGGGATGCCCGCCGGCGGGCCCGGGTCGAGGTCGAAGGCCATGACGGCGGGGCGGTCGATGTCGTCGACCAGCGACAGCGAGGGGTGCAGCTCGAGGTCGGCCATGTTGGCGAGCCAGACGAGCGTCGGAAGGTCGTCGCAGACGATGTACTCGATCTTGCCGACGCGCTCCCTCCGGATCCACTCGGGCGCGTGCGACGGGATCCGCTTCTCGTAGAAGAACTCGCCCTCCACCCCATCGGGGTAGCGCTTCATCGTCAGCGGGCGGTCGCGGAGGTGCGGCAGCAGAAAGGGAGCGATGCGCGAGTAGTAGTCGATCACCTGCCCCTTGGTGAAGCCCACCTCGGGGTACATGACCTTGTCGAGGTTCGAGAGGGAGAGCCGCCTCCCCTGGACCTCGACCTCTACGCGCCGCGGCGGCAACTAGGCCTTCGCTGCGGCTTTCTTCTTCGCCTTCGCGGGTTTCTTCGCCGGCTTCTTCGAGGTCGCGATGCTCGCCTCGAGCGCCGCCATCAGGTCGGGAACCTTCTCGGGCTCGGCGGCCGGCTCCTCGATCACGATCGTCTCGCCCTGCGCCTTGCGCTCGATCAGGTCGAGCACGCGCTCGCGGTATTCGTCGCGGTACTTATCGGGCTCGAAGTCTGAGGCCAGCGAGTCGATCAGCTGGTTCGCCATGGCGAGCTCGCGATCGCTGGTCTGGACGTCGCCGTCGGCGGTCGCCAGCTCCTCGAGCGATTCCGCCGGGATCACCTCGTCGGCGAACAGCATGGTCTCCATCGCGAGCGCGCCTTCACGCGGCCGGATCGCCACCAGGTGCTCCTTCGAGCGCAGCACCACGCGCGCGACCGCCACCTTGCCCGAGTCCTCCATCGCGTCCACGAGCAACTTGTAGGCCTTGGCGGCGCCGGTGTCGGGCGCGAGGTAGTAGGGGTGGTCGTAGTAGATCGGGTCGATCTGCTCGAGGTCCACGAAGTCCTCGATGTCGATCGTGCGCGTCTTCTGCGGCTCCAGCGCCTCGAGCTCCTCGGGGCTGATCGTCACATAGCGGTCGGGACCGATCTCGTAGCCCTTCACGATCTGCTCGTAGGCGATCTCCTCGCCGTCGGGCCCCACGCGCTTCTGGCGCACGCGGCCGCCCGACTCCGCGTCGATCTGATGGAACCGCACGGTCTTCTTCGAGACCGCGCTGTAGAGCTTCACGGGGATGTTGACCAGCCCGAAGCTGATTGCGCCGCTCCAGATGGCTCTTGGCATGCCCTCAAATCTACTGCGTGCCCGATCCCTGCCCTGCCTCGCGCACGCATTCCTGCGCGTCCTTGTCCGGGCGGAGGCCCTTGAACGACGGCGCGCGCATCGTGCCGCTCTTCGTCCACTCGCGCAGCTCCACGCGCGCCACCAGGCGCGGCTCCACGAAGACCGTCCCCTTCGGCGGCTGGCGGCCGGTGAACGGCGAGTCCGCACGGCGCAGGGGCTCCAGCTCGCGCTGCGTGAGCGCCAGCGTCTTCTCGGTGAAGCCGGTGCCCACCTTTCCGGCGTAGACGAGCTTCCCGTCCTCCATCACGCCCGTCACCAGCGAGCCGAGCGTCTTGCTGCGGCCGCCCTCGCCGGGGGTCCAGCCGCCGATCACCACGTCCTGCTCGCAGACGTTCTTGACCTTCACCCACCCGGACGAGCGCCGGCCGGGCTCGTAGGGGGAGTCGAGCCGCTTCGCGACAACCCCCTCGATCCCCAGCTCGCGCGTGGCGGCCAGCAGGGCGCTTCCCTCGCCCCGGTGGTAGGACGGAATGCGCCAGGCCGGCCCCTCGAGCTCCAGCGCCTCGAGCACCTCGCGCCGCTGCTCGTAGCGCAGCGACAACGTCGAGCGGCCGTCGAGATAGAGCAGGTCGAAGGCGACATAGGTGACCGGGATGTCCCGCATGCGCCGCCTCACGGCCGAGTCGGAGGCCAGGTGCATCCGGCTCTGCAGGCGCTCGAAGCTGGGGCGCCCCTGCTCGTCGAAGGCGACGATCTCGCCGTCGAGGATCACCCGCCTTGCGCCGAGCGCCCGGGCGAGCTCCCGGACCTCCGGGTAGCGCGGCGTGAAGTCGCTGAAGTTGCGTCCCTGCAGCTCGATGTGGCCGTGGTCGCAGAACACCACCGTGCGGATGCCGTCCCACTTGACCTCGAAGCCCCACCTCTCCTCGTTCGGCGGAAGCGGGCCTGAGCGCGCCAGCATCGGCTTCAGGCGGTCGGGCATCGGCTCGTAGCCCGGGTCCTCGGGCGGGTCCATCCGGTGGATCAGCCAGTCCTTGCCGCGCGTCTGGAACAGCGCGTAGCGGCCGCTCATGCGCTCGCCGTGGAACGTCGCGATCACCTCGTTCTCGCGGAACTTCTCGGCTTCGTAGGTGCCGCTGTCCCAGACGAGCATCGTGCCTGCGCCGTACTCGCCCTTGGGGATCTCGCCCTCCCACTCGAGGTACTCGAGCGGGTGGTCCTCGGTGTGCACCGCCAGGCGGTTCTCGTCCGGGTGGGCGGGGACGCCGCGCGGCAGCGCCCAGGACACGGCCACGCCGTCGTGCTCCATGCGCAGGTCCCAGTGCAGGCGCCGGGCGTGATGCTCCTGAACCACGAAGCGCGCGCCCTTCCGCTTCCGGCGGCGCTTGCCGCTCGGCTCGGCGGTGTGCTCGAAGTCGCGCTTCTCGCGGTACGTGCCTAGCTTGTCAGCCACTCGTCGAGCGAGTTTCGCAACTCGACGATCGAGTGGTAGACAGCCACCGCTCCGGCGTCGCGCAGCTCGGCCTCCGAGAAGCCCCCGGTCAGCACGGCGACGGTTTCGATCCCGGCGCGGCCGGCAGCCTCGCAATCCCAGGTGGAGTCGCCGACCATCACCGCGTCGCCCCCTCCGGCCTTCTCCATCGCCGCCCGCACGAGATCCGGTTCCGGCTTCGTGGCATCGACGTCACCTGACGTGGTCCAGCCGTCGGCGAGCTCACGGGCTTCGAGCAGGTCGAGATAGTGGTCCACCTCGTCGGGCTTGGCGGAGCTGGCCAGCACCACGTCGTGGCCGCGCTCCTTCAGCTCCCGGATGAGGTCACGCGCTCCCTCGAGCGGCTCCACCTCCTCGATCAGCGCCATGTAGAGCGCCTTCTCGGCATCGCGGATGTCCTCGCCCTTCTCCTGCTCCACCTCGTCGCCGCAGAGCGCCTCGACGAGGTGGTCGCCGCCCATCCCGATGTGGCGGTGAATGCGCCAGATCGGGAGCAACTCGTCGTGCTGGCGAAAGGCTCGGTACCAGGCGATGGCGTGGTGGTAGTTGGTGTCCACGAGCGTGCCGTCTATGTCGAGGATTGCGGCAGGAATCATGCACACTCGCATTCCCGCCTGCATATGCCTGTAACACTGCGCGGCGAGGAACCCGCCCCCGGGGTGGTGCTGGACACACCCCAGAATGGTTTTCCGGCGCACATTCGGCTGGACCCTCGGCTTGCTCGCAGCCGCCCTCGTCGCAGCGCCCAGCGCGATGGCCGTGCGCGCCTGCGAGTCGGCGGGCGCCACGCCGGCCACTGCTGCCAAGCGGACCGTGGCGCGGGCGATGCTCTGCACGCTGAACGCCGAGCGCGACCGTTACGGCCTGAGGCCGCTGAAGCTCAACAAGCGGCTGTCCACGGCCGCGCGGCGCCACGCCCGCGACATGGTGAGGCGCGACTACTTCGCACACGACACGCTCGGCGGCGGCACGTTCGTGGACCGCATCCGGCGCACCGGCTACCTGCGTGGGGCGCGAGGGGTGGACCGTGGGCGAGAACCTTGCCTGGGGCTTGCGCGGCCGCGCTGCTCCCCGTGTGATCACCCAGATGTGGATGGGCAGCTCCGGCCACCGGGCGAACATCTTGAACGCGACGTTCCGGGAGGTCGGGATCGGCCTGGCGATCGGCGCGCCTAGCCGCAACCCACCGGCCGCGACCTACGCGACCGCGTTCGGCTCGAAGGGCTAGCCCGCCCCTACGCCGCCACGTCCTCCAGCTCCTTCGTGAGCTCGCGGGCCCTCTCGATCGCATCGGACTCGGTGTCCCGCTCGATCAGGTCGAGCACGCCCTCCTCGATCTCTCCGTGCAGGTCCGGCCAGGCCTCGGCGTCGTCGCCCAGCTCGGGGAGCACGCCGGCGATCGTAAGGCCACCGTCGAAGCGGTCGAAGACGCGCGGGTCGATGTAGGAGCTGCGCGCGACGGCCGGGGTGTTGCCGAGGTGGTGCGCCACCTCCTTGATCGCGCGCGTCTTGGCCCGCTTGCGCGAGCTCTTGCCGCGCTGGGCCGGCGCCGAGACGGCGAGGGCCACGGCCGCGAGGACCGTGCCGCTCCAGGTCCGGAAGTCCTTCGCGCTGAACTCCGCGCCGGCCGCCTGCTTTACGTACTCGTTGATGTCCGAGGACCTCACGTCCACCCAGCGCCGGCCGTCCTTGTACGCGAGGAGTCCCTCGCCGCCCCCACGCCTGCGCCTCAGCTCGCGCACCACCGCGGCCACCTCGGGGTCGCCGATCGACTGAAGCCGCCGCTGTCCGCCCTTGGCCTCGTAATCGAAGACGACCTGGTTGCCGGTGACCGTCACGTGGCGCTTCTGCATCGTGGCGATGCCGTAGGTGTCGTTCTCCTCGGCGTAGTCCTCCGAGCCGATGCGAAAGAAGCCGAGATCGAGCAGGCGGACAGCACAGGCGAGCACCTTCTCCCGCGCCATGCCGTCCCTTGCGAGGTCCTTGGCCACCCGGCGGCGCAGGCGCGGCAGCGCCCGCGCGAAGCTCGTCATCGATTCGAACTTCTCGCGGTCGCGGCGCTCGCGCCAGAGGTCGTGGTAGCGGTACTGCTTGCGTCCGGCGGCGTCCGTCCCGGTGGCCTGGATGTGGCCGAGCGGGTAGGGGCAGATCCAGACGTCCTCCCAGGCCGGCGGTATCGCGAGCTCCCGAATGCGCTCGATCACGCTGGGCTCGGCGATGCGGCGCCCGTCCTCGTCGAGGAACTCGAAGCCCTTGCCGCGCCGCCGGCGGCGGATGCCGGGTCCCGAGCAGTCGACGCGCCTCAGCCGTCCCACGCGGGCACTGGTGCCCGCGGAGCCGGCGGGTCAATCCTCCTGGAGCGGGCACGCGTATACGTGACATGCGCGCACTTCTCCTCAACTGCACGCTCAATCCGTCGCCCGAACAGTCGAACACCGAAGCGCTGGCCCGCATGGTGATGGACTCGCTCGGTGCGCAGGGGATCGAGACCGACTCCGTCCGCGTGGTGGATCACGACGTGCGCCCGGGCGTGGAGTCGGACATGGGCGACGGCGACGAGTGGCCCGCGATCCGGTCGAAGCTGCTCGCGGCCGAGATCCTGGTGTTCGCGAGCCCGACCTGGCTGGGACGGCCCTCGAGCGTGGCCCAGCGGGTGCTGGAGCGAATGGACGCGATGCTCTCGGAGCAGGACGACGAAGGCCGGCCGGTGGCGTACAACCGGGTGGCCGGAGTGGTGGTGACCGGCAACGAGGACGGCGCCCACCACGTGATCTCGGAGATCGCCGGCGCCCTGGTCGACATCGGCTACACGATCCCCGGCCAGGCCTGGACGTACTGGAACAAGGGCCCGGGCCCCGGCGACTCCTACCTCGACAGCGACGAGGGCAAGGACTGGTCCCACTCGACCGGCCGGGCCGCCGCGGCGAACCTGGCCGCGGCGGCGAGGGCGCTGGCGGAGCGGCCGCTGCCGGCGCCGCCAGGCTAGCCACGCCCGGGCACCGCTTGCGTTGCGCGGAGGACGTCGAATAGGCGAAGCTAGCCAACGGCGTGGCTCCGCTCGATCCCGATCTCGCCCTGCGCCAGGCAGCGATATCCCGAGCAATGCAGCTGCGTGATGCGTTCGACGACTTCGTGCCGCGCACAGCGCTGAGTAGGGGATTTCAATTCCGGGACGAGCGGATCGCCTTCAGCTCGTTTCAGAAAGGCATCCACAGGGCGAGGCAGATGCGGGGTCCGGCGGCGCTGAGCGTCCTCACAGCGGCTCCGAAGCCAGGCAGGCCTGCACCGTACGAGGACGAGCTGGATGAAGAGGGTGGAGTCATCCTCTACCACTACCGGGCCGGCAGCGTGGACCAAGCCGACAATCGCGCTCTTGCGGCGGCCCATGAGCTGCAGAGCCCTCTCATCTACTTCAAGGGAATGGCTCCTGGCCAATACCTCGTCGTGGCGCCGGTGTTCGTCCGCGAGAACGACGCGTCGAGCCGGGTCGTGCTGTTGGAGGTTGGCATCCCCCTCGCCGACACTCAGCCCGGCGGTCCCGTCTCAACTCCGGATGCGCGTCGGTACGCGCTTCGAGAGGTTCGGGTTCGGCTCCATCAGCAGCGCTTCCGTGTCGATGTTCTCCGCGCCTATCGGCATCGGTGCGCTGTCTGCGCCCTACGCGAGAAGCAACTCGTCCAGGCGGCGCACATCGTTGCCGATCCGTCTCCCGAAGGCATCGCAGGGGTCGTGAACGGCTTGGCCCTGTGCGCGATCCACCACCTTGCCTACGACCGCAACGTGATTGGGATCGATCCGCAAGGCGTCGTCCACATCGCCCGGCGTGTTCGTGAGGAGCACGACGGGCCAATGCTGCGGGAGGGAATTCAGGGCTTTCACGGTGCGGCGATCCTGAAGCCTGCACGTGCGGCCGAGCACCCCGACCCAGAGCGACTCGCCGTCCGATTCACCGCCTTCCAGGCGGAAGCGGCATAGACCACTCCGACCCCCACAGAACTGTCACCAACGATGCGCATTGGTGCCGACAGAGGTGCAAGGGCCAGGCGTTGCCGAACCCCGCCGGCGGCACTCCCTCGGCCTCACCTTCTCGTTGGCCGGCCAGGTGTCACGCCCTGTGGCCCTATATGGGCCACAAAGCGCGACAGTCGACTCCGGCTTCGGCTACTAGCGGCCCCGAGATCCATTCAGTGCAAAGCCGTGCTCAGGCGCTCGAGCATCGAGGCGGTCCCGCGCGGCCGCCGCGCGAGTGCGCAATGAGAGGTCGAGCGCGTCGCCGCCCGGCAGCGCCACCGCTCCGCCCGCCTCCTCCACGATCAGCTGCGCCGCTGCCACGTCCACGGAGCGGACCTCGCGCAGCGTGATCATCGCGTCCAGGCGCCCGGCGGCCACCAGGCACATCGCCGCGGCGACCGAGCCCAGCACGCGCAGGCGGCGCACCTCGAGACCCGCGAGAGCGTCGGCCACGCCCGCCACCAGCTCCGGGCGTGCCGTCTCGAGGCCGAGCACCTCCAGCGGCCCCGCCTCGAGCTGCGCCAGGCGCTTCCCGGCGAGGAAGGCGCCCTGGCCGCGCACCGCCCACCAGTCGCGCGGCGGGTCCAGCTCAGCGACGTAGCCGACCTCCACGTCCCGCATGTGCGCGCCCCCCGCCACCGCGATCGAGACGCACGCGAACGGCAGGCCACGCTTGGCGTTCATCGACCCGTCGACCGGATCGACCACCACTCGAACGGACCCACCCCCTTCACCGCCGCCGTTCAGCGAAACCTCACCCCGCTCCTCGGAGACAACAAGCAGGGGCACACCGACCCCGGAAAGCGACGCGAACACCGCGTCCTCGGCCGCCCGGTCCACGGCGAGCGTCGTGTCACCGCCCTCCCCCGCGCCGTGCGGCACGGACCGCTCCGCCGTGCTCGCAAGTCCGCTCACGGCGTCGCGCGCGGCGTGCGCGGCATGGCGGCAGAGGCCAAGCCAGTCGTGCGCGAGGGGGCGGGCTCGGCCCGCACCGGAGCGATGCCCTTCGGCGGATGGGAGCGACATTCGCGGCGTATCCTAGATCCGGATGCCCGCCCTCCTCGACGGCCTGAACGCGAGCCAGCGCGCGGTCGTCGCGCACTCCGGCGGGCCGCTCCTGGTGGTGGCCGGTCCCGGCACCGGCAAGACCCGCACCCTCACCGAGCGCTTCGCGTGGCTCGTCGACGAGGGGGTCCCGCCCGAATGCATCCTCGCGGTCACGTTCTCGGAGCCCGCCGCCGCCGCGATGCGGGCGCGCCTGGAGGACCTGCTCGAACGTCCCTACGAGGAGCTGAACGTCCTCACGTTCCACTCGTTCTGCGTCAAGCTGCTCCAGGACGAGGCGCTCGAGGCCGGCGTGGACCCGTTCTTCTCGCCGGTCACCCCGGCCGACCGGCTCGCGCTCCTGCTCGACCGGGTCGGCGACCTGTCGCTCCGGCACCACGAGATCCGTGGCAACCCGGCCCCTCTGCTGGGCAGCTTCGTGTCGCGCATCGACCGGCTCAAGGAGGAGATGGTGTCGGCCGAGGAGGTGCGCGCGTGGGCCGAGTCGCTGCCCATGGACACGGACGCGGCGCGGGCCCACAACTGCCGGGAGCGCGAGTTCGCCCGCCTCTACCGCGACCACGACCGCCTGCTCGACGAGCGCGGCGCCCTCGACTACGGCGACCTCGTCCTGCGCGCCTTCCGGCTGCTGCACGAATGCCCGCACGTGCGCGAGCGCACCGCCCGCCGATTCCGGCACCTGCTCGTGGACGAGTACCAGGAGGCCACCCGCGCGCAGCGCATGCTGCTGCACCTGCTGGCCGACGAGCACGAGGGCCTGACCGTCGTGGCGGAGGATGAGCGCCTGGCGGACGAGCTGCCCGGCGTCGAGATCGTCAGGCTTGACCGCAACGTCCGCTCCGGCCGCCGGATCCTCGACGCCGCCGCGGCGGTGTACCCGCCGCCGAGGAGGGTCACCGGGGCCAGCGGCGGCCGCGTGCGCTTCTGGCGCTGCCGTTCCGAGCGCGCCCAGGCGCAGGCGGTCGCCGCCGAGGTGGAGCGGCTGATCGCGGACGGCGTGCCGCCCGAGGAGGTCTGCCTGCTGGTGCGGTCCGTCAAGAGCGACGCCCCCGTGGTGGCGGCCGCCCTGGAGGAGCGCGCCGTCCCGTTCCGCACCTGCGGCGCCGCCGCCTACTTCCAGCGGGCCGAGGTGCGCGACGTGTTGGCCTGGCTGCGCGCGCTGGCCGACCCGAACGACTCGGGCGCCGTGGTCAGAGCGCTGGGGCGGCCGCCGATCGAGCTGCGCTCGGTCGACGTGGCGCGCCTCACGCAGCTCGCGCGTCGCCGCAAGCTCGACATGCCCTCCGCGGTCGCGGCCGCACTCGAGGGGCCGCAGCTCTCCGAGGAGGGCCGCGACCGGGCGCGCACGTTCCTGCGCCTCTACCGCTCCGCCTCGACGGCCTTCGAGGACCGCCGCCCCGACGCATTCGTGATGCGCCTGATCGAGCGCATCGGGGTGCGCCGCCAGCAGGTGTTCGCCACCCACGCCGACACCGTCGAGCGCCTGCGCAACATCGCCAAGCTCCCCGAGCTCGCCACCGCGTACATGCGGCGCGAGCCGCAGGCCACCGCGCGCGACTTCGCCCGCTATCTCGCCGCCGTTGCGGAGTCGGGGCTGCGCGAGGACGAGGCGGTCGGCCGGCCCTCCACGCCCGCCGTGCCCGTGATGAGCATGCCGGCCGCCAGGGGGCTCGAGTTCGATCACGTCTTCGTGCTCGGCCTCTCCGCGGCGGCGATGCCCGGCCCCTACCGCCCGCGTGCGGGCGACTTGCCGGACGAGCTGCGCCGCACGCCGCGCCCGGACCACGAGGCCCAGATGCGCCGGCTGCTCCACCTGGCGATCACGCGCGCCCGCAGGACGCTGGTACTCGCGTGGCCGGAGGACGGACAACGCCCGTCCCCCTTCTACGAGGAGGCCCGCACAGCGGTCGGTGTGGAGGAGGAGTTGTTCGAGGAGGAGCTGTTCGGTCCCGCCGAGGGACTGCACTCCACCTTCCGGCTGATGCGCGACGAGCTGCTCGACACCGTCGCGCGCGTCGGCGGCCGCCTCGGCGAGATGCGGCTCGACACCTATCTCGACGTGGACCAGGCCATGGCGCGCTACCTCGAGCTGATCAAGGTGGCCGCTCTGATCGAGCGCGCGAGAGAGGGGCAGCCGCTCGACGCCGCGCTCACCGAGGTCAACGAGATCCTGGCCCAGTGCGCCACGCAGGAGCAGCGGGAGATCTTCGAGGAGTCCGGCCTGGACGGCTGGCTGCGCGACACCGGGCGCGACCCGGGCGCGAAGCCCGCCGGGTCGGGAAACGGCTCTGACGCCTCGCTGGATCCCTTCATCCCGCGCCGCGGCCGCGGCCTGATGCTCTCGGCGTCGGATCTCGACACCTACCGGATCTGCCCGCTCAAGTACAAGTTCGCGCGCGTCTTCCGGATCCCCCAGGAGCCGACCATCCACCAGCGCTTCGGGATCGTGGTGCACCAGGTGCTGGAGCGCTTCCACGTCGCCGGCGGCGGGCCGCTCTCGCGCTTGAAGGAGCTGTTCGAGATCTCCTGGAGGCGCTCCGGCTTCGGCGGGTCGGACGACGAGCAGCAGTTCCGCGAGCGGGCGGTGGAGGCCCTCGAGCGCTACTGGCGCCTCGATCGCGAGTCCGACGCCGAGCCGGTCTGGTTCGAGCGCTCGTTCGCGTTCAAGCTCGGCCCCCACCTGCTGCGCGGCCGCGTGGACCGGGTGGACCGCCGCCCCGACGGCTCGTACGAGCTGATCGACTACAAGACCGGCAAGGCGAAGACCGCCGACGAGCTGCGCGAGGACGTGCAACTCTCGCTGTACCAGATGGGCGCGCGCGAGTCCTGGCGGCTCGAGACCTCCGCCCAGAGCTACTTCTACGTCCTCACCGGCGAGAAGGTGCCGGTGAAGCACTCCGAGGAAGAGCTCGACCGTGTCAAGGACACCGTCGCCGAGATCGCCGGGGGGATTCTCAAGCAGCGGTTCGAGCCCACCCCGTCCCCCGACATCTGCCGCTTCTGCGACTACCGGATCATCTGTCCAGCGGCCGAAAAGTAGAGTTTCCGCCAACGCTCAAGGGGGAACGAGGGGTCTATGACGATTGGCACGTCACTCTTCCTCATCGCTGTCGGCGCGATCCTGCGCTACGCGGTCGATGCGACGGTCGCGGGAATCGACATCCAGACCGCCGGCCTGATCCTGATCATCATCGGGGTAATCGGCCTGGCGATTGGGCTGTTCATGCTCGCCAGCGACAGGCGCCGGACGGACGAGAGGGTGGTCTACGAGGACAGGCCCGGGCCGGGCTACCGCTGAGCGCGGGCCTACTGCTCGGGCCCGCGCTGCCGCAGGAAGCGCTGGAAGTCGCGGGCGATCGTGTCCGCTGAAGGGAGGCTCTCCTCGTCGGGCTCCTCGGCCTCGACTTCGTCCATGGCCGACTCGAGCCGCTCGACGAACGCCTTGACCTCGGGGTCGCTGGCCACCGCCGCGCTGACCTGGCGGTCGTAGTCCTCCGCAGCGCTCTCGAGCTCGCCCGCGTCCACTACGACGCCCGCGATGCCCTCGAAGGCGCGCACCAGCGCGAGCGCCACCTTCGGATTTGGCGCGGCGGCCACGTAGTGGGGCACGGACGCCCAGAGGCTCGCGCACTCGAGCCCGGCGCTGGCGCAGGCGTGGTGGAGCACGCCGACGATGCCGGTGGGGCCCTCGTAGGTCGTTCGCTGGAAGCGGAGCTTCTCGACCAGCGCCTGGTCGGAGGCGAGGCCGGTTATCGCCACGGGCCGGCTGTGCGGCACGTCCGCGAGCAGCGCGCCGAGCGTGATCACCATGCGCACGTCGAGCGCGCGCGCCGCGGCCACGAGGTTGTCCGTGTAGCGGCGCCAGCGAAGCGACGGCTCGGTCGCCTGGAACATGACCAGGTCGCCCTCGGCGCCGGGCACGGCGGCGGCGGAGACGGTGGCGGCCGGCCAGTCGATCTCGCGCGCCAGTCCCTCGGTGAGCCGGACCGTGGGCCGCACGGCGGTGAAGTCGAAGAACTCCTCGGGGTCGATCGAAGCCACGTCCTCCGCCTCGAAGCTCTCGCGGATGAACGAGACCGCCGCGGACGCGGCCTCGCCGGCGTCGTTCCAGCCCTTGAACGCGCAGACCATCACGGGCCTGCGCAGCGTGGGACGGCCGCTCCAGATGACGTCCTGCATCGCTTCCACGGTAGCCGACGCCGTCCGCGCCCCCCATCACGATGGGTGCGATGGCGACCGTGGAGCACACCGCGCGCGTCGCAGAGCTGCGCGCGGGCAGCGAGGTCGCGGGCGTGTTCGCCTGCACCCGCAAGGACCGGCTGACCGCGAAGAGCGGCACGCCATACCTGGCGGTCGAGCTGCGCGACCGCACCGGAGCCATCCAGGCCCGCGCCTTCCGCGACGCCGACTTCCTCGCCGGCCAGTTCGAGCGGGGCGACCTGGTTGCCGTCCGCGGGCGGGTCGAGCGCTTCCGCGAGGAGCTGCAGGTCGAGCTCCAGGCGATCCGGCGCGCCGAGGGCGCCGACCCTGCCGCCTTCCTGCCCACCGCCTACCGCGACATGGACGAGCTCGACGGCTTCCTCGAGCACCTGGCGCGCGAGGTCTACGACCCGGACCTGCGGACGCTTCTCGACGGCTTCATGTGCGACGAGGCGTTCCGCTCCGAGCTGCGCCGCGCTCCGTGCACACGGGCCGGGCACCACGCCTACCTGGGCGGCCTGCTCGAGCACACCGTCGCGGTGGCCACGCTGGCGCTCGAGACCTGCGCCCTGCACCCCCGGCTCAACTCCGATCTCCTGATCTGCGCGGCGATCCTGCACGACGCCGGCAAGACGCTCGAGTTCGAGCTCGGCGCGGAGATCGAGCTCAGCGAGGCGGGCGCGCTGGTCGGGCACCTGGCGCTCGGGCAGCAGCTCCTGGTCGAGCGCGCGGCGCGGCTCGACGGCTTCCCCGGCCACAAGCTGCACGCCGTGTCCCACTGCGTGCTCGCCCATCACGGCGCGGACTCGCTGCCGGGGAGGCGCTTCCGCTCGGCCGAGGCGCTCGCCCTCTTTCGCCTGAACGCGCTCGATGCGGGCGTGAAGGGAGCGTTGGAGCACGGGCTGGCCTGACTGCGCCGGTAGGCTGATCCGCCGTGGTCGACGACACCGGACTGCTTCCCTGGCTCGAGCGCATGCGCGACGACGTGCCGGGCATGAAGCTGCTCGACGTCCACACGCACATCGGCTCGAACGACCCGGACGAGTACCGCTGCACCCGCGAGGAGCTGGTCGATCGGCTCGAGCAAATCGACGCCCGCGCGATCGTCTTCCCCATGCACGAGCCGGACGGGTACCCGCCCGCCAACGACATGGTCATCGCGGAGAGCGAGGCCTCCGGTGGCCGCCTGTTCCCGTTCTGCCGGCTCGATCCGAACGACCGCCCGCTCGAGGAGGCCCGGCGCGCCCTCGACGCGGGCGCGCGCGGCATCAAGCTCCACCCGCGCGCCGAGGGCTTCACCCTCCACCACCCGGAGCTCCAGCCGGTGTTCGAGCTCGCCCACGAGCGGCGACTGCCGATCCTGTGCCACGCGGGCCGCGGCATCCCGGCGCTCGGGCGCCACTCGATCGAGATGTGCTCGCGCTACCCCGGCCTGCGGCTGATCCTCGCCCACGCCGGCATCTCCGACCTGTCCTGGATCTGGCGCGAGGCCGCCGATCACCCCAACCTGTTCTTCGACACGGCGTGGTGGTCGTCCAGCGACGTGCAGGCGCTCTTCGCGCTCGTCCCGCCCGGGCAGATCCTGATGGCCAGCGACGCGCCCTACGCCACGCCCGCCTGGGGCGCCACAATGGTGCTGCGCCACGGCCTCCAGGTGGGGCTCCCGGCCGAGGTGCTGCGGGAGCTGGCCGGAGGACAGGCGCTGCGCCTGCTGGAGGGCGACGATCCGCTCGATCTCGGACCGCCCGCGGGCATCGAGTCGCTGTCGCGCGACCCGCTCCTCGAGCGGGTCTACTCGTTCCTGCTCGCCGCGATCGGCCAGATGTTCAACGGCGTCGATCCACACGAGTCGCTGGCGCTCGCGCGGCTCGCCTGCGACGTTGGCGGTGACGTGCCGCACGGCCCGGTCTTCGAGAGCATCCTGTCCCTGCTCGACGCCCGGGCCGCGTACGAACACGCGGACGACGGGCGCCCGCGGCGGCTGGCTCCCGGCGTGCACCTGATCGTCTTCGCGGCCGCGCTGGCTCGCACTCCGGACGTCGCGCTGCCCGACAACCCGCGTTTTGAGCAACGGGGGCCGGGTAGCGCCGTCAGATAGGGCCGTTCGGAGCTGCCTGGCGGACCGCATGGGACGCCAGGCGGAGACGAGCGGCCCTCTTCATGCTGCGCACGCCTACGCGGCAGCCGCCGCCCCGGCCGACAGGCGGTCGAGCGAGCGGCGCAGCAGGCGCGACTTGAGCAGCAGACGTGCGTCCTCGAAAGTCCGCTGCTCGGGAGACTCAGGCGCCGCCGGCTCGTAGGCCGAGACGGCAACAGCCACTCGTACAGCACCTCCTCAACAACAACCGACCATTGGGTTATCACCCTTCGGCCGGGCTACGAAACCCGATGGGTCAGGTCACGGCAGCGGCGTCGTCCACCATCTCCAGCCGCTCCTCGAGCCGGGTGATGGTGAAAACCCGCTGCACGGCGTCCGGGCCGCGCACGATCACCACGCGGCGACCCTGGTCCCGCGCGCGCTCGTCGGCGGTGACGATGCAGCGCAGGCCGGTCGAGTCGAGAAACGTCAGCTTGGAGAGGTCCACGACCACGGTCGGCGGGGAGTCGGCCTCGACCCTGCGGAGCTCCTCCTGCACCTTTGCCACGGTGGACAGGTCGAGCTCCCCCACGAGGGAGACGTGTACGAGTCCGTTCCGGTCCTCGGTCTTGACATCGAGGATCTCCACCGGTCTGCAACCTAGCGGAGTCCCGCGTTCTTGGCGAGTTGCCAAGCCTGCCCGCAGGCCATACTACGACCGGTGGAGGCCCTTCAGCCGCTCTTGGCCGACCCCGCCCGGTCGGCGCTCCTGTGCGACATCGACGGCGTGCTCGCCCCGATCGTGCGGCGCGCCGAGGAGGCGCGCGTGAGCGAGCAGGTCTCGGTCCTGCTCGGCCGGCTCGCGCGCCGCTTCGGCCTGGTGGCGTGCGTGTCGGGCCGCTCGGCCGCCGACGCGCGGCGGCTCGTCGGGGTCGGGGGGATCGCGTACGCGGGCTCACACGGCGCCGAGCTGCTCGAGCCCGGGGCGAAGCGGCCGCGGATCAACGAGGACTTCAAGCGCTGGGAGGGCGACGTGAGCGGCTTCGCCGCCGAGCAGGACACGCCGGAGCTGCGCACGCTGCGCGTGCGGATCGAGGACAAGGGGCCGATCGTGGCGTTCCACTGGCGCGGCGTGCCGGACGAGGACGCCGCGCGCGGCCGGCTGGAGGAGCTCGCCGGCGACGCCGAGCGCGCGGGCCTGGCGGTCCACTGGGCCCGCAAGGTGCTCGAGGTGCGCCCGCCGGTCGAGTTCGACAAGGGCCGGGCGGTGCGCTCGCTGGTGGAGGCCGCATCGTCGCGCGTCGCGATGTTCGCGGGCGACGACACCACCGATCTCGACGCGTTCGACGCCCTCAGGCGGCTGGAGGAGGAAGGCGCGCTCGATGCATCCGTGCTGGTAGGGGTGCAGTCCGACGAGGGACCGGCGGCGATCGTCGAGCGTGCCGACCTCGTCGTGGACGGCGTGGACGGGTTCGCCCGCGTGCTCGCCGCCCTGGCCGATCCGTGAGGTTCCGCGACCTCCTGCGGGTCTCGGTGCTGCTCTTCGGCGGATCCGCCACCGCGCTCGCGGTCGTCTCGGTGGTGGGCGCCGCGGACGAGGAGACGAGCACGCTCGTATACGTGGCAGCGGTCTGGTGGTGCCTCGCCACACTTGCGGGGCTGTGGCTGGGGCGGCGCCCGGCCGCCACGCCGGGGATCGCCACCCTGCTGGCCGAGGCCCGCCGGACGAACACCCTGCCCGAGCTCGAGCCCGGGACCGTGATGTTCAACCGGCTCTGGCCGCTGATCGTGCTGGCGCTCGTCTCGGTGATCGTCGGCTTCTTCATCCCGCAGGTGCCGGCGATCGCGACCGGCTATTGCCTGCTGGTGGCGCTCCTGTGGCGCAAGCAGTCGCGCGCGGTGGAGGCGGTCGAGGGACGCGACGGCGTGGAGTTCTGGCTCGACAAGACCTCGCCGTTCGGCAGGCCGCGGCTGCTGCGGCTGCCGGGCCTGCGGCGCGTGGAGCCGGCCTAAGGAGGCCGGCCATGCATCAGCGGGGGTCCGGGGGCGCGAGCCCCCGGTCAGCTTCCGCGCTTTCGGAGCCTGTCCACCTCGGCCCAGGGGCGGGTGTTCGCCACCCGGGCGGCCGTGACCCAGGCGCGCCGCGCCGTGGCCACCCCGTAGCGCATGTTGGGAAGCGTCCGGGGCCAGTGGGCGTCCGAGTCGATCACCAGCGTCACGCCCGCCTCGACCGCGGCCTTCGCGTAGACGTCGTTCAGGTCGCGCCGGTCCGGGTTGCTGTTGATCTCGAGGAAGGTGCCAGTCTCGACCGCCTTCGCAATCACGCGGTCGATGTCGAGCGCGTACGCCTCCCGGCTCTCGAGCAGCCTCCCGGTGGGATGGCCGATCGCGTCGACGAGCGGGTGCTCCATCGCGCGGAGCATGCGGTCGGTCTGCTCCTTCTCGGAGAGGCGGAACGACGTGTGGAGGCTCGCGATCACCCAGTCGAGCTGCTCGAGCACGTCGTCCGCATAGTCGAGCGTCCCGTCGGGCATGATGTTCGTCTCCGTGCCCGGCAGGACCGTGATGCCGTCCACCTCGAGCCCGCGGATGTGCTCGGCCTGCTTCAGGAGCTCGCGCGGTTGCACGTCGTTGCCGAAGCCGTGCGTGGCCGAGTGCTCGGTGATCGCGAGGTAGTCGTAGCCCAGCTCCCTTGCGGTCGCCGCCATCTCCTCGATCGAGGCGTGGCCGTCGGACAGGGTCGTGTGCATGTGCAGGTCGCCGCGGATGTCCGACAGCTCGATCAGGTCCGGCAGCCGCCCCTCGCGGGCGGCCTCGAGCTCGCCGCGGTTCTCGCGCAGCTCGGGCGGGATCCACTGCATGCCGAGCCGCTCGTAGACCTTCTCCTCGGTGGCGCAGGCGATCGAGTCGCCGCTCGCGTCGTCCGCGATGCCGTACTCGCTCACGTGGAGTCCACGCCTTACGGCGGCTGTTCGCAGCGCCTCGTTGTGCCTGCCCGAGCCGGTGAAGTGTTGGAGCAGGTTGCCGAACGCCTCCTCCGGCACGATGCGCAAGTCGACCGGCAGCCCGGAGTGCGTGACCACCTTGGCGCCCGCCTCGCCGGAGGACTGCACCACGTCCACGGCCTCCAGCGAGCAGAAGTGCTCTGCGAGGGCCTTGGCGTCGGCGGCCGCGACCACGATGTCGAGGTCCTTCACGGTGTCCGCCCGGCGGCGGGCGCTACCGGCGAGCTCGACCCTAAGGGCGGCCGGGTGCTCGCGCAGCTCGGCCACGAGCTCCTCCCCGACGACCAGCGCCTTGGAGAGGAGCATGCGCGTCTCGGGCCCTCCGTCGGCGCCGGCGGCGAGCGCCGTCATCACGTTCTCCTCCGCCTTCGCGCCGAAGCCGGGCACGTCCTTGAGGCGGCCCTGCCCGGCGGCCACGCGCAGCTCGTCGAGCGAGCTCACGCCGAGATGCTCGTGCAGGAGCTTGGCGCGCTTGGGCCCCAGCCCGGGGATACGCGTGATCGCGATGAGGCCGGACGGGATGCGCGCCTTCAGCTTGTCGGCGGACGGGATCGAGCCGGTCTCGAGCAGCGCGTCGATCTTCTCGGCGATGGTCTTCCCCACGCCCGCGAGCTGGTCCACGCGGCCCTGATGAGCCATGTCGGCCACGGAGACGCCGGCCTCGCGGATGGCCTTGGCGGCGTTGCGGTAGGCCACCACCCGGTACACCACGGCGCCGTCGAGCTCGTACAGGCTGGCCAGCTCCTCGAAGGCCTCGGCGATCTCCCCGTTGCGCATCGTCGGTTGGGAGGCGGACACCTTGTCTAGCCTACGCGCCCCTTGGCGGGCACCTGGCTGATCCTCCCCACCTACGACGAGGCCGAGAACGTCGAGGCCGTCGTGCGCGCATCCCTGGACCAGCTCGAGCAGGCCGGGGGGCCGCACACCGTCCTCGTCGTGGATGACGGCTCGCCGGACGGGACGGGCCAGATCGCCGACCGTCTCGCCGCGGAGATCGCCGAGGTGCGCGTGCTGCACCGGCCCGGCAAGCAAGGGCTGGGGCGCGCCTACCTGGACGGGTTCGCCCTGGCGCTCGAGAACGGCGCGGAGCTGGTCATGGAGATGGACGCCGACTTCTCCCACGACCCGGCCGACCTCCCCCGCCTGATCGCCGCCGCCGGCGCCGCCGACCTGGTGCTCGGCTCGCGCTACGTGCCGGGCGGCGGGGTTGCGAACTGGGGGCTCATCCGGAGGGCGCTGTCGTGGGGCGGCTGCGCCTATGCGCGCATCCTCCTGGGCGTGCCCGTACGGGACCTCACCGGTGGGTTCAAGTGCTTCCACCGCCGCGTGCTGGAGACGCTCAACCTGGGCGACGTGCACGCCGACGGGTACGGCTTCCAGATCGAGCTGACCTACCGCGCGGTGAAGGCCGGCTTCACCGTGGCGGAGGTGCCGATCCTGTTTCGCGAGCGGCGCGTCGGGCAATCCAAGATGACCGCCAGGATCGCCTTCGAGGCGGTCTGGAAGGTGCCGGCGCTGCGGCTCCGCCGCCGGCTCGAGACGTGATATCGGCCCCCCGCGGGGTCGCTATATTTTGTATAGCGCGGTGTGACCGACCGCGGTGTGACCGACAAGGGGAGTCCTTTCAATGGCAGGCGAAATCATCCAGGTGACCGACGCCAACTTCCAGGCGGAGGTGCTCGAGGCCGACAAGCCCGTGCTCGTCGACTTCTGGGCTCCGTGGTGTGGTCCCTGCCGGATCGTGGCGCCTCATCTGGAGGAGCTCGCGGGCGAGCGCGAGGACCTCAGGATCGTGAAGCTGAACGTGGACGAGAACCCGCAGGTCTCGGCCACCTACAACGTGATGTCGATCCCCACGCTGCTCCTCTTCAAGCACGGCCAGGTGGCGCACCAGATCATCGGCGCGCTCCCGAAGAGCAGGCTGGTCCAGGAGATCGAGCCGGCGCTCGAAGCAGCGTAAAACCTCAGGCCGGCAGCGACCGCTCGCGCCGGACCCGGTACGCCCCGCCCAGTCCCCGCGCCGACGATCGTGGTCACGAACACCAGGCCGGCTTGGTAGGCGATCTCGTTCCAGCCCAGCGCGAACCCGGTCACGAGGCCGAAGATCATCGTCACCACCACGGCCCCGATGATCTGCTGCGCCGCGTTGCGGTCCTCGAAGGCGGGCGGCAGCGACATCGCCGCGGCAGCCTACCTCCGGCTGACTGAGATCAGCAAGCGGCGGCCCTCGATCTCGGCGGCCCCCGCGTCGCCCGCCGCGCCGTCGTAGCTGACCGAGGTGGCGAGCGTCTCCCCCGCCACGTACTCCTCGTGGGCGCGGGCGGCGTCCAGCAGCTCCTCGTCACCCCCGAGCGTGAGCTCGATCCGGTCCTCCACGTTGAGCCCGGCGTCCTTGCGCGCCCCCTGCACGGCGTGCACCACCTCGCGCGCGAGGCCCTCCCGGCGCAGCGCGTCGTCCAGCTCCAGGTTGAGCGCAACCGCGTGAGTGCCCGAGCGCTCGACCTGGTAGCCCTCGAGCGGCTGGAGCACGAGCTGGATGTCGTCCGGGCCGATCTGGTGCTCCTGCCCGTCGATGTTGATCCCGGCCGTCCCCCCGCTGCGGATCCGTGCTGGATCGAGCGCGGCCACCGCCGCGGCCACCTGCGGCATCTGCTTGCCGAAGCGCGGCCCGAGCGCGCGGTAGTTGGGCTTCAGCTCGAAGCGGCCCAGCTCGTCGGCCTCCGACACGTAGCGCACGGACTTCACGTTCAGCTCCTGCGCGAGCAGCCCCTCCAGCGCCTCGATCGCCTCGCGCTCGCGGTCGGCCGCCACCACCACCGCCTCGGCCAGCGGCTGGCGGAGCTTCATTCGCGCGTGCGCCCTCGCTGCCCGGCCCAGCTCGACGGCGTCGCGCACCACCTGCATGCGCCACTCCAGGTCCGGGTCGCGCTCAGCCGGCTCGGGGAAGTCGCACAGGTGGACCGACGGCTCGCTGCCGTCGAGGTTCTCGAAGATCTCGTCGGCCACGAACGGGGTGAGCGGTGCGAGGAGCTTGGCGGTCGTGAGCAGGCACTCCCGCAGCGTCGCGAAGGCGGCCGGATCGCCGTCCCAGAAGCGCCGCCGCGACAGGCGGACATACCAGTTCGAGAGCTCGTCCACGAACTCGGCGATGGCCCGGCCGGCGAAGGTCGTGTCGTAGTCCTCCATCCGCTCGGTCACCCGCTCGGCCGTCGCGGCCAGGCGCGAGCGGATCCAGCGGTCGAGATCGGTCTGGGGCGAATCGCCCTCGCGCACGCCCAGGTTCGCGTACTGGACGAAGAAGAAGTACGTGCTCCAGAGCGGCTTGAGGAACTGGCGCACCGACTCGCCGACCGTCTCGAGCGAGAAGCGGTAGCCGTCCCAGGGCTGCTTCGAGGTGAAGTAGTACCAGCGGAAGGCGTCCGCGCCGTGCGTGTCGAGCACCTCCCACGGCACGACGACGTTGCCCTTCGACTTCGACATCTTCTGGCCCTCGGGATCGAGGATCAGACCCAGGCAGAGACACGTCTCGTACGACGAGCGCCCGAACAGCAGCACGGAGACGCCCAGGAGCGAGTAGAACCAGCCGCGCGTCTGGTCGAGCCCCTCGCAGACGTAGTTCGCCGGGAAGCGCCGCTCGAACTCCTCCTGGTTCTCGAACGGGGCGTGCCACTGGGCGAACGGCATGCATCCCGAGTCCCACCAGACGTCGATCAGGTCCGGCACGCGCCGCATCTCGCCGCCGCACTCCTCGCAGCGCAGCACCACCTCGTCGATGTACGGGCGGTGCAGGTCGTCGGGCGGCGTGCCGCCGCGTTCGCGGATCTCCTCCAGGGAGCCCACGCAGACGACGTGGTCCGGCTCCTCCGTGCAGCGCCACACCGGCAGCGGCGTGCCCCAGTAGCGCTCGCGCGACAGCGCCCAGTCGACGTTGTTCTCGAGCCACTTGCCGAAGCGCCCGTGCTTGATGTGCTCGGGGTGCCAGTCGATCGTCTCGTTGGCGGCGAGCAGCTCGTCCTTGACCTCGGTCGTCCGCGCGTACCAGTTCGACTTGGCGTAATAGATCAGCGGGGTGTCGCAGCGCCAGCAGTGCGGGTAGGCGTGCTCGTGCTCGCCGGCCTTGAACAGGCGGCCCGAGTCGCGCAGCGCGTCGATGATCTTCGGGTCGGCGGCGCGGACGTTCATGCCCGCGAACGGGCCGGTGCGCTCGTCGAACGTGCCGTCCGGACGGACCGGGTTGTGGATCGTCACCCCGTTCTCGCTCGCCAGGCGGAAGTCGTCCTCGCCGAACGCGGCGCCCGTGTGAACCACCCCGGTGCCGTCCTCGACCGACACGAAGTCGCCGGAAAGCACCGTGTGCCCCCGCGGGCCGTAGTCGGTCAGGTACGGAAAGGGCGCCTCGTAGCGCAGGCCGAGCAGGGCGGAGCCGGGCATGCGCTCCTCGACCTCGGCCCCCTCCCCGAGCACGCGCTCCACGAGGGCCTCCGCCAGGATGAGCCGGTCGCCATCGGCCCGCGCGCGCACATAGGTGACGTCCGGGTCCACCGCGATCGCCGCGTGCGGCACGAGCGTCCACGGCATCGTCGTCCAGGCGAGCAGCGACACGTCCGGGTCATCGCGGAGCGGGAACTTCACGTACACGGACGGGTCGACCACGTCCCGGTAGCCGGCCGCCACCTCGTGGCTCGACAGCGCCGTGCCGCAGCGCGGGCAGTACGGCACGACCTTGTGACCCTCGGTCAGGAGGCCCTTGTCCCACACCTGCCTCAGCGACCACCAGACCGACTCGATGTAGTCGTTGTGGAGCGTGAAGTAGGCGTCGCCGGTGTCGATCCAGAACCCGATGCGCTCGGTCAGCTCGTCCCACTCGTCGATGTAGCGCAGCACCGACTCGCGGCACTTGGCGTTGAACTCGGCGACGCCGTAGCGCTCGATGTCCTCCTTCGACTTGAAGCCGAGCTCCTTCTCGATCTCCAGCTCGACCGGCAGGCCGTGGCAGTCCCAGCCCGCCTTGCGCGGCACGAAGTGGCCCCGCATGGTCTTGTAGCGCGGGAACACGTCCTTGAAGACGCGCGAGAGGACGTGGTGCGACCCGGGCCTGCCGTTGGCCGTGGGCGGGCCCTCGTAGAAGACGAACGGCTCCGCTCCCTCGCGGCGGCGGATCGACTCGTGGAACACGTCGCGCTCGCGCCATCGCTCGAGCACTCTCTGCTCGAGGGCAGGGAAGGACTGCGCCGAGTCGACGGGGGCGTAGCGGGCCACGAGCGGTCGATTCTAGGGTCGGAGCCCGGGGCTCAGGCGGCGAGCTTGCGGCAGAGCTCCGCGAGATTGCGCTTCTCGCCCTCGTCGAGGGCGCCGAAGGCGCGCGTGACGCGGTCCGCGTGGTCCGGGAAGAGCCGCTCGACCAATTCGCGGCCGGAGGCGGTCAGGCCGATCACCACGATGCGGCGGTTCTCCGGCGGGCGGCGGCGCAGCACGAGGGCGCGCGCCTCCAGCGTGGCGGTGACCTCGGTGGCGTTCGGCTTCGACCAGCCCAGGCGCCGCCGCAGCGTCTTCAGCTCGAGCGCGCCGCCTGCCGTGGTGAGCACGACAAGCGCCGAGAAGCCGGCCGCTGAGATGCCCTCGCGCTCCAACTCGGCCGCCAGCCTGCGGCGCACGGCCGACTCCGCGCGCAGCAGCGCCTGCAGCGCGCGGTGGGCGAGCGGATCGCCGAGCTCCAGTGACATGCCGGCGCCACTGTAGGCGGGCGACCGGATGGGATGGGCGAGGGAAAGGCGAGGGAAAGGCGAGGGAAGCGCGCGCGCGGCGCGGGCGGCTACCCCGCCTGGCGGTTGCGCGCGACCGGGATCCGCGTGGGCGCGGCTTCCTCGTCGGCCTCGGACACCACGAGAACCTGCTCGAGCCGCCCGCTGTCCACGTAGCCCTTGAGCCGGTCGACGGCCTCTATCGGAGTGACGCCGAGCGAGGGGATGCCGTGGTCACCGGTCACCGGCATCGCCTCGCGGTACTCGAACACGGGCCCCGCCGAGCCGACCTGGCGCACGGTGTAGACCAGGCGCCCGACCACCTCCAGCGTCGCGTCGCCGCCACAGAACACGAAGGCCGTGGGGTCGATCGCGCGGATCGCGCGCACCACGCGCTCGGGGGGGAGGTCGAAGGCGAGCAGCAGCGTGCGGAAGCCGGCGCGGCGCAGGCTGAGCTCGAGCGCCTGCACGTGGAGCGACTCGAGGTCGAGCCGGTGGCTCGAGTCGAACAGCAGCACCCCATGGGGGCGGCTCGCCGGCGCCACCACCCGGCGCGCGGCGTGCAGCCAGCCGGTCGCCCACCTGAAGGCCAGCTCGCGCTCGGCGTCGCGCCCGTCGCGTTCGCTCGCGAGCTCGAGGCCTGGCAGGAGGACCTCCTCCACGGACCGCTCCACCGAGCGGACGGCCAGGCTCTCCTCCATCACGCGGTCGGCCAGCGTCTCGTCGAAGTGGTCCCAGGCGTCCACCAGCCGGCTCGGCGAGCTCGGCCCCTCGCCGCGCTGCCGGGCCAGCTCGATCGCGGAGGAGATGTTGTGAGTCTCGAGCAGTGCACGGCGCAGCGACTCCAGCTCGGTCAGGTCGTACTGCCGGTGCCCGCCCTGCGTGCGGCGCGGCTTTGGATAGCCGAAGCGGCGCTCCCAGCTGCGCAGCGTGTTCGGGCTCACGCCGAGCAGCTCGGCGGCTGCATTCGTCCTGATACCGCTCACTTCGCCTCCGTCCCGTGTGAATCGCAGGAGCTGTGCGCACTTACTTCGCAGGTCGCCACGTCCAGTAGGGGGTGCGCTGCGTTCTTGCAGAGGTTTTCGACGTGACCCACATCGCCCCGATGGAACTTTGTCGCTGCTCGACAGATCTCGCGCAAGCAGTGCAGAGGTTCTTGCACCCATCCACCGCAGGCACGCAACGCCCGGCCGCGGCTGCTCAGCGTCGCCCGAACTCGCTCGGCTCGACCGTCACGAGGGCGGCGCGCGGAGGGCCGCAGGTGGCGATGCGCGCGGCGAGCATGCCCACCTCGTCGGCGTTCGGCGAGGTGAGGCGGAGCGGCATGATGACCGGATCGCACGCCCGCTGAGCCGCGAGGCCGGCGTGCCGCACGAGCTGGTCGTCGCCGAGCGGGCTCGTGACCAGATCGAGCAGGTGGCTCCCCACCACCTCCTCCTCCGAGCCGAAGAACCCCTCTCCCGCCTGGCTCACGGCCGTGACGCCGAGGTCGTAGGTGCAGATCAGGAAGGCGGCCGCGTCCCCCGGAAGCGCGTCCCGCGAGCAGCTCAGCAGCACGCCCATCTCGCAGCGCCCGCAGATCCTGCGGCGCTGCTCGGGCCGGCCGGGGGGCTCGTCCGCGGGGTGTCCGCAGCGCGAGCAGAAGCGGATCGGCTTGGGCCGATCGCCCCCGGTCGGGACCCACGATCGATCGATGCGGATGAGAGCCGTCACGCCCGGCGATGAGAACACGTAAGCGGACGGGTCGGCCCCACCGAAATCTCAATGCACGGGTTCGGCTCTGAACTCCGTGCGAAAGCGTGAAGTCCGCGTTGCGCGGTCGCGCCACAGGCCACGGCTATAGCCTTAGCCCACATGGCGACCACCCACCAGCTCTGGGGCTCCGAGACGGCCAAGGCGGTCGAGAACTTCCCGGTCTCGGGCGAGCGCGTTCCGGCGCCGGTGGTGCGCTGGCTCGGCCGGATCAAGGCGGCCGCGGCGCGCGTGAACGCCGAGCTCGGGCTGCTCGACGAGGACATCGCCGAGCGCATCGCGCGCGCCGGGGACGAGGTGGCGAACGGCGAGCACGATGACCAGTTCCCGATCGACGTCTTCCAGACCGGCTCCGGGACGTCGTCGAACATGAACGCCAACGAGGTGATCGCCAACCTCGCGGGCGACGGGGTCCACGCGAACGATCACGTGAACATGGGGCAGTCCTCCAACGACGTCTTCCCCTCGGCGGTCCACCTCGCGGCGGTCGACGCCGTGCAGGCGGACCTGCTCCCCGCGCTCGAGCGGCTCGCCGGCTCCTTCCGGGTCAAGGCGGAGGAGTGGGCCGACGTGGTCAAGGCCGGCCGGACCCACATGATGGACGCCGTCCCCGTCACGCTGGGCCAGGAGTTCGGCGGCTACGCCGCGCAGATCACCCTCGGCCGCGACCGCGTGCGCGACGCCCTCGGCCGGGCCGCCCAGGTCCCGCTCGGGGGCACGGCCACCGGCACCGGCCTGAACACGCACCCCGAGTTCGCCGAGCGCGTGCGGCGGCACCTCGGCCTCGGCGAGGCCCCGCTCGACCGCTTCGAGGCACAGGCCAACCGCGACGCGCTCGTCGAGCTGCACGGCGCGCTCAAGGTGGTGGCCGTCTCGCTCACGAAGATCGCGAACGACCTGGTCCTGATGGGCTCGGGGCCGCGCACCGGGCTGGTCGAGCTCCAGCTGCCCGAGCTCCAGAAGGGGTCGTCGATCATGCCGGGCAAGGTCAACCCGGTGATCCCCGAGGTCGTGCTGCAGGTGGCCGCGCAGGTGATCGGCAACGACACGGCCGTCACCGTCGCCGGCACCCAGGGCGCGTTCGAGCTGAACGTGCGCGTTCCGATGATCGCCCGCAACCTGTTCGAGTCGATCCGGATCCTCGGGGCGGCTGCGCGGCTGCTCGCCGAGCGCTGCGTGGACGGCCTCGAGGCAAACGAGGACACGCTGCGCCGGCACGCGGAGTCCACCCCCGCGATCGCGACCGCGCTCAACCCGCACATCGGCTACGACCGCGGCACCGAGATAGTCAACGAGGCCGTGGCCTCGCGGCGGACGATCCGCGAGGTCGCGCTCGAGAAGGGCGTGGACGAGGAGACGCTCGACAAGGCGCTCGACCTGCGCGCGATGACGCGCGGGGCTCTGCCCTAGGCGCGCGGCTCGGCACGCGTTCACGCGGATTCCTAGCGAGCGGGGGTGCAGTCGTCGATCTTGGCGTGCTTGTAGCTGTCCGGATCGGCGCAGCGCATCCGCACCGGGACCCTCGCCGCGGTGCTCGACAGCATGTACGGCATCGGGTCGATCGGCGTGTTCCACTTGCGCACCTCGAAGTGCAGGTGGGGCCCGGTCGAGTAGCCGGTCGAGCCCACGTAGCCGACCCGGGTGCCGCCCGACACCTGCTCGCCCACGTACGTGGTGATCTGCGACAGGTGCGCGTACCAGGTCGTGTAGCCGTCCCGGTGCTGGACGACCACGAGGTTGCCGTATCCGCCGTTGTTCCAGCCCGCGAAGATCGTAGTGCCCACGCCGGAGGCGCCCACCCGCGTCCCATACGCGACCGGGAAGTCGAGCCCCGCGTGGGTGCGGCCGCCCGCGCGCGGGGCGCCGAAACGGTCGCCGATCGGCCCGGGCACGGGCCGGTAGAACCGCACGGCCCCGACCGGGATCGTGGTGGGAGTGGTCGAGGAGCTGCCGCGGCCGCGCAGCGCCGCCACCGTCGCCGGTCCCGCGATCCCGTCCGCACCGAGGCCGTTCGCGGACTGGAAGTTGATCACGGCCAGCCTCGTACCCGCCCCGAACACGCCGTCCACGCCGCCCGGCGGGTAGCCGTGCTTCTGGAGCCGGAACTGCAGCGCCGCGACGTCCCAGCCGCGGTGGCCCCGGTGCAGCATGCGCGCGCCAAGCGGGCGGGCCCCGATCGCCCGCTTGGTCTGCGGCCCCGCGATGCCGTCGACCAGCAGGTTCCTGCGGCGCTGGAAGCGCCGGACGCCTTGGGCGGTGAACGGCCCCCTCATGCCGTCCACCGCGATCGGGTAGAGCCCGCGGTACTTCAATGCAGCTTGCAGCGCGGCCACCCTCGCGCTGCTCGCGTCAGCCTCCCCCGGGGAGGCGAGCATCACGACAAGCAGGCATAGGGTGAGGACCGCGCCGGCCACGTGCCGGACGCGACGCATGTGCATCAGGCTTGCGAAATCGGCCCTCAGGTTCAAGGGCATGCACGAGATCGTGCGCCACGACCCGGACGGCTGCTACACGGCGAGCTACAGGTTGACCGCCACGTACTTCGTCTCGAGGAACTCCTCGAGGCCCTCCTTGCCGCCCTCGCGGCCGATGCCGGACTGCTTGACGCCGCCGAAGGGGGCGCCGGCGTTCGACACCATGCCCTGGTTCAGGCCGACCATGCCGGTCTCGAGCCCCTCGCAGACCCGGATCGCGCGCTTGATGTCGCGCGTGAACACGTAGGCCACCAGGCCGTACTCGGTGTCGTTGGCCCGCGCGATCGCGTCCTCCTCGGACGAGAACGCCCCGACCGGGGCCACCGGCCCGAAGATCTCCTCGCTGAAGACGCGCGCCTCCTCGGGCACGTCCCCGAGCACGGTCGGCGGGTAGAAGTAACCGCGCCCGTCCGGGATCTCGCCGCCCACCACGCAGTTCGCGCCCTTGTCGAGCGCGTCCTGCACGAGCTCGGCCACCTTCTCGCGCGACGGCTGGTCGATCAGCGGGCCGACCTTCACGTCCTCCTCGGTCCCGCGCCCGAGCTTCAGCGCGCCCATCTTCTCCGCCAGGCGCCGCTGGAACTCCTCCTGGACCGGCTCGGCCACGTGGAAGCGGTTGGCGGACGTGCAGGCCTCACCGATGTTGCGCATCTTGGCGAGCAGCGCGCCGTCCACGGCGGCGTCGAGGTCCGCGTCGTCGAAGATCAGGAACGGCGCGTTGCCGCCCAGCTCCATCGACGTCTTCAGCACCTGCCGCGCCGACGCCTCGATCAGGTTCCGGCCCACCTCCGTCGAGCCCGTGAAGGACAGCTTGCGCAGGCGCGGGTCCTGGATCAGCGGTCCAGTCGCCTTGCTCGAGGACGATGTGGTGACGATGTTGAACACCCCGCCCGGCAGCCCGGCCTCCTCGAGGATCTGGCCGAGGGCCAGCATCGACAGCGGCGTCTGCTGCGCGGGCTTCATCACGATCGTGCAGCCCGCCGCGACCGCCGGGCCGACCTTGCGCGTGCCCATCGCCATCGGGAAGTTCCAGGGCGTGATCATCAGGCTCGGCCCGACCGGCTGCTTCATAACGAGCACGCGGCTGGTGCCGTTGGCGAACTGCTTGTAGTTGCCGTCGATCCGCAGCGCCTCGCCCGAGAACCAGCGAAAGAAGTCGGCCGCGTAGACGATCTCGGCCTTCGACTCGGCCACCGGCTTCCCCATCTCGAGCGTCATCAGGAGTGCGAGCTCGTCGGCGCGCTCCATCAGCAGCTCGAACGCCTTCCAGAGGATGCCGGCGCGGTCGTTGGGGGGCGAGGAGCCCCACTCCCGCTGCGTCTCCACGGCGGCGTCCAGCGCCGTCACCGCGTCCTCGGGGGTGGCGTCCGCCACCTCGGCGATCGCGCTCCTCGGTGGCGGGGTCGATCACCTCGAGCGTTGCGCCGCCCGAGGCGTCACGCCACTCGCCCCCTACGTAGAGCTTCTTCTCGACCCTGTCGACGACGGTCTGTTCCTCAGGGGCGAGGGCCGAAGCACCCGGCTTGGCCGGGTGCGCGGGGGAAGGAATATTCATGTTGCAACTGTCTCCGTTCCAAGTTCCTCGGATATCGCTACGTCGATCGAGTAGTCGATCGGCAGCACGATCAGCGACGGCACGTCGAGGGTGAGCGCGTGCTGGAGCCGCTCGCCGAACTCGTCCGCCGAGCCGCAGCGCCAGCCCGGGATGCCGAAGCCCTCGGCCAGCTTCACGAAGTCGGGGTTCGTGAAGTCCGTGCCGAAGTGGCTGCCGAACTTCTTGTCCTGCTTCCAGACGATCGAGCCGTACTGGCTGTTCTCCCAGATCACGTTCACGAACGGCGTCTTGATCCGCACGGCGGTCTCGAGCTCCTGGGCGTTCATCAGGAAGCCGCCGTCGCCGTTCACGGTCACCACGCGCCGGTTCGGGTGGACGAGCTTGGCCGCCACGGCTGCCGGCACCGCGAATCCCATGCCGGCGAGCCCGTTGGCGATCAGGACGGTGTTGGGCTCGTACGCGGGGAACATCCGCCCGATCCAGAGCTTGTGGAGGCCCGACGTCCGAGATCAGGATGTCCTCGCGCCCGAGCGCCTTGCGGATCTCGTACAGCGCGCGCGGCGGCTGCACGGGGAAGGCGTCGTCGTCCTTGGCCTGCTCGAAGCGGCCCAGCACGACCTCGCGCAGCTTGTTCGACCCGCCCTGGTGGGGCACGTGCCGGCACTCCTCGCCGAGCCGGGCGAGCACGTGGTAGATGTCGCCGACCAGCTCGACCTCCGGCATGAAGAACGCGTCGATCTCGGCCGGCACGGAGTCGATGCAGATGACCTTCTTGTCGCGGTCGGGGTTCCAGTGCTCGGGTGAGTGCTCGACCAGGTCGTAGCCGATGGCGAGCACCACGTCGGCGTCGTCGAAGCCGGCCATCATGTAGTCGCCGGACTGGAGGCCGACCGACCCGAGCGCCTTCGGGTTGTCGGGCGGCAGCAGGCCCTTTCCCATGAAGGTCTCCGCCACCGGGATGCCGGTGGCGCGCACGAACTCGCGCAGCGCGGGCGCCGCGCCCGCGCGCACCACCCCGTTGCCGGCGAGCGCGACCGGGTTGAGCGCGCCCCGGATCAGGTCCGCGGCCTTCAGCAGCTCGCGGGCGGCGGGCTCGGGCCGCACCTGGCGGCGGCGCGGAAGCGGCTCGGCGTCGACCTCGGCCGCCATCACGTCCTCGGGAAGCTCGATATGGGTGGAGCCCGGCTTCTCGCCCTCGGCCAGCTTGAACGCCTTGCGGACGACCTCCGGGATGATCGCGGGGTCGGCCAGCCGCGCGTTCCACTTGGTGATCGGGCGCATCACCCGCAGGAGGTCGATGTACTGGTGCGACTCCTTGTGCATGCGCTCCAGGTCGCCCTGCCCGGTGAGCGCCACCAGCGGGGCGCGGTCGAGGAACGCGTCGGCTACGGCGGTGACGAGGTTCAGGGCGCCCGGGCCCAGCGTGCCGAGGCAGACGCCGGCGCGGCCCGTGAGCCGGCCGTGGACGTCCGCCATGTAGGCCCCGCCCTGCTCGTGGCGCACCGGGATGAACTCGATCGACGAGCGCGACAGCGACTCGTTCAGGTCGAGCGTCTCCTCGCCGGGGATGCCGAACACGTGCTTCACGCCCTCGGCCTCGAGGCACTCGACGAACACGTCAGATGCCTTTCGGTTCGCCACGCTCCTGACGATACCCGGCCCTCCGTCCCGCTACCTTGGGCCGGTTGATGCGTTCTAGGCCACCGATGCGCCGCACCCTCTCACTCACAGCCGCCCTGCTCGTGCTGGCCGCCGCCGTGCCCGCGGCGGACGCCGCCGTGCGCCACGTGATCCGCGGCGCCGGCTTCGGCCACGGCATCGGGATGAGCCAGTACGGGGCCTACGGGTTCGCCCTCGAGGGCTCCGCCTACGCGGACATCCTGGCCCACTACTACAGCGGCACCACCCTCTCCAGCGCGCCCAGCCGGCCGGTGCGCGTGCTGTTGCAGCCCGAGGACCCCTACATCCGCGTGCGCGGCGCCACCTCGATCGGCGGCCGCACGCTGAACCCGGAAGCGCTGTACGTGGCGCGCGAGTCGCGCGGCGCCATCCGCGTGACCACCTCCGCCGGCAGGCGCGTCGCCCGCGTGGCCAACGGCGCCCAGTTCCGCGGCCCGGAGGCGCTGCGCCTGATGGGGCCGGCGCTCAACTTCATCACCGACGGCCTCTACCGCGGCGCGATCGAGATCCGCACGGAGGGCGCCGGGGTGACCGCGATCAACGAGCTCGAGCTCGACACGTACGTGCGCGGGGTCGTGGCCGGGGAGATGCCGAGCTCCTGGCCGCTCGAAGCGCTCAAGGCCCAGGCGGTGACCGCCCGCACCTATGCGCTCGCGACCCGCAAGACGACCGGCCTGTTCGACCAGTACCCCGACACGCGCTCGCAGGTGTACCGAGGCGTGACCGGCGAGAGCGTGCGCAGCGACGCCGCCGTCTCCCAGACGGCCGGGCGGATCCTGACCTACGGAGGCGTGCCGGCGGTCACCTACTACTTCTCAACGTCCGGCGGCCATACCGAGAACGTGGAGTTCTCCTTCGTGGGCTCCCTCGCGAAGCCCTGGCTGGTGGGCGTGCCGGACCCGTACGACACCCAGTCGCCCTACCACCGCTGGACGGTGCCCACCACGGCCGCCCGGCTGGACGCGGCGCTCGGCGCCCCGGGGCGGTTCAAGCGCGTCAGGGTGCTGGACCGCGGCGTCTCGCCCCGCGTCGTGCGCGCCCGCGTGATCGGGAGCGCCGGGTCGACCGTGCTGACCGGCCCGCAGATCCGTGCCCGGCTGGGCCTCCGGGACACCTGGTTCACGTTCGTCCAGGCGAGGACGAGCGTGAGCCGTCCCCGCTCGGCGCGTCCGGCGAGCTGGGGCCCGCGCCTGGTCGAGCCCACGCTCACGGGCAGCTACACGCCCGCTCCGAAGCGGCGCGTGCTGACCGTGGAGCGCCGCGGCAAGTGGGGCTGGCGGGCGATCGGCAAGGTCCGCACCACGAAGGCCGGGCGCTACCGCGTGAACGTGGGCCGCGCGGGCGTGTACCGCGTGCGCTCCGGCCGGGTGGCCGGGCCGAACGTGCGCGTCCGCTAACCCGTCCGCGCCGCCGCCAGGCTTCTGACCAGCTCCACGATCTCCGGCGGGGCCTTCTCCGCCGAGCCGGCGTCGAAGGGCGGCTGCGGGTCGTATTCGATCTCGAGCTGGATCGCCTGGGCCACCTCCGGGCCGGCGATCCGGGCCGCCAGCACCAGCCCCATGTCGATCCCCGACGACACGCCGGCGGCGGTCAGCACCTTGCCCTGTTCCACCACGCGGCGGCCGGTCGGCCTCGCGCCGAGCCGCTCGAGTGACTCGAGGTCGAGCCAGTGGGTCGTGGCCTCCAGGCCGTCGAGCACTCCCGCGGCGGCCAGCAACAGGGAACCCGTGCAGACCGACGTGGTCCACTGAGAGGTCTCGTGGGCACGGCGGATCCAGCCCACGAGACGCTCGTCCTCGAGCGCGCCCTCGTCGGTGCCAAACCCGCCCGGCACGAGCACCACGTCGGGCTCGGGCACCTCCTCGTAGGCGGCCCCGGCGACGATGGTGAGGCCGTTGTCCGTGCTGACCGGGCCGGCCTCCGGCCCGAGCCAGGCGACCTCCGCGCCCGGCAGGCGCGACAGCACCTCGAACGGCCCGACGGCGTCGAGCGCCGTGAAGTGGTGGTAGAGCGGGATCGCGATCTTCATGCGCCTGACCTTAGGGAGCACTTAGGAGGGTGTGAAGCGGAAGGTCACGACGTCCCCGTCGCGCACCTCGTAGTCGCGCCCCTCGAGGCGAGAGAGCGCCTGCTCGCGCGCCGGCGCGTAGCCGCCGGCCCGCACGAGGTCCTCCCAGAACGTCACCTCGGCGGCCACGAAGCCCCGCTCCATGTCGGTGTGCACCGCCCCCGCCGCCCGCCGCGCGCGGGTGCCGCGCTCGATCGCCCGTGCGCGGGCCTCCTTGCCCTGGCCGGCGGTGAAGAACGAGATCAGGTGGAGCAGCTCGAAGGCTTCGCGGATCACCGTGGCGAGGCCCGACTCCTCCACGCCCAGCTCGGCTCGCATCGCGGCGGCCTCGTCGTCGTCCAGCTCGGCCAGCTCCGCCTCGAGCCGGGCCGACACCGCCGTGGCCCGCGCGTCCCGGGCCGCCACGTGCCGCTCGAGCTCCGGCGGCGGCACGACGGGCTCGCCCTCCGCCACGTTGGCCACGTAGAGCACCGGCTTGGACGTGAGCGCCGACAGGCGCACGACGGCCCCCGGCGCCCCGGCCGGCGTGGGCACCGTGCGCACGGCCCGGCCCGCTCGCAGCGCCTCGACCACCTCGGTAAGCCACTGCTCCTCGGCCACGAGCTCCATGTCGAGCGAGCGTGCCTGCTTCGTGACCCGCTCGAGGCGCCGCTCGGCCTGCTCCAGGTCGGCGTAAAGCAGCTCCGTCTCCACCGTCTCCACGTCGGCCAGCGGATCGACCCGGCCGTCCGGGTGCACCACCTGGGAGTCCTCGTGGACGCGCACCACGTGCAGGATCGCGTCGGTCTCGCGGATGTTGCCGAGGAACTGGTTGCCGAGCCCCTCGCCCTCGTGGGCGCCGCGCACCAGCCCGGCGATGTCGTGGAACTGGATCACCTCGTGGATCACCTCGCCGGCGCCGACCGTCGCTGCCACCCGGTCGAGCCGCCCGTCGGGCACGCCGACCACCGCCACGTTCGGCTCGAGCGTCGTGAACGGGTAGTTGGCGGCCTGGGCGCCGGCGCGCGTGAGCGCGTTGAACAGCGAGGACTTGCCGGCGTTGGGCAGGCCGACGATGCCGATCTTCAAAGGAGCCTCTCCAGCGCCCGGCCCAGCAGTGCGCCGGCCACGATGTCCGACGGAAAGTGCACGCCGAGGTAGGGGCGCGACAGCGCCATCGCCGTTGCCGCCGCGTACAGCGGCGGGGCCGGCAGCGCGTCGGCCAGCGCGCCCGCCGCCGCGAACGCGGTGGACGAGTGGGCCGAGGGATAGGAGCGGCCGGACAGCGTCGGCACGAGCGCCGGCAGCTCCTCCTCCAGCACGGGGCGCGCGCGCCGCACGAGCTGCTTCACCACCGAGTTGGCCACCAGCGTGATGACCGTGATCCGCATCGCCCGCACGTACACGGGACGGCGGTTCCCGTGCAGCGCCATGCCCGCGGCCGCGATGCCATGCCAGAGCAGGCCGTTCTCGCCCGCCATCGCGTAGGTCTGCACCGCTCGCTCGAACGGCGGCCAGTGGCCGCGCGTGCGCAGCAGGCGCAGCAGCCTGAGATCGAGCGCTGCCAGCAAGGCGGGGCTAGAAGCCGACCCGCTGCTCGTCGGTGTCGATGCGGACGTAGACGACCTGCGACAGGTCGATCGAGATCTTCGAGTCCTGCGTATCGAGCTCGAACCAGCGCTCGGCGCGCTCGTCCGAGAGCGCGCTCCGCAGCCCGTCGAACGAGCTCCGCTTCACGCGGGCCGGCAGGACCTGCCCGCCCTGGAAGCCGATGTCGATGCGGCTGGTGTCTTCTGCCATCAGTGGGCTGCCTCCACAAGCTCTGTCAGCACCCCGCCGGTCGACTTGGGATGCACGAACGCTACGCGACTGTTCCTGATGCCCGCGCGGGGCCGCTCGTCGATCAGCCGGAGCCCGGCCGCGCGCACGGTCTCCAGCGCGGAGTCGATGTCCTCGGTGCCGTAGGCCACGTGGTGCAGCCCCGGCCCGTTCCGCTCGAGGAAGCGCCCCACCGCCGTCTCCGGGCCGAGCGGCCGCAGCAGCTCGACGTGGTTCTCGCCGACCCCGATCAGCACCGCCTCCACGCCCTGCTCCTCCACGGTCTCCCGGTGTTGCACCGGCATCGCGAGCCGCTCCGAGTAGAGCGCGACGGCCTCGTCGAGGTCCTCGACGGCCACTCCGACGTGATCGATCCGCCCGAACATGGGGCGGATGAGGTTACTCAGCCTGCGGATCGGCCTCGGCAGCGGCGATCTCCGCGGGCCCAGGCTCCAGGTCCTTGACGATCGAATCGCGGGTCGGCGACGCCGGGCGCCCCATGTAGCGGCCCACCAGCAGCTCGATGTCATCGCGCTCGAGCACCTCGTTCTCGAGCAGCGTGAAGGCGAACGCCTCCAGCAGCGTGCGGTTCTCCGCCACGAGCTTCATCGCGCGGCGGTGGGCGAGGTCGGTGAGGTACTGCTGTTCCTCGTCCACCATGCGGCGCGTGTTGTCGGACATCGAGTAGTCGTCGGCCGGCAGCTGCTTCGACATCAGCTCGGTGCCCATCCCGTACTGCGTGACCATCGAGCGGCTGATCTCGTGGACCTTGCGCAGATCGTCCGACGCGCCCGTGGTGACCTGTCCGAACACGATGTGCTCGGTCACCCGCCCGCCGAGCAGGACCACGAGGTAGTCCAGCAGCTCGTCCCTGGTCTTCAGGTAGCGGTCCTCCTCCGGCAGGTTGAGCGTGTACCCCAGCGCCTTGCCGCGCGGGATGATCGAGATGCGGTGCACCTTCTCCACCGACGGGAGCATCTCCGAGCAGAGCGCGTGCCCCGCCTCGTGGTAGGCCACCACGCGCTTCTCGTGCTCGGAGATCACGCGGCGAGACTGGACCCCGGCGATCACGCGCTCGAGGGCCGCTTGGAAGTCGCGCGTGTGGACCTCGGCGCGGTGTTCGCGCCCGGCGAAGATCGCCGCCTCGTTGCAGATGTTGGCCAGGTCGGCCCCGGTGAGGCCGGCGGTCTGACGCGCGACCAGCTCGAGGTCGATGTCCTCCGCCAGCGGCTTGTTGCGGGTGTGCACCTGGAGGATCGAGCGGCGCCCCTTGAGGTCAGGCGGGGCGACGAAGATCTGGCGGTCGAAGCGGCCCGGCCGCAGCAGCGCCGTGTCGAGCTTCTCGAGCAGGTTGGAGGCGGCGATCACGACGATCTCGTCGCGCTCGTCGAAGCCGTCGAGCTCGACCAGCAGCTGGTTGAGCGTCTGGTCCTTCTCGCCCGAGATGTCCTTGCCGCGCGTGGCCCCCACGGCGTCGAGCTCGTCGATGAACACGATCGAGGGCGCCTCCTTGCGCGCCTCCCGGAAGAGGCGCCGGATGCGGGCGGCGCCCAGGCCGGCGAACATCTCGACGAACGACGACGCCGACTGCGCGAAGAACTCCGCCTTCGACTCGTTCGCCACCGCCTTCGCCAGCAGCGTCTTACCGGTGCCGGGCGGGCCGTGCAGCAGAATGCCCTTCGGCACGCGGGCGCCCAGCTTCCGGAAGCGCTTCGGGTCGCGCAGGAACTCCACCACCTCGCGCAGCTCGTCCTTCGACTCCTCCACGCCGGCCACGTCCTCCCACCTCACCGCGCTCGCCGACGACGGCTTGATCTGCTGCGGCTTGGTGCGCGGCATGTAGCGCAGCGTCATCAGCAGGAAGCCGGCGATCAGCGCCATGAAGATGATCGGAAGCCAGATCACCATCCAGCTCTCGATCTTGTCCCAGGTCAGGCCGCCGTCCTCCGTCGCCACGGGCGACACCACGGGGTTGACGCTGAAGGCGTCGGAGCCGTCGCTGCGCGCGAATGTCCGTGCCGACAGGTCGACCTGCCAGCCGTCGGGCAGGTTCTCGTCCGGCGCGGCGAGGATCTCCCGGAACGCCGCGCGCGCCTGGTCGCAGGTCAGGTCACCGGTCTCACGCACGGTGATGTCGTAGGCGCCGGCCTCGAGCGACAGGCCCCCGACGGCCTGCGTCTTGCCCACCTGGACCGACCCCGTGCACTCCGCCGAGCCACCCTGGGCGAGCGCCGCCGGAGGGGCCGCCAGAACGGCAGCAAGCATCGTAAGGAGGATCGCCCGCCTCATCTCATACCCAATCGGCAGCCATGGGCCTGTGGTTGAGCCCTACTCCACCCGCGTTAGGCGAGGGTTCGGCCTGAACGCGCGCCCGGCCTTGGCGCAGTCGCGCCCGTCGACCCGGACCACGTCCGCCGTGAAGTCGTTCTCGCCGCGTACGAGCGACGACCCGACGCCGTAGGCGTCCACCGGCGCGCCGAGCCCCTCGAACTCCCGGATCTTGGCCGCGTCGAACCCGCCCGAGACGACGATCCGCACCCGGCTGTGCCCGGCCTCGTCCAGCGCCGTGCGCACCCGCTGTGTCAGCACGACGTTCACCCCGGTCGGCCTGAAGTCGCCCATCTCGTGCCAGAGGGCGCGGTCGACCATCCGCTCCGAGGTGTCGAGCCGCACGCCCCAGAGCCGGTCCCCGAGGGCGTCGGCCACCTCGAGAGCGGTCCGCACGGAGTCGTTCTCGAAGTCCACGAGAACGGTCACGTTCATGTCGTCCGCGAAGCGGTCGGAGAACGCGCGCGCGGCGGCGACGGTGTCGCCGCCGAACGCCGCGATCAGCCCGTGGGGGACCGTGCCGACCCCCACGCCGCCCCACCAGGACGCCTGGGCCTCTGTCGAGACGCCGATCGCACCCGCCACGTGCGCGGCCCAGCCGTCGCCGGTCTGCACGAGCCAGTGATCGTGCCGGGCGGGAAAGAACAGGATCGGCTTGCCGTGCGCCGCGTCCACGACCTCGCGAACCTTGCGCATCACGAGCGAGCGGCGGGCCATGCAGCCGAGGTAGACGGTCTCGAGGTGGGCGAACAGGGAGTAGTCGCCCTCGATCGTCATGACCGTCTCCATCGGGGAGATCGCATCGCCCTCGTTCAGCGCGTGCACCTCGAGGGCGTCCCAGTCGTCGCTGCACAGCTTGAGGATGGCGACGGCCTCGTCCACGCCGCCCAGGACCGAGACGCGCTTCTGGAAGACCTGCATCGTCACGCGAGGGTGTGCGTCGCGGTCCTTGAGCAGCTGCCGCGTGAAGTTGAAGTAAGCGTCCGAGTAATAGCCGTCCCGGATCCGCTCAACCGGCAGGCGGAAGACGTCCGGGCTCAGCCGTTCACGCGTTTGCGCGCTCGACACGCAGGATCTCCTCCAGCGCCGCGCGGCCCACCTCGAGCTGGTCCTCGGTGGGCTCGCGAGTCCCGACGGCGCGCTGGATCTCGTGTCCCGGCACCCGCAGGAGGCGCGTCAGCGAGCTGTCCGGGTGGCGCTCGGACCACGCGAAGACCTCTACGGCGAGGGCCGCGCTGCCGAGCCCCACGGCCGCCTCGGCCGCCGGGCCGCCCAGGCCGGCGCGGCGCGCGGCCACGTTGCCGACCGCGGCGGCGGTGAGCATGGGAGCCACCAGGTGCGAGCCGCAGCGGTCGTGCTCCTTTTCGGCCTCCGCCGCCTCGGAGTCGTCCTCGTACGCCGCGATCGCCTTGTGCTCGACCCCGTGGTAGGCCGCCAGGTCGCCGCTGCGGAGCGCCAACAGCGCCGGCGCGACGCTCACGACCGCCACCGCCGCCTCGCGGCCGAGCCCGCGCCCGGCCTTGCGGATCGCCTGGCCGCCGAGCGCCGCGGCGCCCATGGCGCCGATCGTCTTCACGTCCTGCATCGGCAGGCGTGCCTCGGGCAGGGCGCGCTTCACCAGCGGGATCACGGCCATGGCCTCGACCAGCTTCGCGATGCCGCGGACACCCGGAAGCCGCCCCGCCGCCCGGGCGCCGAGGTCCGGCTTCCGGCCCGACGCGACCTTGATCTCGCCGGCCTCGGTCCGCACCGCCGCCGACCAGTGCGTGGGGCCGTGCACGAGCAGCCCATTGCGCAGCGCCATGCCCCCCAGTCGCAGCTTGTCCTCGGGCACCGGGGCGGTCATCGCACCAGGAGAGAGTAGGGGGTTATCTGGGGAACATCCGGCGCGCCTGCCACAGCCAGCGCAGATCGCCGCTCGGCCGCAGGCGGCGGGTGGCTGCGAGCTTCAGCCCGTTCTCGCGGCCGCCGATCATGTCCGCCCAGTCCTCCCAGCGGCACTCGAGCGTCACCGTGGGCGACTCCACCCGGCCGGGTGCCACCGCCGTGTCGCCGTTCGACACAGCCAGATGCCACGGCTCGGCGTCGGCGAAGTCCCACTGGATCGTTCCGGGCTCGCGCGGCGCCTCGCGATGGTCGAGCCCACCGCGCACCAGCTCGAACAGCGCGGCCATCGTGGCCGGGTCGCTGTGCGGCGGCCCGGTCTTCTCGCCGAGCACGCCGCCGTACACCAGCCGTTGCCCGAGCCGGGCGCGCTCGAGCGGCTCGAGGCCGGGCGCGAAGATCGGCGGCCCGGGCAGCTCCTCCATGGGGAGCCCCGCGCTGCGCAGCTTGGTCTCGATCGAAGCGGCGCCCTCGGCCCCGATCTCCTCGAGCGTGAAGCCGAACACCTCGGTGTAGCGGCGGTCCCAGCCCGGCGGCACCAGCACGGCGGCGGTGAACGGGATCACCTCGCGCAGCATGTCCGCCACCGCGTGGCGGCACTCCTCGTCGTCGCGGCAGAGGTCGGAGAGCAGCTTCACGCCGAAGCCGATGTGCCGCTGCTCGTCGGCGGCCACCCGCACCATCCCGGAGCGGAAGCCCGGCAGCAGGTCGCGCTTCTCGAGATAGCTCGCGATGAAGTGCTGGCCCGGCTGGGCGAGCGTGGCCTCGATGACCACATGGTAGAGCGTCACCGCGGCGGCGAGGTTCGCGCGCGTGGGCCTGCGCCGCAGCTCGGCGCACATCGTCTCGAGCCGGCCGAAGACCTGGCGGAAGCCCCAGGTCAGCTGTGGCTCGATCGCGGCCAGCCGCGAGCCTGTGTCGCTGCCGCCGACTCCCGCCACCTCGTGCATGAAGCGGCTGAAGAACATGGCGTGGCGCGCCTCGTCGACCTGCTGCGTGGCCAGGAAGTACTTCTGCTCCTCGCGCGGAGCGGCGTCGATGTAGGGCGAGAGGCCGTCGGCCACGGCGTCCTCACCCCAGAAGAACAGGGCGTAGTTCCACAGCGCCGCGGTGCGCTCGAACTCGCTGAACTCCTCGCGCCACTGCCGGGCGTCCTCGGTGAAGTCGATCTCCGTGGCGCGCCAGTTGCCCTTCTCCCAGCGGGCGTAGAGATCGTCGTAGCTGATCCTGTCGGCCGCCGTGCGAGTCGGCGCCGTCGCGGAGCGCGCCGGGCTTCCGCTCTCCGCCACCACCTACTGGTTCGCCTCGAAGGAGGACCTTCTGCAGGAGACGCTGCTGCTCGCCGCGCGCGAGGAGGTCGAGCGGATCGAGCGGGTCGTCCTCGCCCTTGCGCCGCGCGAGCTCGACGTGCTCGAATGGGCGCGTGCCGTGTCCGCCGCGCTCGCCGAGGACCTGGAGTCCGACCCCGCCCGGCACGTCGCCTTCACCGAGCTCGTGCTGGAGGGGACCCGCCGGCCCTGGCTCGGGGCCGAGGTGGCGCGCTGGCAGGAGGCGCAGCTCGCCCTGGCCGAGCTCGGCCTCCGCGCCGCGGGCGCGACCAACCCGCGGGGCGACGCGCCGCTCGTGGTCGCGGCGATCATGGGCTTCATGCTCGGCCAGCTCGTGAACCCGGCCGAGGACTTCGAGGAGCGGGTGTTCCGCCCCGCGCTCGAGCGCCTCTTCACGCGCCTCACCGAGAGCGTCCCGGCATGACGCTGGCGCACCGCGAGGCCGGGCCGGCGGACGGGCCGGTGGCCCTGCTGCTGCACGGGTATCCCGAGTCGGCCTACATGTGGCGCGACCTGATGCCGGCGGTCGCGGACGCCGGCTGGCGCGCGGTGGCCCCCGACCTCGCGGGATTCGGCGACTCGGAGCCCGATCCACCCGGCACCTGGGAGCGCCACGTGGAGGCGGTGGAGCGCTTCCGCGCGCACTGCGGCATCGAGCGCTGCGTCCCGGTGGTGCACGACTGGGGCGGGCTGATCGGTCTGCGCTGGGCGTGCGAGCACCCGGAGGCCGTGGCGGCGCTGGTGATCAGCTCGACCGGCTTCTTCTCCGACGGCAAGTGGCACGGCATGGCCACCGCCATGCGCACCCCGGGCACCGGCGAGCAGCTCGTGGACGGCCTGGACCGCGACGGCTTCGCCGGTGTGCTGCGCTCCGCGAGCTCCGGCCTGGGGGACGACGCGATCGACGAGTACTGGAAGGCGTTCGCCGACGAGCCGCACCGGCGCGGTCAGCTCGAGCTGTACCGGTCCGGCGACTTCGAGAAGCTGGCCGGCTACCGGCTCGCGGACCTCGCCGTGCCGGTGCTGCTCGTGTGGGGCGAGAGCGACGAGTTCGCCCCCGTGGCGGGCGCGCACCGCTTCGAGCGCGAGCTGGAGGACACGGAGCTCGTGGTGATCGAGGGAGCGGGGCATTTCGTCTGGGAGGACGCCCCGGAGCGCTGCGCCGAGGCAGTGGTCTCGTTCCTGCGCCGTCTGCCCGGTTCGGCCTGACCCGTTTCGGGAGCCGGATAAGCGATCCGCGCGCACTCGGCCGAGCCGAGGTGCTTGCGGCCAGGCGCGCTGCGAGAATTCCACGTGTGGAGCGGCTATTCGACCTGGAGGACTCGCCGGCCGGCGGCAAGACCGCCGTCCCGGCCGGCGACCTGCCGCTGGCGGCGCGCATGCGGCCCGCGTCGCTCGGCGAGTTCGTCGGCCAGGACCATCTCCTGGGCCGCGGCTCGGCGCTTCGCACCGCGATCGAGGAGGGCCGGCCCCACTCGATGATCCTGTACGGGCCGCCGGGCACGGGCAAGACGACCCTGGCCCGGCTGCTCGCGGTGAACGCGCGCGCCGCGTTCGAGGAGGCCTCGGCGGTCAACGCCGGCCGCGCCGAGGTGCGCGAGGTGATCGAGCGGGCCGAGCACCGCCGCCACACGGCCAACGAGGGGACGATCTTCTTCCTCGACGAGATCCACCGCTTCAACAAGGCCCAGCAGGACACGCTGCTGCCGGCGGTCGAGGAGGGTCTCGTGGTGCTGGTGGGCGCCACCACCGAGAACCCCTACTTCGAGGTCAACTCGGCGCTGCTGTCGCGCTGCCGCGTCTACGAGCTCCGCTCGCTCGAGACAGACCATGTGCTGGCGCTGCTCCGCCGCGCGCTCGGCGACGAGCGGGGCATACCGGATGCCCCGCAGGTGGCCGACGACGCCCTGGAGTTTCTGGCCGCGCGCTCGTCGGGCGACGCCCGCACGGCGCTGTCGGCGCTTGAGCTCGCCTGCGAGACGACACGATCCCCTGCGCACTCGGCCGAGCCGAGTGCTTCGGGCCTTGGCGAATCGGGAACAGTCTCCCTCCGGGTGGCCGAGGACGCGCTCCAGCGCAGCGCGATCCTCTACGACAAGGGCGGCGACAAGCACTATGACCTGATCTCGGCCTGGATCAAGTCCACCCGCGGCTCCGACCCCGATGCCTCGCTGCTCTACCTGGCGGCGATGCTCGAGGGTGGCGAGGACCCCCGCTTCATCGCCCGCCGCATGGTCGTGCTGGCGAGCGAGGACGTGGGCAACGCCGACCCCCGCGCGCTGGAGGTGGCCGTGAGCACCGCGCACGCGGTGGAGCACGTGGGGATGCCGGAGTGCGCGCTCAACCTGGCCCAGGCCGCCGTCTACCTGTCGCTGGCGCCCAAGTCGAACGCGTCCTACATGGCGCTCGGCCGGGCGCGCGAGTGGGTGCGCGAGCACGGCGTGCCGGAACCGCCGGCGGCGCTGCGGAGCGCCGCCTACCCGGGCGCGAAGAAGCTCGGCCGCGGGAAGGGCTACGACTACCCGCACGACCGCCCCGAGGGCGTCTCCGAGATGGAGCTGCTGCCGGACGAGGCCATCGGCGAGCGCTTCCTCGAGCTCAGCGAGCACGGAGAAGAGCGCGCGATGCGCGAGCGGCTCGAGCGGATCCAGCGGGCCCGCGGGCGCTCCGGCTAGTCGCCGCCGACCACTAGCCTTCCGCGAGATGGAAGCCGCGGTCACCTCGATTTCGCCCCAGCTCGAGTCCTTCGGCCCGCTCGACGGCGCCCGGCTCGGGGCGGTCGAGACCGTCAGGCCCGAGCACGTGCAGTCGGTGGTGGACGACGTGGCGAGCGTGCAGCCGTTCTGGGCCCAGCTTCCGCTGCACGACCGCGCCCGCTACATGCGCCGCGCCGGCCAGGCGATCATCGACCAGCTGGACGACCTGGCCCGCCTGCTGTCGCGCGAGCAGGGCAAGCCCGTGAACGAGTCGTACTCGATGGAGCTGGTGCCCACGATCGACTCGCTGCGCTGGCTGGCGGAGGCCGGCCCCGGCATCCTCGAGGACGAACGCGTCCCGCTGCCGGTGTTCGTCAAGCAAAAGCGGGCCCGCTTCACCTTCGAGCCGCTCGGCGTGGTGGGCGTGATCGCGCCCTGGAACTACCCCTGGTCGATCCCGTTCGGCGAGGTGGCGATCGCGCTCATGGCCGGCAACGGCGTGGTGCTGAAGCCGGCCTCGCTGACCCCGCTGATCGGCCAGCGCATCCAGGAGGTGTTCGAGCGCGCCGGCGTGCCCGAGGGGCTCGTGCGGACCGTGCACGGCGGCGGCGCCGTGGGCCAGGCGCTTGTGGAGTCGAGCGCCTCCAAGATCTTCTTCACCGGCTCGGTCGAGATCGGGCGCCGCGTGGGCGAGGAGTGCGCCCGCCGGATGAAGGGCTCGGTGCTCGAGCTGGGCGGCAAGGACCCGATGATCGTGTGCGCGGACGCCAACCTCCCCAACGCGATCTCGGGCTGCGTGTGGGGCGGATTCGCCAACGCGGGCCAGACCTGCTCGGGGATCGAGCGCGTCTACGTGGTGGACGAGGTGGCCGAGCCCTTCGTGGAGGGCGTCGTGGAGGGCGCGAAGCGGCTGCGCACCGGCGACCCGCTCGGGTGGGACACCGAGATCGGGCCGATGGTCTCGCCGGAGCAGCTCGGGCAGGTCAAGGAGCTGGTGGACGACGCCGTCGCGAACGGCGCCACCCTGCACTGCGGGGGCGCCGAGGAGCCGTTCTTCCGTCCCGCCGTGCTCACGGGCGTGACCCACGACATGCGGATCATGCGCGAGGAGATCTTCGGGCCGGTGGTTCCGATCGTGACCGTGGAGTCCGAGGACGAGGCGATCGCGCTGGCGAACGACTCCGAGTTCGGGCTCGGCGCCTCGGTCTGGACGATGAACCGCGCCAAGGGCGAGCGGATCGCCGGGCGGCTCCAGTCCGGGATGGTCTGGATCAACGACCACATGTTCAGCCACGGCGTGTGCTCGTGCTCGTGGGGCGGGGTGAAGGAGTCCGGCCTCGGACGCTCCCACTCGAAGTTCGGGCTGTGGGAGTGCGTGAACGTGAAGCTCGTCACCTGGGAGCCGTCGCGCACGCGCGACTTCTGGTGGCATCCGTACGACGAGCGGCTCGGCAAGGCGCTGGACGCGTCGGCCAAGCTGCTCTACGGCCGCGACGCCGACAAGCCCACGGCCCTGCGCCGCGGCCTCTTGCCGCTCCTCCGCGTGGGGGCGCGGACGCTGCGCCGTAAGGCGTAATCGAGGGCGGATTGCCGATGTAAGGGGTGAGGCCTTAGCCGTACCTTCGGCTGCATGACCGGACCCGTCACACACGCCGCCCAGTTGGAGCATCTGAACGAACTGCGCACCGCCGCCTCGAAGCGCCGGCGCGCGCCCGCCCAGCCGCGCGGCAAGCGGCGCACGCCGGCCCTTCCGGGCCTGCTGCGGCCGCGTCGTGCCTTCGCCGCCTGAACGGACATCCCCTCCCGTCAGGCGGCGAGGGCACCCCTAGGTACGCTGGGGGCATGCCCGCCCAGGCCTACGCCGGCAAGGAATGCGTCTGCCAGCTGCGCAGGGGCATCTGCGACCAGTCGTGCGTGCAGGGCATGCTCGACACGCCCTTCTACATCGCCTGCCTGCGCCTCAGCGGGCGGCGCTGCCTGGTGGTGGGCGGCGGCGACGTCGGGCTCGAGAAGATCGAGGGCCTGCTCGCCTGCGACGGCGACGTCACGCTGATCGCACCCGACGCGATCGAGCCGCTCCAGGAGATGGCCCGTGAGGGGTCGATCCGCTGGGAGCGGCGCGAGTACGCCGGCGCCGCCGACCTGGAGGGCGTGTTCATGGCCATCGCGGCCACGAGCGACACCGACGTGAATATCGCGGTCTACGACGACGCCGAGCGGCGCGCCATGCTCGTGAACGTCGTCGACGTGCCGCCGCTGTGCAACTTCATCCTCCCCGCGATCATCCGCAGCGGGCCGCTCGCCATCGCGATCTCGACCGCGGGGGCGTCGCCCGCGCTCGCCAAGCGGATCCGCGACGAGATCGCGGACGAGTACGGCGAGCCCTACGCCCGGTTGGCCGTGCTGCTCAACGACGTGCGCGGCTGGGCCAAGGGGACGCTGCCCACCTACCAGGACCGCAAGGCCTTCTTCGAGTCGATCGTGAACGGCGAACCCGACCCGGTCGAGCTGCTGCGCCGCGGCGACGTGCCCGCGGTGCGCGACCTGATCGCCGCCGCGCAGCGGACCCACCAACCTGCCTGACGAGCTCACACACACAGACGACGCCGGGCGCGCCCGGATGGTCGACGTGGGAGGCAAGGACGTGAGCGACCGCCGTGCCGTGGCCCGCGCGGCGGTGCGCATGTCGGCCGAGACGCTCGACGCCGTCCGCCGCGGCGACGCGCCCAAGGGCGACGTGATCGGGACCGCGCGCATCGCGGGCATCCAGGCGGCCAAGCGGACGGCGGACCTGGTGCCGCTCTGTCACCCGCTGCCCCTGTCGTACGTCGACGTGAGCGCCGAGGTGGGCGACGCGGCCGTGGTGCTCACGGCGGAGGCGCGCACCAGCGCCCGGACCGGGGTGGAGATGGAGGCGATGACGGCCGCCGCGGTGGCGGCGCTGACGGTCTACGACATGGTCAAGGGGCTCGAGCGCGGCGTCACGATCGAGGCGGTCGAGCTGCTCGAGAAGTCGGGCGGCCGCCACGACTGGCGGAGGGAGGCGTGAAGCCGGAGCACCTCGACGCCATCCACCGGCTCTACGACGCGATGAACCGGCGCGACATGGCGGCGAGAGCGTGAGGGCCGCCGTTGTCACCGTCTCGACGACCCTCGCCCGCGGCGAGGGCGAGGATCGCTCCGGGCCGAGGCTCGTCGAGCTGTGCGAGGCGGCCGGGCTCGAGGTCTCGCACGAGACGGTGTCGGACGACCGCGACAGGATCGCCGCCGTGCTGAAGCGGCTCGCCGACCACGAGCGCGTGCGGTTCGTCTTCACCACCGGCGGCACCGGGCTGACGGTCGACGACGTGACACCGGAGGCCACGCGCGACGTGATCGACCGCGAGGCGCCGGGCTACGCCGAGACGATCCGCTCGGACGCGCGTGGCCATACGCCGCTCGGCATCCTGACGCGGGGGGTGTCGGGCGTCCGCGGGCGGACGCTGATCGTGAACTTCCCGGGCAACCCGAAGGCGATCGACCAGTCGTGGCCGGTGGTGGCGCCGACCCTGGAGCACGCGGCGCAGACGCTGGAGCGCGGCTCCTAGAGCAGGCCCTTCCCGCGCAGCTCGTCGAGCGCCGCGGGCGTCTTCTCCAATCCATCGAGGCCCATGCCGGCCAGCACCTCCGGGGTCTTCGAGAACTGGATGTCCTCGTACTGCACCACCTGCACCCAGTTTCCCCAGGGGTCGCGAAAGTTGTGCTCGGGAATGTCCTCCCCGGCGTCCACCACCAGGCCGAAGTGGGCGTGCGAGCTGCCCTCCGCCAGCACCAGGAACTGGTCGCCCATCTCGAGGAACGCCATCCCGGGCACGCGGCCGCGGAGCTCGAACTCGAAGATCCGGCCGTAAAGGCGAGGGCCTCGTCGAGGTCGCCCACCTCCAACACCACGTGATTGATGCCGACCATGCGCGCCATAACGGTCAGCATAGGCTTCCGCCCGTGGCGGCGATCGAGCTCGACGGCCTCGAGCGGCGGTTCGGCGAGCGGGTCGCGCTCGCCGGCGTCAGCATCCGCGTGGATGCGGGTCAGACGCTGGCCGTGCTGGGCGGAAACGGCGCGGGGAAGACCACGCTGCTGCGCGTGCTGGCCGGGCTGCTGCGCCCGCACGGCGGCCGCGCCCGGGTGCTCGACGCGGATCTGCCGGGCGAGCGCTGGAAGCTGCCCGGCCGGGTGGGGTACCTCGGGCACGAGCCGCTCCTGTACCGCGACCTGAGCGGGCGCGAGAACCTGCGCTACCACGCCCGCCTGCACGACGTGGCGCCCGCCCGGGTCGAGGAGCTGCTCGGCGCCGTGGGCATGGAGCGCCGCGCTGACGACCCGCTGCGCGAGCTCTCGCGCGGCATGGTGCAGAGGCTGGCGGCGGCGCGCGCCGTGCTGCACGAGCCGGCCCTGCTGCTGCTCGACGAGCCGCGCGCGCAACCTCGACCCCGCCGCCGCCGAGCGGCTCGAGCCGCTGATCGGGCGGCCGTCGGGCCGCACGCGCGTGCTCGTTAGCCACGACGTGGAGGGCGCGCTCGCCGAGGCCGACGCCGTGCTCCGGCTCAAGCGCGGGCGTCCCGTCGGCGAGGGCGAGGAGCTCTACCGGTGATCCGCGCCACGCGCGCGATCCTGGGCAAGGACCTGCTGCTCGAGCTGCGCACCAAGGAGTCGGTGCCGGCGATGACGCTGTTCACCGTCACGGTGTACGTGCTGTTCCACTTCGGGCTCGACCGCGACTCGCTCGACGGCGAGCTGGCGTCCGGCGTGCTGTGGGTCACGCTCCTGCTGGCCGCGGTCATCGGCGTGACCCGGCTGTTCGCCGCCGAGCGCGAGCAGGGCGGGATCGACGCCCTGCTTCTGGCCCCCGTCGACCACACCGCGCTGTTCCTGGCCAAGGCCGGCGCGCTCTTCCTGTTCCTCGTGGCGGTGGAGGTGGTGGCCGTGCCGGCCTTCGGGCTGCTGCTGCTCGGCCCAGGCCTGGGCGGCACGCTGCCGGAGCTGCCGCTCGTGCTCCTGCTCGCGAACGCGGGCATCGCGTCGGTCGGGGCCCTCGTCTCGGCCCTCGCCGCCGAGACCCGCGCGCGCGAGCTGATCGTGCCGCTGCTGCTCCTGCCGCTGATGGTGCCGCTCCTGATCGGCTCCGCACAGGCCACCGAGCCGCTCCTGCGGCAGGACCAGGGCCCGGAGGACCTCGGCCGCTGGCTTGGGCTGCTCACTCTTTACGATGTGGTGTTCGTGCTTCTCTCTGTCGCCGTCTTCGACTACCTGCTCGAGGACTGATGTACTCGAAGGGCCTCAAGCCTCTCTCCGTGGCCACCGTCGTGCTCCTCGCGACGGCGATGGCGCTCGTCTTCTTCTACGCGCCGCTCGACGCCGACCAAGGCTTCGTCCAGAAGATCTTCTACGTGCACGTGCCGATGGCGATCGTCGCGCTGTGCGGGTTCGTGGCCGGCGGGATCATGGCGATCAGGCACCTGCGCTCGGGTGACCCCTCCTGGGACCTGCGCTCGTACGTCGCGATCCACATCTCGATCATCCTCGGCGTCGGCGTGCTCGTGACCGGCTCGATCTGGGCCAAGGCGTCGTGGGGGCACTGGTGGGTCTGGGACGAGCCGGTGCTGGTCTCGTTCCTCGTCGTCTTCCTGCTCTACTGCGTCTACTACCCGCTGCGGTTCTCGATCGAGGACCCCGAGCGCCAGGCGCGCTACTCCTCGGTGTTCGCGATCGTGGCGGGCGCGTTCGTCCCGCTCAACTTCGCCGCCGTCCGGCTGGCCGAGTCGTACACACACCCGCGGGTGCTGTCGCAGACGGGCGGCAGCCTGCCCGGCGACATGCGGCTGACCTTCCTCGTCGCGCTGCTCGCGATGACCCTGCTGTTCGTGACGCTCTGGAAGCTCGAGCTGACGGCGAAGCACGCCGCGATGCAGCTGAAGAAGCTGCGAAGGAGGCTCCATGCCCGCGTTGCCGCTTGACGAGGCGGGCAAGTACGTGGCGGGCGCCTACGTGGTGTTCGTCGCGCTGATCGTGCTCTACGTGGCCATCCTGGGGGCCAAGATCACGCGCATCGACCGGGAGCTCACGGAGCTGGCGGAGGAGGAGGAATGACCGGCGAGCTGCTCGCACTCGGGGCCTCGCACAAGACCGCCTCGCTCGAGCTGCGCGAGCGGATCGCCCTGCCCACTGGGCGCGCCGCGCGGGTGCTGGCCGAGCTGACGGAGCACGACGCGATCCACGAGGCCGTGGCCCTCTTCACCTGCAACCGGACCGAGCTCTACCTGATCACGGCGGATGCCGTGGAGGGCGAGAACGCGGCGCTCGGGATCCTGTCGCGCCAGGCCGGCCTGCGCCCCACCGAGCTGTTCGGCTCGCTCTACTCGCTGCGCGGCCGCGAGGCCGTGGAGCATCTGTTCGCGGTCACGGGCGGGCTCGACTCGATGATCGTCGGCGAGGCGGAGATCCAGGGGCAGGTGAAGCGCGCCTACGAGATGGCGCTTGTCGAGGGCGTGAGCGGCCCCGTCTCGAACCGGCTGTTCCGCGACGCGCTGGCCGCCGGCAAGCGCGTGCGCAGTGAGACCGGGGTGACGCGCAACAACGTGTCGGTGTCGACGGTCGCGGTGCAGCTGGCCGGCGAGTTCCTCGGGGACCTGGCCGAGCGCCGCGTGCTCGTGATCGGCGCCGGGGAGAACGCCGAGCTGACCGCCCGCGCGCTGCGCGACCGCGGCGTCGAGACGCTGTTCGTGGCGAACCGCCGGTACGACCGCGCGCTGGGCCTGGCACAGCGCTTCGGCGGCCGCGCGGTGACCTTCGACGACATGCCGCGCGAGCTCGAGGCGGCGGACATCGTGGTCACCTCGACCGGCGCGCCCCACCAGATCCTCGGACGCGACGAGCTCGAGTTCGTGGCCGCGTCCCGCATGGGCCGGCCGCTCGTCTTGATCGACCTGGCCGTGCCGCGCGACATCGAGCCGAGCGTGCGCGACTGCCCGGGGATCGCCCTGTACGACATGGACGACCTGCAGCGCGCGGTGGCGCGCAACATGGACGCCCGCGAGGCCGAGGCGGCCGAGGCGCTGGTGCTCGTGCGCGAGGAGGTGGCGCGGTTCGAGGACTGGATGGCGAGCCTCGACGTGGTCCCGACGATCTCGGCGCTGCGGCGGCGGGCCGACGAGGTGGTGGAGCAGGTGCTTCGCGAGAACGAGTCGCGCTGGGAGACGCTGTCGGCCGCCGACCGCGAGCGGGTGGAGGTGATGGCGCGAGCCGTGGTCTCGCGGCTGCTGCACGAGCCCACCGTCCGGCTGAAGGATCGCTCGTCGTATCACTACCTGCACACGATCCGGGAGCTCTTCGGGCTCGACCCGGAGCCCATGGCCGACGTCGTGCCGCTCCGTGATCAGACTCGGCACTCGCGCTAGCGCGCTGGCGCTGGCGCAGGCGCGGCTCGTGGCCGAGCGCCTGCCCGGCGAGGTGGAGCTAGTGACCATCACCACGTCCGGCGATCGCGGCTCGCGCGCCGACAAGTCCCGCTTCGTGAAGGAGATCGAGGAGGCGCTGCTCGACGGCGAGGTGGACCTCGCGGTGCACTCGGCCAAGGACGTGCCGGGCGAGCTGCCGGACGGGCTGTCGATCGTGGGGGTGCCGCCGCGCGCCGATCCCTCGGACGCCCTGTGCGGCGCGGAGTCGCTCGACGCGCTGCCGGGGGGCGCCGCGATCGGCAGCGCCAGCGTGCGGCGGCAGGCGCAGCTGCTCGCCCTGCGGCCGGACCTGGAGGTGCGCGAGCTGCGCGGCAACGTGGACACGCGCCTGCGGCGCCTCGCCGAGCGCGAGTTCGACGCGATCGTGCTCGCCAAGGCCGGCCTGGTCCGGCTTGGGAGAAGCGGCGAGGGAGAGGCGCTGGCCGAGCTTGTGCCGGCTCCCGGCCAGGGCTGCCTCGTGCTCGAGGCGCGCTCGGCCGACCGGGCGGCGCGCGACGCGGCGGCGTCGCTCACCGAGGGCGACGCCCTCGCCGCGCTCACCGCCGAGCGGGCGCTGGTGACCGCCATCGGGGCCACCTGTCACACGCCGATCGGGGCGTGCGCGCGGGGCGCGGGCGGCTCGCTTCGCCTGACAGCCTTCGTCGGCCTGCCGGACGGCTCTCACTGGATCCGCGACGAGCTGGACGGCGAGGCCGCCGACCCGGCCGCGCTCGGCCGCCGGGCGGCGCTGCGGCTGGAGGCGGCCGGGGCGCGGGAGCTCCTGGCCGAAGCCGAGCGGGTCGCCGGGTAGCGTTCCTGCGGTGGCCGGCGGTGTGGTCCATCTCGTTGGCGCCGGGCCGGGCGACCCCGGCCTGATGACGCGGCGGGCGCTCGAGCTGATCGCCGCGGCCGACGTGATCCTCTACGACCGCCTCGTCCCGCCCGGGGCGCTCGACGGCGCCCGGCCGGAGGCGGAGCTCAGGTACGTCGGCAAGGAGCCGGGCGCGCCGGCCATGGAGCAGCAGGAGCTCAACGCGCTGCTCGTGGAGCATGGCCGCGCGGGCCGGCGCGTGGTCCGGCTCAAGGGCGGCGACCCGTTCGTCTTCGGCCGCGGGGGCGAGGAGGCCGAGGCGCTGGCCGGCGCGGGCGTGGACTTCGAGGTCGTGCCCGGTGTCACGGCCGGCGTGGCCGCGCCGGCCTACGCCGGCATCCCGGTGACCCACCGCGACGCCGCCTCCGCCGTCGCCTTCGTCACCGGCCACGAGAATCCGGACAAGGAGGGGTCGGCCCTCGACTGGGAGGCGCTCGCCCGCTTCCCCGGCACGCTCGTGCTCTACATGGGCGTGCGCAACCTCTCGCTGATCTCCGAGCGCCTGCGCGCGGCCGGGCGTGACCCCGGACAGCCGGCGGCCGTGATTGCCCGCGGCACGCTGCCCGGCCAGCAGACCGTCACGGCGCCGCTCGCCGAGATCGCCGAGCGTGTGAGCGAGGCGGGCCTGCGGCCGCCGGCGATCACCGTGATCGGCCCGGTGGCCGGCCTGCGGGACACGCTGGCCTGGCTCGAGCGCCGTCCGCTCCACGGGCAGGTGGTGGCGGTCACCCGCGCCCGGGCCCAGGCGAGCGGGCTGGCCGCCCGGCTGCGCGAGCTCGGCGCCGAGGTGCTGGAGACGCCGGCGATCCGGATCGAGCCGCGGTCCGTTCTCCTCGCGCGGCCGGAGACCTATGACCTGATCTGCTTCACGAGCCCGAACGGCGTGCGCTTGTACTTCGAGGCGCTCGAGCGCGATGCGCGGGCGCTGGCCGGCGCCACCGTCGCGGCCATCGGCCCCGGCACCGCCGCCGAGCTCGAGCGCCACGGCATCCACGCGGACATCGTGCCCGAGCGGTACGTCGCGGAGGGCCTGCTGGAGGCGTTGCCGGACGTGCGCGGCAAGAGCGTCCTGGTTGCCCGGGCGGCCAGGGCCCGCGACGCCCTGCCGGCGGGGCTCCGCGAGCGCGGCGCCCAGGTGCACGTGGTGCCGCTGTACGACACGGTCGCGGAGCCGATCGCCGCCGGCGCGCTCGAACGCGCGACCTACGTCACGTTCACGTCCAGCTCCACCGTCGACTTCTTCCTCGACGGCGGCGGCGTCCTGCCGGGCGGCGCGCGAGTGGCGTCGATCGGCCCGGTCACGAGCGCCACCCTGCGCGAGCGCTCCATCGAGCCGCACGTGGAGGCGCAGGAGCACGACATCGACGGCCTCGTGCGCGCGATCGTGCAGGATGTGGGCCGGTGATCGTCACCCTGCTGACCGACTACGGCCGCGACGACGACTTCGTGGGGGTATGCCACGGGGTGATCCACTCGATCGATCCCGGCGTGCAGATCGTGGACATCACGCACGGCATCCGCCGCTACGCAGTCCGGCAGGGCGCCCTCGTCCTGCGCAACACGCTGCCGTACATGCCCATCGGCGTGCACGTGGCCGTCGTGGACCCGCAGGTGGGCACCGAGCGGCGCGGGATCGCGCTGCGCACCGGCGACGGCCGCATCCTGGTCGGGCCGGACAACGGGCTCCTCAGCCTGGCCTGGGAGCAGTGCGGAGGCGTCGAGCTGGCCGCCGACGTGACGCGCTCGCCGCACCGGCTCGAACCCGTGTCGGCCACCTTCCACGGCCGCGACATCTTCGCCCCCGTGGCGGCCCACCTGGCCCGCGGCGCCGAGCTGGCCGATGCCGGCGAGCCGATCGACCCGGCCGAGCTCGAGGTGGTCGCCCTTCCGGAGCCGCGGAGCGAGTCGGGCCTCCTCGTCGCGCACGCGCTGGTGGTGGACCGCTTCGGCAATGTCGCGCTGGACGTGGACCACGACGACACCGCGGGCACCGGGATCACGCTCGGGGACACCGTGGAGATCGAGGCCGCCGGGGAGCGCTACCTCGCCACCTACGCGCAGACCTTCGCGGACGTCAGGCCGGGCGAGCTGATCGTCTACGAGGACGCGTATCGCACGCTCGCCGTGGCGATCAACCGCGGGGACGCGGCCGGCACGCTCGGGCTCAAGCCGGACGCCGAGGTGCGCCTGCGGCCGCGATGATCGGCCGGCCCCGGGTCCACCTCCGGGTGACCGATTCCACGAACGAGCGCGCCCGTGCGCTGGCGGCGGCGGGAGCGCCGCACGGCACGCTGGTCACGGCGAACGAGCAGACCGCGGGGCGGGGCCGGCAGGGGCGGGAGTGGATGGCGGCCCCGGGCGCCGCGCTCCTGATGTCCGTCGTGCTGCGCGACCCGCCGGAGGCTCTCCCGCTTGCCGCCGCCGTGGCCATCGCCAACGCTCTTCCCGTCGAGACCTCGATCAAGTGGCCGAACGACATCTGGATCGACCGGCGGAAGGTCGCCGGGATCCTCGTGGAGGGACGGCCGCAGGAGGGGTGGGCGGTGCTCGGCATTGGGCTGAACGTGCGGGATGCGCCGCCGATTGAGCGCGCGACGTCGCTCGGGGGCGCCATCAGTGTCGAGGAGCTCCTCGAGCGTTTGCTTCTCGCCCTCGCCTCCTGGCTCCGCCGGCCGCTCCCCGAGGTCCTGGCCGCGTGGCGCTCTCGCGATGCGCTGCTTGGTGAGCCGGTGCGCTGGCAGAACGGCAGCGGTAAAGGAGCCGGGATCGACGAAAGCGGCGCCCTGTTGGTGGACACCGATTCGGGGCGGGTGGCGCTCCAGGCGGGCGAAGTACACCTGCTCCGCTAGCGCTCCGAGGGGGTCCGTCACAAAACGGCGACTATGTCGCCGCAACGTGTTGAACCCCTCCGCTCAGGCGGCGTCGCGCTCCTCGTCCGGCTCGTCGTGGGGCTCGCCGGGCGCGTCCTGCTCCTCACCCGGAGCATCCTGCCCGTCGCCGTCTTCCTTGCCGGGCGTCTCGTCCACCCCTTGTTGCCGCTGCTTGCGCGTCTTCGTTGCTTCCACAGCGTCGGCGCCCTCGCCGCCGCCCCCGCCCTTCTTGCGCCGCCTGCGCCCGCCGCGGCGCCGCTTGCCCTTCGGGAAGTTCTTGAGCAGCTCGCGCGCCAGCGCGCTCGGCTTGCGGGCCATCCGCATCCTCGCGCCGTCCAGCACCTGCTGCGCCTCGGGCGTATGCGCCAGCGCCGCGGCCAGCAATGCCGCCGACAGGCGCCGGTCCTGCTTGCGCGCCGCCTGCACCAGCCGGCGGGCGTTGCGCGCGTGGGCCGCGCCGGCTGAGTTCACCAGCAGGCCCAGCAGCCGCTTGGTCTCGGGCCAGCGCTGCACCGCGTACTCCTCGTGCACCTCGCGCGAGTACTCGGCCAGGTGCCAGAGCCAGCGCGCGGCCTGGTCGCGCCGCCCGATCTGCTTCTCGGTCAGCGACTGGAGCAGCACCTTCACGCCCTCGCGGCGCTCGTCGCGCGACCAGCCGCCCACGATCTCGACGGCGTCGTCGAAGGCCTCGGGGTCGCGCAGGTTGCCGACCTCGCCGAGCGCGCGCAGGCGCAGCTGGGTGTTGCGGTTGCGGCGCAGGCAGGTGACGAGGAACAGGCGGCGGAGCTCGCCGGTCGAGTCGAAGTGCAGCATCGCCTTGGCGCGGCGCCAGTTGTTCGACGCCACGCGCGCGCCGGCCAGCATCGCCCAGGCCTGCTGCTGCCCCCAGGTGAGGTGCTCCACCGCCATGCGCCACAGCTCGCGCTCGAAGACCTGCGCGCGGCGGTCCTCGTCCGCGGTGACCGGCACAACGCGGCGCTCGACGCGCAGGCGGCGCCCGCGGCCGCGCCGCACGGGGCCGACCACGATCGCGCCACCGCGGTAGACGTCGCGGTCGAGCAACGAGTGCAGCGTCACGACCGGGTCGTCGTTCGGCGTGGCCGGGTGGACGAAGTCCACGACGATCCCCGCCTCCTTGCCCGGCGTGCGCCGGGTCACGCGGCCCACGCGCTGCTGGTAGATGCGCTTGGAGGCCGTGGGCGCGAGGTGCATGCACACGGTCGCGCGCGGCGAGTTCCAGCCCTCGGCCAGCAGCTGGGCGTTCACCAGCACGTCGATCTCACCGCGCTCGTAGGCGGCCAGGATGCGGGCCAGCTCGCGCTTGGGAGTCTCGCCCGAGACGGCCTTCGCCTTGGTGCCCGCATCCTGGAAGGCCTTCGCCACGTTGTGCGCGTGGCGCACGCCCGCCGAGTAGACCACCCCGGGGAGCTCCTTGAAGCGGGTCTTGTACAGGTCGGCGACCGCCAGGTTGAACGGCGTCTGGTCGAGCAGGGCGGCCAGCTCTTCCTGGTCGAAGTCCTGATCCACTTCGCCACGCCTCAGCGGGACGTTGGCGATCGAACGCACCCCCACACCGGGCGGGATGCGCACGCAGCGCAGCGGCGCGATCACGCCGCGCCGGGCGGCCTGGGCGAGGTCGAAGCGCGAGGTCTGGGTCGGGAAGAGGTCCGTGACGTGCCGGGCGATCAGCGCGCCGGTGGCCGTCATCCCGATGAAGACGGGGCCGATCCACTGGCGGATCGCCGCGCTCGTCTTCTCGCCGAGCGCCGTATGGGCCTCGTCGCAGATGACGATCGTGTACGCGTCGGAGACCTTGCCCGCGTTGCGCACGAACCACTGGTATGTCTCGACCGTGACCGGCCCGCCGGCGGGCGGCTCGGCCGGACCGTTCTTCAGCAGGGCGCCCGCGATGCGCTTGCGATAGCCGCGCGTGCGGAGCTCGCCCATGAACTGGTCGACCAGGTTGCGGCGGTGGGTCAGGATCAGGATGCCGCCGGTACGCGAAGCCTCCACGAAGCCGAGCGCGGCGACTGTCTTGCCGGCCCCGGTGGCGTGCTCGAACCAGAAGCGCCGCCCCTCGCCCGGATCCTCCAGATGGGCCTCCGCTGCCGCCTCCTCCTCGGCCTCCTCGGCCGGGTCCCAGTCGAGCGGCTCCTCGTCGACCTGCTCGTCGCCCTCCAGCTCCACCTCGTCGCAGGGCAGCTCCTCCGTTGAAGTGGCCGGGCGCCCGTTCGAGCCGAGGCCGTTCCCGGCCTGGAGCTCGGCCGTGAGCGCCGTCAGCGTGCCCGACAGGGCGTCCACCTGGTGGGGGCTGAGGAGCGTGCCGTCGGCCAGGTGCGGCTCCTCCTCGGAGAGCAGCCGCTCGAGGCCCAGCAGGAGCGAGAACTCGCGCCGCCACTCGACCGACGGCTCATCGCGGCCTGCGTCCAGCTCGGCCAGGGCTGCGTCCAGCGCCTTGCGGCGCGCCGTGCCCTGGGCCAGCGCCTGAGCCGCGTCCTCGCCCGGGAGCACGAAGGACTCCCGCGCGAATTCTTCGGCGCGCGTCAGGAGGTCACCGGAAACCGGCGCATCGGCGAGGGCAGAGCTTGCGTCAGCCACGTTGGGCGTTCTGAAATGAAAAGGGGACGGGCCGAGCTGTCGCCGGAAGGACGGGCCGTCTCGGTTCAGCGGGGTCCCGCCCGTCGTGTTGCCGCTCTCAGAGTCCCGCGAGCGGCTGAGCGCCGGTGGTCCTGGGGGAGCCACCGACGTGCACCTATTACAGCACATGGGCGCCGAAATGGGTCTGCCAATCTTCGGCGAATGCGCCTGATCGCCATCGCCCTCGCCGGATTGGCGCTCGTGTCGTGCAACTCCGACGGCGGCGGGGACGCCGCGTCGGGCCCCTCCCCCTACATCCCTGGCGGCGTCGACGCCTTCGAGGCCTACGTCGCGAAGCAGGACAAGCCGGTGGTGGTGAACAAGTGGGCTTCGTGGTGCGGACCCTGCAGGCACGAGTTCCCCTTCCTGGAAAGCCAGGCGAAGAAGCGCAAGGGAAAGGTCGCGTTCGTCGGGGTGAACGCCGAGGACAACCGGGCGGACGCGCAGAAGTTCCTCGCGGACAACCCCGTCCCGTTTCGGCACTTCGAGGACCCGAGCCAGGAGATCGCGGCCTCCTTCAACGGCGTGCAGGGCTTCCCCGTGACCGCCTACTACGGCGCGGACGGCGAGCGCGAATACGTCCACATCGGCGGGTACGCGAGCGAGGCGGATCTCGCCGAGGACATCGAGCGGTACGCTCGCTGACCCTGGACGTCCGGCCCGTACAGAGCGAAGCCGAGCTCGACGCCGCGCTCGACCTGCGCGAGCGCGTGTTCTGCGTCGAGCAGGGCGTATCGGTGATGGCCGACCGCGACGGCCGCGACCACGAGGCCCTCCACCTCGTGGCCGTCGAGGAGCAACGCGTGGTGGGCACCTGCCGGCTGCTGTTCCGCGGCCGCGTGGCGAGACTCGGCCGGCTGGCCGTGGAGCCCGACCGCCGCGGGGCGGGAATCGCCGCGGCGATCCTCCACGAGGCGGCCAACGTGGCGCGCGAGCACTCGGCACGCTCGGTCTCCCTGCACGCGCAGACCTACGCCCTGAAGCTGTATCTCGACGCCGGCTACGAGGAGCGCGGCGCGCGCTTCACCGAGGAGGGAATCGAGCACGTGGCCATGGAGAAGCGCCTTGCCTGAGTTGCGAATCGATCCGCTGTCCGGGCTCCGCGTGATCGTCGCCGGCGAGCGTGGCTCCCGGCCGGGCGCCTGGCTCGACGTCCCGCCGCGGCCGCCCATCGACCGCGAGCGCGACCCGTTCGCCGCCGGGCACGAGGACCGCACCCCGCCGGAGCTCTACACGGTGCCCGGCGACAACGGCTCCTGGCGGGTGCGCGTGGTGCCGAACCTGTACCCGGCGCTGTCGCCCGGCGAGGACGCGCCCGGCGGCGACCCGCTCGCCGGGGGACGCGGCGAGCCGGACCTGTTCGCCTCGCGGCCCGCGCAGGGCGCGCACGAGGTGATCGTGAACGCGCCCGACCCGGTCCACTCGCTCGCCGAGCTCGATCCGGGCCAGGTGGAGAGCGCGATGGGCGTGTGGCGCGAGCGCATGCGGTTCCACGGCAACGCGTCCTACGTGCACGTGATCGTGAACGAGGGCAAGGAGGCGGGCGCCTCTCTCCCCCACACGCATGCGCAGCTGTACGCGCTGCCGTTCGTGCCGGCGGCGGTCGCGCGCGAGCGCGAGCGCTTCACCGCCTACTCAGACCGCACGCAGGGCCGCAACCTGCTCGAGGACCTGGTCCAGGAGGAGGTGCGCCGCCGGGAGCGCGTGGTGGCGATCGACGACGAGGCCGTGGCGCTGTGCCCGTTCGGGGCGCGAGTGCCCTTCCACCTCCAGGTCGTGCCGCGCCGCCCGGCGGCGCGCTTCTCGGACGACGGCGCGCTCGGCGCGCGCATGCTCCACCAGGCGCTGTCGCGGCTCGGCGCCGTGCTGGGCGCCCTGCCCCCGCTCAACATGTGGGTTCGCACCGCGCCGCGGGACGCCGAGCGTTTCTGCTGGCGCATCGAGGTGATGCCGCGGCTGGCGCAGCTGGCGGGACTCGAGATCGGCACCGGCGTGCACCTGAACGTGCTCGCCCCGGAGGACGCGGCGCAGCGGCTGCGCGACGCCAGCCTGTAGGTTTCCCCGCCGCCATGCCGCCCGTCCCCCGCCAGGTGCCGCTGTTCGCCGCCGAGCCCCAGCAGGAGCCGCTCCCCTACGGGCGCTGGGCCGAGGCGCTCGGCGGGCATTTCGCGGAGGCGGCCGAGGAGGAGATCGACACGGGCGAGATCACCTGGTTCCCGGACCGCACCTGGGCCGGGCGCACCTACGTGCCCGCCACCGTCCCGTCGGGCGACGGCGAGGTGTTCGGCTACGTGTCCTACACGCGCGAGCACGAGGGCGCGCAGGCGATGGACTTCCGGGCCCGCGCCGACTTCACCGAGGAGACCGCCGCGCAGAACCCGGACTGGGCGCTCGACCTGTCGGACGAGGAGATCGGGCAGTGGCGCGGTCCCGAGGGGCGCCGGGGGATCATCACGCTCGTGTGGGGCGTGGCGCTCGTCGCGAACGGGGCGGCGGCGACCACCGAGCTCGGGCCCACCACCACCGACCAGTGCACGCTGGTGGAAGACCGATTCACGCTTGTGTCGCTCGATGCCTACACGGGCGACTACGTGGAGGTGCGCCTCTACGGCGCCCGCGGTGCCGAGCTGGCTCGCGAATCGCTGTACGAAGACGAATAGCGCGCTAGTTTCTGGGTCCTATGGAGGGACGCCAGCCGTGCGTGCTGCTCAAGTTCGGTGAGCTTGCCCTCAAGGGGCGCAACCGCCCCCTGTTCGTGGACGCGCTCGAGCGCAACCTGCGGCGTACCGCGAAGGGCCTGGGCCGGCTCGAGGTGCGCCACCGGGGAGGCGTCTTCGTCGTCACCGGCGGCGAGCCCCAGGACGAGCTCGTACGGCGCTGCCTCGCCCTCCCCGGCGTCAGCGTGGTCCAGCCCGGGCTGCGCTGCGAGCGCGATCCGACCGCGGCCGTGGACGCCTCGGTCGAGCTGCTCCGCGGCCGCCCCGGCCGCACCTTCGCCGTGCGGGCCCGGCGGCGCGACAAGCGCTTCGCGCTGCGCTCGATCGAGCTCGCCCGCCTGATCGGCGACGCGGTGCGGGTGCGGCTCGGGCTCGAGGTGGACCTGTCGAACCCCGACCTCGAGCTGTTCGTGGAGGTCGACCACCGCGAGCTGCTGGTGTCCGCCGACCGGCTGCGGGGAGCGGGCGGGCTGCCGGTCGGGTCCAGCGGCAAGGCGCTCGTGCTGCTTTCCGGCGGGCTCGACTCGCCCGTGGCGGCGTACCGGATGATGAAGCGCGGCCTGCGCTGCGACTTCGTGCACTTCTCCGGCCGCCCCTACACCGGGGCGGACTCGATCTACAAGGCCTACGCGCTGGTGGGCCGGCTGGACCGCCACCAGGGCGACTCACGGCTGTACGTGGTGACCTTCGGCCCCGCTCAGCGGCGGCTCGCCACGGCCGGAGCGGGGCGGCTCCAGGTGCTGTCGCAGCGGCGGTTGATGGTGCGCGTGGCGTCTGCGCTCGCGGGGCGGCTGGGCTCGGACGCGCTCGTCACGGGCGACTCGCTGGGCCAGGTGGCGTCGCAGACGCTCCCCAACCTGGCGGTGGTGGAGGAGGCGGCCGAGGTGCCCTTGCTGCGTCCGCTGATCGACCGCGACAAGGCGGAGATCGTGGACATCGCGCGGGCGCTCGGCACCTACGAGATCTCGATCCTGCCCGACGAGGACTGCTGCCAGCTGTTCTCCTCACGGCTCGCCGTGACGCGCGGCCACTCCGACGACCTGCGCCGCATCGAGCGGACCGCCGACATCGAGGAGCTCGTGGAGGAGCTGGCCGCCTCGGCGGAGCTGTTCAAGCCCCGTCTGGAGCAGCCCGAGGCGGCTATCGTCCCCGGATAGCCGGCCCCGATAGCTCAGCCGGATAGAGCGACTCCCTCCTAAGGAGTAGGCCGCAGGTTCGAATCCTGCTCGGGGCGCTCTGGAAGCGGGATCTGACGCGCCCTGGCGTGCGTGTCCCGAGCGTATCGCGGGCTGTGCGCGTTGGGTGCCTGGTGGGAGGCACGGTCAAGTGTGATGGCTGCAGCACGAGCGGCGGGATTCTGGAGCTACGTCCAAGCGGATGATGCGGCCGATGATGGCGCCATCATCGCCTTGGCGCGCACCATCGAGATGCTGACCGCGACGCAGCTCGAACTGTTCATCGATCGCGACTCGCTTGCGTGGGGGGATGAGTGGAAGAAGCGGATCGACGAGGCAGTCGCCGGCACCACCTTCTTCATCCCGATCATCACACCCCGCTACTTCGAGAGCGAGGAGTGCGACCGCGAACGCGCTAGGCGAGCAAGTGCCGGTGCGAACCGCTCGTACGTGACGCGGCGAACTTCCGCACCGCAATCGAACCCCCCGCCGCTGGCTGTTCCACGACGTCTTCGGCGGCATGCGGACACTGTGCGACAATGCCTACATGTCTGTGAACGTGTCGGTGCGGCTCGACGATGGGCTCGCGGAGCGGCTTCGCCTTCGTGCCCGTGCGGCCGGTGAGAGCCTGTCGGATCGCCTGCGCCGCTACGCCGAGGAGGGCGCCCGGCGCGACGAGCACCCGCTGATCACCTTCCGCGACGGTCCAACCGGCCGACGCGCTGGACTCGTCGGTGGGCCCGACGTCTGGGAGGTCGCGATGTGGCTCGATGACCTCGCCGGCGAAGCGGCTCCCGCCGCCGAACTGGCCGGCGAGGGAACCGTCTCGCGGGCGCAGATCGACGCCGCGCTGCGCTACCGCGCCGCCTACCCGGACGAGATCGCCGCTCGAATCGAGCTGCACCGCCGGGAAACAGCCGCGGCCGACATGTAGTGAGGCTGCTACTCGACGAGATGTACTCGGCAAGTCACGCCGAAGCCTTTCGCGATGCGCGTATCGATGCAGTAACTGTGGCCGACCTGGGACTCGCCGGCCGTTCCGACTTGGACATATTCGCCGCCGCAGCGGCCGACGGCTACGTGCTGCTCAGCGAAAACGTCGCCGACTTCGCCCGCATCTCCGCAGACCACCTGGGGGCCGGGCGCCAGCATCCGGGCATCCTCATCGCCCTGTCGTCGCGATTCTCGCGCCGCCCCGCCGGCCGTGGCGCACTCGTCGCCGCCGTGCTCGCGATCGCCGGGCAATCGCTCGAGGACCGCGTCGTCTTCCTCGAGCGCACGTACCGATAGTGACCGAACTCGCACACAGGCGACGCCGGCGTTAGTCACGACGCCCGAAATCCCGACCTTGACGTGGCGGCTACTCGCCGCTGAGCCAGCGGTAATGAACGAGGCGCTCGCCGACGGCGCGACACTTCCATTCGTAGTAAGCGGGATTTCCGTTGCGGTGGTGGGGGTTGTACGCCCGGCACCTCCAACGGAAGCCGCCGTGACGGAGGACCGTCACCGTCCTGTTCTGCTCCCGGGCGGCGTCGAGGCTCTTGGCGTATACCCGGTTGGCCGTTCGGCAGGCGATGTTCTGCGCCTCAAGTCTTCGACCGGGCTCGACCGGCAGATCTTCTTGGTTGCGAAGACAGAGGTGAACCTCGACGAGGGCGTCCGCGGGCGAAGTGAGCGCGACCCTGACCGACTACAACGACGGCAGCGACGACGAGCTCTGGCTGACTGTTGAGCGCGCCGGCGAAATCGTGTTGGACGACCCGGTGTCGCCCGGTGGCTCCCAAGGCCGGTTCTGCGGCTTCGGCGGTCTCGGCCGCGGGAACCAGGTGGGAACTGCAGGTAACTCAGGGCGGGAACCGGGCTTCCGACGAGGTCGAAGACATCCCTCCTAAGGAGTAGGCCTCAGGTTCGAATCCTGCTCGGGGCGTCAGGAATAGCCAAGTCAAGACGCCTGGAGGTAGGTGAGGAGAACCACTCCGGAGTCGAACCGCTTCACGTCGCCGAGCTCCATCCGGACGGTTCCCCTGTCGCCGAGCACATGGACGTTTCCCTCGCCCCAGACGAGCGGGTTCAGGTAGACCTCGTACTCGTCGATCAGGCCCTTCTCGGCGAGGGCGTAGGCGAACTCGCCGCTGCCGTGCATGAACAGGTCACCGTCGACCTCGTCCTTGAGCTTCGGGATCGAGTCCTCGAGGTCCCCCTCGAGCAGGGTCGCGTTCCACTCGAGATCGCCGGACAGGCTGTTGGACCCGACGTACTTCGGCAGCGGGTTGACCATGTCCGCCCATTTGCCCGACTGGCTCGGCCAAAAGCCGGCCAGCCCCTCATAGGTCTTGCGGCCGAGGACCAGCCCGCTGGATCTCGCCTGACGCTCGAACGAGTACTCGCCATGGTCTGAGTCCGGCTGCACCCACTCGCCGACCGGGTCTATGACGCCGTCGACGGTGGCCTGCGTTGTCGCGATCAGCTTTCCCATCTCGGTTCTCCTTCGGTCACGGGAGCTCCCTTCTAAGCCCCCTCTACCCAGTTGATGCGCGGATTCGGTATGGCGGCGGTCGGCCAGGCCGCCGATCGGCACAGAGCAGCGGCGTGACCGTGCTGCGGCGCAGCGCTCCCGGGGGTGGTGGCGCTGTTTGCGCTCGCCGCGGTCGCGCCGCGTTCTTCAGCCCGGGCGGCAACGTCCTCAACAACATGGTCCTGGCCGCCGCCTACGTGGTGATGGCGCCCGGGCTCAACATCATCGTGGGCTTCGCCGGCCTGCTCGACCTCGAGTTCTTCGGCGGCACGCTCACCTCCGGCCCGGCTTGCTCGGGCCCATCGACCGCATCGAGCTGCCGTTGATCGGCCAATTCGGAGCGCTGGACCTGCGCCCGTGGTACTGGTTCGCGCTCGCGTTGGTCGCGGTCGTCAACCCGGGCCAGTTCGAGTTCTCCTTCTCGATCTTCATCTCGCGATGGTCGTGCTGGGCGGCCGCGGATCGATTGCGGGCGTCGTGGTCGGCGCGCCGCAGGGACTCGTGCCGACCCAGCGGCCGCGACGGGTATAAGCCCGGCATGGACGAAGAGGTGTTCAACCTGTCCGTGCGGCGCTTCCTCAAGACGCTCGGGGTCACCGCTCAGCGTGAGATCGAGCTCGGGGTCCGGGAGCGGCTCGAGTCGGGCCGGCTTGAGGGGGGCGAGACCCTTCCGGCCCGCGCCACCGTGACCGTGGAGGGCGTCGAGCGGGAGATCGTCATCGAGGGCGAGATCAAGCTCTCCTGAGGGTGCTCCGCGAGCGGCTTACGGCTCAGCTGCTCGCGGGCCGGCCCGCGCGCGGCCCGGTCAGCGTCGCCGAGCGGCTGCTCGCCATCCAGGGCCAGGATCCGCGCGGGTTTCGCCTCGCCGTCCGCGCTCGCACCACCGGCCTGTCCGCCGCCCACGTCGACCGCGCGCTCACCGAGGATCGCTCGCTCGTCGTCACCTGGCTCAACCGCGGCACTCTCCACCTCGTCCGCAGCGAGGACTATCCCTGGCTTCAGGCCCTCACCGCCTCGCGCAGGCTCACGAACACGGTTCGGCGGCTCGGCCAGGACGGCTTCGGTGAGGCCGAGATCGAGCGGGGCGCCGCCGTCGTCGAGCGCTCCCTCGCCGAGCAGGGGCCGCTCACCCGCGCGCAGCTCGGCGAGCGTCTCACGCGGGCCGGCATCAGGACCGAAGGCCAGGCGCTGATCCACCTCCTCGCGCTCGTCTGCCTGCGCGGCCTCGCTGTCCGGGGTCCCGTGGCAGACGGCGACCAGGCCTACGTGCTGGTCCGTGACTGGCTCGGCGAGGCGGGGCCGGTCGATCGCGACACCGCGCTCGCCGAGCTGGCCCGCCGCTACCTGTCCGGGCACGGCCCGGCCACCGAGCGCGACCTGGCCAGATGGAGCGGCCTTCCGCTGCGCGACGTGCGGGCCGGCCTGACGGCCATCGCCTCGGAGCTCGAGCAGCGTGGGGACGCCACCGTCGACCTCGCGAAACGACCGGCGGCGGCGAAGCTGCCGCCGCCTCGCCTGCTGGGCGCCTTCGACCCGGTGCTGCTGGGCTGGACCTCGCGCCGCCACGTGGTGGGAGAGCATCAGACGGCGATCACCGTCAGCGGCGTATTTCGCCCCTTCGCGCTCGTCCGCGGCCGGGCCGCCGCCACCTGGACGATGCGCGGCGGAGAGGTCGAGCTGCGGCCCCTGCGCCCGCTCAGCGGCGCCGTCGCCGCCGCGCTGCGCAAGGAAGCGGCGGACGTCGTGCGCTTTCTGGGCAGCGCGTAGGCTGGGGCCGATGCCCGAGCCCATCGTGTTCGCGGGTGCGCCGCTCGACCGCGCCCCGCTGGAGCGCCGGCGTCCGGAGTGGCTCGCGGCGAGGCGCGCCGATCCCGCGGCCCGCTCGTTGGTGCTGTCCGAGCGCGGGCTGTGGCTCGAGGACGGGCGCCTGGTGCTGGTCCCGCCCAACGGGGACAGCGTCTTTCTCGGCGTCGCCGGCGAGCGGCCAGTGTTCGCCCAGGACGCGGGCGGCTCGGAGCCCGATCGAGGCCGTCCCGCCGGGCTGCGCGAGGCGGCCACGGAGCTGCCGGCCGCGGAGGCCGCGCTTGCCGCCTACGCGGCATCGCTCGTCGCGTGGCACCGTCGTCACCGCTTCTGCGCCAACTGCGGCCGGCCCACGAAGCAAGCCGACGGCGGCCACGAACGCCACTGCCCAGCGTGCGACGCCCACCACTTCCCGCGCACCGACCCGGTCGTGATCGTGCGCGTGGTGGACGGGGCCCGGCTCCTGCTAGGTCGTCAGGCGAGCTGGCCGGAGGGCCGCTTCTCCGTGCTCGCGGGCTTCGTCGAGCCCGGTGAGACGCTCGAGGAGGCGGTGCGCCGCGAGGTGCGCGAGGAGTCGAGCGTCGTGGTGGGCGGGGTCGGCTACGTCGCCTCGCAGCCCTGGCCGTTCCCGAGCTCGCTGATGATCGGGTTCCACGCGGTCGCCGAGAGCGGCACCGAACCCCAACCGCGCGACGGCGAGCTGTCGGAGGTGCGCTGGTTCGAACGCGCCGAGCTCACGGCCGCGGCCGGAGGTGCAAGCGACCTCCGGCTGCCGCCGCCGTACTCGATCTCCCGGCGGCTGATCGACGACTGGCTCGTGGGCTAGCGGTCGGGCCGGTCCGGGAAGACGTCGTCGATCGTCGTCAGGGGCCGGTAGGCCGCCCCGTTCGCGGCTGCCTCGATGGCCTCCGCACCGCCCGCCAGCCGGTCGAGGACGCTGGTCACGCCCGCGATCTCGAGCCCCTCCTCCTGCACGCGCTCGATCGCCTGCACCGTGGACCCACCGGTGGTGACCACGTCCTCGACGATCAGGCAGCGCTCGCCCGGCTCGAGCGGCGGCCCCTCCACCCAGCGCTGAAGCCCGTGCTGCTTGCGCTCCTTGCGCACGAAGAACGCCTTCACCTGCGCCCCGGCGGCGAGCGCGGCACAGGCAACGGGGTCCGCGCCCATCGTCATGCCCCCCACCGCCGTCGCGCCCCTGCGCTCGGCCTCCGCGCGGACCAGCTCGCCCAGGGCCGCGAAGCCGGCGGGCCGGAGGATGGCCCGCTTGGCATCCACGTAGTACTGAGCGGTGCGCCCGCTCGTGAGCGTCACCTCGCCGATCACGAGGGCGTGCTCGCGCAGCTCCTCGACGAGTGTCGCGCGGGCCTCAGCCATCTGTGCAGGAGCGCTCGACAGGGGTCAGGATCCGCACGCCGCTGCCGATATTAGCCGCGATGGGATCGATTCTCCGCATAGCAGCGATCGTCATCTCGGCCTTCGTCCTGGTCGGCTTCGCGCTGTTCGCGGTCGACGAGCTCGATCGCGGCTCGAAGACCCAGCAGCAGGCGCTGTCCAACGAGCTCGAGGGGGTCCCGTCGGATCCCGCCCCGATCGTGCGGACCGCACGCGACGAGGCGGCCCGCGAGGCCGCCCACGACGGCTTCCGCGAGCTGATCGACGACGTCAACGACGTGCTGCTCGCGCCGTTCGCCGACCTGGTCGACTCCCAGAACGCCTGGGTCGCCCGCGGGGTCCCCACGCTCCTGGCGCTGCTGCTGTACGGCCTCGCGCTCGGCTTCCTCGCGAACATGCTGCCCAAGCCGCGAGCACGCGGCGGGGACTGGCGCGGGGCCGAGATCTAGGCGAGCGTCGCCGGCATCCGCTACTCTGGCCCGGCGCAACTTTCCCTGCAAGGGGCTGTTTGCGGAGAGTCTGAAGTCAAGCGCCGAATCCTCGTGTCGCCCTGGCGCGAGGAACGGGGGAACCAGAGGCGGCCTGCCCGGTCGCCAGGGGCGAATCGCGGAGCCGAATTCCGCATAGCGCATCTTCCAGCGCGAGCCCGTCAGCTAACCCCGTAGGCCCGATCGGAAGGGGACATGACGGATGAGGCTTGCCCACCGGGACCTGACGGAAACTGAGCTCTGGGAGCGATCGCTCGCTCGTTCGCGCCTGCGGCGGGCGCTCGCTCCTCGCGTACGCCGCGAGCACACACGGCGCAAGGGGCTCTCAGCCGCCGCGGCGGCCGCCACGATGGCCGGCCCCGCAGCGCCGATGGCGATGGCGCAGTTCGGCGCGGGCGGCAACGTCCCGGTCGAGGTGGCCACGGAGACGCCCTCGGCACGAGCCATCGAGGTACGCGAAGGCGGCCTGCCGCTCATGTACGGCAGCCAGGGCGAGCTCGTGGCGCACGTCCAGAAGGCGCTCGGGGTGCCGGCGGACGGCGTCTTCGGCGCACAGACCGACAGCGCCGTGCGCCGGCACCAGGCCGGCGCCGGGCTGGAGGTGGACGGCATCGTCGGCCCCGTCACGTGGGGCTCGCTGTTCGGGAGCGGGTCGGCCGTGGGAGCGTCGAACGTCTCTCCCCAGGTGACGGAGCGGATCGAGCAGCACCTCGCGAGCGTCGGAAGGCAGATCGACGCGCAGGCGGGCATCGCCCAGCCGGCCGCGCTGGCCGGGAGCTCCAGCAACGACACGGCCGGGGTGCGGGCTACGGCCTCGTCCGACGGCGCCGCGGGTGACACGGTCCGGGCGAGCGCTCCCGTCGAGAAGAGCGGCCCGGGCAAGACGGGCGGGACGGACGAGGCGAGCGCACCGGACGAGACGAGCGCTCCGGACGAGACGAGCGCTCCGGACGACACGCGCGGCCCCGTGGGCGGCGGCGACGCCGACGAGGCGCCGGCCGGCGGCCAGTCCGACACGCCCTCGGCAGGCGGGGGGCTCGAGGGGACCAAGCCTGTGAGCGGCGTCTGTGGATCGACCGTCTCATCCCCGGTCAACGGAACCCTCACCTCGGAGTTCGGCCCGCGCTGGGGCCGCAACCACGACGGCATGGACATCGCGGCGCCGGAGGGCACCCCCATCCGCGCCGCCGCCTGCGGCAGCGTGACCGTGGCAGGCCAGCAGAGCGGCTACGGGAACATCGTCTGCATCACCCATACGAACGCCTTCTCCACGTGCTACGCGCACATGTCGCGCTTCGCCGTGAGCCAGGGAGCCCGCGTGCAGCAGGGCCAGGTGATCGGGTACGTGGGCTGCACGGGGAGCTGCACCGGCCCGCACGTCCATTTCGAGACCCGCGTGAACGGGCAGGCGCAGAACCCGCGTGGATACCTGCAGGGCGGATCGATGCCGGGCACGGCCGCGAGGACCGCGAAGGCCACGACGGCGGTCGGGGGCTCTTCCCCGAAGGCCGGCAGGGCGACCACCGCCCGCGCGGCGGTCACCACCGCCGCCTGGAGCACGTCGAGGGGCGGGGTGGGCAAGAAGGAGGCGCTCAAGGCGCGGCAGGCCGTGGCCATGGCCGCGGTGGGCCCGACCACGCCGACCGCTGCGCCCGGCGCACCCGAGGCGATGCTCGACGCCGCCGCGCAGGGCGCGCCCGTGCCGACGGAGGCCGCGCCGGTCCCGACCCAGGCGGCGCCCGTGCCGGTGGAGGCCGCGCCCGTGCCGGTTGAAACGGCCCCGGTGCCGGTCGAAGCCGCGCCCGTGCCGACCGAAGCCGCGCCGGTGCCGGTCGAAGCCGCGCCCGTGCCAACCGAGGCCGCGCCGGTGCCGGTCGAGGCCGCGCCGGTGCCGGTCGAGGCCGCGCCTGTGCCGGTCGAAGCGGCCCCGGTGCCGGTCGAACCCGCCCCGGTCGAGACGGCCCCGGTGGCTCCGGCCCCCGCGCCCGCCCCGGTCGAGCCCGCTCCGGCACCGTCGGGTCGCCCCCGCGCCCGCCCCGGTCGAGCCCGCCCCGGCACCGGTGGCTCCGGCCCCCGCGCCCGCTCCGGTCGAGCCCGCCCCGGCACCCGTCGAGGCCGCCCCCGCGCCCGCTCCGGTCGAGCCCGCTCCGGCACCCGTCGAGGTCGCGCCCGCGCCCGCCCCGGTCGAGCCCGCCCCGGCACCGGTGGCGGCCGGCCCCCGCGCCCGCTCCGGCCGAGCCCGCCCCCGCGCCCGTGGAGCCGGCCCCGGCGCCCGCCGAGCCCGCACCCGCCCCGGCTCCGGTCGAGACGGCTCCGGCTCCGGCCGAGACCGCCGTGGCCGACCCGGCCGCCACAGCCGCAACCACTGCTGACGGAGGCGCACCGGTTCAGTAGCTCGCCGATTCGCCGAGGCGGGCCCGCGCACCGCGCGGGTCACGGCGAGAGGGGGAACCACGTGGAGGCCCCGCCCCGCCCGGGCGGGGCCTTCGCGTTCTGTGGCCGGGCCCAAGTGTCGCGTTCTGTGGCCCTATGTGGGCCCCAATGCACGACAGTTCGAGCAGGGGCGCCGAGCGCGCCGCCCCCGGCGGCCCGGCTACCGGTACGCGTAGATCGGGTCGCCTATGTCGATCCAGTTGAAGATCGACAGCGCGTTGGGGATCGGCACCCGCAGGCATCCGTGGCTCGCCGGGTAGTTCGGCACCGACGGATACCCGTGGATCGCGTAGCCGCGGATGAAGTACGACGAGTGGACCATGCCCTTCGAGTTCGTGCCCGGCGTCTGCAGGTAGAAGCGGTAGCTCCCGAACACCGTCGGGGTGGACGGGGCGCCCGACGACGTGTGGTAGGTCCGGTACGGCCGCCCGCCGCGCGCGAGCACCAGCACCTGGCGCGACCAGTCGAACTCCACGTGCTTCCCGGCATTCGGGTAGCGCAGCCGGTAGCTGCCCTCGCCGCGCATCAGCATCGCGAACACCTGCTTGAGCGCGTATCCGTCTCTGCCGAGGTCGTTGGTCTTCCGGAAGGCGAGCACGGCCCGCGCCGTGGCGTCGTCGTAGTAGCCCGTGACCGGGGTGGCGAAGCCCTCCCGGATCAACGCGCGCTGGAGCAGCAGCACCTTCAGCCCGCGCTCGCCGGTACCCGCCTGCCAATCCACCACGGTGATGCGGCGGCTGCGCGTGCGGAAAGCCCCCTGCGCCGGGCTCGCCCGATGCTTGATCACCAGGCGCAGGACGCCCGGCTTCCCCACCTTGAAGCGGAACTCGAACCGCCCGCCGCTCCCGACCTTGCGCCGCACCTCCTTGGTCGCCTTCTTGCCGCGGATCGCGTACAGGGTCAGCACCTCGCCGCGCACCGCCGGCTTCACCCGTCCGCGCAACACGACCTCCTGGGCGGGCGCGTAGTAGCGCATCTTCTGCGTCGCGATCCCTCGCTTCAGCTTGTAGCCGGCGGCTCCGGCGACGGGCTCCTGGGCGGCCGCCGGAGCGGCCCCCAGCGCCAGGAGGGAAACGACTGTCAGAGCGAGCCAGCGCGGGTTCATTTGCGCATCACTATGCCACGGGCGCCGGAGCCGCTCGTGAGAAACGAGGCACGAGGGCGCAGGCAGCCACCATCAGCGGTCCGAGCACGGCCGACACCGCACCGCCGTCCGCCTGCGCCGCGTAGGCGATCGAGTTGTTGATCGAGTGCAGCGCGACAACCGGATAGATGGACCGGGTCTTCTCGTACACGAGGCAGAAGACCACTCCGAGCACCGCTAGGGGTGGCACGATCAGGAGGCCGTCGGTCCCGCCCTCGAAGTGGATCAGCCCGAACACGAGACCGTCGATGATCGCGGCGGCCGCCACCGAGAACCGCGTGCGGAGCGCCCCGTAGAAGAAGCCGCGAAAGAAGAACTCCTCGGCGAACGGGGCGACGCAGATGATCATGAAGCCGGCCGCGACCAGGCCGAAAGTGCTCTCGTCGGCCCCCAGGTCCTCGGCCACGCTCTGCTCGACCTCCGGATCGACCGCCACCGAGTACACGGCCGCGAAGACGTAGAAGCTGAAGATCCCGAGCGCCGCCCAGCCGACGGCGGGCCAGAAGGGCGTGCGGCGCAGGCCGAAGTGCCAGGGCTTCGGCCGGCGCACGAACGAGGCGAACAGGAGCGCCACCGCCACCAGCGAGCCGTCCAGCAGGAGCGTGCCCACGATGATCGCCGCCGGCGACTCGCCCGGGTCGTCCACCCCGATCACGGCCCACGCTATGCCGGCAGTGATCAGTCCGGTGACCGCGCCCGCGAGGAAGCCCACGGGCCCGTACCACCACGGCCATCGCGGCCGGGCGTCCTCCGGAAGCTCCGGCGGATCGGGAGGGGGAGACACGGCGCTCTCCATTGCCCTCAGACTAGGGTGGGGAGCTCCGTCAGCGCCCGGACCGTCTCGACCCCGCGTGGCGGGCCGCCCTCGCGCCGGACCAGGATCGCGCGGATGCCCACCGCGCGGGCCCCCGCCACGTCGTTGTCGAGCGAGTCGCCCACGTGCACGGCGCCGGCGCCGTCCACCCCGGCGAGCTCGAGCGCCCTATGGAACGCAGCGGGATCCGGCTTGGCCGCGCCGGCGGCGGCGGAGGTGACGACCCCGTCCACGAGCTCGAGCAGCCCGGTCGGTCCGAGCCAATCCGGCAGGGAGCAGTCCCAGTTGCTGACCACCACGAGGGTATGGCCGCGCTCGCGCAGCTCTCCGAGTCCCGCGAGGGCGTCGGGAAAGGGCCTGAACTCGAGCGAGCCGAGCATGGCCCGGCGCGCGGTGGCGTGGTCGAGCCCGGACAGGTCGAGCGCCTCCATCATCGCCGTCGCACAGCGGTCGCGCAGGTCATCGAGGCGCTCCCGGTCCGAGCCCTCGAGGTGGTGCGCGAGGTAGTAGGAGATCTCGGCGGCAAAGCCCGCCGCGGCCCGCTCCTCCGACACCGCGAATCCCTCCTCCGCAAGCCGGCGCCGCAGGCGCGGCGCGGGGGGCTGCAGCTCGACCAGCGTGCCGAGCGCGTCGAGCAGCACCGTGGCCTTCACGACACCCAGTGCCAGCTCGCGAACTGGGCGGTGAAGAGGCCTAGCCCGAGCGCCGACACCGCCGCCACGCGGGCCGTCGCCCGGCGCTCCTCGGACCAGAGCGCGAGCCACATGAAGATCGGGAACAGCACCGCTACGAAGCGTGGCAGGGACATCAGCGGCTGTGGCTGGACCGGGAAGGTGAGCGGCAGCACCAGCGAAACCGCCACCCACGCGCCGTAGGCCTTCGGCAGGCGCCGGAGGCAGCCGAGGCACGCGACGACGGCGAACACGAGCGTGCCGAACAGCATCAGGTTGAGTGCGGCGATCCGGTACGGGTCGCCCGCCGCCTGCTCGAAGTAGACCTCCTCGCGCTGCCCGGAGAGGAGCTGGCGGGCGCCGTCCACGGCAGCGGTGAAGCCGTCCCAGGCGCCGGCGAACGGGATCGCGAGCTCGCGTGACCACGCGTCCTGGACGTCGAGGAAGCGAAGCGCATCCCCCTCGGCGAGGCCGAGGAACGCGGCGTAGGCCGCCATCCCGAGCGGCCCGAGCAGGAGCCAGGCGGCATCCCGCGGGCGGCGGGGCCGCGAGCTCCACCAGAGCATCGCCAGCGGCACCAGCAGGAGCACCCCGGCGCTCCGCGTGGCCGCGGCGCCCGCGACGGCCACGCCCGCCCAGGCCCAGCGATTGGTGCGGGCGGCGTAGAAGGCCCCGACGGCGAGGAGCAGGAACAGGCTCTCCGAGTAGGGCGCCCCGAAGAACACCGCCGCAGGGAAGACGGCGAGGAGGAGCAGCACAGGCTGCGCCAGGGGCCGCCCGAGCTCGATCGAGACCAGCCGGTGGAGCAGGACGAGCGCCCCGAGGAAGGCGGCCAGGGCCACCGCGTACGCCGCGACGAGCAGCGCGGCGGGCGTGGCGCCGAAGGGAGCGGCCACGGCGCGCACCAGCAGGGGGTAGAGCGGGAAGAAGGCGGCACGCTCGTCGCTGCCGGCGTAGCCCGAGTCGGCGATGCGCAGATACCAAGCCGCGTCCCAGCGGGCGAGCGGCGAGAGCAGCGGCTCGGCCAGCGCCCGGGTGAGCTCCGGCTCGTCGAAGACGTCCTGATTTCGCTCTGCGAGCCCGCCGAGCGCAGGACCGAACGAGAGCGCGGCGAAAATCGCAACGACGAGCACGGCCGCGCGCGTAGTCCAGAACACCCTCCATGCTGCACGCAGGGCGGTGGAGCCGCGGACGGCGGCGACTGCCGGCGCCGCGGTCGGGGTAGCGTCATAGGCCATGCCGCGAGTCGAGTTCTACACAGGAGTCGAGACCGTCGATTGGGTGACCGCGGTCGCCACGATCGCGATCGCCATCCTGGTCGCGGAGATCGTGGACCGGGCGCTCAAGCGGCGCGGCAAGCGGATCAGCAGCGCAGTGGCGGTGGGCGACCTGTCACCGGTCGCCACGACGCGCCTTCGGCTCGTGCGCCGCCTGGTCTTCGCCCTGATCATCTTGATCGGGGTCGCGGTCGTCGCCCTGCAGTTCCCCTCGGTCAAGCGCGTGGCCACGACGGTGCTCGCCTCCTCCGCCGTGCTCGGCATCGTGGTCGGCTTCGCCGCCCGCGCGACGCTCGCGAACGCGGTCGCCGGGGTCATGCTCGCGATCACCCAGCCGATCCGGATCGGCGACCTCGTGACATTCGAGGAGGAGACGGGCGAGGTGGAGGACGTGCGGCTCTCGTACACGTACATCCGCCTCGACGACGGCCGCCGGCTCATCATCCCGAACGAGCTGCTCGCGCAGAGCTCGATCGAGAACCACACGATCCTCGACCCGCGCGTGCAGGTCGAGGTCTCCGTCTGGCTTCCCCCCGACGCGGATCTCGACCGGGCGATCGAGTTGATCACCAACGAGGAGGAGGGCATCAAGGCCGTCGTCGCGGAAACCGACAAGGAGGGAGTGCGCCTCAGCGCCACCAGCTGGACACCCTCCCCGCGCGACCGCGGGAAGACGGCAGCGGAGCTGCGGCAGCGCTGGCTGCGTCTGCTCCGCAAGCACGGTCTATCCTCCGTCGAGGCCTCCTGAGCGCGCGGTCACTCGCAGGTCATTCGAGCATGAGCCACCGGCAGCGAAAGACGAGGAGGCGCAAGCGCCACGGCGCCGGCAGCAAGGTGCTGCTGGGCGTGGGCGTGATCGCCACCATCTGCGTCATCGCCGTCCTCTCGGCGGCGGGATACGTGCTGGCCATCGCCGCCGGCGCCCCCGACCTGAACGAGCTGAAGCCGGACGACAAGGGCGAGCTGTCGGTGGTGTACGCGGCCGACGGCACGCGGCTCGGCTTCATCCAGTCGGACATCCTGCGCCGCGTCGTGCCCTGGGAGGTCCTCCCCGTGCACCTGCGCCGCGCCACCGTGGCGATCGAGGACGAGCGCTTCTACAAGCACGAGGGCGTCGACCTGAACGCGATCGTGCGCGCGGGCATCAAGAACCTGGAGTCGGGCGAGACCGTGCAGGGCGGCTCGACGATCACCCAGCAACTGGTGCGGGCGCTCTACATCAGGGACCCCGAGCGCAACTTCGCCCGCAAGATCCGCGAGGCCAAGCTCGCGTCGGAGCTCGAGGAGAAGCACTCCAAGACCTGGATCCTCCACAACTACCTCAACTCGGTCCCGTACGGCACGGTCGAGGGGCGGACGTCGATCGGCGTGGAGGCGGCGTCGGTGACCTACTTCGACAAGCACGCCAAGGACCTCGAGCTGCACGAGTCCGCGCTGCTCGCGGGCCTGCCCCAGGCGCCCTCGCAATACAACCCGTTCCGCAACCCCACGGCGGCCATCGAGCGGCGCAACGAGGTGCTCGAGCAGATGCTCGACAACGGCTACATCACCCCGCTCGAGTACCAGAAGGCGGCGCGACGCAAGCTCCGGCTGAAGCGCGGCTTCCGCTACGTGCACCGCCGTGAGCCCTACTTCTTCGACTACGTCCAGGAGAAGCTGATCGAGCGCTACGGGGCCGGCGTGGCGCGCCAAGGCGGCCTGCGCATCCACACGACGATCAACCCGAAGATGCAGGACCTCGCCCGCGACGCGATCAACGCCTACTGGGGCGATCCCGCCGGGCCGGCCTCCGCGATCGTGGCGATCGACCCCAACACCGGGAAGATCCGGGCGATGGCATCGAGCGGCACCTACGGCGAGCGCCGCTTCAACCTCGCCGCCCAGGGCCACCGCCAGCCCGGCTCGGCCTTCAAGACGATGGTGCTGACGGCGGCGATCCTCAAGGGCGTCGACCCCGACTCCACCTCATACACCTCCAAGCCGGTCGCGCTCAACGTGGGCGAGGGCGCACCGCCCTGGGAGGTCAAGACTTTCGGGGACTCGTACTCGGGGAGCATGAGCCTCACCAGCGCCACGCTCGCGTCGGACAACACCGTATACGCCCAGCTGATCCTGGACATCGGGCCCGAGTCGGTCTGCAAGACCGCTCGGCTGCTCGGGATCACCACCAAGCTCGACTGCTACCCCGCCGAGGGCCTCGGCGGGCTCACCCGCGGCGTCACGACGCTCGAGATGGCGAACGCCTACGCCACGCTCGCCGCCGGCGGCGTGCGCCGCCGCGCCACGGGGATCCAGCGGGTCGTGTTCCCGGACGGCACGCGCGAGAAGTGGGCCAAGGCGAAGGGCAAGCGCGTCATGACCGACGGGCAGGCCTACGAGGTGACCCAGATCCTCGAGTCGAACGTCCAGTCCGGCACCGGCACGCGGGCCTCCTACGGCTGCCCGGCCGCCGGCAAGACCGGCACCACGGACGAGGCCAAGGACGCCTGGTTCGTGGGCTACACCCCGCAGCTCTCGACCGCGGTATGGGTGGGCTATCCGGACGCCGGCGTGGCCATGCCGGGCGCCCAGGGCGGCGAGTACGCGGCACCGGTCTGGGGGGCGTTCATGCAACCCGCCTCGGACGGGTACTGCGAGGACTTCCCGCTCCCCCAGGAGTCCTTCGTCTCATCTCCCTTCTACGGCGACTACTCGTCCTCGGGCAGCTCGAGCACCACCACCGGCTACGAGACGCAGACATACACCGAGCCGACCTACGACCCCGATTACTACGAGGCGCCGCCGCAAGAGGCGCCTGAGGTGGCGCCCGAGCAGGAGACGCTCGCCCCGCCGCCCGCCGAGGGCACCGGCGGCACCGGCGGCGGCAGCGTGGCGCCCGAAGGCCCATGACCCGCCGGCCGTGGCCGAGCGGCGGCTGATCGAGGCGATACAGGCGGCGATCGCCGATCGCAGCGGCCGCCTCGTGCGCTGGGCGGGCGACGACGCGGCGGTGGTGCGGGCGCGGCCGCTGGCGGTCACCTCGATCGACACGGTCGTGGACGGCGTGCACTTCTCGCTCGCCACGCACACGCCCGCGGACGTGGGCTGGAAGGCGCTCGCCACCGCTTTGTCCGACCTGGCCGCGATGGGGGCCGAGCAGGGCGAGGCGTACGTCTCTCTCGTGCTGCCCGCCGGCTTCGGCGAAGCGCTCGGCCTGGTGGCCGGGATGGAGGAGCTGGCCGGGCGCTACGACGTCACGATCGCGGGCGGGGACGTGGTGAGCGGGCCGGTGCTGACCGTGACGGTGGCGGTGACCGGCTGGGCCGAGCGCGAGCAGGAGCTCGTGGGCCGGGACGGCGCGCGCGCCGGCGACCTGGTGGGAGTGACGGGCGAGCTGGGCGGCTCCGAGGCCGGCAGGCTCCTGCTGGAGCGAGGCGTGCGCGAGCCGGCCGAGCTCGTGCGGCGCCACCTGCGGCCGGAGCCGAGACTGGCCGAGGGCCGCGCCCTGGCGCGCGCGGGCGCAAGCGCGATGATCGACCTGAGCGACGGGCTGGCCACCGACGCCGGCCACGTGGCCGCGCGGAGCGAGGTGTCCCTGAGGGTCGAGCTCGCGCGTGTGCCCGTGGCGAGCGGCGTGACAGAGGTTGCGGGCGGCGACGCGGTCCGCTTCGCCGCGTCGGGCGGCGACGACTACGAGCTGCTCGTAACGGTCCCGCCGGAACGGCGTGAGGCGGCCGAGGCGGCGGCGCCGGTCACGTGGCTAGGCCACGTCGCCGCCGGCCTCGGGCTCGCCCTCATCGGCCTCGACGGCCAGGTGGTCGAGGGCCTGAGCGGCTACGAGCACGAGTGACACGCGCTTCCAGCGCAGGATCATCGCCTCCGCGACCGCATGCGCGTTCACCTCGTATCGCCCCCGCCTGACGCGCTTGGCGAGAGTGGCGTCAATTGTTGTGCTCACCATTGAAAACGTACCTTCTGCCCATCCTGCAGAGCGTGCATCGGCATCGCAGCGCAGCGCCTCGATGTGCGGCCGGCCGCCCTGGACTACCTTCGGAGCGCCGACTTGGTCCCGCCCAGCGAGCCGGGCCCCGCGTAGGCGCCCGGCCCGTACACCGACGGGCCCTCCGGCGGCGACTCTTCGGGCGGCGCCGCCCCGGGCTGGCGGTAGACGAGCTCGGCCGCCGCGCACAGCGTGCCCAGCATGACGCAGCCGACGAAGGCCGTGCCGGGCGCCACCGCGTGGCCGGTCACCAGCAGGAGCAGGTACCAGGCGCCACCGACCGGGTCGATGGAGAGCGCAAACAGGTAGTAGATCGTGACCAGGAGCGGCGGCAGCGCCCCCAGCCCGAGCAGCAACGCCCGCAGCCGCCGCGGCGGGGGGCCCGCGAGCAGCAGCGCCAGCAGCCACAGATGGGCGGCCGGCACCAGGATCAGGCCGGTGTAGGGGTTGGCCACCCACAGGAGCAGCGACGTCACGCCGACGACGAGCGCCACCGCCACCGCCGCGCCCGGCCCCGCGGGTGTGGCGAGCCGCTGATCGGGCCGTGCGGCGAGCCAGCGCGCGAGCAGCAGCGCGAGCGCCATGGCCACTCCCACTCCGGCGAGCACGCCGAGCGCCGCGCCGTCCACAGGCAGCACGCCGGGCGGCACCGGCGCGGGCGGAGGCGACGGCGTGGCTCCGGCCAGGGCGAGCAGCTCCGCCAGCGCGTAGCCCGCCAGGAAGGGCGCGGTCCAGGCGCCGAGCCAGCGCAGCCACGGGAGCACGTCGATCCGCTGCCGGCGGCACCGCGCGAAAGCGTCCACGGCGGCCACCAGCGCCGGCAGCAGGAGCGTGCCTGCGAGCAGCGACAGCACCCACCCCGGCATCACCTGGCTCACCGCCGTCACGTAGCTCTCGGGACCGTGCTCCGGCCGCGGGCCGAGATCGAGCGCCGTGACGGTGCGCAGGGTGGCGCGGCCGAGGGCGCCGATCGCGTCTTCGTCGATCGACTCGACGGGCCCGTTCCCCTCCGGTGGAAGCTCGCCGCTGCCGGAGATGCGCACCGCGTCGTACCCGGCGTCGAGCAGCACGCCCTGCGACCCGATGCCGATCGGGAACGAGAGCCGCGCGAGCTGCCCGGGCGCGCCCGACGTGGCGGGGTCGAAGTCGAGCTCATGCTGAATCGACTCGGAGACGGTGCGCTGCAGGCCGATCCCGGCCCGGCTCGAGTCGTTCGACCAGGCCTGCACGAACGGTCCCCGCCGGGTCGGCGAGGCCAGGTCCGACATCACCAGCAGGCCGTCCACCATCTCGGGCGAGGGCAGCTCCGAGAGCAGCCGCGAGGTGCCCACCTCGCCCAGGTTCGAGCCGTCCACCGATGCGAGGACGAGCGTCTTGCGGGAGGGCCGCCCCTCGAACACGCGCGCCAGCTCGACCAGCGCGGCGGTGTCGGCGGCGCTGCCCGTGGCCTCCGGCACCACCGCGGCGTCGCGGGCGGCCACGATCACGATCTGGCGGCGCAACTGCCCGGCGCGCCGGGCGATCACGTTCACGAGCTCCCGGCCGGCGTGGCTGAAGCGCTGGAGCTCGGGCTCCGGGAACCCGCGCGCGTCGAGCAGCTCGGCCACCCGCTCGGCCGTGCGCCGGTTCCCCGCGCGGCCCGGGCGCCGGTCCGGCTCGCGCTCCGCGATCCGGGCGGTCTCGAGCGCGGCCAGGCGGCCGTCGAACAGCACGTCGGCGGCCAGGCCCTGCGGCAGCGGGCGCGGGCGGCTCTGCAGCGAGAACATGGTCAGCACGAGCGCCAGCAGCGCCGGCAGGAAGGCGAGTCTGTACACGCGCGGCTCGATCATGGGAGGGGGGCGATGGGAGCAACCTACAATTCCGAAGGTGACGGCCTCAGCGCCCCGGATCCTGCTCGTGGACGACGAGCTCTCCGTTCAGAAGCTTCTGACCTACCCCCTGCGCAAGGAGGGCTACGACGTCGTCCCCGCCCTCGACGGGCGCGAGGCGCTCGACCGGCTGAGCGAGGACAACTTCGACCTCGTCGTGCTCGACGTGATGATGCCGAAGGTGGACGGCTTCGACGTCTGCCGCCAGATCCGGGCGCGCAGCACGGTGCCGATCATCATGCTGACGGCGAAGACCGAGGAGATCGACAAGGTCCTCGGGCTCGAGCTCGGCGCCGACGACTACATCACGAAGCCCTTTTCGGTGCGCGAGTTCCGCAGCCGGGTCAAGGCGGTGCTGCGCCGGGCCGCGCTGGCCCAGCCGGACGAGCAGTTCGAGGAGCCGATCCGCCAGGCGGACCTGCTGATCGACTTCGAGCGCCGCCAGGTGGAGGCGCGTGGCGAAGCGGTGCGGCTCACCTACGTCGAGTTCGAGGTGCTGGCGGCGCTGGCGCGCAACCCCGGCCGGGTGTTCAGCCGCACGATGCTGCTGGAGCGGGTCTGGGGCGACTCCTCCTACCGCGACCCGCGCACGATCGACGTGCACATCCGGCACCTCCGCGAGAAGCTGGAGGAGGAGCCGAAGCACCCGGAGATGATCCTCACGGTGCGCGGCGTGGGCTATCGCTTCAGAGACTCATGAGCTGGCGGCCGCGCCTCCGCTCCCTCCGCAACAAGCTCGCGCTCGTCTTCTTCGCCATCACCGCGGTGGCGTTCTCGGTGATCTACTTCTCGGTGGCCACGCAGCCCGAGTCGAACCTCGAGGAGCGCCGGCTGCGCGACCTGGAGCTGCTGGCGGGCGTCTACGAGCCGGCGCTGACCGAGCTCGCCACCGGCGACCCGTCGGACGATGAGCTCGCGCGCGGGGTGCGGCAGGTCGCGGAGGGCACCGACTCACAGGTCACGCTGTTCGACTGGGACGAGGAGCCGGTCGGCCGGCAGGAGGACCTGCGCGGGCTCGACTTCTATCCACTCTTCGACTCTCGCGAGCAGTCGTTGATACCGCGCAACGACGCGCTGCTGCTCCGCGCGCTCAGGACCCGCAAGACGCAGACCGCGTTCGACTTCTTCCAGGGGGACGACATCGGGTTGGTGGCCCAGCCACTGCTCAGAGAAGGTCGCCGGGTTGGCGTCGCCCTCTACTCGCGCGACTTCGAGGAGGTCGAGGCCGCCGTCTCGTTCATCCGCAACCGAGTGCTGCTCGCCACGCTGGCCGCGCTCGTGCTCGCCCTGGCCGGCGGCTGGATCGTGGCGGGCCGGCTCGGGCAGCGAGTGCGCCGGCTCGAGCGGGCCGCCGAGGAGGTCTCGCGCGGCAGCTTCGTGGACCCGCTGCCCGTGGACTCCAAGGACGAGCTCGGGCAGCTCACCCGCACCTTCAACGAGATGCAGGCGCAGCTGCGGCAGGTCGACGTCGCGCGCAAGGAGTTCATCGCCACCGCCTCGCACGAGCTGCGCACGCCGATCTTCTCGCTGGCGGGCTTCGTCGAGCTGCTCCAGGACGAGGAGCTCGACGAGGACACGCGCCGAGAGTTCCTGGAGACGATGAGCGAGCAGGTGGACCGGCTCCAGAAGCTCTCGGTCGACCTGCTCGACCTGTCCCGGCTCGACGCCGGCTCGCTCGAGCTGCGCCCGGAGGAGGTCGACCTCTCCGAGCTCGCGCGCAGCGTCGTCCACGAGTTCACTCCAGCGATTGCCGACCACGACACCGACCTGGACCTGCAGCTCCCCGAGCACGGGCCGGAGGCCGTCTGTGACCCGGAACGAGTGGCTCAGATCATGCGTATCCTGCTCGACAACGCCCTCCGGCACACGCCGGCGGGCACGCAAGTGACCGTGAGGGCTGATCGAAGCAACGGAGCCGCCGGGTTCACGGTGGTGGACGCCGGCCCGGGTCTCCCGGAGGGGAGCCGGGCCAAGGTCTTCGAGCGCTTCTACACCGGCGACGCGGCACGTGGCGCCGGCCTCGGGCTTGCGATCGCGCGCGAGCTCGCCGAGCGGATGGACGGCCGGCTGCGGGTGGCCTCGCGGTCAGGCGGGACGGCGTTCACGCTCGAGCTACCTGGAAACGGGAACGACGGGTGAGCCGCGCCTGCGCGGTGCTCCTGGCCGCGATCGGCCTGGCCTTCGCGGGCTGCGACACGGACGACGACGAGCCGGCGTCCACCCCGCGCGAGGTAACGACCACGAGGGTCCAGGTGGTGGAGGGACTCGGACGCGAAGGGGGCTTCGACGCGGGCGAGATCTACGAGCGCCTGTCGCCCGGCGTGGTGACCGTCCTGTCGATCTTCGAGGGCGCCAGCATCCTCGAGAGCGAAGGGGAGGGCGGCCAGGGCTCGGGCTTCGTGGTCGACAGCCAGGGCTACATCGCCACGAACGCGCACGTCGTGACCACCGCCGAGGTGGGCGACTCCGAGCGCGCGGAGGATGTCTTCGTCGAGTTCGCCGACGGCAACCGCGTGCCGGCCGAGATCGTGGGCGACGATCCCAACGCCGACGTCGCCCTCCTCAAGGTCGATCCGGCCGGCCTGCGGCTCACGCCGCTGCGGCTCGGCAGCTCGGACAGGCTCGAGGTGGGCGAGCCGGTCGCGGCGATCGGGAGCCCGTTCGGCGAGCGCCAGTCGCTCTCGATCGGGGTGATCTCGGCCGTCGACCGCAACATCGAGTCGCTCACCCGCTTCCAGATCGGCAATGCGATTCAGACGGACGCCGCCATCAATCCCGGCAATTCCGGCGGTCCGCTGCTCGACTGGCGCGGCCGCGTGATCGGCGTGAACGCTCAGATCAAGTCGGAGTCCGGCGGCGGCGAGGGGGTCGGGTTCGCGATCCCGGTCGACACGGTGGCCCGCTCGCTCCGCGAGCTGCGCGAGGACGGCCGCGTGGAGTACGGCTACCTGGGCGTCACCACGCTGCCGCTGTGGCCGCAGCTGGCCAGGCGGCTCGACATCGCCGTGCGCGACGGCGGCCTCGTGCAGGAGGTCGAGGACGACAGCCCGGCACAGGACGCGGGGCTGCGCGGCGGCGGCAACGAGATCGAGTTCCAGGCCACCCCGCTCCGTACCGGGGGCGACGTGATCGTGGCCGTGAACGGCCGCCGCCTGACGCGAAGCGAGGATCTCGCCGACGTGATCAGCGCGATGAGCGCGGGCCAACGGGCGAGGCTTCTGGTCCTGCGCGACGGCAAGCGCCGAACGATCGAAGTCGAGCTTGGCCAAAGACCCGCCGATTCTGGGTAGGGTGCAGGCGTGGTAGAGGCGCCTGAAACGTCAGGCAACAGCCGTGACGTCTCGCTGACGATTCCGGCGAGGCCCGATTACCTCGTGCTCGCGCGACTCGCCCTCTCGGCCGTCTGCCGCCTGACCCCGCTCTCCCCCGAGGAGATCGCCGACCTGAAGCTCGCGATCACCGAGGCGGCCAACGACTACGTCGACGACAGCCGGCCGCTGGACGACGAGAGCCGCGTGAGCTTCTCGTTCCGGCTGCTCGACGACCGCCTGGCGATGGAGCTGAGCGGCCCGGGCTCGCCCGTGTCCGCGGTCGAGCAGGAGCTGAGCCGGGCGATCATCGAGGCAACCGTGGACGAGTGCAGCTTCAGCAGCGACCGCACCCTGCTCGTCAAGTACCTCGCCGGATAGTCTTCCGCGCCTCGTGCTCCAGCCGGTTTCAGTAGGCAACAAGAGCCTGGCCGACTACACCCATCTGGCCGGCAGGCCGCTCATCCACGAGATCCGCGAGCTCGCGGAGGACCTCCAGGGGCTGCGCGTGCTCCATCTCTCCGCGACCGCGTTCGGCGGCGGCGTCTCGGAGATCCTCTACACGCTCATCCCGCTGATGAACGACGTGGGGATCGACGCCCACTGGCAGATCATGCTCGGCCGCGAGGAGTTCTACAACGCCACGAAGCGGCTGCACAACGCGCTGCAGGGCAACCCCGAGTCATTGACCGACGAGGAATGGCAGATCTACGAGCGCTACAACGCGCTGAACGCCACCGAGATCGACGGCGACTGGGACGTGATCATCGTCCACGACCCGCAGCCCGCGGCGATCCGCAAGCATGTGCCGGAGAAGGCGACGGTCTGGATCTGGCGCTGCCACATCGACCTCTCGACGCCCAATCCCGATGCGATCGACCACATCGTGCCGCTGGTCCGCGACTACGACGCGACCGTCTGGCACGTGCGGGAATACGTGCCGGGCGGCATGGACGGCGCCAGGGCCGGGGTGCACATCTGCCCGCCCGCGATCGACCCGCTGTCGCCGAAGAACATGGCGCTCTCGCCCGAGGATGCGGCCTTCGTCTGCGACCAGTTCGGCATCGACGTGGACCGGCCGCTCATGTGCCAGGTGTCGCGCTTCGACCCCTGGAAGGATCCCGTCGGCGTGATCGACGCCTACCGGCAGGTGATCGAGGACATGCCCGAGGTGCAGCTCGCGCTGGTGGGCTCGATGGCCACCGACGACCCGGAGGGCTGGGAGTTCTTCAACTCGACCATGGCCTACGCGGATGCAGACCCCGACATCCACATCCTCAACAACCTCAACAACGTCGGGGCGATCGAGGTCAACGCGTTCCAGTCCCAGGCGGACGTGGTGATCCAGAAGTCCACCCGCGAGGGCTTCGGGCTGACGGTGTCCGAGGCGCTCTGGAAGGGGCGGCCGTTCATCGGCGGCGACGTGGGCGGCATCCCGCTGCAGGTGCAGGACGGCGTGACGGGCTTCCTCGTCTCCTCGCCTGCCGAGTGCGCCGACCGCTCGCTCCGCGTGCTGCGGGAGCCGGACCTCGGCAAGCGGCTCGGGCGGGCGGGCAAGGAGCACGTGCGCAAGCACTTCCTCACCCCGCGCCTCCTGCGGGACTGGCTGAACATCTTCCGGGAACGGCGATGAGCTCGAACGCCGCGCTCGTCCTGGTGTCGAACCGCGGCCCCGCCACCTTCCAGGACGGCGAGCCGCGGCGCGGCGGCGGCGGGCTCGTGACGGCCCTGACCGGCCTGGTGCACCACCGCGACGCCGTCTGGGTCGCCTCCGCGCTGAGCGAGGGGGATGTCGAGGAAAGCCGGGCGCGGGGCGGCGGGTCCTTCGACGTCGAGGTGGACGGGGCGACGTACCGGATCCGCTTCGTCGAGTCGGACCCGGACGCGTACGACCGCTTCTACAACGTCGTGGCCAACCCGATGCTGTGGTTCATCCAGCACTACCTGTGGGACCTCTCGAACGCGCCCGACATCCGGCGCCACGAGATCGACGCCTACGAGCAGGGCTACTGCAAGGTCAACGCCGACCTGGCCGACGCGGTGCTCGAGGAGGTGGAGGACCAGGAGGAGGCGGTCGTGATGCTGCACGACTACCACCTCTACGTCGCTCCGAAGCTGATCCGCGCCAAGCGCCCCGACCTGTTCCTTCACCACTTCGTGCACATCCCGTGGACACAGCCCGACGCTTGGCGCGTGCTCCCTGCGGACATCCGCGAGGACCTCTACGAGGGCATCCTCGCCAACGACATCATCGCCTTCCACACCCGCTCCTACCGGCGCAACTTCCTGCACTGCTGCCGCGACCTGTTCGACCTCGAGGTGGACGAGGAGACCGGCGTGGTGCGCTTCGACGGCCGCGACGTGTGGGTGCGCTCATACCCGCTGCCGATCTCGGCCGAGAACTTCCACCGCAACGCCCAGCGGCCGGCGGTGCACCAGTACGAGCGCGAGATCCTGCGCCGCCGCCGCGAGCACCTGATCCTGCGCGTGGACCGGGCCGACCTGTCGAAGAACGTGCTGCGCGGATTCACCGCCTTCGACCTGTTCCTGGAGCAGCACCCGGAGTTCAAGGAGCAGGTCACGTTCATCGCCCACCTGATCCCGTCGCGCCAGGACGTCGCGGAGTACCAGGAGTACCTCGAGCGGATCGAGGCGCTGGTGGCCGTCGTGAACCACCGCCACGGCACGACCGACTGGATGCCGATCGAGCTGCGCCTGCGCGAGAACCTCGAGGAGGCGATCGCCGCGTACAAGCACTACGACCTGCTGATGGTCAACGCGATGTTCGACGGGATGAACCTGATCGCCAAGGAGGGGCCGCTGGTGAACGAGCGCAACGGGGTGTCGCTCCTGAGCGAGAACACCGGGGCGCACGAGGAGCTGGCGGACTTCGCGCTTTCGGTGAACCCCTTCGACGTGCACGAGCAGGCCAACGCGATATATCGCGCCCTCTCGATGTCGGCGGAGGAGCGCTCGTGGCGGGCCCAGGGCCTGAAGCGGATCGTGACCGCCCGCGACCCGGGGGACTGGGTGGACGACCAGCTGGCGGACATCGAGTCGAAGCGCCGCGGCGAGGCGCCGGTCAGCTCGTAGGCGGATGGGGGCGGACGCGCGGGCCCACGGGGTCGGCTGGACGGGCCGGGTCGGGGGTGAACTCGCCGGTGGGCGGGGCGGGCGGCTCGGCCGGGGGCTGCGGAGGAGGGGGCGGCTCTGGAGGCGGCTGCTGTGGAGGTGGCGGGGGTTGAGCCGGAGGGTCGGGAGGCCGGGCGGGAGCCAACGGACCCGGGTCGCTCTGCGGCTCCGGCGCCCGATGCGGCCGCTTCGGCCTCCGTCCCCGCCGCTCCGTCTTCCCTCCCCGCGCCGTCCTCCCTCCCGGCGGGGCCGCTCGCCGTCCCCGCCGTCCCATCCTTCGCGCCTGCCGCTGTGTCCTTCGCCCCCGCGGCCCAACCCTTCGGCTCCGGTCCCGCCGACGGCCGTCGTCCGGCGCTTCGCCTCTCGGCCCGCTCGGAGTGCGCCTAGCCGGACTCGTGCCCGGGCGGACCGCCGTAGCATCGGCCCCGCCAGTCTCTCCCGACGGTCCGCCGTCCTGTCCACTCCTCGCAAGCAGCACCACGGCGGCCACCAGCAGGGCCAGCGACCCCACGTTTCTCCAGCGCACCCGCCTGAGCCAGCTCACTTCGGGTCAAGCCGTCCGGAGCGTCCGTTCGCCCCGGCCCGCCGCGATTCCGCTGCTAACCTGCCCCGCTCGATGTCGCGGCTGTACGACCTCATGCTCCTGATCGACCCCAACGCGCCCGAGGAGCGCCGCAATGCGGCGATCTCCGAGGCCGAGTCGCTGATCGGCTCCGGCGGCGAGCTCCTCGACTCCCACGACTGGGGCGCGCGCCGCATGGCCTACGAGATCGACCACCGCCCGGAGGCGGAGTACCGGCTCTACCAGTTCAGGGGCGACAACGCCCTGCTCGAGCGGCTGAACCAGCGCCTCCGCATCCTCGACGCGGTCCTGCGGTTCCGCATCATCAAGCAGAAGCCGGGGATGCCGACCCCGCCCCCGCCTGACCACCAGTCGGCCCGCCGTCGCGAGGACCGCGAGCCGCAGGACACCCGCGTGGCCGCTCGCGCCGCGGCCGACGCTCCGCCTGTCTAGTGACCTGAGGCGGAAGTTCGGCGTCAGCGCGAACTGACGACTCAGGTCACTCTAGGCCTCCGAGTTCCTCCGGAGGCACGCGTCGGTCTGCACGCCGGCCAGGAACGCGATGCTCGACGCGTAGACGTAAAGCAGCAGGACGAAGAACGTGGCGAGGTTGCCGAACACCGAGCCGTAGTTCGCCACGTAGGTCACGTAGATCCCGAACAGGATCGACATGCCGATCCACGCGGCCATCACCAGGCCGGTGCCGACCGTGACCCAGGGCAGGGTCTGGCGGGTGGCCGAGCCGAAGTGCACCACGAGCGCGACGGCCGCGCCCAGCACCGCGCCCGCGAGCAGCCAACGCACGACGAAGGAGAGCACCGAGAGCAAACCGTGGACGTCCCCGGTCAGAAGCGGGACGAAGCGCACGATCGCCACCGCCGCCACCACCGCAACCCCCATCGCCAGGCCGAGCCCGACGGAGCGGGGGAACACTTCGAAGAAGCCACGCCGGCGGTGGAACCCGTAGACGCGGTCGAGCGCCGTCATCGTCACACGCGTGGCGGCTGAGACCTCCCACAGCACCAGCGCAAAGCCAGCCGTGACCCACCAGACCTGCTTCTGCGTGAGGATGCGCCTGGCCGTGTCGTCCAGCAGGCGGTACGCGGCATCCGACAGGGATCCCCTGACCTCCGGCGCCACCTCGTCGCGCCAGACCTCCTCGAGCTGGAGGAAGCCGAGCAGGGCGAGGATGAAGAGGAGGAACGGGACCAGCGCGAGCACGATCAGGAACGAGATCGAGGCGGCGAAGTTGATCAGCCCGTTGCGCCGAAACGCGTCGACAATTTCCGGTGCGAGGCTCCGCGCCGCGCCCGTCACGCCTCCCATCCGACCCGGGTACCCCGGCACCGGCCGGTTACCCCCGCGCGTATCGGGAACCCGGCGTCCATGGAGCACGACCAGACCGAACGCGTGACCGAAGAGACCGGCGTCGGCGACCCGCTCGCCGAGCGCGAGGCCGAGCAGCCGGCCAAGCCGGCCGGCGACATCGAGCCCGAGGACGCGACACCCGAGGAGGGCCTGGAGCGCCCCGAGACCGAGGCGCCGGACCCCGATCACGTCGTCGAGGAGAAGCAGAAGGACGACTGACGTAACGGCTTCGCCAAAGAAGCCGCACTTTTCAGCAACTTCTCGTCAGGGCCCGCCCGGAGCGGCCGACCCCCTTCGTACACTCGATCGACTCGTCATCGAAGGGAGTCGGAGGGCCTCATGGCCGCAACGAACATCAATAGGGTC
>CAWIGR010000014.1:0-159542 GCA_963835705.1 uncultured Thermoleophilaceae bacterium
GGATGGCAGAGATAGTTCGGATCGCTTACGAGATGAACCTCGGCAAGCGCCGGCATCCTGCCTCCACGCTCCTAAGGGCGCTCAAGTGAGGTGAAGGGATAGTCTGCGCCTCCGGTAACGGAGGATCAACGTGAAGTTCCGACCTGCACGAATGGCGTAACGAGTTGGGCGCTGTCTCAACGAGGGGCTCGGTGAAATCGCAGTCTCGGTGAAGATGCCGAGTACCCGCGGCCAGACGGAAAGACCCCGTGAACCTTTACTACAACCTGATATTGGAGTCTGAGGCACCTCGCTCAGGATAGGTGGGAGGCTGTGAAGCAGGGACTGCGGTCCCTGTGGAGCCACCCTTGAGATACCACCCTTGGTGTCTTGGGCTTCTAACACCGCGCCGTGAATCCGGGCGGTGAACAGTGTCAGGCGGGTAGTTTGACTGGGGCGGTCGCCTCCCAAAATGTAACGGAGGCGCGCAAAGGTTCCCTCAGTACGGTTGGAAATCGTACGTAGAGTGCAAAAGCAACAAGGGAGCTTGACTGCGAGACAGACATGTCGAGCAGGTGCGAAAGCAGGCTTTAGTGATCCGGCGGTAGCAAGTGGAAGCGCCGTCGCTCAACGGATAAAAGGTACTCCGGGGATAACAGGCTCATCGGGCCCAAGAGTCCACATCGACGGCCCGGTTTGGCACCTCGATGTCGGCTCGTCGCATCCTGGGGCTGCAGTCGGTCCCAAGGGTTGGGCTGTTCGCCCATTAAAGCGGTACGCGAGCTGGGTTCAGAACGTCGTGAGACAGTTCGGTCCCTATCTGCCGTGGGCGTTGGAGAGTTGAGAGGAGTCGTCCCTAGTACGAGAGGACCGGGATGAACGCACCTCTGGTGTACCAGTTGTCCTGCCAAGGGCACTGCTGGTTAGCTACGTGCGGATCGGATAACCGCTGAAGGCATCTAAGCGGGAAGCCGACCTCGAGATGAGCTCTCCCATCCCCTTGAGGGAGTAAGACCCCTGGAAGACCACCAGGTGATAGGCCGGATGTGTAAGCACAGCGATGTGCTCAGCAGACCGGTACTAATGGTTCGAGGGCTTGACGGATTTTTTGATCTTCTGTCGGGCGGCCAGCTGTGCGGTTTTCAAGGTCCGCCGAGGGCGGGGCGTGCGTTCGGGCGCGCCCGGTCTCACCAGATTTCGGTGGTGATAGCGAGGGGGAGACACCTCTTCCCATTCCGAACAGAGCAGTTAAGCCCCTCAGCGCCGATGGTACTTGGCTCGCAAGGGCCTGGGAGAGTAGGTCGCCGCCGATTTGAATTGGAAAGGGGGGCCGTCCCGTGTGGGGCGGCCCTTCTGCCTTCCGGCCCCCTACACTGCGCGCCGTGTCTGTCCTCGCCGCATCCACCCTCGGGATCATCCTCATCGTGCTCGGCGTCCTCGTGGTGCTGTTCGCCATCGGCGGCGCGATCGCGGTCGCAAAGAGGTCGCGGGGGCAGGACGCGACCTTCGCCGAGCACGTGGAGGCCGCCGATTCGATGCTCGAGCAGGCGCGGGCGGCCGACAGGGGCTGGCACCGCGACACCATGGAGGCGGCCGCCAGGGCGGCCGTGGCCGAGTCAAGGCCCGGCTGGGCGTACGACGACCTGCACCTGGTGCTCGTGGACGACCGGCCCGGCGTGAACGAGGACCGCGCGCATTTCATGGCGATGGGCGCCGACGGCGAGGCGCGCGTGATCTTGGCCCGTGACGGCGACCGCTGGATTGCCGAGCGGGTCGAGTAGCCCTGCCGGGGGCGATCTCGTTCCCGGCTTCGTGCCCGAGAACGAGGTCGAGCGGACGCTGATCGCGGATCCCGAGCTGCGGGAGGGCCTCGCGTGGGGGAAGCCGCGGCAGGGACACCCGGAGGGGTCCGTGGGAGCGCACGTGGCCGACCTGCTCGAGACGGTGGACCGCTGGGGCGAGGCGGGTGACCGGCGGGAGGAGTTGCGGTTCCTGGCGCTCGTGCACGATGCGATGAAGCACCGCGTCCGCGGTTGGCTGCCCAAGGTGGGCGAGAACCACCACGCCACGCGCGCCCGGCGCTTCGCCGAGCGATACACGCGGGACGAGCGGCTGCTGGCCACGATCGAGCTGCACGACCGCCCCTACGCGCTGTGGCGGAAGCTTCAACGCAGCGGCCGCTCGGACGAGCAGGGGCTCGCGCAGATGCTCGAGCGGATCCCTGACCGCGACCTGTTCGTGCGCTTCGTGGAGCTGGACGGCTCGACCGAGGGGAAGAACCCCGAGCCGATCGACTGGCTGAAGAAGGAGCTCGAGCGCCGCTGAGCGGCGCTCAGACCGCCAGACAGAGCTGCTCGGGAGCCGAAGGCGCTCCCGGGCGGCGGGAGCGCGCACGCCGCCTGGCCGCGGGGGTCGCGACCGGCACGTTGCCGGCCGCTCCGCCCGCGACGATGCGGCGGACCGCAGCCGGCGCGGCGAGGGGATGGTCGCCGGCGCCTCCCAGCTGCGGCTCGCGCTCAGGAGCGTGGGCGAGGGCACTCGCGGGCCATACGGCGCCATCGGCGCCGAGGCGGTATTCGCCGAGCGTCGAAAACTCGACGACGAGGTCGAGCGCCGGGCCGAATCGCTCTCTGAGCTGAGGGAACATGCGTTCGGGAAGGTACGCCCGCGCTCGGATGGAAGCCGCTATTTGCTGCAAGTTCCGTTGCAGGCCGCCGGTAGGCTGGCCGAGATGGCCGAGCCATTCCGCCACCGCCTGCGCGTCCGGTGGTCGGAGTGCGATCTACAGGGCGTGGTCTTCTACCCCAACTACCTCGCCTACTTCGACCACCTGCTCACGGAGCTGTGGCGCGAGGCGGTGGGGCCGTACGGCGAGATCACCCAGCTGGGAATCGACCTGGTCGTGGCGGAGGCCGGCATCCGCTACCGGGCCTCGGCCCGCTTCGACGACGAGATCGAGATCGTGGCCGCCATCAGCCGGCTCGGCACCACGTCGATGACCACCGGCCTGAGGATCGAGCGCGTCGCGGACGGCACGCTCCTGGCCGAGGGGGAGCTGAGGCACGTCTTCGTGGATCCGGACAACTTCCAGAAGCGCGACATCCCCGCCGAGGTGCGCGGCGGGTTGAGCCGCTTCGCCGTGCCGGCATGATCCACCTGCGGATCGTCGCCCCCGAGGAGCTTGCGCACAAGATCCTCGACCTCCTCTGCGCCTCGCCCGCCGTGATCAACGTGGTGCATCTCCAAGCCGCCTCGAAGAAGCCGAAGGGCGACGTGATCCTCTGCGACGTGGCCCGCGAGGAGGCCAGCGTGATTATCAGCGACCTGAAGGAGCTCGACATCCCGCGACTGGGATCGATCGCGGTCGAGCACATCGACACCGCCATCTCGGATGCGGCGAAGGCGGCCGAGAAGGCGGCTCCCGGCCTGCCCTCCGACGCGGTTGTGTGGGAGGAGGTCGAGGCGCGCACATCCGAGCAGACCGAGCTGTCGTTCAGCTTCGTCCTGTTCATGGTCGCCGCGATGCAGATCGCGGCCGTCGGGATCATCCTCGACCAGCCGATCCTGATCGTCGGCGCGATGGTGGTGGGACCCGAGTTCGGGCCGCTGGCGGCGGTGAGCGTCGCGCTCGTGAACAAGCAGGCCCCGCTGGCGCGCCGCTCGCTGCTCGCGCTGGCGGTGGGCTTCCCCGTCGGGATCGTCGCCGCGCTGCTCACGTCGCTCGTCTTCATCGGGGTCGACGTCTTCCCGGAGGACTTCAGGGAGGCCCAGCACCCCTTCACGGAGTTCATCTCGGACCCCGACTTCCTGAGCTTCTTCGTGGCCTTCGTGGCGGGCGGGGCCGGCGTCCTGTCGCTCACCTCGGCCAAGTCGGGCGCGCTCGTCGGCGTGCTTATCTCGGTGACCACGATCCCGGCCGCCGCGAATGTGGGCGTGGCCGCCGCCTACGGGCAGTGGGGCGACGCGAAGGGGGCCGCGCTACAGCTCGCGATCAACTTGGCCGGGATCGTGGCGTCCGGAGTGCTCACGCTGTTCATCCAGCGCCGCTACTACGTCGTGCGCCGGCGCAAGCACCTGATGGACCCGATCCGAACCGAGGCCGGGCTGCCGCTCGGGCGCAGCATGCGCGGCACCACCGAGGTGCCCGGCTGGGACGAGCTGCAGAAAAAGCGCCCCTAGAGCGAGGCCCAGATGTCGATCTTCGTGCGCACCCGGCCGATCACCTCGCTGGTGAACTCGGACGTGCTCGCGTGGCCGCCCAGGTCCGGCGTCCGCACCCCCGTGGCCGTGGCCTCGAGCACCGACTCATAGATCGCCCGCGACGCCGTGTCGGCGCCGTCGTGGCCGAGCTCCCCGGCGTAGTGGAGCAGCGCGGCGGCGGCCAGGATCATTGCCATGGGGTTGGCGATGTCCTTGCCCTGGAGCGCCGGCGCCGTGCCGTGCGGCGCCTCCGCCATCACGGCGCGCGGCTCGAACTCCTCGTCGAACGCCAGGAGCACCGACTCCGCCCCCGCGATCGACCCGAACAGCGGCATCACGAGGTCGGACAGGCAGTCGCCGTCGCGGTTCAAGGCGGGGATCACGAGCGGCGCGTCGGCGGCGCCCGAGATCAGGCCGGCGTAGGTGGCGTCGATCAGCACCGGGGAGTAGGGGACCTCGGGATAGCGGTCCGACGCGGCGTCCATCTCCTCCTTGAGCAGCCCCTCGTAGACCGGGCTGACGGTCCACTTGGGGCCGCCGTAGACGCGTCCGTGTATGCGCTGCGCCGTCCGGAAGCTGTACTCGGAGACGGCGCGGCAGACGCTGCGCGAGATGCGCTCGGTGCGGTACGCGATCTCGTCCCCGTCCTCCTGCTCGCGCCACTGCTTCGCGCCATAGGCGTCGCCCACGGCCATCCGCACTACGGCGATCGGGTAGTGCACGCCGGCCACGGGCGTCACCCCGGGGATGCGCCGCCCGGTCCGGATGATCACCTTGCCGTCGATCGCCTCGCGCAGGATGCGGTTCGGGCTGCCCACGTCGTCGGCCCCCTCGGGCGTGACCGTGGCCGCCTTGAGGCCGAAGCGCGCCTCCGCCATCGCGCGCGCGGCGGCGGTGACCACCTCGTTGTTCGTCCGGCGGCGGTTCTCGAGCGAGAGGTCGTAGTGCTCGAACTCGACGCCGACCTTGGTGACGGCGGGATCCAGCACCCGGAGGGACTGCTCGAGCAGCTCCTGGCCCGTCTCGTCGCCTTCCAGCACGATAATTCGGAGCGCCATGGGCGAGCAATGTAACTGGTGTGGCCGTGAGATCGAGCGCGAGGACGGCTGGCGTGTGCAGGAGGAGCCGGGCGCACGCAAGGCGGCCTTCTGCCGGCTCGAGCACGTGGTGCCCTGGGCGATGCAGGGCGCCCACTGGGAGGCGGGGGAGATCGTGGAGCCGAAAGGCGTGGCCGACTCGATCGACGCCTGCGCTCACTGCGGCGCCGAGCTCGGCGAGGTGCACCTGCTGCTGGTGCGCCACCGCGGCGAGCACCGCATCCCCGACGGCTTCTGCTCCGTCGACCACATGGCCGACTGGGCGAAGTCAGGAGGGCGCTGGCGTTAACCCGAGCTCGTCCTTGCGCTCCTCCATCGCCGCGATGAGGAACGCCACGTGCTCGTCGAAGTCCACGCCGAGCTCCTCGGCGCCGTCGCGCACCTCGTCGCGGTTGACGCCGGCGGCGAAGCTCGGCTGCTTCAGCTTCTTCTTGACCGACTTCGGGGCCATGCCCTCGATCCCGGTCGGACGCACCAGCGCGCAGGCCGAGATGAAGCCCGACAGCTCGTCGACGGCGTAGAGCGTCTTGGCCATGCGGCTCTCGCGCGGCACCCCGAGGAACGTGGCGTGGCCCGCCACGGCGTCGATCAGCTCCCGCGGATAGCCCCGCTCCTCGAACAGCTCGAGCGCCTTGCGCGGGTGACCGGTCTCGAGGTCGGGGTAGCGCTCGTAGTCGAGGTCGTGGAGCAGGCCGGTGACCCCGTAGAGCTCCTCGTCCTCGCCCCACTTGCGGGCGTACGCGCGCATCCCGGTCTCCACGCCCAGCAGATGCTTGCGCAGGGAGTCGCTCTGGACCCACTCCTCCACCAGCTCCCAGGCCTCTTCACGCGTGGGCGACACGCGCGGCAGGTTATCCGGACGCCGACCCGAACCTGAAATCAGATGAGCTCCGTTACGCTTGCGACCTCGCGCATGGAGAAGTTCATCATCGAAGGCGGGACCCCACTCTCGGGGACGGTGGTGCCCGCCGGCAACAAGAACGCCGCCCTGCCCGCGCTCGCAGCCACGCTGCTGACGAGCGAAGAGGTCGTGCTCCGGAACACCCCCCGGATCCGGGACGTCCAGGCCATGGTCGAGCTGCTCGTGCGGCTCGGCGCGAAGGCCGAATGGCGCGACGAGAACGTGATCGCGGTGCAGTGCGACGAGATCACCCACACCGAGGTCGACCCCGGCTGGGCCGAGCGCATTCGCGCCTCGTTCCTGCTTGCCGGGCCGCTGCTGGCCCGCTTCGGCGCGGCCGAGATGCCGCCGCCGGGAGGCGACGTGATCGGTCGGCGCCGGCTCGATCCCCACTTGGACGCCTTCCGCGCCCTCGGCGCCGACGTCCGCGCCGGCCGGACCTACGAGCTGCGCGCCGCCGACGGCCTGCACGCCTGCGACTTCTTCATGGACGAGCCCTCGGTGATGGCGACCGAGAACGCCCTGATGGCGGCGGCCCTGACACCGGGTTCGACGGTCATCCACAACGCCGCGTCCGAGCCTCACGTGCAGGACCTGGCCCGCCTGCTGATGCAGATGGGCGCGCGCATCGAGGGCATCGGCTCGAACCTGATGATCATCCACGGCCAGGAGGAGCTCCACGGCGCCGACTACGCGATCGGCCCCGACCACATCGAGATCGGCTCCTTCATCGCCCTGGCCGCCTGCACCGGGGGCGAGCTGCGCATCAGCGACTGCGTGCGCGAGGACCTGCGCATGACCCGGCTCGCGTTCGAGCGGCTCGGCTGCCGGATCGAGTACGAGGGCAACGACGTGATCGTCCCGGCCGGCCAGGAGCTGCGGATCAAGTCCGACGTGGGCGACGCCATCTCCAAGATCGAGGACGGCCCCTGGCCCGCCTTCCCGGCCGACCTGACCAGCATCGCCCTGGCGCTCGCCACCCAGGCAGAGGGACTGGTCCTGATCCACGAGAAGATGTTCGAGAACCGCCTGTTCTTCGTCGACAAGCTCGTCTCCATGGGCGCTCGGGTGATCGTCTGCGACCCGCACCGCGCGGTCGTCAGCGGCCCGAGCCGGCTTCACGGCGAGCGCCTCTCGAGCCCGGACATCCGGGCGGGCATGGCCCTGCTCATCGCCGCCCTGTGCGCGGACGGCACGTCCGAGATCGCGAACATCCGCGAGATCGACCGCGGGTACGAGCGGATCGACGACCGGCTGCGCTCGCTGGGCGCGCGCATCGAGCGCGTGGCGGCGGAGCGGGTTCCCGCCTAGCGCCGGAGCGCGCACATGAGCCAGTCCATCCCGCCCGGCACCCGAGACGTGCTGCCCGAGGAGATGCGCGAGCTGCGCGCCATCTCGTCTCGCATGCGGGAGACGTTCGAGGCGGCCGGGTACGGGGAGGTGCACACGCCGGCTTTGGAGTACGACGAGGTGCTGCGGCGGGGCGAGGAGCGCGCGGCGGGCGCGCGCTACCGCACCTTCGACGAGCAGGGAGAGGTGCTGGCGCTCCGGTCGGACATGACGATCCCGATAGCGCGGGTGGTCGGGACGCGCTACGCGGACGCGGCGACCCCGTTGCGCTTCTGTTACTTCGCGCACGCTTGGCGCGCAGTCGAGCGGGGCGTGGGGGAGCCGCGCGAGTTCCTGCAGGGCGGCCTGGAGCTGATCGGGGCGGAGGGTCCCGAGGCGGATGCCGAGGTGGTGGCGCTCACGATCGCCGGGCTGGAGGCCGCGGGACTGAGACGGCACCGGGTTGGTGTCGGGGATGGCTCGCTCTACCGGACGCTGCTGCGCGACCTCGAGGTGCCGGAGGAACGGCACATGGCGCTGATGGAGTGCCTGTCGCGGCGAGACCTGGTCGGGCTGGAGCGGGTGGTGGCGGACCTACCTGAGCGCGACCTGCTGGTCGGGCTGCCGGAGCTCCGCGGCGGCGCCGAGGTGCTCGAGCACGCCGAGGGCCTGCGGCCGCTGCACCGGATGCTCGAGGAGCGCGGGGTGGCGGACCGGGTGATCTTCGACCTGGGCCTCGTGCGCGAGCTGGGTTACTACACGGGCGCCGTGTTCGAGGTGTACGACCCGGCCGTGGGCTTCGCGCTGGGCGGGGGCGGGCGCTACGACGAGCTGCTGGGCCGGTTCGGACGCGCCCTGCCGGCCTGCGGCGTGGCGCTCGACCTCCAGCGCGTGCACCTCGCGCAGGCGGCCGAGGAGGCGCTCCGGTGAGCCGCCTCACCATCGCCGTCCCGCGCGGGGCGCTCTTCGGCGGCACGCTCGACCTGCTCGACACGCTCGGCGTCGACACCGCCGAGGTGCGCTCCAACGACCGCAAGCTGCTCTTCGCCGAGGCGGGCATCGTGACGATGCGGCCGTCGGACGTGCCCACCTACGTCGAGCACGGCTCGGCCGACGTCGGGGTGACCGGCAAGGATGTCCTGCTCGAGCAGTCGCATCGCAACGTCTACGAGCTGGTGGACCTGGGCTTCGGCCGCTGCCGCATGGTCGTGGCCGCCCGCGACGGGGACCCGATCGGCGCCGCGCTGCGCCGGCTCGGCCGGGTGCGGATTGCGACCAAGTACCCCCGCGTCGCCGCCGGGCACTTCGCGGACACCGGCCGCCAGGCCGAGATCGTGGAGGTGAAGGGCTCGGTCGAGCTGGCGCCGCTCACCGGCCTCGTCGACGGGATCGTCGACCTCACCGCCACCGGCCGCACGCTCGAGGAGAACGGGCTGCGGGTGGTGGAGGAGATCGGGGTCTGCACGGCCCGGCTGATCGCCAATCCGGTGGCGCACAAGCTGAAGGCGGCGGAGATCGACCGGATCGTCAAGAGGATCCGCTCGTGAGCGGCCGCCGGCCCGAACGCCAGCACGAGCTCGAGGGCGCCGTTCGGGAGATCCTCGACGAGGTGCGGGAGGGCGGCGACGCGGCCGTCATCCGCCTCACGGAGCGCTTCGATCACGCCGAGCTGGGACCCGAGGAGCTCCGAGTCGATGCTCGCGAGCTCGAGGGCTCGGTGGGCATCCTCGAGCGGGACGTCCTCAACGGCCTGCGCACCGCGATCGCCAACGTGCGCGCCGTGGCGCAGGCGCAGCTCCGCGATGCGGTCGCGGTGGACCTGCCGGAAGGACAGCGGGTGGAGGTGGCCGAGGTGCCGGTGCGGCGCGCCGCCATCTACGTGCCGGGCGGCCGGGCGCCGTACCCCTCCACCGTCGTGATGGGCGCGGTCACCGCGCGCGTTGCCGGGGTGGAGCAGGTCGCGATCTGCGCGCCGCCCGGCCCGGGAGGGCGCGCGCACCCGGTCATCCTCGCCGCCTGCGTGCTGTGCGAGGTCTCCGAGGTCTACCGGATGGGCGGGGCGCAGGCGATCGCCGCCCTCGCCTACGGCACCGAGTCGGTTCCGGCCGTCGATGTGATCGCCGGCCCGGGGAATCCCTGGGTGACCGAGGCCAAGCGGCAGGTCTACGGGCAGGTCGGGATCGACGGGCTCGCCGGGCCCAGCGAGCTGGCGGTGGTGGCCACGGCGGGCGCCGACCCCGAGCTCATCGTCGTCGACCTCCTCGCACAGGCCGAGCACGGGCCCGACAGCCCGCTCTGGCTGATCTCGCCGGAGCCGGCGCTGATCCAGGCCGTGGCGAACCGCGTGGCGGACGTGGAGACCGTCGAGGTGGAGAGCGCCCTCGCCGCTCTGCGGGAAGTGGAGGAGATCGCCCCGGAGCACCTCCAGCTCGTCGGCGAGGAGGCCGAGGGACTGGCCGGCCGGGTGCGCCGGGCGGGCTGCGTGTTCGTCGGGCCGGGCGCCGGCACCGCCTTCGGCGACTACGTGGCCGGCTCCAACCACGTGCTGCCCACCGGCGGGGCCGCGCGCTTCCAGTCGGCGCTGTCCGTGGCCACGTTCCGGCGCCGCATGGCTCGCGTATCCTTGCCCGGCGAGGCGCCCGCCCGCCTCGCGCCCGCCGGCGCCGCTCTGGCCCGGGCCGAGGGCTTCCCCGTGCACGCCGAGTCGATGGAGCGCCGCGCGTGAGCCGCACCGCCCACATTCACCGAGTCACCGGCGAGACCGACGTCTCCCTCTCGCTGGCCCTGGACGGGACCGGCGCCGGCGGGCGCGACACCGGGGTCGGCTTCTTCGACCACCTGCTCGACGCCGTGGCGCGCCACGGCGGTCTCGACCTCGACGTGCGAGTTCAGGGCGACCTCGAGACCGGGCCGCACCACACGGTCGAGGACACGGGGCTGGCGCTCGGACAAGCCCTCGACGAAGCGCTCGGCGACCGCTCCGGCATCCGCCGCTTCGGCCACGCCGTCGTGCCGATGGACGAGGCGCGCGCGTCGTGCGCCGTCGACGTCTCAGGGCGTCCGTTCACCGCCTTCGAAGGGTCCTTCCCGTCCGAGCGCGTGGCGGACTTCGACACCGACCTGGCCGAGGAGTTCGTGCGGGCCGTGGCGAACACGGCCAAGCTGACGGTCCACGTGAGCGTGGAGGCCGGCGCGAACGCCCACCACATGGTCGAGGCGTCGTTCAAGGCCTTCGCCCGGGCGCTGCGAGAGGCGGTCTCCGAGGACCCCCGGGTGCAGGGGGTGCCCTCCACGAAGGGCCTGCTGTGATCGCGATCCTCGACTACGGGATGGGCAACCTGCGCTCCGTGGCCAAGGCGCTCGAGCACGTGGGAGCGGAGCCGGTGCTCACGCACGACCACGCCCGCACGCGCGAAGCGAGCGCGATCGTGCTTCCGGGGGTTGGGGCGATGCCCAAGGCCATGCAGCAGGTCCGCCGGCTGGGTCTTGACGACCTGCTCCGCGAGCGGGTCGAGGCGGGCGTGCCGGTGCTCGGGCTGTGCATGGGAATGCAGTTGCTGTTCGAGTCGACCGATGAGCACGGTGGGGCGGAGGGGATCGGCCTATTGGCGGGGCGGGTCGTCCGGCTGAAGGCTCCGCGTGTGCCGCAGATCGGGTGGAACCCCGTCGCATGGCGGCGGCGGAGCAGTCTGAACGACGGGCTGCCGGATCCGTGCGCCTTCTACCACGCGAACTCGTTCGCGCCGCGACCGGCAAGCGAGGAGGACGTGCTCGGTACAGCCGAGTACGGCGATGAGTTCGTCAGCGTCGTGGAGCGGCCGCCGGTCTACGGGCTGCAGTCGCATCCGGAGAAATCCGGCCCGGACGGGCTGCGCCTGCTGCGCAACTTCCTGCGCCTTTCATGATCCTGCTCCCGGCGGTGGACATCCGCGACGGCCGGGCCGTTCGCCTGCGCCAAGGCGATTTCGACGACGAGACCGTCTACGCCGACGACGCGTTCGAGGCCGCCCGCTCGTTCGTGGAGGCGGGGGCGCGCTTCCTGCATGTGGTCGACCTCGACGGGGCGCGCGAGGGCGAGCCGGTCAACCTGTCCCACGTGGAGCGGATCGCGCGTGAGCTCGACGTGCCGGTCGAGCTGGGCGGGGGCCTGCGCTCGATCGCCTCGATCAGGCGCGCCCTCTCCGCCGGCGCGGCGCGCGTGGTGCTCGGCACCGCGGCGTTCACCGATCCGGAGCTGCTCGACGAGGCGCTCTCGGCGTTCACCTCGCGTGTCCTCGTGGGCGTCGACGTGCGCGGCGGGCAGGTGTCGGTGGCGGGCTGGACGCGGGAGACGCAGGCGCGCGGCGAGGACGCGATCGGCCGGCTCCAGCAGCAGGGCGCCACCCGCTTCGTCTACACCAACGTGGACCGCGACGGGATGCTCGAGGGACCCGACCTGGACGAGGTGCGACGCGTGTCGGAGACGGTGCGCGGGCGCTTCCTCTACTCCGGCGGGATCGGCTCGCTCGAGGACCTCGAGGCGCTGCGGGAGCTGAGGCTCGTCAACCTGGCGGGCGTGATCTCCGGCAAGGCGCTGTACGAGGGGCGCTTCACCGTCCGCGACGGCCAGGCCGCCCTCGATTGATGCTGCTCAGACGCGTCATCCCGTGCCTCGACGTGGACAAGGGCCGCGTCGTGAAGGGCGTCGAGTTCGTCGATCTGCGCGACGCGGGCGACCCCGTCGAGCTGGCCGTGCGCTACCAGGACGAGGGTGCGGACGAGATCGTCTTCCTCGACATCACGGCGTCGCACGAGCGGCGCGAGACGGTGGCTGAGCTGGCGCGGCGCTGCGCGGACGACGTGTTCATCCCGTTCACGATCGGCGGCGGCGTGCGCTCTGCGCGCGACGCCCAGGCCGTGCTGGACGCGGGCGCCGACAAGGTGTCGGTGAACTCCGCCGCGGTCGCGCGCCCGGACCTGCTGGGCGAGATGGCCGAGGTGTTCGGCGCGCAGTGCGTGGTGCTGGCGATCGACGCCCGCCGCGAGGGGGGCTCGGATACGGATCGCTCCGGTGCCGGCCGAGCCGGCCCCCTCGCGCACTACGGCGTCTACGTCGAGGGCGGGCGCCGGCCGGTGGGACGCGACGCGATCGAGTGGGCGCGCGAAGGCGTCGAGCGCGGAGCGGGGGAGATCCTGCTGACGAGCATGGACCGCGACGGCACCGAGGACGGCTACGAGCTCGAGCTGACGCGCGCGGTCGCGGAAGCCGTGGAGGTGCCCGTGATCGCGAGCGGCGGCGCGGGGGAGCTCGACCACTTGGTCGAGGCGATCACGGAGGGCGGCGCGGACGCGGTGCTGTGCGCCTCGATCTTCCACTACGGCCGGCACACGGTGCGCGAGGCAAAGGAGCGGATGCGCGCGGCCGGGATCGCGGTGCGGCTGTGAGCACCGCCGATCTGCGCGAGCGCGTCCGGCGGCTGCCGGGCATGGAGCGCCTGCTGAGGGCGCTGGACGGGCTGCCTCCGACGTATCTGGTCGGGGGCTGGGTCCGGGACCTTCTGCGCGGCGAGCTGCCCGAGCGCGGGCCCGATCTCGCCACGGAGGGGGATGCCCCGCTGGTGGCGCGGGCGCTCGCGGACCGGCTCGGCGGCGGGGTGCGCGAGTACGAGCGCTTCCGCACCGCGATCGTCCGGATCGGCGACGTGGATGTGGACCTCGTCACGGCCCGCCGGGAGACCTACGACGCGCCGGGCGCGCTGCCCCGGGTGGAGGCGGCGTCGCTGCGCGAGGACCTTGCTCGGCGCGACTTCGCAGTCAACGCGATGGCGATCGCCCTGAAGGGCGACGATCTGGGCCACCTCTACGATCCGCACGGTGGGCTCCCAGACCTCGACGCCGGCGTGCTGCGCGTGCTCCACGACCAGAGCTTCGAGGACGACCCGACCCGGCTCCTGCGCGGCGTGAGGTTCGAGGCGCGCCTGGGCTTCGGCTTCGACCCGGAGACCGAGGTACTCGCCCGCGAGGCGATCGCCTCGGACGCGCTGGCCACGGTGTCCGCGGACCGGATCGGGAGGGAGCTCGTGAAGATCCTCGAGGAGACGGAGGCGCCCTCGGCGGTGGCGAGGCTGAAGGAGCTCGGGATCACCTCCGCGATGCACCCCGCCCTGGCTCCCGACCCCGAGGAGGTGGCCTCGGCGGCGCTCGGCGCGGTCACGCTGGGCGCCAACCGCGTGACCGCCGAGCTGGCGGCGATGGTCGTGGGGGATCCGCAGGAGCTGGACCTCTGGGTGGCGGCGCTGCCCCTCGAGGCACGCGACCGCGACGCGGTGGCGCGGGCCGCGCGGGTGGCGCCCCGGCTGTGCACGGCGCTCCGGGAGCGCGAGCACACGCCGTCGGAGCTCCGAGCGCTGCTCGCGAGCGAGCCGACCGAGGCACTGGCGCTCGCGCTGGCGCTAGGGGCGCCGGCCGACCCGGTGCTCCGCTGGGCGACCGAGCTGAGCCGGGTCGGGCTCGAGATCGGCGGCGGCGACCTGCTGGCGGCCGGCGTGCCCGAAGGCCCCGCGATCGGCCGGGCGCTCGAGGAGACGCTTCGCCGGAAGCTGGATGGCCTCGTGGACGGCCGGGACGAGGAGCTGGAGTCGGCGCTGTCGCTCGCCCGGAGCAAGGCGGAATGAGCGAGCTCTTCGACGAGCTGCTGCTGCCCGGGGCAAGCGCGGTCTTCTCGACCCGCCACGGCGGTGTCTCCCGCGGCCCCTATCGCTCGCTCAACCTCGGCATCCTCACCGACGACGAGCCGGGGAACGTCGCCGAGAACCGGCGCCGGCTCGCCGATGGCGCGCGCGTGCATCCCGAGCGGGTCGTAATGGGCTGGCAGGTCCACGGCGCGGACCTCCGCGAGTGGGACGGCCCCGACCCCCAGAACGTCTACGCCGAGCCGGGCGGCAAGCAGCTGCCGCGCGTGGACGGCCACATCACCAGCGAGCGCGCGCTGGCACTGCTCGTGCTCGTGGCCGACTGCTTCCCGGTCGCGCTCTCCGACGGAAGTCGCGCAGCCATGCTCCACTGCGGCTGGCGCCCGCTCGCCGGCGGCATCGTCCAGAAGGCGGTGGAGCGCTTCGAGCGGCCTCCCGCGGCCGCCGTCGGGCCGGGAATCGGCGGCTGCTGCTACGAGGTGGGCCCCGAAGTGCTCGCCGAGTTCGAGGACGTCCGCGGCGCCGCCGACGGCCGCATGCTCGACCTCCGAAAGGTGATCGAGGCCCGGCTCGCCGCCGCCGGCGTCACGCAGGTGGAGCACCTCGACTGCTGCACCAGCTGTCACCCCGACCTGTACTTCTCCCACCGCCGCGACGACGGCCTCACCGGGCGCCAGGCGGGAATGGTCGTGCTCGATGGACGCTGAGACCGTCCGCCGCAACCTGGAGCAGGTGCGGGAGCGGATCGGGCCGGACGTGGAGGTGCTGGCGGCCACCAAGTACGTCGAGGCCGCCGGCCTGCCCGCGCTCGCCGAGGCCGGCATCGAGCTGGTGGGAGAGAACCGCGCCCAGGACCTCCTGGCGAAGCAGGAGGAGCACCTCGACCTGTTCACCTGGGACTTCATCGGCGCGCTCCAGAGCCGCAAGCTGAAGGACATCTCGCCCAACGTCCGCCTGATCCACTCGATCGCGTCGGAGTCGGCGCTGCGGCGACTCGAGCAGAACCCGGCGCCCGAGGTGCTCATCCAGGTGAACGTGGCGGGCGAGGACTCGAAGGAGGGGGTGGACCCCTCCGAGCTCGGCGCCTACATCGAGCGCTGCCCCTGCCCGGTCACCGGCCTGATGACGATGCCGCCCTTCGTGGAGGACCCGGAGGACAGCCGCCGCCACTTCGCCCGCCTCGCCGAGCTGGCGGCCGGCCACGGGCTCGAGCGGCTGTCCATGGGCACGTCGCAGGATTACGAGGTGGCGGTGCAGGAGGGCGCCACGATCGTCCGGCTCGGCAGCGTCCTCTACGACTGAGCGCCTACTCCCAGCGCCAGGAGTCGATCACCTCGTCGAAGGCGTCGGCCCCCTCCTCGAAGCCCGCCGGGAGGGCGGAGAGCGTGACCGTGTAGGCGGCGCCGCCCATCACGGCCGTGACCTGCCGCACCCGCGTCTCGGGGCCGGCGTTCCGGTAGTCCCAGGTCACCGCCTCCTCGCCGTCGAGCTCGGCGTCGCGGGGTTCCGTGATCCCGCTCGGGCCGAGGGACTCGATCGTCTCGACGAGCTCCGGCGGGTACCCCGCGCCGGCCGGGTCGCGCAGGCCGGCGAGGCTTACCTCCGCGTACTGCGCCGCCGTGACGTCCGCCGGCACGCCGGGCTCGCGGATCACGTTCACGTTGGTGGCGAACCCGCCCTCGCGGTCGCCGACCACGAGGGAATCAGGCCGGAACGGGCCGACCTCGATGTCGTCGCCGTCCTCCTCCTCCCAGCCGTCGGGCACCGCGTAGACGTAGCCGGTACCCTCGACCTGGTCCTGCTCCTCGCCGCCGCAGCCGGCCAGAGCGAGCGCGGCGATCAGGATCCCGAGCCTACGTATAGCCGTGCCGCTCGAGGAAGTCGCCGATCTCGCCGGAGAGGCGGGCGCCCTGCCATGCAAGCGGCGATGTTCCCCTGTCCTCGACAACCAGCTCGCTCCTCGGGAGCTTGCGATCGTATTCCTCCGCGATGCCGAGCGGGTGCAGGCTGTCGGCGTCGTCCTGCGAGCCCACGATCAACACCGGCACGTCTAGGTCGCAGAGGGCGTCGAGCCCCTTCCACGCCACCGAGCGCGGGACCTGCCGCAGGGCCTCGGCCACGGCCGCCGGGTCGAGATGCCGCTCCATGCGCTGGCGGGTCGCCTCGCGCGCGATCTCGCGCCAGCGCTCAGGCAGGCCCTCGGGCTGCGCCACCTCCACGAAGGCGTCCACGCCCCCGCGCTCCAGCCCGGCCGCCATGCGCTCCCAGGAGTCACCGTCCACGTCGCCGGTGCGCGCGTAGCCCGTGTAGGCCGGCGTGATCTGCACCAGCGCCGCCACGCGCTCCGGGTGCCGGAGCGTGAAGGCCATCGCGGTCGCCGCGCCCATCGAGCTCCCCACGAGGGCGGTGCGCTCGATGCCGAGCCGCGCGAGGACGGCCTCCAGGTCCTCCACGAGATCGGCGTACTCGTAGCTGTGGCCGGGGGAGGAGGCGCCGTGCCCGCGGGCGTCGTAGGCGATCAGGCGATAGCCGCGCTTGATCAGGTGACGCGAGCCCTGCACGACGTTGCGCCGCGTGGCCGACAGCCCGTGGAGGAGCACCACCGGAGGGCCGTCGCCGGCCTGTTCGCCCCGCAGCACGACCCCGTCGTCGCGCTCGACCTGAAACGCATTGGATTCCACGGTCCTACACTGTGACAAGGAGTTTCCCCCCTACGCTCGAAAAGCAGGTCAGCATGGCGCTTCGCGACACATGGCATCGGACGCTGGTCTACTTCGGCCTCGCCGAGGAGGAGGATCCGCGCTACGAGCCCGTCCGCGAGCGCGAGCGCGAGCCGGAGCCCGAGGCCGAGCTCGAGGACCGGTACCGGGAGCGGCCCAACGTGCGGCGCCTCCAGCGCCGCCGCCGCGACGAGATAGACGACATCTTCGCCGACGAGCCGCGCGGCCGCGACACCCGCGTCCTCAAGCCCGTGGGCGGCAACGGGCGCGGTACCGCCGCCGGGGACATCCAGGTGCACCTGGTGATCCCCAAGAGCTTCAACGACGCCCAGCAGATCGCGGACCAGTTCAAGGACTCGATCCCGGTGATCCTGAACCTCCAGGGCACCGATACCGAGCTGTCGAAGCGCCTGATCGACTTCGCCTCCGGCCTGACCTACGCGCTCGACGGCGGGATGCAGCGGATCGCCGACAAGGTCTTCCTGCTCACGCCCCGCAACGTCGAGGTGTCCGCGGAGGAGAGGGCGCGGCTCATCGAGAAGGGCTTCTTCAACCAGTCCTGACGAATAGGCTTCACCCGCAGTGAAGCTCGGACTGATCGGGGCAGGGAACATGGCGTCCGCGCTCGCGCGGGGCATCGGCGAGCCCGTGCTGGTCCATGACATCGACGCTTCCAAGGCGGACGCGCTCGCCACCGAGCTCGGCGGCGAAGCCGTCTCGGCGGCCCAGCTCGCGGACGAGGCCGACGTCGTGGTGCTCTGCCACAAGCCGCAGCAGCTCGAGGAGGTGGCGGCAGCGATCCATCCGAGCGCCGTCGTCTCGATCCTCGCGGCCACCACCACCGAGCAGGTCGAGCGCGCCTACCCGGACACCCCCGTCTACCGCTTCATCCCGAACATCCCGGCGGAGGTGCGCAAGGGGGTGCTCTGCTACGTGCCCGGCACGCTCGCGTCTCGGGGGCCCGAGGACGAGATCCTCGAGCTCTTCGGCCGCGCCGGCACGATCATCGCGCTCGGCGACGAGCCCCTGATCGAGCCGGCGATGGCGCTGATGAGCTGCGGCCCCGCCTTCATGGCCCTGATCGCCGAGTCGTTCGCGGATGCCGGCACCCGGCACGGGCTCGCTCCCGGCGACGCCATGCAGATGGTCGCCGAGACGATGGGTGGCACCGCGGCCTACCTGGCGGAGAACGCGTGGGACGCGGAGGGGCTCCGGAAGCGGGTCGCCACGCCGGGCGGCGCCACCGAACGGGGCCTGATCAGGCTCGAGGACGACGGCATGCGAACCCTCTGCCGGGCCGCCGTGGACGCCGTGGTGGAGGGGGCGCGCAGGTGAACCTCTGGCTCGCGATCACCCGCAACGACGTCGCCGACTACGTCGAGACGCTGACGCTCGTCTACCTGGTCCTGATCTTCGTCAGGATCATCATGAGCTGGATCCCGCGGATCCCCTACAACCGCTTCCTGGCCGGCTTCCTGAAGTTCGTCACGGACGTCACCGACCCGTACCTGAACCTGTTCCGGCGGATCCTTCCGCCGGTGCGCCTGGGCCCCGGGGCGCTCGACCTCAGCCCGATCGTCGCGACGTTCGTCCTCATCATCGTGAGCACGATCGTCACGGATCTCATCAGGAGCGGGTGAGGAGCTCCGGTCCGGCCGCGGCGCTGGCCACCGCGGGCCTCGTCGTCGCCGTGGACCAGGCCACCAAGCAGCTGGCCGTGACCCGGCTCGAGCGCGGCGAGGAGGTGGAGGTGTTCTTCGGGCTCGACCTGACGCACGCGCGCAACACCGGCGTCGCGTTCGGGGCCTTCGAGGACGGCGGCGCGGTCGTGGCGGTCCTGATCGGGCTGTCGTTGGCGCTGCTGCTGGGCTACTTCGCGGTCCACCGCGAGCGGCCCTGGCTCTGGCTGCCGGTCGGGCTGCTGCTCGGCGGCGCGCTCGGCAACCTCGCCGACCGGGCGCGCGAGGGGGCGGTGATCGACTTCATCGACCCGGTCGCCTGGCCCGCGTTCAACGTGGCCGACAGCTGCATCGTGATCGGCGTGCTGGCGCTGCTCTACGTGGTGGAGGGGAGGGAGATACGGAAACGCTCCGGGTAGCCGGCGAAGAGGCCGGCCTGCGTCTGGACGCCTTCCTGGCCGCCCGTGGCGCGGCGTCGCGCTCGAGCGCCCAACGCCTCATCGAGGCGGGCGCGGTGCTGGTGGACGGCAGCTCCGTCGCGAAGAACCACCGGATGGCCCTCGGGGAGACGGTCACGTTCGCGGAGCAGGCCGCACCCGAACAGCCGCCCCCCGAATTCGCAGTCGTCTTCGAGGACGAGCACCTGCTCGTGGTGGACAAGCCGGCCGGCCTCGTGACCCACCCGGCCCCCGGCCACGACGACCCGACCCTGGCGGAGGCCGTGGAGGGGCTCGTGGTCCATCGCCTCGACCGGTACACCTCCGGGCTACTCCTGATCGCCAAGACCGAGGCGGTCCGGGAGGCGCTCCAGGCGGAGCTCAAGCGGCGCGCGGTACGCCGCGAGTACCTCGCTCTCGTGAGCGGCCATCCAGACGCCGAGACCGGCACGATCGACGCGCCGCTGGGGCGCGACCGGCACAACCGGACGCTGATGTCCACGCGCACCGACAAGCCGCGCCACGCCGTCACCCACTTCGAGGTCCTGGAGCGCCTCCCGCGCACCACTTTGCTGCGCGTGCGGCTCGAAACCGGGCGCACGCACCAGATCCGCGCGCACCTCGCGGCGATCGACCACCCGGTCTGCGGCGACCCCGCCTACGGAGGCAGGGCGTGCGGCCGCAGACTCGGGCTCGGCCGCCAATTTCTCCACGCGACGAAATTGATGTTTAGCCATCCGGAGACAGGGGAACTGGAGGTTTGCGAGTCCAAACCACCCGTAGACCTACGTCGCGCGCTCGACGTAGCGAAACGGGAGCCAGTCTCCGGAGGGCCAGACGGGGACTGAAACATAAGAGCGAGGCGGCTTATCAGCCGCCTCGCTTCTTTTCCGGCCCACTATCCTCTGCGGCAACCGTCTGACCAACCCCCGTCAGGCAACAAGCGAGCGGCCCTGCCCGGGCTCGAACCGCCCTGGGTCCCGCGTCGCAGCCGGCGGGGAGAGAACCACGAAAAGGGAGCATTTCTTTGGCCACAGAGATCGGCATCAAGGAGCTGCTGGAGGCCGGGGTCCACTTCGGCCACCAGACCCGCCGCTGGAATCCCAAGATGCGCCGTTTCATCTTCGGCGAGCGCGGCGGAATCCACATCATCGACCTGCAGAAGACCGAGCGGCTGCTGCACAGGGCGCAGGAGTTCGCCGGCGAGCTCGCCGGCCGCGGCGGGACCATCCTGTTCGTGGGCACCAAGAAGCAGGCCCGCGACACGGTCCGCGAGGCCGCCGAGAGCTGCGGCATGCCCTACGTCAACCAGCGCTGGCTGGGCGGGCTCCTCACCAACTTCCAGACCATCTCTAAGCGCATCAAGCGCCTGCACGAGCTGCGCGAGTGGACCGAGTCCGGCTCGATGGAGCTGTTGCCGGTGCGCGAGCGGATCGGCGCCATGGCGGAGCGCGACAAGCTCGAGACGAACCTCGGCGGCGTGGCCGACATGCAGCGCCCGCCCGACGCGATGGTCGTGATCGACATGAAGACCGAGACGATCGGCGTGCGCGAGGCGACGCGCCTCAAGATCCCGATCATCGGGCTCGTGGACACCAACTGCGACCCCGACCCGGTCACCTACGTGATTCCGGGCAACGACGACGCGATCCGCTCCTGCCGGCTCGTGATCCACGCCATCTCCGACGTGGTGAGCGAGCGCTCTGCGCGCTTCCGTGCCGAGGAGGAGGCCGCCCGGCTCGAGCGCGAGGAGCAGGAGCGCCGCGAGGCCGAGGAGCGCGCCCAGCGCGAGGCCGAGGAGCAGGAGCGCCGCGAGGCCGAGGAGCGCGCGCGCCGCGAGTCCGAGGAGGCAGGCTTCGCCCCCGACGAGCCCGCCACTCCGAGCGGCACGCGGGCCGAGGAAGTCGCCGGCGCGGCCGCGCCGCGCGAGCGCCGTACCTTCGACCCCGACGAGTCATAGAGCGATGACGATCTCCGCAGCTGACGTGAAGACCCTGAGGGAGCGGACGGGCGCCGGCATCATGGATGCCAAGGGCGCCCTCCAGGAGGCGGACGGCGACTTCGAGCGCGCCGCCGAGATCCTGCGTGTGAAGGGACAGGCCTCCGCTGCCAAGCGCGGTGGACGGGTGGCCTCGGAGGGGCTGGTCTCGAGCTACATCCACGCCACCGGCAAGATCGGCGTGCTGGTCGAGATCGACTGCGAGACGGACTTCGTGGCCCGCAACGACCAGTTCCAGGAGTTCGCCCGGGACGTGGCACTTCACGTGGCCGCGGCGCCGAACGTGCGCTACGTGTCGGCGGACGACGTGCCGCAGGAGGACAAGGACGCCGAGCTGCGCGTGCTGCGCGAGCAGGCCGCGTCCGAGGGCAAGCCCGAGAACGTGCAGGAGAAGATCGTCGAGGGCCGGCTGCGCAAGTGGCTCGACGAGGTCGTGCTGCTCAACCAGAGGCACGTGAACGAGGACAAGCACGAGAGCAAGACGCTCGAGCAGCTCCGCACCGAGATCGCGGCGAGCACGGGTGAGAACGTGGTCATCCGGAGGTTCGCCCGCTTCCAGGTCGGGGAGGAGTGACAGCCAGCTTCAAGCGGGTCCTGCTGAAGCTCTCGGGTGAGGCGCTCATGGGCGACCTCGCCTACGGGGCCGACGCGGGTCGCATCGCCGCCATCGCCGAGCAGGTCAAGCACGTGACCGACCGCGGCGTGGAGATCGCGATCGTGGTGGGCGGCGGCAACATCTACCGCGGCCTGAAGGGCGCCGCGGCGGGCATGGACCGGGCCACCGGCGACTACATGGGCATGCTGGCCACGGTGCTGAACGCCCTCGCGCTGCAGGATGCGCTCGAGAAGCTCGGCGCCGTCACGCGCGTGCAGTCGGCGATCACGATCTCCGAGGTCGCCGAGCCCTACATCCGGCGCCGCGCCATGCGCCACCTGGAGAAGGGCCGGATCGTGATCTTCGCGGCCGGCACCGGCAACCCGTTCTTCACGACCGACACCGCGGCGGCGCTGCGCGCGCTCGAGATCCACGCCGAGGCGATCCTGATGGGGAAGAACGGGGTGGAGGGCGTGTACACCGCGGACCCCCGCACCGACCCGGCCGCCGAGTTCATCGCCGAGATCAGCCACCAGGCGGCGATCGAGCAGCGCCTCGGCGTAATGGACTCCACCGCGCTGTCGCTGTGCATGGACAACTCTCTGCCCATCCACGTCTTCAACATGGACGACGAGCGAAACATCGACCGGATAGTGTGCGGAGAGCGAGTGGGGACCGTTGTGAGGAGCGGATGAGCGACGATTTGCTGAAGGATTTCCTGGACGAGGCGCGGGGCCGCATGCAGAAGTCGGTGGACGCGACCCGGACCGAGTTCTCGACCGTGCGCACCGGTAGGGCCTCGCCGCACCTGCTCGACCGGATCGAGGTCGACTATTACGGAGCCACCACGCCGCTGCGCCAGTTGGCTCAGATCTCAGCCACCGAGGCGCGGCTGCTCACGATCACCCCCTACGACAAGAACTCGATCAAGGCGATCGAGAAGTCGATCCTCGAATCCGACGTTGGCCTGACGCCCTCGAACGACGGCCAGGTGATCCGCCTCCAGATCCCGGAGCTGACCGAGGAGCGGCGCCGCGAGCTGGTCAAGGTGGTGCACAACATCGCCGAGCAGGGCCGCGTGGCGGTGCGGAACATCCGCCGCGACGTGATGCACGACCTGCGCGAGCTGAAGAGCGAGGGCGAGGTCGGCTCCGACCACGAGCACCGCGCCGAGAGCGAGCTGCAGAAGCTGACCGACTCGCACACCGGCGAGATCGACAAGGCGCTGGCCGGCAAGGAAGAGGAAATCCTCGAGGTGTGAGCGCGTCGCCGGCGCGCTACGTCGCGATCATCACCGACGGGAACGGCCGGTGGGCGCAGAGCCGCGGCCTCCCCGTCCTGGCGGGCCACGAGGCGGGGGCCGACACCGTCAAGGCCCGGCTCCGCGACGCCGCCGAATTCGGGATCGAGGAGCTGACCGTCTACTCCTTCTCGACCGAGAACTGGAACCGGCCGCAGGCCGAGGTGGACGGCCTGATGGCGATGTTCGCCGAGCGCATCGACCGCGAGACCCCCGAGCTGGACGAGGAGGGTGTCCGGATGCGCTTCGTCGGCCGCCGTGAAGGGCTCGGCGCCGAGCTTCGGCGGCGCATGGACTGGGCCGAGGAGACGACCGCGGGCAACCGGCGCATCACCCTGTTCGTGGCGTTCAACTACGGCGGCAGGGCGGAGATCGTGGACGCGGCGCGAAGCTTCCAGGGGGAGACGGAGGAGGAGTTCCGGCGCCACCTCTACGCACCCGACATGCACGATCCCGACCTCCTCATCCGCACCAGCGGCGAGCGGCGCATCTCGAACTACCTGCTCTGGCAGCTCGCCTACGCCGAGTTCGTCTTCCGCGACGAGCTGTGGCCCGACTTCTCGCGCGAGGCGTTCGAGGAGTCGCTCGAGGAGTACGCCGCGCGCGGGCGAAGGTTCGGGGGCCGATGAGCGCCCAGGGCGGAAACGATCGCTCCGGTGCGGGCCGAGCCCGCCCCCTCGCGCACGACAGCGATGCGTCCGGCGCGGGCCAGCCCGCGCCCTCCGGACAGGCCGGCGCGGATCTGGCCCCCCGGATCGTGTTCGCCATCCCGGCGGTCCTCTTCGCGATCCTCATCGTGTGGCAGGGCGGCGCGGTCTTCGCGCTCGGGCTCATGGTCCTGGGCGTGATGGCACTCGGGGAGCTCTACGTGCTGATGGGGCGGGTGCGGCCGCCGGCACTCGCCGGGTTCGTCACCCTCGCCGCGCTGCTGGTGGCGGCCCTCTACGGGGAGCCGCGCCACGTGATCATGGTGCTGGTCGCCTCCTTCCCGGTCACCTTCTTCCTCGCGGTGATGCGGCCGCGGCGGGAGCACGTGTCGTGGGCGATCGCGGCCGCGCTGTTCGGCATCCTCTGGATCGGGCTGCCGATGGTGCACGCGATCTGGCTGCGCGAGCTGCCGCACGGCAACGGGCTCCTGGTCGACGTGCTGGTGGCCACCTTCGTGGGCGACACGTTCGCCTACTTCGGCGGGCGCTGGTACGGGCGCAGGCGGATCGCGCCGCTGATCTCGCCGAACAAGACGTTCGAGGGGCTGGTGGCGGGATTCATCGGCGGGACCATGGCGTTCTGGTTCGCCGGCCTCTACCAGGACTGGCTTACCGGCTGGCACGCGCTCGCCATGGGCGTCCTCGTCGCGCTCACGGCCCCGATGGGCGACCTGTTCGAGTCGATGATCAAGCGGGACCTCGAGGTCAAGGACACGGGCCGCCTGTTCGGCCCTCACGGCGGCGTGCTGGACCGCCTGGACGCGGTCTTCTTCACGGTCGTGGTCGGCTACTACGCGGCCGTCGCGTTCGGGTACGTCTAGCGGCTCTCCCTACACTCGACCGGGTGCGCAGGATCCTCATCGTCGGGTCGACCGGGTCGATCGGAACGCAGGCGCTCGACGTGGTCGAGCGAAGTGACGAGCTCGAGGTCACCGGGTTGGCGGCCGCCTCGAGCTGGGAGCTGCTGCTCGAGCAGGCGGGCCGCTTCGGCGTGGACCGGCTCGCCCTCGCCGATCCCGACGCGGCCGCGCGAGCGGGTGAGCACACCCAGGTCCTGAGCGGGCCCGAGGGGCTCGTGGAGCTGATCGTGGAGACCGACTGCGACCTCGTGCTGAACGCCCTGGTCGGGTCCGCCGGGCTCGGGCCCACGGTCGCGGCGCTGGGGGAGGGGATCGACCTCGCGCTCGCCAACAAGGAGAGCCTGGTGGTGGGCGGCGAGCTGGTCACTGCACTGGCCGAGGCCACGGGCGCCCAGCTGATCCCGGTCGACTCCGAGCATTCGGCCCTGTTCCAGCTGCTCGCGGGGGAGCGGCCCGGCACGGTCGACCGGCTGGTGCTCACGGCGAGCGGCGGGCCGTTTCGCGGCCGCACCGACCTCGAGGCCGTGACCGTGGAGGAGGCGCTCGCGCACCCGACCTGGCGGATGGGCGGGAAGATCACGATCGATTCGGCGACGCTGATGAACAAGGGGCTCGAGCTGATCGAGGCCCACCACCTGTTCGGCGTGCCCTACGAGGCGATCGACGTGGTGGTGCACCCGCAGTCGATCGTGCACGCGCTGGTCCACCTGAACGACGGCGCCTCGCTGGCCCACCTCGGCTACCCGGACATGCGGGTGCCGATCTCCTACGCGCTCCACCACCCCGAGCGGGCGGACGTGCCGGTGGCCACGCTCGACCTGGTCGAGCTGGGCTCGCTGACCTTCGAGGCGCCCGACGAGGCCACCTTCGCCTGCCTGCGCCTGGCGCGCGAGGCGGCGCAGGCGGGCGGCACCGCGCCCTGCGTGCTGAACGCCGCCAACGAGGTGGCGGTGCACGCCTTCCTGCGCGGAGAGCTCTCCTTCACGGGGATCGCGCGGGTGATCGAGTCGACCCTGGCCGAGCTTCCGGCACGGCCCGTGCGGCACTTCTCGGACCTCTACGCGGCCGACGGCGAGGCGCGCGAGGTGGCGCGGGGGGTGGCCGCATGAGCTGGCTGCTCGCCTTCGCCGGCTTCGCGATGCTCGTGATCCTGCACGAGCTGGGCCACTTCTGGGCCGCCAAGGCGGTCGGGATGCGGGTGGAGAAGTTCTCGCTTTTCTTCCCGCCGACGCTGCTCAGCGTGAAGCGCGGCGAGACCGAGTACGCGATCGGGGCGATCCCGGCGGGCGGCTACGTGAAGATCAGCGGCATGAACCCGTCGGAGGACCTCCCCGACGAGGTTCGCACGCGGGCGTACTACTCGCAGCCGGTCTGGAAGCGGATCACGGTGATCGCGGCCGGCCCGCTGATGAACCTGTTGCTGGCTTTCCTGTTGCTGTTCGTGTTCTTCTTCCTGGTGGGCGCGGAGACCGGGTCGCGCGACGTGGGGGTGATCGAGCGGGGCTATCCCGCGGCCGCCGTCCTGAAGCCCGGCGACCGCCTGGTCGCGGTCGACGGCGAGCGGGGCACCCCGATCCAGCTGTCGCGCCGGATCGCGACCCACAAGTGCGCCGAGCAGCCGCCGACCGAGGGCTGCCGTGCGACGGAGCCCGTCAGCGTGACGGTTGCGCGCGACGGGCGCGAGCGCACGTTCGAGCTGACGCCGATCTACGACCCCGTGGCCGAGCGCACCCGGCTGGGCTTCGCCTACGCGCCGGGACCGCGCGAGACGCTGCCATTCGGCGAGGCGATCGACACCACCGCCGACCGCTTCTGGTTCATCACCAAGGCCACGCTCGAGCTGCCGGCCCGCCTGATCGACCCGGAGCAGCGCAAGGAGATCTCAGGGGTGGTCGGCTCCTACGAGGTCACGCGCCAGACGATCCTCACCGACCTCGAGGAGGTGATCGGCATCCTCGCCATCATCTCGCTGTCGCTGGCGATCGTGAACCTGTTCCCGTTCCTTCCCCTGGACGGGGGACACATCTTCTGGGCGATCGTGGAGAAGATCAGGCGCAAGCCGGTGCCGTTCAGCGTGATGGAGCGCGCCGGCGTGGTGGGCTTCATGCTGGTGATCCTGATCTTCCTGGTGGGCCTTTCCAACGACATCGACCGGCTGTCGGGTGAGGGCTTCCAAGTGCGTTAGGTTTCGCACATGGAGGCCACCACAGCACCACGTACCACCCGCCCTGCAGGCCTTGACGCGACCACGGTCGCCGAGGCCTTCCAGCTCACCGCACAGGCCCACCCGGACCGCTGCGCCCTGCGCCTGAAGGACGACGAGCTCTCCATCTCCTGGGCGGAGTACGCCGACAAGGTGCGGCGCACGGCCGCTGGGTTGGCCGGGCTGGGCCTCGAGCGCGGCGACGCGATGGGCATCATGCTCACCAACCGGCCCGAGTTCCACTGGTTCGACTCGGCGGCCCTGCACCTCGGCGCGATTCCGTTCTCGATCTACAACACCTACGCGCCCGAGCAGATCGAGTATCAGCTCGAGGACGCCGGGGCTCGTATCGTCGTAACGGAGAAGGCCTTCGCGGACCGCATCAGTGGCGTGGAGCACGTGATCGTCGTGGACGACGGGGGAGAGGTCGAGTCGCACGCGCCGGACGGCTTCGACTTCGAGGCCGCGTGGCGCGCCGTCGAGCCCGAGGACATCCTCACGCTCATCTACACCTCGGGCACCACGGGCCCGCCCAAGGGCGTGCAGCTGACCCACGCGAACCTGATGGCGGGAGTCAACGGCTTCGACCAGGTGATCGCCTTCCCGGACGACGGACGTGTGGTGTCCTGGCTCCCGATGGCGCACATCGCCGAGCGCGCCTGCTCCCACTACCTGCCGATGCTGCTCGGATTCAGCACCACCTGCTGCCCCGACCCGCGCCAGGTGGTGGCCTACCTGCCGGAGGTGAAGCCCACCTGGTTCTTCGCCGTGCCGCGAATCTGGGAGAAGCTGAAGGCGGCGATCGAGGCCGGCGTGGCGGCCGAGCAGGACGCGGCGCGCAAGCAGGCCACCGAGTGGGCGCTCGGCGTGGGGCTGAAGAAGGTGCGGGCCGAGCAGGCCGGCGAGGAGGTGCCGGAGGAGCTCGCCCAGGAGTACGCCAAGGCGGACGAGCTCGTTCTGTCCAAGATCCGCGCGCGGCTGGGCCTCGACCAGGTGGAGTCGGTGAACGTCGGCGCGGCGCCCACGCCGCGCGAGGTGATCGAGTTCTTCCACGCCATCGGCGTTCCGCTGGCCGAGCTGTGGGGCATGTCGGAGACCACCGGCTATGGCGCCTGCAACCCGCCCGGCAAGATCAGGATCGGCACGGTCGGGCCGCCCGCCCCGAGCGCGGAGATCAGGCTCGCCGAGGACGGCGAGGTGCTGATCCGCGGCGCGTTCGTCACGCCCGGGTATCGCAACCAGCCCGACAAGACGCGCGAGGCGCTGGACGACGAGGGCTGGCTGCACACCGGCGACGTGGGCGAGTTCGACGAGGAGGGGTACCTGAAGATCGTCGACCGCAAGAAGGAGCTGATCATCAGCGCGGCCGGCAAGAACATGTCGCCCGCGAACATCGAGGCAAAGGTCAAGGCCTCGAGCCCGCTGATCGGCCAGGCGATCGCGATCGGTGACGGCAAGCCCTACAACGTGGCGCTGATCACGCTGGACCCGGACGTCAGGCCGGGCTTCGTCGAGCAGCACGGCGAGGACGCGGTCCCGGCCGAGGTGCAGCGCGGCGTGGACGCGGCCAACGAGCATCTCGCCAGGGTCGAGCAGATCAAGAAGCTCAAGATCCTCGACGAGGAGTGGCAGCCCGGCGGCGACGAGCTCACGCCCACGATGAAGCTGAAGCGCAAGCCGATCCACGAGAAGTACGCCGAGGAGATCGAGGCTCTCTACGCCGGCTAGGCTGCGAGGCGCCTCACGACGGCGGCCAGGGTGTCGCCCACATAAGTGGGCTCGAACTTGACCTGAGCGCGTGTAAAGCGCAGCGGGGTAAGTCCCGCAGCCGTATGTCGCTGATCCCGTATGCGGTCCCGCGCCTGCTGGGCCGGCGTTCTGTGGTACCGCAGGCCATCCGTCTCGATGACCAGGCCCAGCTCGGGCCAGTAGAAGTCGACTTTGAATCCGTTCAGGCGAGCGCCCGTCTCAGGCTTGGCTAGCCCGAGTCCCCGAACGATCCGTAGGAAGCGGCGTTCGAGCTCCGAGTCGGTGAGGGTGAAGGCACGGCGGTCGAGGACCGCACGCAGGGCGCGGACGCCCGGCTCGCCAGTGGCGTCATTCAGCGCCGATCGGAGCTCTTCGGGGTCGCATAGGTCGAGCTTGTCCGCTTCGTTGATCGCAGCTTCGAGCGGCTCGCGGTCGAGACGGAGGGTGATATCGATCAGGGTGCGGATAGGGCTGGTGACGGGGATGCCGTGGTGGGAGGTCACCTCGTCCGGCCTTAAGGCCGGCCGGCGGTGGACACTGATCCCCACCGGACGCCGCTTGGCGCCGGTCACCACCGAGACCTCCAATTCGCTCGACGCTGGCCGGATTCCCCAGAGCGCCGCCGCGGAGCCGTGGCTCAGGACCGCCGCCGGCCCGCAGGCGAGCACCGCGGCCATCCAGCGTCCGTACGGCGTGACATGCGGTCGCCCGACCGCATACACCCCCCGGTGCAGAGGGTGGAGGCGCCCGATCGCGATCCGATGGTCGATCCAGTGTTTGCTGAAGCCGAGGTCGAGCAGCTGTCGCCGGGCCACCACCCAGTGCTGATGCCGCGCCAGGGCCCATAGCGCCCGCACCCGTTGGTCGATTTTCCTGCCCATGACCGGGAGAAGCGACCAAACGCTTCGCTTCCTCCCCCTTATTGCCCACTACCATCAGCGCTGAAGGTGGCATCCAGGCGACAGATTGACGTCGGTGGCGTGAAGATCGGCGGCGGGGCTCCCGTCGCGGTCCAGTCCATGACGAAGACCGAGACCGCCGACTACGACGCCACCATGCGCCAGATCCGCGCGATCGCCGAAGCGGGCGGGGACCTCGTCCGCTGCGCCGTGCCGCGTGACGACGACGTGCGGGCGCTCGAGCGGATCGTGCGCGAGTCGCCGATCCCCGTGATCGCCGACATCCACTTCAACCACACGCTGGCGCTCAAGGCGATCGACGCCGGCGCCCACTGTGTGCGGATCAACCCCGGCAACATCGGCGGCCACGACAAGGTCGGCGAGGTGGTGGAGAAGGCGCGGGCGGCGGGCGTGCCGATGCGCATCGGGGTCAACTCCGGCTCCCTGCCCAAGCACCTCCACGAGCTCGAGCGCGAGAACTCGGTGGAGGCCCTCGTCACCGCCGCCACGGAGCACGTCGAGCTGATGGAGCGGCTTGGGTTCGAGGACTTCAAGGTCTCGATCAAGTCGACCAGCGTGCCCAACACGATCGCCTCCAACCGGCTGCTCGCCGAGCGGATCGACTACCCGCTCCACCTCGGGATCACCGAGGCGGGCACGAAATGGTCGGGCTCGCTCAAGTCGGCGGTCGGGCTCGGCACGCTGCTGGCCGACGGCGTGGGGGACACCATCCGCATCTCGCTCTCCACCTTCCACGCGGAGGAGGAGGTCAAGGTGGCATGGGAGATCCTGAAGGCGCTCAAGCTGCGCGAGCGCGGGCCTGTGCTGATCGCCTGCCCGACCTGCGGGCGGCTCCAGTTCGACATGGACACCGTGGTGGCTGAGATCGAGGAGCGGCTGCGGGGCTACGACGACCCGATCGAGGTGGCCGTGCTGGGCTGCGCGGTGAACGGGATCGGCGAGGCCTCGCACGCCGACTTCGGGATCACCGGCGCGAAGAACGAGGGGCTTATCTTCGCCCACGGCAAGCCGCTCCGGAAGGTGCCGCAGGACGACCTGGTGGACGCGCTGTTCGCCGAGATCGACAAGTCGATCGACCGCGGCCAGGTCGTGGTCGACGAGGGCAAGGCGGCCGAGGGCGCGGCCTGGCTCGAGCGGATCGAGGAGGAGAACGCCGGCGAGCTGACGCCCGAGCGGATCGCGGCGATGGAGGCCGCCGCCGCCGGCGAGGACGCGCTCGGCGGAAACGGGCAGACGCTGCCGATGGCGGGCGCGCCCAAGGCGAAGCGGATCACGCTGGACGAAGAGGCCTCGCCGACGGCGGGCCGGCGCTTCACCCGCGCCTGACGGCTACTCCTTCAGGCCCAGCGCTTCCAGGGCCTCGGCGCGGTCCAGGTACACCTTGCACTGGGTCACCTTCCCGTCCGCGAGCGTCCACACATGGGCCGTGTCCCGCTCGAGGCGGACGCCGCTCACGCCACCCTCGGCCACGACGTGCACCAGCGCGACCACGCGGTCGCCGGCATCGAGGTACCGCTCCACCTCGAAGCGCCATTCGCCCCAGATCTCCCTGGTCTTCGCGGTCCAGCGCTTGAGTCCATCGGGGCCGCGGAAGACCTGCGAGTCGGGGTAGACGGGGGGCAGGTGCAGCTCGAACCGTTCGTGCACCAACTCGCGCAGCAGCCGATCGGCGGGCCCGTCCGGGGCCTTCCGCAGATCCTCGAGCATCCGATATGAGCCCCGGACGAGCTCGACATTGTGCTCGACCTCCCGGGGGCGCACCCCGGCGGCATTCTGGTTCGCAAGCATCACGTCGGTTCTCCTGACCAGCAGTATTCCTGCCGGTCTGGCGGAATGCGGTAGGGCCACCCGTACTTCGGAGACCGACCTCCCCCCGGGGGGAGGCTACGCGGCTTGTGAGGTCTGGCTGTTCACAGACAGCCTGCGCTCGGCCTTGCGCGCGTACATGCGCCGATCGGCCAGCTGCAGCGCCTCCGTGGCGGTGCGCGCCTCGGCCGGCGCGAGCACGGCGCCGTGCGAGGCCGTTATGTCGAAGCCCTCGCCCTGCTCGCTGAGCGCCGCCGCGCCGGCGAGCGCCAGCGGCTCGACGCCGTCGGGGGCCGGTCGCGACAGCACGCAGAACTCGTCGCCCCCGAGCCGGTAGGCCCGGCCGTGGCCGGCCACGGCGTCGGCCAGCCGCAGCCCCAGCCGCGCCAGCAGTTCGTCCCCGGCCGGGTGGCCGAAGGCGTCGTTGTACTCCTTGAAGCCGTCCAGGTCGAACAGGACGATCGCCCGTGGCTCGCCCGCCGTCGCCAACGCCAGCTCGCCGGCCAGGTCGTCCATCAGGCTGCGACGGTTCCGCAGCCCCGTCAGCAGGTCCGTGCGCGACTCCTCGTGGATGCGCGAGATCATGCGCTGGTTCTCCGCGAACAGCAGCGCGGTGCGCACCACCACGAGCAGGAGCGCCGCCGAGGCGAGGACGAGGCTGACGTCGTTCAGGCGGTCGAAGTGGTCGTAGGTGAGCAGGCCGACGCACGCCAGGCCGCTGGCGAACGGCACCAGCGGCCCGAGCACCGCCCAGCGCTCCGGGCCCCAGTGGGTGAGGCCGACGACCCCCACCACAAGGCCGAACAGGAGCAGGTCGCCGGGGGGATACGGCATGGCGAAGCCGAGCGCCGCCGCGGTCAGAGCGCCGATGAGCCCGTCGAACAGGAGCCGCATGCTGTCTAGATCGGCGCTTTCGGCCCGGAAAGTGAGCTTTTCGGGGATATAGTCGCCCCCTCGTGACGCGGCTTTCCCGCTATTTCCTCCCAACCACCCGCGAGGCGCCCGCCGACGCCGAGGCGGTCTCGCACCGCCTGATCGTGCGGGCGGGGCTCGCGCGCCAGGTCGGCGCCGGCATGTGGACGTGGCTGCCGGCGGGCTGGCGGGCCCACCGCAAGGTCGAGCAGATCGTTCGCGAGGAGCTCGACGCGATCGGCGCGATGGAGATGCTGATGCCGGTGATCCAGCCCGCCGAGCTGTGGAAGCGCAGCGGCCGCTACGACATCGACGAGGTGTTCAAGCTCGTGGACCGGCGCGGCGCCGACCTCGTGCTCGCCCTGACTCACGAGGAAAACCTCACCTTCCACATCGCCCGCGAGGTGCGCTCGTACCGCGACCTGCCCAAGATCCTGTACCACTTCCAGACCAAGGAGCGCGACGAGGCGCGCCCGCGGGCGGGCGTCCTGCGGACCCGCGAGTTCATCATGAAGGACTCGTACTCGTTCGACGTCGACGCGGAGGGCCTCGAGCGCTCGTACCAGCTCCACATCGAGGCCTACGACCGGATCTTCGACCGCAGCGGGCTCGAGTGGTACCGGGTGGAGTCCGACGTCGGCACGATGGGCGGTTTCGGCGCCCACGAGTACATGGCGCCGTGTGGGGCGGGCGAGAACGACGTGGCGCTGTCCTCCGCCGGCTACGCGGCCAACGTGGAGGTGGCCAGCGCGACCCCGAAGCGCGTGGACGGGCTGCCGGGGCCGCTCGACGCGCCCGAGCGCGTGGAGACCCCCGGCGCGACCACGGTCGAGGACGTGGCTCGCCTGCTCGGGGTTCCGTCCGGCGCCGTGATCAAGGCGATGCCCGTGGTGGCTGACGGCCGCGGCCCGGTGCTGGTGCTGGTGCGAGGCGACCATCGCCTCAACGAGATCAAGCTGCAGAACGCGCTTGGCTCGCCCGCGCGGCCCGCCGAGCCCGACGAGGTGCGCTCGATCTTCAAGGCCGAGCCCGGCTTCATCGGACCCGTGGGCGCGCCGGTCGAAGTACTCGCCGACGAGGCCCTGCGGGGCCTGCACGGGCTCGTCACGGGCGGCAACGAGCACGATCTACACCTGCGCGGCGTGGAGCCCGGCCGCGACTTCGAGCCGAGCTGGGGGGACGTGCGGCGCGTCGAGGAGGGCGACACCTGCCCGGACGGGGCCCCCCTCAGGATCGAGCCGGCGATCGAGGTGGGCAACATCTTCAAGCTCGGCACGCGCTACTCGGAGCCCCTCGGCGCCCGCTATCTCGACGAGGAGGGCAAGGAGCAGCTCATATGGATGGGCTCGTACGGAATCGGGCCGGCCCGCATCGTGGCGGCCGCGATCGAGCAGTACGCCGACGAGCAGGGCATCTCGTGGCCGCGCGCGGTCGCCCCCTTCGACGTCGAGCTGGTCACCCTGGGCAAGCAGGGGGAGGAGGCGCGCGAGGTGGCGGACCGGCTCTACGGCGAGCTTCGCGACCTGGGCCTCGACGTGCTCTACGACGACCGCGACGGCAGCGCGGGGCAGAAGTTCGCCGACGCCGAGCTGCTGGGCTGCCCGCTCCGCCTCACCATCGGCAAGAGAGGCCTCGAGGCCGGTGAGGTGGACGCGCAGATCCGGCGCGCCCAGGAGAAGCGCTCGCTGCCGCTCGAGGGCGCCGCCACGGCGGCTGCGGAGCTTTGGGCAAGCCTCCCCTGACGTTCCGCCGCCTGGTGGGGCTGGACCGCTCCGGCGGACCGCCGCCCGAGACCAGGCGCGGAGAGGCGCTCCACCCCTGGACGCTGCCGAACGCGATCGGCTTCGTGCGGCTCGGCCTGATCCCGGTCTTCCTCGTGCTCGCGCTCGACTCGGGCGACGGCCGCGACACCGCCGCCACCATCCTGTTCGCGTTCATCGCCTGGAGCGACCAGCTGGACGGGATGGTCGCGCGGGTCACGGGCCAGTACAGCCGCCTGGGCGCGTTGCTCGACCCCTTGACCGACCGCCTGCTCGTTATCTCGGGCGCGATCGTGGCCTGGGAGTTCGAGCTGCTGCCGCGCTGGGCGCTGCTCGTGCTGGCCGCGCGCGAGGCGTTCATGCTGCTGCTCACGCAGATCGCGCTCCGTCGCGGGATGGACTTGAGCGTGAACATGCTTGGCCGCTGGGCGGTATGGCCGGTGATGATGGCGCTCGGCCTGGCGATGATCGTCGAGACCTGGGTCTCGGACGCGCTTCTCTACCTCGGTCTGGCCCTGACGCTTGCGGCCACCGCGGTCTACTTGCAAGATGGATGGCGAGCCCTGCGTGAAGGCTCAACCTCTACTTGAGGATCGGTTACACTCGTCTGGGTCGGTGAGCGCGCGCGCGACACTGTCTCCCGCCCCCGAAAGGAACGCCTTGGACACTTTTCCCGACCTGGGAGCACTTTCCGACGAGGAGCTGAAGGACCTGATTCAGCAACTGACCGAGGAGGAGCAGGAGGTGTCGTACCGCCGCCGCATCCTGCACGGCAGGATCGACATCCTGCGGGCCGAGGCCGTCAACCGGCTGCGCGGGGACCGCGTCGAGGGCGAGTCCGCGATCAGCGGCGACGACGTGCAGCAGCTCACCGACATCCTGTCCGGGAAGGGAATCCCGGCCGACGACGGGCCGGTGTAGGCGCCGTGCACTGCCCCGAGTGCGGATTCGTCAACGCGGAAGGCGCCAACTACTGCCAGCGCTGCGGCGCGTTCCTCGGCGAGGCGGAGTCGGGCAAGGCCGGAGACACCACCGAGGTCTACCAGGTCGATGAGACCGGCGAGCTGCGCGCCGTCGACCTCGACCAGGTCACCCACGAGGGGGCCACGATCGTCATCAGATCGGGTGGCGGGCGCTCCGGCGAGGCGTTCACGCTCACCGGGGAGCGGATGACGATCGGCCGCAGCCCCGAGGCGGAGATCTTCCTCGACGACGTGACGGTGTCGCGCAACCACGCCCTGATCGTCCGCCGCCGCGACGGGCTCTACATCGACGACCTGGGCTCGCTGAACGGCACGTACGTGAACCGGCGCCGGATCGAGTCGCACCGGCTGACCGACGGGGACGAGCTGCAGGTCGGCAAGTACAAGCTCACCTATCTGGACGAGCGATGAGCACCGAGGTCGCCGGTGGCCCCCCGCCCCGCAAGGAAAAGGCGCTCACGATCGGCGCGGTGGTCAAGCAGCTCGAGCGCGAGTTTCCGGAGATCTCGATCTCCAAGATCCGCTACCTCGAGGACCAGAAGCTGCTCGCGCCGCGGCGCACCCCGGGCGGGTACCGGCTCTACGGCCCGGCGGACGTGGACCGCCTGCGCACCATCCTGCGCCTCCAGCGCGACGAGTTCCTCCCGCTGCGGGTGATCCGCCAGGAGCTTGCGGCGGGCCGCGCCGACTCCGACTCGCCGCAGCCCGCCGCGCCGGAGCCGCGGCCTGCGCGGCGCGCGAGCTTCGCCCTGCGCGGGCCGGGCTCGGTCTACCGGCTGGAGGAGGTGCTGGAGGACACCGGCGCCGACCCGGCGCTCGTCAAAGAGCTCGAGGACTACGGGGTGATCAAGGCGGAGCGGCGCGACGGCGAGCTGCTCTACGACGACACCGAGCGCGAGATCGTGCGCGCAGTCACGGAGCTGAAGCGCTTCGGCGTGGGCGGGCGCAACCTGCGCGTGTTCCGCACCTCGGCCGACCGCGAGGCGGCTCTGCTCGAGCAGATCCTCGCCCCGGCCCTGCGCTCGCGCAACCCGGAGCGGCGCAAAGAGGCGGTGGAGGCGCTCGAGAACCTGGCCGCGATCGCCTCGCACCTGAAGCACCTGCTGCTGATCCGGGACCTGCGGAAGCTCGCCCGCTAGGGCCGCCGCGGTGGCGCTCGCCGACCACATCCAGGACATCCCCGACTTCCCGAAGCCGGGGATCGTGTTCAAGGACATCACGCCGCTGTTCCTCGACGCCGAGGCGCTTCGGGAAGCGGTGGACTCGCTGGCCGCCTACGCCCGCGAGCGCGACATCGAGTACGTGGTGTCGGCCGAGGCGCGCGGCTTCGTGCTCGGCGCGGCCGTGGCGGTGGCCGTGGGCGGCGGCTTCATACTCGCCCGCAAGCCCGGCAAGCTGCCGCGCGACGTTTCGTCGGTCGAGTACCAGCTCGAGTACGGCGTGGACGCCCTGGAGGTGCACTCGGACGCGATCCGGGACGGCGCCCGGGTGCTCGTGCACGACGACCTGCTCGCCACCGGCGGCACCGCGGCCGCGCTGTGCGGCCTGGTTGAGCAGGCGGGCGGCGTCGTGGCAGGATGCGCCTTTGTGATTGAGCTGGAGTTCCTGAACGGACGCGAGCGGCTCGCCGGTTACGACGTGCGCAGCCTCATCTCGTACGCGTCCGAGTGATCCTGCGCGACGAGACCGTGGTGCCGGCCACGCCGGAGGACGTGTGGGGCCTGGTCAGCGACCCGGCGCGTCTGCCGCAGTGGTGGCCCGGCGTGACCCGGGTCGAGGAGGCCACCGCGGACGCCTGGACCACGGTGCTGGCCTCACCCAAGGGGAAGTCGGTGCGGGTGGACTACAGCCGCGTGGAGACCGAGCCCGAGCGCCGTGTCGTGTGGCGCCAGGAGGTGGAGGAGTCCCCATTCGAGCGGATTTTGGCGAGCGCCACCACGGAGGTCGCCCTGGCGCGCGAGGCCGATGGCACCCGTGTGACCGTCTCGCTCGACCAGCGCCCACGCGGCTGGGCGCGCTTTGCCCCGCTCCAGTTCCGCGCCGCCGGGCGGCGGCAGGTGCGGGGCGCGGTGGAGGGGCTGGACTCGTTCTTCGGGAGCGGCGAGCCCCGATGAGGTGGTGGGGCTGGGGCGAGGACGGCCACCAGGTCCCCCTGCCCGATCCGGCGGTGGCGCTGCTCCGAGACGAGCTCGAGGCCGACCTCGCCGCCCGGCACGAGCCCGTGGCGCTCGAGGAGGTCCGGCTGCCGGACCCCCGCCTGCCCGGGAGCGCCCGGGCGCGGCTCGAGGCCGCCGTGGGCGTCGAGCACGTGCTCGACGACCGCGCCGCGCGGGTGGCGCACGCCGCGGGCCGCGGTTACGCCGACCTGGTGCGGCTGCGCTCCGGCGACGCCTCGCGCGCCCCCGACGCTGTCGTGGCGCCCGGCTCGGCGGAGGAGGTCCGAGCCGCGCTCGAGGCCTGCTCCGAGGCACGCGTGGCCGTGGTGCCGTTCGGCGGCGGCACCAGCGTCGTGGGCGGCGTGGAGCCGGTCTCCGACGGCTTCGAGGGCGCCGTGGCGCTCGACCTGCGCCGGCTCGACGGGATCGTCGAGGTGGATCGCGCCTCCCTCACCGCGACCCTCGCCGCCGGCCTGCTCGGCCCGGAGGCAGAGCGCCGGCTGGCCGAGCAGGGCGTGACGCTCGGCCATTTCCCGCAGTCGTTCGAGTACTCCACGGTGGGCGGCTGGGTCGCCACCCGCTCGGCCGGCCAGGCATCGAGCGGATACGGGCGGATCGACGACCTCGTGGAGGGCGTGCGGCTCGTCGCGCCGGCGGGCGAGGTGCGCGGCCGTCCGGTGCCGGCCAGCGCGGCCGGCCCCGACCTGCGCGAGCTCGTGGTCGGCTCCGAGGGGGTGCTGGGCGTGATCTGCGAGGCGACGCTACGGGTGCGGCCCGTGCCCCGGGTGCGCCGCTACGAGGGCTGGTCCTTCCGCTCCTTCGCCGAGGGCCGCGACGCGTTCCGGGTGATGGAGCAGGCCGACGCCGCGCCGGACGTGGCGCGGCTGTCCGACGAGGAGGAGACGCGGGTGGCCGTGGCCCTGGCCTCGGCGGGCGGAGGCGCCGCCGAGCGCGCCGGGCGCGCCTACCTGCGCCTGCGCGGCCACGAGGGCGGCTGCCTCGCGATCGCGGGCTTCGAGGGCGACGAGGAGGACGTGGAGCGGCGCCGCCAGCGCACCGGGTCGCTGCTGCGCGCCGGCGGCGGCGTCAGCCTGGGGCGAAGGCCGGGGGAGGCGTGGGTCCGGAGCCGCTACGCCGGCCCCTACCTGCGCGACGAGCTGCTCGGCCGCGGCCTGCTCACGGAGACGCTCGAAACGGCCGCGAGCTGGAGCCGGCTGGAGGCGCTGTACGAGGCGGTCGGCGACGCGCTGCGCCGCTCGCTGGCCGAGGCCGGCACGCCGCCGCTCGTGATGTGCCACGTGTCGCACCTGTACCGCTCGGGCGCCTCGCTCTACTTCACCTTCCTCGCGCGCCAGTCGGACGCGCCGCTGGAGCAGTGGCGGGCGGCCAAGTCGGCCGCCAGCGAGGCCATCATGGCCGCGGGCGGCACGATCACCCACCACCACGCGGTGGGCCGCGACCACGCGCCCTGGATGCCGGCCGAGGTGGGGGAGGTGGGCCTGGACCTCATCCGGGCCGCGAAGGCGCGGCTCGACCCCGCCGGGATCATGAACCCCGGAAAGCTGCTGCCGAGCGCCTAGGGACCTTGGCGGCTCGGCGAGGCTTGGCAGTGCCGCTCTTGTCGAGGAGCATCTGTCTTCGACTGGGCTCCTGCTTGCCGTCTCGAGAAGGGCCCCCGTCAGGAACGGCGACGTGAACGAGCAGAGTCCAGGCGGTTAAGGGCGGTCAGGACGCGCGGTGCCCGGCGCGCCGCGGTGACGATGAGCCGATCGCTCAGTCGCGGCTTGGGAGGCTGTGCGGGCATGCTCGCCACGGTTGTGCTGCCGGTGGCCGCGAGCAGCTCCCAGTCGCCGGGCACTCCCTTCAGCTGGTGGATCCCGTGTGGGGCGAAGGTGAGACCTGAGCTCGCGACGAGGTCGCTCACCGTCCTCGAGACGAGCGTCTCGCCGGGCTCGGCGGCCGCACCAATCCTCGCCGCGACGTGCACCGCCAGGCCGGACAGCTCGTTACCGATCCGCTCGCACTCGCCGGTGTGGATGCCGACCCGCAGCTCAAGCTCCAGTGGGCGTACGACCGCGTGCAGCTGCTCGGCGCAGCGGATCGCGACCTCGGGGCCCGGGAACGTGCACATAGAGCCGTCACCGGCGGTGGAGATGACTCGGCCGCCGTGGTCCTCAATGCAGTCGCGAACCAGGCGGTCGCGCTGGACGCGGAGCCTGCCCCACGCATCGTCACCGATCTCCGAGACGAGCTTGGTTGAGCCGACCACATCCTCGAACACCACCGTTGCCAACAGGCGATCCGATGGCGGCGTTGCCCGGCCGCTGACGAGCTCAGTGTTGTGCTCCCAGACCTCCGCGAGGCTCTCGCCGAAGGACATACCCGGCTCGCTTGGCCGCAGGACGCGAAGCTCGCCAGCCGGGAACAGCTGTGAAGCGTGCCGGCTCACCGCCTCGGGCAGCGCGTTGGTCGGCATGTGCAGAACCCGCACCGGGCACTGCACATGAGTGGCGATACGCGATACGTCGGTCCGCATCGCGGCCTCGAGGTACGCCCTCGCCACTGACGGGCTGGCGACGGTCCGCTCGAGCAGGGCGGCTTGGCGGTAAACGCGCGGCGAGGCGATCGCCGGGTCCCAGGCGTCAGCGACGCTGCCGCTGCCCCAACGGTCGGCGCTGTCAAGCCACCCCTCGGCCCAGCGACGGGCCGCGCCCGGCTCCCAGCCGGTCAGGTCAGGGTCCTCGGCCAGCGGCCCAGATAGGAAAGGACAAAGCAGCACAAGCCCGTCGACGCGGTCCGGATGCGTGGCCGCGAACACCACCGCGCCAGGGGCGGTCGAGCCCGAGCCCATGATCTGTGCGCGGGGCAGCCCGACCGCATCCATGACCGTGGCGATGTCGTCCGCCTGCTCCTCAAGTGTCGGTAGGCGCTCGACCGGCTCCGACTGCCCGATGCCGCGCATCTGAAAGAGCGGCGCGCGCCACTGTGCACCGAAGCGATCCACCTGCTGACCCCACGCAGGATCGGTCCACATCAGGTCCAGGTGGGCGCCGATGTCCATGAACACAACAAAACCGGCCGTCCCGGAGCCCACCACCTCATACGCAAGGTCCCGCCCGGCACACTTGACGTACCGGATCTCGGGCGGCAGCACGGCAGAAGCGTAACGCGCCCTGGTGGGAAAGGAGCTGACGTCGAGTCGGGATGCGGTCGCGGCTGTGTCGACGGGTCAGTCGAGGATTGTCAGGTCGAGTTGGCTGAGGCGCTCGGGGTCGGCGAGGATGTCCATCTCGACGATCCTTCGGTTTTGGATCGTGAAGCCCGCGATCGCGTACGGCCGCCCGTCGCGGAGGGTGACCGTGCCGACCGCGCCGTTGACGAGCGCCGGCCGCACCTCGATATCGAGGCGTGAGAAGGCGAGCGCCTGGCGGGCCACGTTGGCCGCTCCGCGGACGACCCTGACCGCGCCGCGGTCGGCCCTGCGGACCACGTCCGGGTCCAGCACCTCGAGCAGCGCCTCGAAGTCGCCCTCGCGCGCGGCCGCGAGGAAGGCGTCGATCACCTCGCGCTGGCTGTCGAGGTCGGCGTCGGGCGTCGGGCTCTCGCCCTGGACGCGGCGGCGGGCGCGGCTCGCGAGCTGGCGCGCCGCGTCGGGTGAGCGCTCGACGATCGGCGCGATCTCGTCGAACGGGACCGCGAACATGTCGTGCAGCACGAACGCCAGCCGCTCGGCCGGGTTGAGCGTCTCGAGCACCACGAGCAGCGCCAGGCCGACGGAGTCGGCCAAGAGCGCCTCGTGCTCGGGATCGGTGCCCTCGGCGCGGTCGACGATCGGCTCCGGCATGCGCACATCGAGCGGTTCCTCGCGCCGCGAACGGCGCGAGCGCAACGTGTTCAACGAGACGCGCGCGACCACGGTCGTCAGCCAACCGCCGAGGTTGTCCACCTCGTCCGAGTCGACCCGGTTGAGGCGCAGCCACGTCTCCTGGACGGCGTCGTCGGCCTCGCTCAGCGAGCCCAGCATCCGGTAGGCCACGGCACGCAGCCGGGTTCGGTGCTCCTCGAACTGCTCCGCCAGAAATTCGCGCTCATCCATCGGTCACATCCAGTCGTCGGGGTGCGTCATATCAGTAGACCCCTGAAATCGAGTCGATGTGACCGAAAAGGAGACGTCATGCGAGTCTTCGTTGCAGGAGCGAGCGGTGCGATCGGCACCAGGCTGGTCCCCCAGCTTGCCGACCGAGGCCATGAGGTGATCGGCACCTCGACCTCGGCTGGGAAAGCGGAACACATACGGGCGCTCGGAGCCGAGCCGGTAGCGCTCGATCTGCTCGACCGTGCGGCCGTGCGCCGGGCCGTGCTCGAGGCCGGACCGGACGCGATCGTCCACCAGGCGACGGCCCTGGCGGACCTGACCTTCTCGCGCAATTTCGACGGCACGTTCGCGCAGACGAACAGGCTGCGCACCGAGGGCACCGACGCGCTGCTCGCGGCCGCGGGCGAGGCGGGGGTCGACCGGTTTGTCGCCCAGAGCTTCGCCAGCTTCCGGAACGCGCGCAAGGGCGGGCCGGTCAAGACAGAGGACGACCCGCTCGATCCCGCCCCGCCCGCGAAGGCTCGCGAGTCGATGGCCGCGATGCGGCACCTCGAGGAGGCGGTCACGAACGCCGGCGGGATCGCGCTTCGCTACGGCATCTTCTATGGCGCCGCCAACGACGGGCTGATCGAGCCGGTGCGCAAGCGGCAGTACCCGATCGTCGGAGACGGCGGGGGCGTCGCCTCGTGGATCCATCTCGACGACGCCGCCGCGGCGACTGTGCTCGCGCTCGAGCACGACGGGCCGGGCATCTTCAACATCGTCGACGACGAGCCCGCGGCGGTGCGCGAGTGGCTGCCGGTGCTCGCAGAGGCGCTTGGCGCCGGACCACCCCGCCGCTTTCCCCGTTGGCTCGCGCGGATGTTCGCGGGCGACGTCGCGGTCGTCATGGGTACCGAGGCGCGCGGTGCCTCGAACGCCAAGGCAAAGCGCGAGCTCGGCTGGGAGCTCCGCTACCCCAGCTGGCGAGAGGGTTTCGTGGCCGCCTACGCGTCGACCGCCCCGGCGGAGCGGCGCAGGCCCGATCCGAACCTGCTCGAGGGCGTAAGCCATGACGCCTGAGACGCAAAGCCCGGCCGGCACCCGCGGCGGCTTCGTCACCTACGACGAGCTCACGGGGCCGGGCCTCGACGCCGCCCGCTGGCTCCCCGCGCGCCTGCCGCTCCCGACGGGCGAGCACATCCCGCTGGACCCCAACGCGGAGCTGGCCGTCGGCGAGGGCGAGGTGCGAGTGGCGATCCCGCGCTTCTCGCTGTCGCACCACACGTTTCAGGCCGCCGACAGCCCCAAGTACCTGATGTTCTCGACAGGCCGGTTCGAGCTGCCGCCGGATCGGCCCGCGACGTTCGCCGTCGACCTCGCGGTCGAGAACATCGGCGGGGATCCGGGGGACTTCCGGCGGGGAATGGCCGCCTTCCACGTCTTCGACCTCGACGTGAGCAAGCGCGTGTTCGCCGTGTGCGGCACCTCCACCCGCGTGTTCGCGCTGCACGAGCAGCTGGGCTTGGGCGGTGCCGGAGCGGGCGACCCGTTCTACCACGTGGTCGAGTCGCCGTACGAGGAGTTCGACGACGACTTCACCCGGCTTCGCGCGTGCGAGATCACGCTCGACCGAAGCAGATCGACCGCGGCGTGGCGCGTCGACGGCCGCACGGTCTACGAGGCCCACGGCACCTTGATCCCCGAACACGTTCACATCGGGTTCGGGATCTGGACGATGCTCCCGATCCGGGACGGTCGCAGTCGCTCGCTCGACGGGCAGGGCATGAACGCGCGGTGGCGCCGGTTCCGTGTACACGGGGTCGACGCGTGAGCCGTGCAATGCCGCTCGTACAGGCAATGAACATGGCGGAGGGTGCCGCGGACGCGGCCCGGATCACGGTCGCGCGCCGATCGTCGCATGCGGCCGCGCAGGACGAGCGCCGAGGCGGGGAGCCGAAGGCCGCCGACGTTGCCAGCGAGCGGACGATGTGCCTGGCGACCCAGGGGGTCGCGAAGTCGTAGGCACAGCGGCAAGGATCCCGATGCCGCCGGGGTCACCCGCCTGCTGAGGTCTTCGTGCGCGGGAGTGGATTGCGAAGGTGACGACGACCGCCACCGTTCGAGCGCGAGGCCGGCGACGATCCAGCCTGCGGCTGGGCGAGCCGGCGCGACGCACCTGAACAAGGGCGACTGCGGCGAGCGCCCGGGCACCGAGGCAGGTCAAGGGGAAGGCCGGCGATTGTCGACCGCTGTTGCATCGCGTCGACAAGCGTGCGGTCGTCGGCCGCGGTCAGGGCCGGCATGACGGCGATCGACAGTCGTAGATGAGCCCCGCCAGCAGGCCCATTGCGATCACGGCCGCGGCCAGCACGATGTCCGCGCTGCGGTCGGCGGCCGTCGGGTCCGTTCGACGATGCGGGTTGTAGTGGTGCTGCTGGTCCATGTTGGGTCTCCTTGACGGAGGTCAAGCGGCCCGGGGGGCGCTGGGGGTCCAGATGCCGGTGGCGGCCGCGTCGCGTGCTAGTAGCTGAATCCCGCGGCTCGCGGCCGGGGCGCGCTGAACGCCGTCGGCCAGGCGGGCGTTTCGGCCGTCGAGGACCTCGCCGAAGATGAAGGTCAGCATCTCGACGACCTCGCTCGGATCGCCCTGCTCGCCCGCAGCGGCGGCGAAGTCCTCGATCGAGATCGGCACGTAGCGGATCTCGCGGCCCACCGCCCGCGAGATCTCGAGGACCGCCTCCGCGAACGTGAGGAGCCGGGGCCCGGTGAGCTCGTAGAGCTCGCCGATGTGCCGATCGTCGGTCAGCGCCGCGACCGCTACGTCGGCGATGTCGTCGGCGTCGACGAACGGCTCGGGCGTGTCTGCGGCCGGAAGCGCGACCTCGCCCGCCTGGACCTGTTCCAGCCAGTAGTCCTCGCTGAAGTTCTGGGCGAACCAGGTCGAGCGCAATACCGTCAGCTCGGCGCCGGAGTCGCGCACGGCCCGCTCCGCACGCTCGGCCTCTTCCTCGCCGCGCCCGGACAACAGGACGAGACGCCGAACGCCGCTCTCCACGGCCAGGTCGGCGAACGAGCCCAGCGTCTCCGCGGCGCCCGGAATCGCGTCCCAGTAATGGGAGACGTAGGCCGATCCGATCCCTTCCAGAACCGGGCCCCAGGTCGAGCGGTCCTCCCAATCGAAGCGAGGCTCGCCCGAGCGCGAGCCGACGCGAACGGGCAGGCCGCGTGCGGTGAGGCGCTCCACGACTCGGCGGCCGGTCTTGCCGGTGCCGCCAAGTACCAGCGTGGGTGAGGAGCGCCGATTCATGCTCGGACCTCCACCGGCCGCGCTGCCGGGCGCAGCTCACGGCGGCGCCTCGCGAGCAAGGCCAGCGGCGCGAGGACGATGCGCTGCAGCCAGCGGGGTGGGAACGCTCCCTGTACCTCGTCCTCGAACTCCTGGGTGAACAGGGCGAGGTCGAGGGGCATCGGGATGCCGCCCAGCATCGTCCGGCCCTGCTCGGCGAGGCCGACGGCGGTCTCGAAGAGCTGCTCCATCTTCAGTGCCGGGCGCACCTCGACGCGGACGAGCGCGTCATCGTCGCCGACATTGGCGAAGTCGTGCTTCTGGCCAGGGGGGACGACGACCACCTCGCCGGGCCCCGCGACGACCCGCTTGCGTCCCATCCTGAAGCGCATCGTGCCTTCGACGACCTCGAAGCGCTCCTCCTGCTTCGGGTGGATGTGCTGGCCACCCGGAACCCGTCGGTTCGCGGGAAGCTCGAGGTCGATCGCCAGCAGCTCGCCGCCCGTGTTCGCCGATGTCTGGCGGAACGTGATTCGCTCTCCGCTTGCCGGGTTCTCGAGTGTCTGTCCTGTGTGCGCCATAGTCGTTCCGATCTGGTCGTCGATGCAGTACGTCCAGTGTCCTGAGTCGATCCAGGACTGTCTATGACCGGAACGAGCGAGTGCATGCCCAATCGTCCACCTTGCTGGACGACGCGGAGCGGAACCATGCATACTTGGCGTCATGGAAGCGCCCGACCCGTTCCCGCCGGCCGATCCCCTCGGCGAGGCGCTCCACTTCCTGCGGATGAACGGCGCGTACTACTGCCGCTCCGAGCTCACCGCACCCTGGGGACTGACGATGCCGCCGACGCCGGGGTACATGTGGTTTCACGTGGTGACCTCGGGCCGGATATGGCTCGAGACGGGGGAGGAGGAGCGGGATTGGATCCAGCTCGGGGACCTCGCGCTCGTGCCGCACGGGGAGGGCCACGTCCTGTGCAGCGAGCCGGGAGCTCCTGCGCCCGGCATTCTCGACCTCGAGCGTGAGGTCGTGAGCGATCGCTACGAGATCCTTCGCCACGGCGGGGGCGGCGCGCCGACCGGCCTCATCTGCGGGGCTGTGCGCTTCGCGCACCCGGCCGCCGGCAACCTCATCGAGATCCTGCCGAGCACGATCCGCATCGAGGCGTCCAGCTCGCCCAGGCTGGACTGGATGCAGAGCATGCTGCGGCTGATGGCCTCCGAGGCCCGCGAGCTCCGGCCCGGGGGCGAGGCCGTGATCACGCGCGTCGGGGACATCCTCGTGATCCAGGCAATCCGGGCCTGGATCGAGAGCGATCCGGCCGCGCAGAGGGGCTGGCTGGGAGCTCTCCGGGACCCCCAGATCGGCCGCGCCATCTCAAGCGTTCATCGCGACCCCGCTCGGAACTGGACCGTCGCCTCCCTGGCCCACGAGCTGGCGATGTCGCGCTCGGCGTTCGCCGCCCGCTTCACCGAGCTCGTCGGCGAGCCGGTGATGAGCTACGTCGCCCGCTGGCGCATGCAGGTCGCGCTAGCTGCGCTGAAGGAGGAGGGCGCCACGGTCGGCCAGCTCGCCGACCGGCTCGGCTACCGGTCCGAGGCCGCGTTCAGCCGCGCCTTCAAGCGCGTCATCGGCGTCTCCCCGGGCGCGATCAGGCGAGGCGCCGGCGAGCAGGAGCTATCGCTTATGGTTGGCACTGGCCCAATCCGGAGGTGAGATATGGAGCTGGGCTACGCGGCGTACCGCTCCGCGGCCCGGGCCCGCTTCTTCGCCGCCTCGGTCTCGCGGTCCTTGGGCGGGGCGTTGGTCACGAGGTCGTCGAGCAGCTGCGCCGAGATCGCGGCCACCGCGTCCACGGCGCGCTCGAAGGCCTCGGCATTGGCCTGCGAGGGCTTCGTGAAGCCGCTGATCTTGCGGACGTACTGGAGCGCCGCCCCGCGGACCTCTTCGTCGGTGGCCGGGGGCTCGAAGTTGTAGAGCGTGCGGATGTTGCGACACATGGCCATGACGATAGCGCCGGGTTAGAGTCCCGCCATCGCGGTCGAGCTCAGCGATCCGGCCGGCATCGACACCGGCAGCACCGCCTTCTGGCGCATGTCCGACGAGGAGCGCGACGACGCGTTCGCGCTGCTGCGGCGCGAAGCGCCGATGGCGCGGATGCCGCCCGTGGAGGACGACCTCGTCGGGGTGCTCCAGGAGAACCCGACCGGCTACCGCTCGATCGTCCGGTACCAGGACATCCGGCGCATCTCGCGCGACCCGCAGACGTTCTGCTCGGGCGAGGGCGTGCTCGCGGGCGACGCCCCGCTCGAGATCCGGGAGGCCACGCTCTCGTTCATCGCCATGGACGCGCCCCGCCACACCAAGTTGCGCGGCCTGGTGTCGGCGGCGTTCACGCCGCGGCAGGTGGCCCGCATCGAGGACGGCATCCGCAAGGCCGCCCGGCGCATCGTCGAGGAGGCGGCGCCAACCGGCGGCGGGGACTTCGTGTCGCTCATCGCCAAGCGCCTGCCGCTCCAGACGATCTCGGACATGATCGGCGTGCCCGACGCGGACCGCGAGCGGGTGGTGGCGGCCGCCGACGCGCTCGTGTCCACCGGCGACGAGCATTTCCTGGCCGGGCGTGAGCCGATGGCGGTGATGGGCGAGGCGATCTGGACGCTGTCGCAGTTCGCCGGCGAGCTGGCGGCCCACCGCGAGCGCAATCCCGCCGACGACCTGATGACCGCGCTGGTGCAGGCGGAGATCGACGGCGAGCGGCTGACCCACGCCGAGATCTCGGCCTGGTTCGTGCTGCTGTCGGTGGCCGGGAACGACACGACCCGCCACACCACCTCGCACGCGATGCGCGCTCTGACGCTCCATCCCGACCAGCGGGCGCTGCTGCAGGAGGACCTCGACGACCGCCTGCCGCAGGCGGTGGAGGAGTTCGTGCGCTGGGCCACGCCGGTGCTGCACTTCCGGCGCACGGTGACCCGCGAGGTCGAGCTGCACGGGGAGCGCCTCGAGCCGGGCGACAAGGTGGTGCTCTGGTACATGTCCGGCAACCGCGACGAGGAGGGCTTCGAGGAACCGCGCCGCTTCGACGTGACGCGCGATCCGAACTATCACGTCGGCTTCGGCGGCGGCGGGCCGCACTACTGCCTGGGCGCCTCGCTTGCCCGCACACAGCTCCGGTCGATCTTCGGCGAGCTCCTGACCCAGGTGCCCGACATCGAGGTGGGGGAGCCCGATCCGCTTGCGGGCGCCTTCATCCGCGGCGTGAAGCGGATGGAGTGCAGCTTCACGCCCCGCGGGACCTGAGGCTAGTCCGGCAGCGGCAGCATCCGGATGTCGCCCAGCAGGGTGATCCGCTGGTTGCCGCTGCCGCGCGACACCGGCTTGTCGCGCAGCTCCACGAGCCCGCGCAGGACCGTCGGGCCGTCCTCGAAGCGCTGGTTCTGGCCCTCGCCACGCACCGTGACCGACGCCAGGTCGATGAACTCGTAGTCCTCGAAGTTCGCCGGGAGCTGCGCGCCGGCCTGCAGGTTGCCCTGCTGGTCGGTCGCACTGGCGCCCAGGGAGCGCCGGTCCTGCTCGGAGTTCGCGAGGAAGACCTGGTAGGCGGTGTTCCGCGTGCTCGGCTCGAGGCCCGTGGCGGTGACCAGCACCTGGGTCGATCCCTGCCGGCGGAGCACGATCGCCTGGCCCTGCATGCCGGTGGCGATCGGGCCGCCCTCTTCGCCGCCCTGCTCCTGCTGGGACCCCGTGCTGGCCTGGCTCGGCTCCTCGTCGTCGTCGCCGGTCAGCAGGCCGATCGGCCAGACCAGCACGGCAAGGAGGATCAGGGCGCCCACCCCGATCGCCGTGATGAGCCGGCGGCGGCGCACCGCCGCGGCAGTGTCGGGCGTCAGGGCGCGGGGCGCCGTCGCCGGCGCCGCCCGCCGTGGCGGGCGCCGGCGCCGCCGCGCCGCGGCGCGAGCCGCGCTCACCGTCCGGGATCGCCGGGATGTCGCCGTTCGGGTAGAGCTGCTCGAGTGCGTCGAGCAGGGAGCGGGTCCACGAGCGGGCCGCCTCCGAGCGGCGCAGGTGGCCGCGCGTGGCGGTGGCCTCCGGGCCGGCCTGCTGGCCCAGGACGTAGTCGGCGAGCTGGCCGCGCCAGTCCTGCTCGACCCCGCGCGCCGTGATGGGGGCGAGGTCCACGAGGGCATCGCGCGCCAGCTCGCGCACGCGCATCTCGGGGAGGCCGAGCATGTCGGACAGCTCGCCGTAGCTCTTCCCCTGCTTGAGGACCAGCTCGACGATCGCCCGCTGCTCGTCGGAGAGCTGGTCGAAAGTCGCCATCTGCAGGGCGAACTGTAGTGTGAACGCGATGAGCGATTCGCCGGTTGAGACGTATCCGGCAGCCGGCACGCTCGACGACGTGCTCGGCTTCGAGCTGCTCGAGTCGAGCCCCGACGGCTGCCGCGCGCGGTTCGCCGTGGAGCGCCGCGTGCAGCAGCCCATGGGCCTGGTGCACGGCGGCGCCTACGCCTCGCTGGCGGAGGCCATGGTGTCGCTCACCACCCACGCGGCGGTGCAGGGGAACGGGAGCATGGCCGTCGGCCAGTCGAACCACACGACCTTCCTGCGCCCCGTCACGCAGGGTGAGGTGCACGCCGAGGGCCGCCCGCTCCACCGCGGCCGCACCTCGTGGGTGTGGGACGTGCACTTCACCGACGACGAGGGCCGCCTGTGCGCCACCACCCGGGTGATCCTCGCGGTGCGGCCCGCCGGGCGGTAAGCAGTCGGCTCGGCCGAGTGCGCACCGATCGCTCTTCGCCTACGCCCTGAGCTCCAGCAGGTAGGCGTCCACCCGCTCGCGCTTTCCCTTCACCTCGATCTCGCCGAGGGAGGTGGCCCGCAGCCCGGGCACCGCTCGCAGCGTGGCGCCGCCGACCACCACCCCGCCGGTGGGCGCCCGGCTCTCGAGGCGCGCCGCCACGTTCACGGTGTCGCCGATCACCGTGTAGCTGCGGCCGCTCTCGGCTCCCACCACGCCCACCAGCGCCTCGCCGGTGTTAACGCCGGCCCGGAAGCGGGGCCAGTCGGGGTGGGCGGCGGCCAGGCGGGCGGTCTCCATCTGCAGCGCGGCGGCGGCGTTCACCGCGTGCTCGGCGTGGTCGGGCTGGTCGCCGCGGGTGCCCCAGGTGGCCATGATCGCGTCTCCGATCAGCCGGTCGATCTCGCCGCCGTGCTCGCGCACGATCGGCGGGATGGCGACCTCGAAATAGGCGTTCAGCATCTCCGACACCTCGCGCGGCTCCCGTCCCTCCGAGAACGACGTGAACCCGGCGAGGTCCGCGAACAGCACGCTCACCTCGCGGGTACCGGCGGCCGTGTGGTCGAGGTAGAGATCGCTGAAGCGCTCCTCCGCCTCCTCGCGCCGGGCCACCACGGCGATCGCGCCGAAGGCGACCAGCATCAGCAGGTGCCACTCCCACCAGCTGGCGTGCCAGTTGCGGCCGAAGGCCACGGCGACGCTCGCCTCCGCGAGCAGCACCCAGGCGCTCGTCACGCCGAGCAGGATCGGCGAGCCGGAGTGGAGCGCCATGGCCAGGTAGCGCGCGGCGGCCACCCCATAGAGGACAAGCGCGAGCGCCGGGACCACCAGCAGCACGCCCGAGGCGCGCTCGACCGGCGTGGGGTCGTCGAGCGGCGCCAGGGACAGGAGCGACCACGCAGCCCACACGGCCATCGCCCCCAGCAGGACGCCGCGCAGCAGCCGCGCACGCCGCATCACCGCCTGGGCCCGCTCCGGCCGCAGCGGCAGCGCCGAGGCGGCGGCGAACAGGCTCGACAGGAGCAGTCCGACCGGCGTGGCCACCGCGAAGCCCTGGTTCGGCGCGTCGAGCAGCACGCCGGGCGTGGACAGCGCGTGCAGGCCGAGGAACCCCGCGGCGCTCAGGCACGCGAGCGAGACGAGGTAGAGGCGGGCGTCGGAGCGCCGCAGCGCCACGGCAGATGTCGAGAAGGCCAGCGCGGCGCTCGTGGCCGCCGCCGCCAGCACCAGCCAGAAGTGAGACGGGTGGTGCTCCCACTGCACGTCGGCCTCGGGTGCCGCCAGGAGCAGCACCAGGCCGAGGACGGGCACGGCCAGGGCGGCGATCCACAGGCGGATCCGCACGCGGTCGTCCGCTCCGGGAGCGAGCAGCGCGCGAGTCAAACGCTAGCCGAGCGCCCGCAGGCGCCGCTTGGGGGTGTCGTCGTCGCGGCCCTCGTAGCGGTTGGTGATCGGCAGGCGCCGGTCGCGTCCGAAGGCCTTCATCGAGATCTTGATGCCGGGCGGCGCCTGGCGGCGCTTGTACTCGGCCTTGTCGACCATGCGGATCACGCGCTCCACGTCCTCGCGCGGGAGCCCGCGGCGCCCCAGCTCCACCGCGTCGAGGTCCTCCTCGACATAGCCGGCGAGGATGGCGTCGAGCACGTCGTACTCCGGTAGCGAGTCCTGGTCGGTCTGCTCGGCGCGCAGCTCGGCCGACGGCGGGCGCTCCAGCACGCTCGCCGGGACCAGCTCGCGGCCGGCCTGCTCGTTGCGCCAACGGACAAGCCGGTACACGCTGCCCTTGAACACGTCCTTCAGCACGCCGAAGCCGCCGGCCATGTCGCCGTAGAGGGTCGCGTAGCCCACCGACAGCTCCGACTTGTTGCCGGTGGTGAGCACGAGCCAGCCGAACTTGTTCGACAGCGCCATCACCACGTTGCCCCGGATGCGCGCCTGCACGTTCTCCTCGGCCACGTCCGGCTCGCGACCGGCGAAGGCGTCGGCCAGCATGGTGTCGTAGGCGCCCATGGTGGCCTCGATCGAGATCTCCATGAACTCGGTGCCGAGGTTCTCGGCGATGCCGCGGGCGTCGGCCCGGGTGCCCTCGCTTGAGAAGGGGGAGGGCATCGAGACGCACGTCACGCGCTCGGGCCCGAGCGCGTCCGCGGCCACCATCGCCACGAGCGCGGAGTCGATCCCGCCGGAGAGGGCGAGCACGACGCGCTCGAAGCGGTTCTTCTCCACGTAGTCGCGCAGGCCGGTGCGCAGGGCCACGTAGAGCTCCTCGTCGGGGTCGAGCAGATCGGCGACACGGCCGCCGACCGTGTGGGAGTCGCCCCCGGGGAGCTCGAGGCTCGCCATGTGAACGGCGGGCGGCTCGGCGAGCTGCGACGCCCTCCGCTGGCGGCGCACGTTCACGCGGTGGCGCGTGTCGCGCAGGCGCGCGGAGGCCACCTCGCGCGGGTCGATCGTGCAGAGCGTGAGGCACTCCTCGAACTGTGGGCAGCGGGCGAGAATGCGCCCGTCCTGGTCGATGGCGAGGCTGTGTCCGTCGAACACGAGCTCGTCCTGGGCTCCGACCGTGTTGACGAACACCACCGCGGTGAGGTTGTCCACCGCCCGCTGCACGAGCATTCGCTCACGGGCGTGGCCGTAGCCGGTGCGGTAGGGAGAGGCCGAGAGGTTCACGATCACCTGCGCGCCCGCCAGGGCCTCGGTCATCGCGGGCGGCCCGGGCTCCCAGATGTCCTCGCAGATCGAGACCCCGATCGGCACGCCGTTCAACTCGAAGATGCCCGCCTCGGAGCCCGACTGGAAGTAGCGCTGCTCGTCGAACACGCCGTAGTTGGGGAGGTACATCTTGCGGTAGACCGCGGCCACCTCGCCGTCGGCGAGCACGGCGGCGGAGTTGTAGACGTCGTCCGCCCGCTCGGGGAACCCCACGAGTGCCACGATGCCGCGCGTCTGGGCGGCCAGCTCCTCGAGCGCCTCGCCCACCTGGTCGAGGAACGAGGTCTTGAGCAGGAGGTCCTCGGGCGGGTAGCCGCTGATCGTCAGCTCCGGAAACACGACCAGCCCCGCCCCTTGCTCTCGGGCGGCGGCAGTGTGGTCTGCGATCTTGCGGGAGTTGCCCCGGATGTCGCCGACGGTCGGGTCGATCTGGGCGAGCGCGACCCTAAGCAGGTCCTGTCCGGGGGGCATGTCCTCATTATCGCGGGCAAACTGGCCCCATGACCACGATCTGCTCGGAGACCTTCGGCCGGCGCGGCGATCCGGCCGTGCTGCTGATCATGGGCCGGATGGCCTCGATGCTCTGGTGGCCCGACGAGTTCTGCGAGCGGCTCGCCGGCCTCGGGCGCTTCGTGATCCGCTACGACAACCGCGACACCGGGCGCTCCACCGGCTACGAGCGGGGAACCGCCACGTACACCCTCGACGACATGGCGGGCGACGCGGTGGCGGTGCTCGACGAGCACGGGGTCGAGCGGGCCCATGTGGTGGGCATGTCGATGGGCGGCGCGATCGCGCAGCTCGTGGCGCTCGCGCATCCCGCGCGAGTGGCGAGCGTGACCGCGATCAGCACCACCACGTTCGGCGCGGAGGACCCCGGCCTGCCCGGCCCGGACCCGGAGTACATGGAGCACGCCGCCGCCTTCGAGCAGCTCGACTGGTCCGACACCCAAGCGCTCGCCGACCTGTTCGTGCGCGACTCGCGCGCGCTGTCGGGCACCCGGCATCCGTTCGACGAGGCCGCGGCGCGCGAGCTGGTCACGCGGGACTTCGACCGGGCCATCGACCCCGGCCGGCTGGCCAACCACGGCGACGTGGGCGGTGACGAGGAGCGGTGGGAAGGGCGGCTCGCGGAGCTCGCGGTGCCGTTCCTCGTGATCCACGGCACCGCGGACCCGCTCTTCCCGTACGAGCACGGGGTCGCGCTGGCGAACGCGGTCCCGGGCGCGACGCTCGTGACGATCGAGGGCGGCGGCCACGAGCTGCACGAGGGCGACTGGGACCAGATGCTGGAGGCGATAGCGGGCCACACCGGCTAGGGGCGCCGGCAGCCCAGCGAGAGGTCGAGGTAGGTGCGGCCGGTCAGCCGGTGTTCGTAGTGCCACCACTCGCGCCAGTAGTTCGTGAAGCCGAAGCGCTCCATGGCGTTCTTGAGCGCCAGGCGGTTGCGCAGCACCGCTCCGGTGGCGTCGAACGTGTGGGCGCCGGGACCGAGGGCGTCGTAGCGGCCCATGCGGAGCCGCTTGCCGTCGGAGGCGCGGACCAGGGTGAGGTCCACGGCGCTGCCGAGGTTGTGGCGGCTGCGCCGCGCGATGTAGGTGCCCACGAGGTGGCCGCGGCCGGTGCGCTCGGCCCAGCGCACGAGCGCCCGGGTGGCCCGGGCGGGCCGGTAGGCGTCCATTACGAGCAGGCCGCGGTTGCGGCGGCGCAGGTAGCGCTGGACCCGGCCGAGGTCGCGGGCGGCCGGGTCGAGCATCAGCGCCCACGCCTCGCAGTAGCCGGGCAGCCGCCGCCCCGTGATGTTCTCGGTCCCCGCGTAGGTGATGTCGAGGGCGATGCCCGGCGCGTAGCGATGGACGTCGACCAGGCCGGCGAGGCGATGGGCGGGGGAGCCGGCCAGGTCTTGGGCCGATGCGGCAGGAATTCCACGGAACGCCCGCTCGGCGGCGCCGCGAATCGTGTCCGTCCCGTAGTCATGCGACGGGTTCCCGTCCGTCAGCACGGCCAGCGACACGCGTTCCCCATCCCGCTCGAACATGCCGACCGCATGCACGAGACGGCCGGCCACCGTGCCCCGCCACCCGATCTTGAAGAAGGCCTCGAAACCGAGGTCGAGAGCGGGGCGGGGAAACCCCCAACGCTGGCGCCGGTCGATCGACGACATCAGCGCGCGTGCGTACTCACGGGTGCCGGCCGGAATCATGCGGTCGAAGCGACGCAAGAACCGGGCCTGGTCAGCCGCGCTGATGAGGGACGAGCCCCAGCTGCCGGAGATCGAGAAGTCCCGCATCCCGGCATCCCGGGCGACCTCCCAGAGCGCCGCGGTCCCGACCTTCCCCTGCACGATCGACGCCACCTTGTTGCCGGACAGCACGATCATCGTGTGGAGCAGCCGTTGATCGGCCGGCGGCGGCATGCGCCCTTCCAGCCGCCTCAGGTAGGCGACCAGCAGCATGACCTTGACGATGCTTCCCGAGGCGTAGCGCCGGTGGGCCTGGAACCCATGCAGGCGGCCCCGCGAGTCGATCAGGGCGAAGGAGCTGGTGGCCCGCCGGCCGATGAAGGCCTTCGCGGCCCGGATCGACTTCTTCGCGGGGAACGCGGTGGGCTGCTGCGCGGCCACAGGCGAGGAGCTCGCCGCGGCCGCGGCGACCACGGCCATCAGGCCTACTCCAATCGCGACGCGGAGGCGGCGCATTCGGGGGACCGTACACCCGGGTACGGCTGCCCGTATGGACCGCCGCGCCAAGCGCCCCTAGATTTGATCGCGTGATCGCCCGGCTCAACAGGGATCTCGTGAATCCGCGTACCTACACGCGGATCGCGTATCTCCTGCTCGCGGGCGTGCTCGGGACGATCGAGTTCATCTTCCTCGTGACCGCGCTGTCGACCGGCGTCGGCCTGGCCGTGACCCTCATCGGCATCCCGATCCTGATCGCCAGCGTCTACGCCTGGGGCTGGATCGCTGGGGTCGAGCGGCGCGTGATCGGCACGCTCACCGGCAACGAGATCGCCAGCCCGTACCGACTGCTGCCCAAGGGCGGCTGGTGGGAGCGCCTGCGGGCCCGCCTCGCCGACCCCGCCACCTGGAAGGACCTGACCTTCCTGTTCCTCCAGTTCCCGTTCGGCCTGCTGTCCTTCATCATCGCCACCACGGTCCTGAGCTTCGGCATCGGGAACCTGACGCAGCCGCTCTGGTACTGGGCCATCCCGAACGACGACTGGGGGCTGTTCGGGTTCACCGAGATCGACACCCTCGGCGAGGCGCTCGCCCTCGTCCCGCTCGGCGCGCTCGTGCTGTGGGTGGGGATCCCCGCCCTCGGCTGGCTCGGCCGCTTCTACGGCGCCTATGCGGAGCTGCTGCTCGGCTCGAACGAGGATCCCGCCGTGACCGCCCAGATGTCCGACCTCCGCGATGCCCGGACGCGCATCATCGAGGCCGCCGATGCCGAGCGCCGCCGTATCGAGCGCGACCTCCACGACGGCGCCCAGCAGCGGCTCGTCGCGCTCTCGCTCAACCTGCGCATGGCCGAGAAGCGCGCCGCCGAGGGCGACCCGGCCGCCGTGGAGCTGGTGCGCTCGGCCGGGGAGGAGGCCGGGCTCGCGCTGAAGGAGCTCCGCGACCTGGCACGCGGCATCCACCCGGCCATCCTCACCAACCGCGGCCTGAACGCCGCGCTCGACGACCTGGCCGGGCGCGCCGCCGTGCCGGTCGAGCTGGTCGCGGTTCCGCCCCAGCGCCTTCCCGACCCGGTCGAATCGACCGTGTACTTCGTCGTCTCGGAGTGCCTGGCGAACATCGGGAAGCATGCCGAGGCCAAAGAGGGCTCGGTGGCGGTCACGGTGGTCGGCGACGAGGTCGAGGTGGTCGTCAAGGACGACGGCGTGGGGGGCGCGGAGCTCGGCAACGGCTCGGGGCTGCAGGGCCTCGAGGACCGTGTGGGAGCGCTCGACGGGTGCGTGGACGTGGACAGCCCGCCGGGCGGCGGCACGACGGTGATGGTCACCATCCCGCTGTCCGAGCCCGACCCGGACCGGGCCGCAGCCCGGCCCATCCTGAGCGAGGAGGAGGTCCGCGCCCTCGCCGAGCGCCGGCGCAGGGGGCTCCGCTACCGCCTGATCGCGTTGGGCACGATCGCCTTCGTCATCCTGGCCATCTGGGGCCTCACCGGCGCCCCGAACGCCTGGCCGGTGTGGCCCGTCCTCAGCCTGGCGTTCATCGCCGCGCTCGATGCCTGGCGCGTCTTCATCGAGCCCGCCGGCGGCTTCGCCCTCGCCCGCAGCCTGCCGAGCACCCGGCGGCGGCTGATCGCCACCGGCGGCGCCCTCGCGATCGTGAACCTGTTCCTGATCGGGATCTGGATCGCGAGCGGCTCGGGCTACTTCTGGCCCGCCTGGGTGATGCTCGGCTCGGTGGTCGCCCTGGCCCTGAAGGCGATCCCCTGGTCACACGCCTGGCACGACCGGCTGCACGGCACGCCGCCGGTCGCCTGAGCACCGTCCCTACGAGTCGTAGTACAGCGCGAACTCCCACGGGTGCGGGCGCATCCGCACCTGGTCGGCCTCCTCGCGGCGCTTCCACCCGATCCAGGTGTCGATCAGGTCCTGGGTGAACACGCCGCCCTTCAACAGGAACTCGTGATCGGCCTCCAGGGCGTCGAGCGCCTCGTCGAGCGAGCTCGGCACGTGCTTGATCTCCCGGAGCTGCTCCTCGGGCAGCTCGAACAGGTCCACGTCCACCGGCTGGCCCGGGTCGATCCGGTTCTGGATCCCGTCGAGGCCCGCCATCAGCAGCGCCGAGAACGCCAGGTAGGGGTTGGCGGACGGGTCCGGGGGCCGGAACTCGACGCGCTTGGCCTTCGGCGACGACGAGTACACCGGGATGCGGCAGGCCGCGGAGCGGTTGCGCTGTGAGTACACGAGGTTCACCGGCGCCTCGTAGCCCGGCACCAGGCGGCGGTACGAGTTCGTGGTCGGTGCGCAGAACGCCATCAGCGCCCGCCCGTGGGCGATGATCCCGCCGATGAAGTTGAGCGCCTCGCGCGAGAGCTGCGCGTAGCCGTCGAAGTCGAACATCAGGTTCTCGCCGGCGCGCCCCAGCGACATGTGCACGTGCATCCCCGAGCCGTTCTCCTCGAACAGCGGCTTCGGCATGAACGTGGCCGACTTGCCGGCCTGGTGCGCCACGTTCTTGATCACGTACTTCTGCAGCTGGATCTGGTCCGCCATCTTGCGCAGCGTGTTGAAGCGGACGTTGATCTCCGCCTGCCCGGCCGAGCCGACCTCGTGGTGCTGGAACTCGCAGCGCAGCCCCATCGACTCGAGCGCCACGACCATGCGGGCGCGCAGGTCCCCGTGGGTGTCGCCCGGCGAGGTGGGGAAGTAGCCCTGCTGTGAGCGGATCTTGTAGCCGAGGTTGGGCGTGCCGTTGCGCTCCGCGCCGAAGCCGCGGCCGCGGTTCCAGTAGCCCTCCTCGGAGTCGACCTCGTAGAACGAGCGGTTCGCCGTCTGGTCGAAGGCCACGTGCTCGAACACGTAGAACTCCGCTTCGGGGCCCATGAAGCAGGTGTCGGCGATGCCCGTGGCCGCCAGGTGGCGCTCGGCCTTCCGGGCCACGTAGCGCGGGTCGCGGCTGTAGGGCTCGCGCGTGATCGGGTCGATCACGTCGCAGAGCACCGACAGCGTCTTCTGCTCGTGGAACGGGTCGATCAGCGCCGACGTGGGATCGGGCAGCAGCACCATGTCCGACTCCGCGATCTCCTGGAACCCGCGGATCGAGGAGCCGTCGAACCCGAGGCCCTCGGCGAAGGCCTCCTCGTCGAGGGCGTGGATCGAGAGGCCCAGGTGCTGCCACGTGCCGGGCAGGTCGGTGAACTTGAAGTCCACCATCCGCACGCCGTGCTCCTGGGCGAGGGCGAGCACGTCCGCCGCCTCGGCCGCCCGCCCGCCGACGAAGCGCTCAACGGTGAGCGGCGTCACCTGAGCTCCTCCGCCTCGGCGTCGGCCACCCCGTTCTGCACGCCCGGGGATCCGCTTCGCGATCTCCTCGAAGCTCTTGCCGGTGAGCGCCTCCACGACGGCCGGCAGCTCGGCCATCACCTGGGTCACGTCGCGCGTGATCTTGTGCGCGCCCGGCCCGGAGCCGTTCCCGCCGCCGATCATCACGATCTTCTCGGTCTGGGCGAGCGGCGCCGACACCGCGGCCGCGAGCTCGGGCAGGATCTCGAGCACGCGGTCCGTGATCGCCGCCTCGTTGTACTCCTTCCAGGACTCCGCCTTGGCGGCCATCGCCTCGGCCTCGGCCAGGCCTCGGGCCCGCAGCGCGTCGGCCTCGCCGGCGCCCAGCGCCGCCGCGCGCTCGCGCTCGGCCTCGGCCACCTGGGCGATCTCGCGGGCGCGCGCCATCGCCGGCTCCACGACCTCCGCCGTCAGCTCGCGCTTGCGCCGCTCCACCTCGGCCTGCATCAGCTCGATGGCCTTCTGGCGCTCCACGATCTCAACCTCGAGCTCGGCGCGGCGCACCTCCTGACGGGTGATCGCCCTCTGGAGGTCGTAGGAGAGGTCCGCCTCGGCGCTGGCCTTCATCCCCTCGGCCTTGAAGCCGGCCTTCTCGATCTCGAAGTCGCGCCGGGAGCGCTCGATCGCCAGGTCGGCCTCGTAGCGCGCCGCCTTGGCCTCGCGCTCGGCCTCGGCCTCGCCGCGGATGGCGTCGCGCTTCACCTGCGCGGTGCGCGGCCGGCCGAGCGCCTCGATGTAACCCTGCTTGTCGCCCACGTTGCGGATCGTGAGCGAGACGATCGTGAGGCCCATCGCCTCGAGGTCCGGGCTCGCCAGCTCGCGCACCTGCGCGACGAGCGCCTGGCGGTCGCGGTACACGTCCTCGATCGAGTGCGCTCCGATCGCGGCGCGCATGTGGCCCTCCACGGCCTGCATCGCCGTGCGCACGATGTCCTCGGCACGGCGCGACAGGAACTGCTCGGCGGCGCGCTCGATGCCCTCGTCGGAGCCGTCGATCTTGACCATGCAGACGCCGTCCACCTGGACGGGCACGCCGTGCATCGAGTAGGTCTCGGAGGTCTTCACGTCGAACTGCATCAGCTCGAGCGAGAGCCGCTGGACGCGCTCGCTGAAGGGTCTGACGTAGGTGCCGCCGCCCCTCACGATGCGGTAGCCCTTGCGGCCGCGGCCGGAGATGACCAGCACCTCGTTCGGGCCGACCTTGGCGTACTGGTGGGCCCAGACCGCGAACGCGATCAGGAGCAGCGCGGCGAGGACCGACCCGCCGATGATGAGCGCTAGCTCCATGCTGCGTGAACCTCCTCGTGTGCGCGGATGGACTCCACGCCGAGGCGCTCCGCGCGGGGCGCCTCGGCCGGGTGGATCTCGACCTCCGTCGTGTGGCGGAGGAACTCCGAGCCGGCCAGGTGGTGGCCCACCTGGGTGGCGAGGGCGCCCTCGTCGGGCGCCAGGAAGACGTTGATGCCGCGGTCCTCGATCGCCGCCGTCAGGTCGCCGGCGCCGGTGCGGCGCACCTCGAGCACGAGGCGGGTGGACTCGTCGTCGGTGAGGTGGGCCACGAGGTGCGAGCCGGTGTCCTCGCTGCGCTCCTCCGCGGCCGCCCAGATCTCGGGCCGGACGGCGCTCGCGTACAGGCCCCAGGCGGCCACCTGGCCGGCGCGGCCCAGCTCGGTCTGCAGGTAGCGGATCAGCGAGACCACGTCGGGCGCGGCCGGCGCCGTGGCCTCCACCACGGGGCCGCCGCCGCGCCGGCGCCGGGCGCCGCGGCGCAGCTGGGGCGCGTGGCCCACCACGCCCACCACCGGGCCGTCCTCGGACGTGCCCTCCACCGAGGGCAGCCAGAGGTCGGGGTCGGACAGCGAGCGCAGCACCGCGGCCGGCGGCACACGCGAGAGGTCGCGCGGGCGCACCACGCCCACGCTCACCTCCTCGGCGTCGTTCACGTAGCCGGCCGACTCGAGGTAGCGGCACACCTGACGCCTGATGTCGGCGAGGTCGCGCGAGCGGATCCGCGGGCCGCCCAGCACCGGCGTCGTGAGCCAGCCGCCCTGCTCGTAGACGGGCAGCTCGTAGTCCATCGCCGGCGCCCGGAAGTAGCACAGCGGCAGCGCCCGGGCGGGCGCGATCGTCTCGAGCAGCCGCTCGACCTTGGACTTCAGCGCGTAGACGTTGGCGGCCTCGAGCGTCTGGCCGGCCACCTCGCAGTGGTGGATCTCCTTGAGGATGGGGTGGGGGGAGGGGTTGACCCGGCGGCGGACGGGGATGCGGGCGGTCTCGCCGCCGCCGTAGCCGGCCCGCACGCCGAGCCGGAAGGCGTAGCCGCCATCGGGCGCCGTCCGCTCGAGCGCGATCGGGATCGGATCGTGCTCCCCCCGGTCCGCGATGACTCCGCGGATCCAGCGCCAGAGCGGCAAGCGACCGGCCGGGTGCCCCTGGGGGCGCGGGGGCGAGCCCCCGCATCAGTACCCCCAGCCCACGGGCGCCTCGTGGCTCACCGTCTCCTCGCCGCGCTCACCGGTCCGGATCCGCACCGACTGGTCGACCGGATACACGAACACCCGCCCGTCGCCGATCTCGCCGGTGTAGGCGGCGCCCACGATCGCGTCGACCGCCTTGTCCACGACCTCGGTCGAGACGACAGACTCGATCTTGAGCTTCGGCAGCAGCGAGATGTTCGCCCGCGAGCCGCGGTACTGCTCGGTGTAGCCCTTCTGGCGCCCGCAGCCCATCACCTCGGACACCGTCAGCCCGGACACGCCCAGCTCGTCGAGCGAGTCCTGAACCTCCTGGAGCCGCTCCGGCCGGATGATCGCCTCGATCTTCTTCATCTAGCTCTCCTGTGTCCTGGTCGAGAGTCCGAGCGGCACCGGTCTCGGCGTCGGCCGCTGCGCGGGCGCCGCCGGCTGGTGGTACTCCGAGCCCGGCACCGGCATGAACTGCTCCGGGTAGCCCCACATGCCGTGCTCGACGAGGTCGAGCCCGTAGCGCTCCTCCTCGGGCTTCACGCGCAGGCCGTAGGTGGCCTTGATCAGGAAGAACACGAGGAAGCTGACCACGAACACCGCGCTGAACGCGGCGGCCACGCCGAGCCCCTGCGCAGCCAGCTGATCGACCGAGCCCGTGTAGACCAGGCCGCCCTCGCCGATCGCGTTGTACTCGGCGAGCCTCGGGGCGGTGAAGAGCCCGCAGGCGATCGTGCCCCACACGCCCGCCACGCCGTGCGCAGAGAGCGCGCCGATCGGGTCGTCGAGCACCTTGTCGATCAAGATGACGCAGACCACCACGAGGATCCCGGCCACCATGCCGATCGGCACGGCGGCCCAGTACTCGACGTAGCCCGAGCCGGCGGTGATGCCCACCAGGCCGGCGATCACACCGTTGCCGGTCATGCCGATGTCGAAGGTCCGGGTGAGCAGCCAGCTCGTAGCCATGGCGCCCATCACGCCGCCGGCGGCGCCGATCACGGTGACGATCGCCACCTCGGCGAAGCGCCCGTCCGCCACGCCCAGGGTCGAGCCGGCGTTGAAGCCGAACCAGCCGACGAAAAGGATCAGCACGCCCAGGCCTACCAGCGGCATCGAGTGGCCCGGGATCACGTTCGGCTTGCCGTCGCGGCCGTACTTGCCCTGACGCGGGCCAAGCAGCAGCAGCGCCGCCAGCGCGCCGGTGGCGCCGATCAGGTGGATCACGGTGGAGCCGGCGAAGTCCTGCATGCCGAAGTTCACCTGGAGCCAGCCGCCGCCGAAGATCCAGTGGCTGATCACGGGGTAGATCAGCGCGCTGAAGATGACCGCGTAGATGAGGTAGGCGCCGAACTTGATGCGTTCGAGCGTGGTGCCCCAGACGATGGCGAGCGATACGGCGCAGAAGGCGAACTGGAAGAAGAACTTGGCTGGCACCGCGGCGCTGGAGAACTCCATCGCCGGGAAGGCCGACTGGGCCGTGGTGCCGAGGAAGGTCCCCTCGGTGCCCGCGAACCAGCCGGTGCCGCCGAAGGCCAGGGCGAACCCGACGGCCCAGTAGCAGAGCGCTGCGATCGAGAGGTTGGCGATCACCTTCGCCACCACCGTGCCGGCGTTCTTCATGCGCGAGAAGCCGACCTCCAGCAGGAGGAAGCCGGCCTGCATGAAGAAGACGAGGATGCCGGCGACGAGCACCCAGACGGTGTCGATGCGGCTCAGGGCATCGTTGAGCGTGGGTTCCATGACCGCATCGTCGGGGGGCGACCGGACGATGTCTTTCGCCCTGTGTACAGACTTGGCCCGGAGGGCCTTGTACGGGTGTCTAGGCGCCGACCGCCACGACCTGCGCGCGAATGCAGTCCGCCAGCCTGCGCGGCTCCACGCAGAAGAGGCTGTGCGGATCGCCCGCCGCCGCCCAGATGCGCTCGTGCTCCATGAGCGACTCGTCGAACAGCACCGGCAGGTCGTGTCCGAAGGGCGGCACGCCGCCGATCGCGAAGCCGGTGGCGGCCCGCACCTCGCCCGGGGCCGCCATCCGCACCTCGGCCACGTCGAGCAGGTCGGTGAGCTTGTCCGTGTCGATCCGGTGGCGCCCGCTGGCCAAACAGAGGACCGGGTCCCCGTCCGCGACGAACACGATCGCCTTCGCGATCTCGGCCTCCTGGCAGCCGACCGCCTCGGCCGCCTCCTTGACCGTGCGCGTGGACGCTTTCAGGCGCTCGACCTGCACCTCGAGCCCGAGCTCGCGGGCGCACTCGGCGAGCCTGTCCCTCATGCCTCGACGCGCTCGCGATCTGGCTCTCGCGCGCCGAGCTCGATCCCGGCGGCCGTGGCCAGCTCGGCCAGCGCCTCCTCGAGGTCCGCGGCGAACTCGTCCAGGTCCCACATCAGGTCGTAGTCGCCGACCAGGCCGAAGTTGATGTGGCCGGCGTACGAGAGCAGCGCCACGCCGAGCGCCTGGTTCTTCGCGAGCGGGACCATGGGGAACGGGTCGAGCATCCGGCGGCCCAGCAGGTAGAGCGGGAACTGCGGGCCCGGCACGTTGGTGACCACCAGGTTGAAGAAGCGCTGGTGCGCCATCAGCCGCGAGGCCTGCCCCATGATCGTGGAGGGGGCGAACCCGGACAGCTCGGTCATCACCTGGGCGCCCACGGCCTGGCCGCCCGACTTGAGGCCCTTCAGCTGCTCGCTCACGATGTCGAGCCGGGCGACGGGCTCCTGGCACCACACGGGCAGCGGCGCCATCATCGCCGCGACGCGATTGCCGAGCGCGCCGCGCTCGACGTCGGCGCGGACACTCACCGGCACCATCGCCTTCAGCTCGAGCCCGTCGGTGTTGCGGCCGCGGCGGCGCAGGTGGCGGCCGAGCCCGCCGGCCACGACCGACAGCACCACGTCGTTGACGGTGCCGCCCAGCTCGTCCTTGATCGCCTTCAGGTCCCTCAGGTCGGCGCGCACCCAGGTGAAGCGCCGGTGAGGCCCGATGCCTTTGTTGTAGGGCGAGGCCGGCGCCGGGTTGAGGCCCGCCCACGCCATGGCGCCGACGCCGACCGCGGCATTCCGCACGCCCCCGGCGATGCGGCGCGGGCCTCGGAAGACGGCCTTCACCGAGCGGCCGACCTCGCCCGGGATGGTGGCCCGCTCGAGCAGCGCCTCGGCCAGCAGCTGGGCCCGGCTCGGAAGCGGGCGCGGGAGCCAGCGGCCGCCCGGGTCGGTCGGCGCGGCCGGCTCCGGCGAGGTGTCGAACAGCACCGACATGATGTCGACGCCCGAGATGCCGTCCACGAGGGCGTGGTGGGTCTTCGACAGCACCGCGAAGCGGTCGTGGTCGAGCCCCTCGACCAGCCAGACCTCCCAGAGCGGCTTGTCGCGATCGAGCTGCTGGGAGAAGACGCGGCCGGCCAGGTCCTTGAGCTGGCGCTCCGAGCCCGGGGAGGCGAGCGCGGTGGAGCGCACGTGGTAGCGGAGGTTGAAGTGCGGATCGTCGACCCACTTCGGGCGGCCCTGGCCGAGCGGGACGAAGGCGAGCCGCTGCCGGTAGCGCGGCACGAGAGGCAGCCGCCGCTCGAAGGCCTCGAGGAGGTCGGCGTAGGGGGGAGGGGGGCCCTCGAACAGCATCACGCCCGCCACGTGCATGTGGGAGGACGCGTCCTCCAGGTGGAGGAAGGAGGCGTCGAGGCCTGTCAGACGATCGCCCGCCATGGCTGCGTTGAAAGTACTACAGGGTGAGGGAGAGCTGGTCGGCCTCTTCGTCGAGACCTGCTACCCGTACGCCCACGAGGCGAACCGGCTCGGCGCGGGTCGAGACGGCGGAGCAGGCCTGCCGCGGTTTGCCAGACCGCTTCGAAATCGTTGACTGCAGCAGGGAGGGAGTGGGCTCGGGTGACCGTGGAGAAGTCCGCGTATCTCACCTTGATGCCGATCGTGCGGCCTCGTGCTTGTTGCTTCTCGAGCGTCTCGCAGAGCTGCTCGGTGAGGCGCCGCAGCTCGGGCTCGAGCTGCCCGAGGCCGCGCAGGTCGTGGTCGAAGGTGGTCTCGCGCGACTCGGACTTGGCCAGACGGACGGTTTCCAGTGCTCGCTCGTCCTCGAACCGGGCAAGGCGCCCAGGTACGGGCCGAGGCGGGGGCCGAACCACTCTGTGAGCTTGTCGTCGGGCGCTGCGGCGAGGGCGCCGAGCGTCTCGATGCCCTGTCGTTGCAGCCGCTCTGCCGTCTTCGGGCCGATGCCCGGTATGAGGCCGGGGCGGGCCTGCGCGAACCGCTCGCGCGCCTCTTCGGCGGTGAGCTCGACGAAGCCGTCCGGCTTCTCGGCGTCGGAGGCCACCTTGGCCACGAGCTTGTTGGGGCCGATGCCGATCGAGCAGCCCAGGCCGGTGCGCGCGGTGATCGAGGCCTTGACGCGCCGGGCGGCGGCGCGGGGGCGCTCGAACTCGCTGAGGTCGAGGTAGGCCTCGTCGAGGCCCACGACCTCCACGCGCTCGACGTGGTCGTGGAGCGTCTGCATCACCTCGCGCGAGCGGGCGCGGTAGTGGTCGAAGTCGGGCGGGACGAACACGGCCTGCGGGCAGAGCCGCCGCGCCCGCTCGGCGGGGGTGGCGGAGAAGACGCCGAACTTCCTTGCCTCGTAGCTGGCGGTGGTCACGACCGCGCGGGGCCCGCTGCCGGCGACCACGACCGGCTTTCCGCTCAGCTCGGGGCGCCGCTGGAGCTCGACGCTCACGTAGAAGGCGTCCATGTCGACGTGTGCGTAGACGTGGGGCCAGTCCTGGCTCACGTATCCAGCGTACGGCGCGTCGAGGACGGCCCCTGAACGGCAGAGGCCGCGCCCGCCGACGCGGCCCCCACATCCCAACTTCCCGATCTGTCCACAACAGGGCGTTCGCGCGCCCAGGAAGGAAACCGTCATGCCAACGGTCACGCTACGATAGTACGGCGTTCTACGGCCGCACGCAGCCGGCCCGCCGCTCCGATCGCCCGAGAGCGGCTCGAGTGCCGCGCCTGCGGCTCGCGAGCTCGCCGGCAGGTTCGCGGGCACTGCCGCACCTGGGGCGGGCAAGCTCGTCCGCGTCTACGTCTGCCGTGCTGCCGGACCCCCGTCGTGTGGAGGTGGCCGCACGCTGATCAGGAGCGAGGCCACGTAGCCGTGGCGGACAACCTGCACTCCCCGGGCCGCAACATGGCCCGTGGTGCCCGGATGAGCTGGGCAAGGGCGACACAGCTGACGCGACGTGATTGATGAGGCCCGCCGAGTCACCGATAGCCGCCCCGCGCAGGATCAGGGGCCGCTCGACTCGGTAGGGGCGGAGAACCGGCGGGGATTAGCTCACCCGCCGCGGTCGAGGGGGTGCGGACCCGAATGCTGGTTGAGGTGCCGAGGGCTGACAACCCGAGGCGCCCCACGTCCAAAGGGAGGTTCGGAGTTGAGCTTTCAGTCGAGGCAGAAGAAGCGCAGGTACAAGCGGGTCGAGGCGAAGAATCGAGCGGCGAGGCGTGCGCCTGAAACTGCGCGGCGCTGGTTCCTGACGCTGGCGAAGAAGCCTGGCCGGTTCGCGTGCTGTGGCCGACGCTTCGAGCGCGGCGCCGAGGTGGTCTACCGCCACGAGCCGCGCGAGGTGCGGTGTCTGCGGTGCGCCGACCGGGAGCGGGTGCCGTATCGGCCGTCGATCCGGTGGGAGCGGGCGAACCGGAAAGCGGCGGCATGAATCCGCTGGGGACGAGGCCGGGGGCAATCCATCACCCGCACTCGGAGCGCCCGTGACCCTGGCCACTTCCCGCGAAAAAAACTCCGTCGCGCGGGTCCCCCACTTCCGAAAGAGAGGATGAGGAGAATATGAGTTCGATCATCATCGAACCGATGCGGAAGCATGTTGAGTGGTGGGCAGAACGCACTGCGCGACGGATAATCGCGGGCGACCCGTCCCGCCCGCCATTCGAGCGCGACAAGTTCCTGCAGCGGATCGCAGACCGCCCGGGGGCGGAGGAGCTGGCCGACAAGTTCGAGACGGCACTGGCTGAGGCGCATGGCAATCCGGCGCGGTTCCGCCGCCGGCTCGAGCGGTTGCTCGGGTAGAATCTCGTCCTAGTTGTGCTCATGTAGCGTCGCGACGGCAGCGGCGAACGCATAGCCCTACAGACCCCTCGCCGGTTCTCCTGATGGCGGCGGCGGGGCAGCGGCAAGTGCGGGCCCTACGACTTGACCGACGCGCCTAATTCGAATAAGGCGTGTCGTCGTGTCCACACTCACCCGAAGCCAGACCCTCGAACGGGCGCGGCTAGACCTGAAGTTCGAGGCAAAGGGCCTCGACACCTACGAGCGGCACCGCCGGGCGCTTGCTGCTCGGCCAGCGCCCTCCCTCCGACTTGTCACTCGGCGAACGGGCCGCCACCAGTCCCGGGTTCAAGGAGCTGGCGGTCAAGGCGCTCAACGGGAGCGAGAACACACCCGTCCTGCGCGACGACGAGGACGTGCCGCTGGCCTATATCGAGGACGGCGCCGAGGTGAAGGCGCTGATTACCGGAGTGTCGGACACGTCGGCCGGTGCGTTCGTCACGAACGACCGCGGCACCTATGTGCCGCAGCCGCGCCGCCGGCTCCGGGTCCTGGATCTGGTGAGGAGCAGCGAAACGTCGGTCGACGCCGTCGAATTCGCCCGTCAGACCACGTTCACCAACGTTGCCGCCGAGGTGGCCGAAGCCACGTCCACGACGACTGGCACCAAGCCCGAGGCCACGATCGCATTCGAAAAGGTGACGGCTGCGGTCAAGACCTATCCGGCGTGGGTGCCGGCCACAAGGCGGGCGCTCAGCGACGTGGACGAGGCGCGGCAGGTGGTCGACGGCCAGCTCACCTACGCCGCCCAGCGCGCGCTCGAGGACGCCGTGGTCGCGGCAATGGTGGCCGACGCTGGCAGCGCCCAAGCGAAGGGCGCCGATGCCACGCCGGTCGCCGCGCTGAAGCTGCTGACCACGCTTCGGAACGCCGACATCGAGCCGACCGCGGCGCTCCTGAACCCGGCCGATTACGAGCAGATCAGGACGCTCAGCGGCACCTCGCCGTATCTCTCGGGGCCACCGATCACGGTGGGCGACGACGGAGTCGAGCGGCTGTTCGCGATCCCGCTGATCGTGACGCCATCGGTTCCCGACGACACCGCTTTGATCGCGGACATGCAGTCGGTGGGGGTGTGGATGCGCAGCCTCCAGGTCTACGTCTCGGAGAGCCATGCCTCGTACTTCACGTTCAATTTGTGCGCCATCCTCGCTGAGCTGAGGGCGGCGTTTGGCGTGCTGGTACCGGCCGCCGTCGGCAAGGTCACCGGGTGGGACTGATGAATCCGCTCGAGACGCTTGAACGGCTGCGCCCTTTTCGCGAACGGGTCGAGCTGCTCGAACGCAAGCCGCCGCGAGAGCTCGTGGCATCGTTCGACATCATTCGAACCGATGCGCTGGGCCGCCAGGTGGTGGCCTGCCCCGCCGGCAAGGTCCCGCCGCACTGGCTACAGCTCACCAGCAACGAGCAGGACTCGCTCGTCGTCCCGCCCGAGCCGGCACCCGATGGCACCCTCGAGCCCGGCCACTGCGGTTTCACCCCGAAGGGCGTGGTGATGGGCGGATACGTCGAAAGCGACGGCGGTACGTGGTGACCCAGGAGCACTCAGGGCAACCCGACGGCCCAACTCCGCCACGGCGGACGAGGAGGCTTCGGCGAGGACCCGAGGAGCAGCTCACGGCCAGCCACAAAGGACTTCGGGTGAACATGGCCACCCGAAGGTGGAAGCGAGGCAATCAGGGGCAGGTGTGTGCCTTCCCTCCGCACCTGCCCCTGCCTCCAACCAACCAGGGGGGGCGGCTGCGATCACCACGCTCAGACCCCCCACGGAACCCCGCACTCGCCAATTTCTCCCCGACGACTTCGCCGATTTCCCCCGTTCCCCCAGGTGACTGATGGCTAGCAATCACGACCGGCACGGCCAGCACCGCTATGGCGGCGTCCACAAGGCGCTGCGGAAGCGGTATGCGCTCCAGGTGAGGGCGGGGAAGGCGGTCTGTTGGCGCTGCGGGCTGCCGATCGCGCCGAATCAGGCGTGGGATCTGGGGCACGACGACGACGATCGGAATGCTCATCGCGGCCCGGAGCACCGGCACTCCCGCGACTGCCCTATGGGCGGTAATCGGGCGACGTTGCCGCGGATGTTGGCTAAGGCCCGCGGCGAGGCGGCGCCCACCCTTGTCCCTCACGATTGCCGCGACGAGTTCGACCCGCGGGGATGCCCGGAGTGCCGGCGGCGCGACCCGACGCCTGACAACCCGACGACGCGCTGGTCCCGCCATTGGGCCGGGGGCCGCTTCGACCCTCGCTGTCCGGACTGCCGGAGGCGCGGTTCGGCGTGCGACTTCGCGCTGAAGTGGGCCGCTGAGGAGAGCAGGACGCCTCGCTGACGTTCTGCGTTCGATGAGTTAGCCCGGTCGGGGCGCTCGCCACCATTCACCGGATGGGAAGGAACTACCTGAGAACCTTAGTTTCCGAACCTTCTGCAAAGAGAGGCTGACCGCCGTCCGCAAAGCGGTGAGTGACAAGTTCTGACTGGGAGCTTATAGTGCCCATGCGCCCGCGAGGGACTCGCCTGGGATAGCCCGGAAGAATTGAGGACGACTTTGGGTTGGATTCGCAGGAAGCACGCTGACCGCCGCGCCGCCCCTTCCATCCCTCCCAGCAAGCCGCTAGCCCGATCGGAGGACCTGGTTGTCGAGGAGCTCGGCGACGAGTTGCTCGTCTACGACCTGACCACGGATCAGGCGCACGCGCTCGGCCCCGCGGCGGCTCGCGTGTGGCGGGCCTGCGATGGCAAGACCGACGCAGTGGCATTCAGTGTCGAACTCGGCCTCGACGGCGAAACGGTCACCCGCGCGCTGGAGGAACTCCGTGAGTGCGGTCTGCTCGACGACGGCTCGAAGCTCGCTCCGGGCATCAGCCGCCGTGACCTTTCCCTAAGGGTGGCGAAGGTGGGCGGAGCAGTCGCGGCCAGCCCGCTCATCGCGTCCCTCGCCGTGCCCGCACCGGCGGAAGCGCAGTCGCCGTCGATAGAAACCTGCACTGTTGCAACTGCCTGTGGTTCCCCATGCACCGGCATAGCAGGCTGCGGCTGCTGCCAACTCACCGGTCCCAACCGCCCGGAACAGTGCCCAGGTGGGACGACTGGGACAGGTAATTGCTGCTTGCCGCCCGGGGTGTGCCTTGCACGTGGGGGAGCGCCGGGTGAGGATCCGCCGCTCACCTAAGCCAGCGACCTCACTGCCAATGGCGAGCGCGGAGCTAAGCCGCCGCGTCGGAAAGGTCGTCGCCTACCCGCCGCTCTCGGAGATGAGCGACCTCCAGCGCCGCGAATTTCACGAGGCGCTGCTCGCCGCCGACCGCTTCGAGGATCTGCCCGGGAAATGGCAGGCGGCGATCTTGAAGGCGGGAGCAGAGCCGACCGAATCTGCGCGTCGTCGGCAGTTAGGGACGAATTAGGCCGTGACGCAAGCGGCGAGCCAACCCTCCAGCACCTTCCTCAAGGCGGTTGGGGGACATGCCTACGCCGGCCCGGAGGTGGAATTTGGTATCCGACCCCCATTCCATGCTCGCCTCAGCACATTTCTCCGCACAAAGGGAGACCCGTAGGAGTCCGCCCGCCGGGGAAGGTAGGCCGCTCAGAATTTTTCAGCCGCGAAACTGCGCCGGCGCCGGCTTCGCTTTCCAGGTGATCGTGCCGGTCTTGCCGACCTTGCAGTGCCAATCGCCGGGCAGGAACTCGCCTGTGTCGCTGTCGCGCAGGCGCCCTCGATAGGACAAGGACACCGTCCCCCGGGCTCTGGTGGGGGCCGTGAACCTGCCCTTCACCGACGCCTTCCAGTCGTAGACCGTGTCCAACAGTCCGCTCCCCCCTCCTCGCGCGCCTTCGTTGACCTCTCTGATCTTCCGCTCGGCGCTGAAGCTGCCGGCGTCGGAGACCTTGAGATGCCTCAGGACGGGGGCCGTGTTCTTGTCGCCGCACGCCGGAAACTGGAACCTCGCCAGCTCCCGCCCCGAGGCGGCCACCTTCAGAAACACAGCGGTGGGGTGCCCCTCGCGGAAGTCCGAGGTTTCGCCTCGAAGAAAAGCTCCACCCTTGGGCGGCACGGCCATGGCCACCACTGCCCCGCAGGCCACGACGGCAGCAGTAGCAGTGAAAACAATGGCCAAACGCCGGACACTCGGAACTGTCATCGATCGGTCTCCTTTCGGACTGAGGCCGGTCGGCGGACCGTCGGGCGCCTCCGAGCCAAACCTTTGCATAGATTCTTTCCTGCAAGGTTGCGCGTAAACGTGTAGCGATGTCATAGCTGGCGCGTTGCCCCGGCGCCCCTCCCGAGCGCACAGAAAAGCGCCCCCGGCCGAAAGCCAGGGCGCTGATGCGCCCCGCAAGGCGCTTTCCCTTGCCGCGCTTCGTAACCCGAATTGGGTTGTGTGGGCGTGTTTGGGCTAGCTGAACGCGGGCAGTAGAGGATCCGGGCGATGCGGAGCGGAAACGCGACGGGTCGCCTGGCAAATCTTAAGAAGCGCCGGACCGGAGGAGCCCAACGCTCGGCCGCCGCCGGAGCCTCAGCAAGCAACTCAATCAAGGAGTGCAACACATGGCCACCACAGGTGCCACTAGCCGTGGGCACGACGCCCGCCGCAATGGAGTCAGCCACCTCGCGCGTCGGCTCACGACGGAGACCAAGCAGGCCTTCAAGACAACCGAGTTCTGGGCGATGCTCGGCCTGATCGGCGCGATTCTCGTCAGCGCTGCGCTGATCAAGGGCGGCGACAACGGAACCGACGAGTTCATCGCTCGCCAGGCCTGGCTGTACGTGTCGATTCTCGGCGCCGGCTACTTCATCTCGCGCGGTCTCGCGAAGGCCGGAAGCTCGGATCCGTACACGGACGAGTCCGACGAGGCTGGCAGCCACTAGCAGTTCCCCCCAGCGCACGGCCGGGAGGACGCGCTTGATCGCGTTCTTCTCGGCCGGGCTGGGCACGGGCCCTGCAGGGATTGAAGGACTTGCACCCGCGACCACAGAGGACCTCCGATGATCACGAGCTTAATTTCATCCACCGCACGGCTGGCTCTTGCGCCAGCACGGCTGGCGGGGCGCACGGGCGGGTCGCTGCTGCGCGAACTGCGTGGGAACGGCGCTCCAGACGTGCGCCCGGCGTCCTCGTCCGCCCGCGCCAAGCCGGCCGCCCGGACCCCCACGGAGGCGCAGCCCAAGCGCGCCGCGGCTCGAACCCGCGCCAACGCACAGCCCAAGCGTGCGGCCGCGGGCACTCGTACTAAGGCGCAGCCTAAACCGATGCTCATCCCGCCTGCCACGCGCCCAGAGGGCGTCGGCGAGACGGGTGGCGAGCTCGCCGACCTTCGCCGGAGAGCGGACGCGGACGACGGGGCGGCCGCGTTCACGCTTTGGCTGAGGCTGAGGGACGACGATCGCGAGGCCGCCGAGGGCTACCTGCGCTTAGGTGCCGAGCTCGGCGACGTGGCTGCGGCCTACAACCTCGGCCTACTGCTGTGGCGCGAGCGCGGCGAGCCCGAGGCGGCGCGCGCGATGCTCGACAATGGAGCCCAGGGCGGCGACCCCGGCGCAATGCGCGACCTCGGCCTGCTGCTGCGGGAGCAGGGCGATCTCGAGGGGGCCATCTACTGGCTTGGACGGGCGGTCGAACGCGGTGCCGAAGGCGCCCCCATAGCGCTAGCAGAGCTCGACCAACCAGTAGCGTGAGTTCACTCCCGGGTTGGATTCCATGGCGGAGTATCGACGCCAGAGAGCCGCTGGGCGTGGCGTGGAAGAGCCAAGGGCCCCGCTCGCGGATATGGATGGCGAGGTCGTCTGGGTCAATCACATCACGTAGTGAAACGGGTTCAGGTGGTCGCGTCCCCGCGTCCGGTCGGTGCACGAATTAGGGCCGACGCTCGAGTCGATCCCGACCATCTCGAGTCAGCCTGATATTGGCCCGGCGGCGGAAGCACAGGAAGGCCGAATAGCGCAGGACAACCGCCGATGGGGCTATCCTCGGTCCCACACGGTCGCCCTTCGGGCCGAACGCAGATCACCTTCGAACGCCCGCCTCGCCGCGGGCGTTCGTCGTTCTTGTCGTCCCTCGGCGGTGCTAGGTTCCGAATCGTGATCCGTTGTTCACACCGAGAGCGAACCCGTGGCCGCGTCGGCTGAGATCGAGCGGCGCGACCTCCAGCGGCGCATCCTCACGGCGCAGACTGGCCGCGAGAACCTCGAGCGCAGACTCGCCACGCTCAAGGCTGCGGGCCACCATCAGCACGCTGCGGCCGTTCAGACAGGCGTCGAGATGTTGCAGGCCCGGGAGAATCAGCTTCGGGCGGCCGACCCTTACAGGCTTGACCCTGCGGCCGCCGCAGCCGCGATGACCCAGTCCGACCGGATGCGCGGCAGTACCGTGAGCGTGCGTGACCGGGTACTCAAGCCGCACGCTGTCCAGCGCCGGGGCCGTCGGCTCGGTTGTGGGGCAGGCCGGCGACGCGGCCCGGCCGTTGCGGCTCGCCGTGGCGGCGATTCGGGGGATTCCTCCGAACCTGAGCCTGCCGGGCCTGGCGACCCGGTAGGCGAAACAAGCCGTGTCCATCTCTCGACTGTCGGCAGAAGAGCGAATGATCGGTTGGCAGCGAATGACGTAGGGCTTGACGGCCGCAGTCGTCCCGGCGGGTCCGTGCATCGTGACCCGCCAGCAGCAGCCACGGCGCCAGCTCCAGTTCTCCTAACCAGCGGGGCCGAGATCGAGCGCTTCCTCGCTGAACGCTGGCGGGTGCTCCAGGCGATGCTTGCGAAGGAGCGGGAGGCGTGAGCTGCGTCCGCGAACTCGCGGAGCACGCTCGCGTCCACGGCGCCGAGGCGACCTACGTGAACGCATCCGCCGATGGTCTTTCGCCGCGACAGTTCGGGTGGCTGCTCGTCCGTCTTCGCCGGCTCGACCCGGACTGGAGGCCGGCGATGCGCGAACGCCATCGGCTGATTCGGGCGATGCTCGCGGCGCGGGTGCCCGATGGGGAGATCCGCGAGGCACTCCAGGTCAGTCAACCGACGTTGTGGCGCTTCAAACGCGAGGCGGCCGAAATGAAAGCTCCGGTATCTGGTCTACCTGCCGAAGTGGGGTCGCAATCCCGCTCCCACACTGGCGCAGATCATTCAAAACCGGCGAACCGACCCGATGGCCCGAACCCGGCGGTTTCAACCTCTGAGGGGCTCCTGACGCCGCCGAGGCTGATCCGGCCTAAAGGCATGCCGGCGTCGCTTTGCGGGCTCTGTCCACGCAAGCATCGGGACCATGCAACCGCCCGCGCAGCCGAGATCAAAGAATCGGCACCGAGCACTACACGCCGCGAGTTCGAGCGGAAGATCAGGGAGGCGACGGCATGAGCGAGACGCTCGGCCCGGCGAAGACGGCCGTTGTACGGCGCGAGGGCGAGGTACTGCGGAATTACCAACGGGCAATGTCGGCTGAGGCCCGCCGGTCAGGCTTAGAGGCGTTCCGGGCGGTTCTACGCCGCCGCCACCCCGGCTTCGACGCGATCCTCGAAGTCGAAGGGGACGATCGGGTTGGCGACTCTGCGTCGGGGGAGATCGGCGGGGGCCTGGCCACGCCAGAGGATGCGGCTTCGCTGCCCGATCGGGTCGACGTTGCGGCCACGGCCACGGGAGCGACGGACGATCACAGTGTCGATGAAACCGGCGAGCACTTCGCGCCGATCGTCGGAGGGGAGGGCTAGATAGTGCTCGCGCGTCACGCCCTCACTGCCCAGCCCGACTTGGAGGTTCAAGCGGTCGAGTGCAGCCTCAGCCTCACGGACAGCGGCGAGGTAGGTGTCGAGCCAGTCGTGCCAACCCTCGGCTCCGAGCTTGCGGCGAGCGGCCCGGTCGCGGCGGAAGTCGTCAAGGTCGCCGCGGGCCTGGTCGAGCGCCGAGGAGGCGCGCTCACGTTCGGCCGAATCGGGCACCAGGCGCACCCGGCCGTCGATCTCCGACAGGACGGCCTCTTCGACGTGGGCCTCGATCGACTCGGCCATCACCGAGGCGGGGGAGGGGCAGCGTCCGCTCGCGTGCTTCGCACGGCAGCGGTAGAGCCGCTCCCCCTTCGGGCCGCGGCCGAGCGAGAGCGAGTAGCGGCAACCCTGGCAGCGGATCAGCTCGGAGAGCAGCGGCGCCGGGTTCCCGTCGCGCCCGCCCTTGGCGATGCGTGGGTTCATCTGCGCGGCCTGCCAATCCTGCTCCGTGACGAGCGCCGGGTGGGCCTCCGCGTTGACGACCGGGCCGCGGTCGTCGACATCCTGCTGGACGTAGCGGGACGCCTCGCCGCGGTAGACCCGCTTGGCGCAGAGCCGCTGCACTGCCTCGCCGGTCCACCGGCTGCCGGTGGCGGCGTTCTTCCGCTTCGGCTTCGGCGCCTCGAGCTCGTTCAAGTGCTCGGCGAGGGCGCCCCAGGCCTCGCCGGCCGCCCGCCGCCGGAACACCTCGACCACCGCAGACGCCCACTGGTTCGGCACGAGCCGCTTGTCCGGTCCCCGGTCATAGCCGAGCGGCACGGTGGGGGAGATGTGGATGCCGTCGCGCTCGACCTTCCAGCGATTGCCCTCCGCCCAGCTCTCTTTGAGCGTCGACCGCAAGAACTCTGCGAACACGAACATCTGCTGCATGAACGCCCGGCCGTGAGAGGTCGAGTAGTCCAGCGTCGGCTCCGTCGCCGAGGCGAACTGGGCGCCGTGGGCGCCGATCTCCGCGAGCGTCTCGAGCGCCCCGAGCAGAGTGCGGGCGAAGCGGTCGCAGCGGTACACCACGACGCCGCCAGACCTGCCGGCCCGGATTCGTTCCATGATGTCGTTGAAGACCGGCCGGTCCATCGTCCCGCCGCTGACATTCAGCTCGTGCGGCTGCATCACGAGCTGCACTCCGGCGCGATCCGCCCAGGCCCGGATGGCGACCTCTTGCACCTCCGGGCTGATGAAACCCTCCTCGGCTGTCCTGGCCCCGACCTTCGAGACCCTCACGTAGCCATCGAGCGGAAGCGCCATGAGGCGCAGCATACTCCGACGGCTACGGAGTCGCAAACACGTCCATGTCGACGTGAGCGATCAGCACCTCCTGGACGCTACGCGGCCGGTCGGACCGGTCGAGTGTCGCGGATAGAGGCCCACATAGGGCCGCAGGACGCGACACTCGCGCGGGTAGGGTGCCGCCGGCATGGCCGGACCGACCATTGGCCTCTTCGCCGTCAACTCGCACGCGTGTGCGCTGCCGGACGCAGCCGCGCGGATCGCCGCCCTGGCCGAGCGGCTGGGCTACGACTCGCTCTGGGCCGGCGAGCACGTCGTCGTCCCCTCGCCGCGCGTGGCGCCGTCGCCCATGGAACCGGACGAGCCGATCCTGGATCCCCTCGTTGCCCTGGCGCACCTGGCGGCCGAGACCGAGCGGATCAAGCTCGGCACCGGTGTGATCATCCTGCCGCAGCGAAACCCGCTCGTCCTCGCCAAGCAAGTGGCCAGCCTCGACGTGCTGTGCGGCGGGCGGCTCATCCTGGGCCTCGGGGTCGGGTATCTCGAGCCGGAGATGACGGCGATCGGCGTGCCGATGGAAGGGCGGGGGTCGCGGGCCGACGAGTACCTGGCGGCGATGCGCGCGCTGTGGGAGGACGAGACGCCGTCATATCGCGGACGGCACGCCCGGTTCGAGGGCGTCGATGCCCATCCGCGGCCGGTGCAGCGCCCCCTGCCGGTGGTGGTGGGAGGCCACACACGCGCGGCGCACCGCCGCGCCGCCCGCCACGCCGACGGCTGGTACGGCTTCCTGCTGGGCCTGCGCGCGATGGCCGAGCAGCGCGAGCTGATGCGAGCGGCGGTCGAGCAGACCGGTCGCGAGCGGCCGCTGCACGTGTCGGTCACGCCGTCCCGCCGCCTGGACCGAGAGAACGTGCGCGAGTACGCCGACCTCGGCGTGCACCGGCTCATCGTCGCCCCGCCGGTCGGCCTCGGCCTGGAGGAGCTTGTGGAGTTCGTGGAGGCGAACGCGCCCGAAGAGATTGGCGGAGCCTCCGCGGATCCCCTTCCTAGCCCGCGGTAAGCGCGGCGCCCCGGCACCCCAGCACGACGGCGTCGTGGCGCATCAGGTGGGCTGGTGTATCGGCCGCACCAGCAGCTCGTTCACGTCCACGTGCGGCGGCTGGGTGAGGGCGAACAGGACCGCGCGGGCGACATCGTCGGCCTCGAGCGCTCCGGTGGGACGGTTCTCGAAGAAGGGGGTGTCGACCATCCCCGGCTCAATCAGCGTGACCTTGATGTCGGTCTCCGATACCTCCTGGCGAAGCGCCTCGCCCATCGCCGTCACGGCGTGCTTTGTGCAGGAGTACAGCGAGCCGGGCAGCGCGCGGCGGCCGGCGAGGGAGCTCGTGAGGATCATGTGGCCCCGGTTGCGCTCGCGGAAGTGCGGGAGGACGGCGCGGATCGAGAGGGCGGCGCCGAGCACGTTGGTGTCGATCATCGACTTCCAGAACTCCACGGTCTCCTCGAGAAAGCCGCGTTTGGCGCCGAAGCCGGCGTTGGCGAAGTAGGCGTCGAGGCGGCCGAAGCGGTCGAGCGCGGTGGCCACGAGCGCCTGCTGGTCGTCCCAGTCGGTGACGTCGCAGCGGGCGGCCACGGCCCGCTCCTCGCCGAGCTCCGCCGCGAGGGCCTCCAGCTTGTCCTCCGACCGCGCCGCAAGCACGAGGCGGTAGCCGAACTCGGCTGCCCGCCGGGCCGTGGCTGCGCCGATGCCGGTGCTGGCGCCGGTGATGACTAGAACGGGTTCGTCGGCCATGGCCCGGGTTCTACCAGGCGGTCACCCTCGTGCGCCTCCGCTCAGGGGCCGAGCCGCTCGATCCGCCAGCCTCCGCCCGGCTCCGGCAGGTACCGGAAGCGGTCGTGGAGCCGGCCCGGCCGGTGCTGCCAGAACTCCCACGCGTCGGGCACCAGGCGGTAGCCGCCCCAGTCCTCCCGAAGCGGCAGCTCGCGGTTCTCGTGCTGCCGGGCCAGCTCGGCGACCCGCTCCTCGAGCCACTGGCGGCTCGGCACCGGCCTGCTCTGCGGAGAGGCCAGGGCGCTCAGCTGGCTGTCGCGCGAGCGGCTGCGGGCGTAGCCCTCGCTCTCCTCGCGCGCCAGGCGCTCGACCGGCCCCTCGACGCGAACCTGGCGGCCGAGCACGGGCCAGTGGAAGAGGAGCGCGGCGCGTGGGTTGGCCTCGAGCTCGCCGCCCTTGCGGCTGGCGTAGTTGCTGTAGAAGGCGATCCCGCGCTCGTCGACTCCCCTGGCGAGGACCATGCGCGCCGAGGGGCGCCCGTCGGGGGTGGCCGTGGCGAGCGCGACGGCCTCGGGCTCGAAGGCGCCGGCGGCCGCCGCGGCGTCGAACCAGCGCCGGAAGACGACGAGCGGATCGGGGTCGAGGTCCTCTTCGCCGAGCGGCCGGTCGCGCGGGTCGGTCACCGGCGGCAGTCTGGCGGATGAAGGTCAGCGGCCGCCGCAGGCCTCGGGCACCGGCACCGGGATGCGCCTGCCGAGGGAGCCCTCGCCGGGGCGGCCGGACACCTTGCAGTAGGCATAGCGGCCCGTGTCGAAGTGGACCAGCACGCGGTAGGGATGGCCGATGGAGGCGGACTCGTTGCGCTCGGTGGCCTCGACCCGGCGCGTGACGGCGAGGCAGGAGTAGCGCCCGGTCGCCTGTGAGGAGTCGAGATGAGCGCCGCGGCCGTCGACGCTGCGCGGGTAGGGCTCGCACTCGACCGAGCGGATCGGGCCGTCGAGGGCGCCGGCGGCCACGCGCTCCCGGGCGTCCGCCTGGATGGCGGCGGGCAGCGACGCGACGAGCGCCGCCCGCGCGGGCACATCCCGGCCCGCGGGCGCGCCGCGCCGGTGGCGGGGCCGCTGCTCGGCCCGGAGCCGCTCGACGCGCTCGGCCGTCAGCTGGGCGCGTCGCTCGCGCTCGGCCTGCGCGCGCTGGTCCTTCGACTCGTCGATGCCGGGGGCGAGGAGGAGGACGAGGGCGATGATCGCGAGCGGGAGGAGAGCGACCGCGACGCGGCCGGCACGCGGCAGCTTGCCCCAGACCCACTTGGGGATGCCGGCGACTCCGGGGAGAGGCTCGTAGCGGTCGGAGGCCATGCCCCGCGACGAATGTTGCACACCGTCGGCCACAATTCCGTAGCATACATGTATGCAGCATGCACATGACGACCCGGCCGACCAGGACCTCGCCCGCGGGGCCAATCTGCTCGGCGCCGTCTCGCTCGCCGTGGGGGACCGCGTCCGGGCCGCGGCCGAGCGGGGCGCCGCGCAGGGCGGATCGGCGCCGGCCGCGCTCGTGAGCCTGGCGGGCTACCTGGACGGGTCGCCGATCGACAGGGTGCGAGGGCCGCTCGGGTTGACCCACTCGGCAACCGTGCGGCTGGTCGACCGGCTCGTAGCCGCAGGACTCGCCCGACGGCGGGCCGGGACGGACCGCCGGTCGGTTGCGGTGGAGCTCACCCCGGCGGGGCACAGCGCCGCGGCCGGGGCGGCGCGCGCACGGGCCGAGGCGCTCGCGGAGGCGCTCGCCGCGCTCGAACCCGGCGAGCGTGCCGAGCTCGCCCGGCTGCACGCGAAGGTGCTCGGGACCCTCACGGACGGCCGCGCGGCCGCGGGCCACATCTGCCGGCTGTGCGACAGCCACGCATGCGGCCACGAGCAGGGCCGCTGCCCGGTCACGCAGGCGGCCGACGCGGCGGAGGAGCGGGCTGCCGCCCGGACGCCGCCCGCGTAGCCTTCCCCGGATGCCGAACCTCTACGAGCCCGACTGGGACGCCGAGCGCGACGAGCCGCCCTTCCGCTGGCGCCGCGCGCGGATCGGGCGTCAGGCGGGCGCGCGCGACCTGGGCGCGTCGCTGTTCGAGCTGCCGCCCGGCGGCGCCAGCTTCCCGCTTCACGCCCACTACTCGAACGAGGAGATGATCATCGTGCTCGCCGGCCGGCCGAGCCTGACCCGCGCCGACGGGGAGGTCCAGGGGCTCGAGCCGGGTGACGTGGTGGCCTGTCCCGCCGGACGCGAGGGCGCCCACCGCCTCGACAACCACGGCGACGAGCCGGCCCGCGTGCTCATCGTGAGCACCATGCGCGCCCCGGAGATCAACGAGATGCTCGAGGACGGCACCTTCTGGGTGCGCGACTACGCACCGGGGCTGACACCGGCCGATCCAAGCCTGGACGTGCCCGGCCTGCGTCCGTCCGAGTAGCGGGGGCCGCGGCGGAGCTTCGCTGCCCGAGCCACCTCGCAATGCTCGATAACCGATCTTAGGTAAACAAGTCGACGTCCGAACAGAGATTGCCTGTTACTGAGCGCCGCGCGATCCGACCGTTCCCAGTGGGAACATGTGTTCGACGCGGAACCCGACGCTCCGCGTGCTCAACGCTGTTGACATAACCGCGCACGCCCCCCGCCGGCGGGCCGAAGTGCAGCCCTCCGACCTGAGGGGCATACTGCGGTGATGGCCAATTCCCATACGAGCGATTCCTCGCCCCGGGTCCGGCGCGGCGCGCCCGCGTCCGAGCTCCTTCGAGACGCGAACTTTCCCCTGGCCGTGCGTGGCTACGACCGCCGCGCGGTCGACGAGTTCCTCGACGAGCTCAGGACCCTCGTGGCCGACCTCGAGGCACACCAGACGCGGGAGGGCGTCGTGCAGAAGGCGCTCGACGAGCTCGGCGAGGAGACCGCCGGGATCCTCCAGCGGGCGCACGAGACCGCGGACGACATCGCCGCGCGCTCCCGGGCGCAGGCGGACGGCCGCCTTCAGCGCGCCGAGCGCGAGGCGGAGATCGTCAAGCGCGACGCTGACGAGTACGCCGAGCAGGTCGTGGTCGACACCAGGCTCCTGTGGGACGAGCGCCAGCGCCTGATCGAGGACATCCGCCATCTTGCCGACGTCGTTCTCGGCACCGCGGACGACGCGCTCGAGCGGCTGAAGCTCCCGGAGCCGTTGGCCGCGGCCGAACGGGAGGCGGAGCAGCCCGGCCCCGGCGCCGAGGTCAAGCCGATACCGCATCCGCTGAGCATCGCCCGGGACCCCGACCCCGAGCCGGACGCCCAGTCCGACCCGAGCATTCCGTATGACCTCGAGTCGCCGGCGCCGGATCCGGGCGCCACGGCGGCGTGGGCGCCCGCGGCGGCGGACGACGCGGAGCAGTACGACGACACCACGGCCGCCTGGGCAGCGGAGGGCGACGAGGATCCCGACACCACGTCCCCGTACGCCGTCGACGACGAGTACGAGGCGCCCGAGGACGAGGACGACCCGGACACCACGGCACCCTGGGCCGTGGACGACCGGGAGGATCCCGGCGAAGCTCCGCAGGACGAGCCGGATGCCGGCGACGACCCCGGGCACCAGACCGTGGAGCTCGAGGCTCTCCCCGGCGGCAACACGGACGACCAAGCCGCCGAGCCCGAGCACAAGCGCGACTGAGCCCGGTGTCCGCGCCGCCTCGGGTCAAGCTCGTGGCCCGGCCGGCGTTAAGGCTACTCGAGGTCTAGAGCGGCATCTTGTCGCGGCCGCGGCGGCCCAGCGAGGCGCTCTTGTTGGTGGCCCGGCGCGAGTGGCCGAACGACTTGGAGAACAGGCGCCCGATCGGGCCCGGCGCCTTGCCACCGGCGCGCTGGCCAACGCCCAGCGTGCGGTCCACACCGCGCTGGGGATGGCGCGAAAGGCGCGGAACCAGGAAGGCCAGGACCAGCAGGACGATGCATACGGCAACGATGATCGCGATGGTCATGGCGTCCCGTTACCCATGTTTCCGCGGTCCGGAAACCGGCTACACGTTCGGCATGAGCGAGCGAGACCCGCAGGACTTGCAGGCCGAGCGCGAGGCCGACGCCGCCGCCCATGAGGCGGCGGGCATCGGCGGCCGCGCGCCCGAGGACGAGGATCCGGCGCGCCGGCCGGTCGACGAGGCCGGGGGCGGCGAGGCCGAGGGCTTCGAGCAGGCCGAGGCCGACCTGCGCGAGAACGCCGAGCACGGTCAGCTCGGGCCGCGCGACCCCAACCGTGATGTCCTCACGCCCGAGGAGCAGAACGACCTGTCGGGCGCGGAGTACGGCGAGGCCGACGACGCCCGCACGCAGGACCGCCCCGACCAGCCCTGAGGGCGCGCTGCGATCTGGCAGACTCCAGCCGGGTGCCGAAGCAGAAGCAGATCAAGATGCAGATGCAGGTCGGGGCGCTCGCCGCGATCCCGCAGCTCGAGGGCCGCACGGACGAGCAGCTCATCAGCGAGTCCAAGCACCGCGTCGCCGCCAAGGCCATCCTGGGGGCGCGGGCGGCCGAGCGCTACGACGTGCAGACCGCGCGCAAGTACTTCAACGAGGCGCTCGCCGGCAGCCATCCGCAGGAGCGGCCCGCGCTGCGCCAGATGATGAAGGCCTCCCTGGCGCTCGCCGAGCGCAAACCCGACGAGCTCAAGGAGGCGATGGAGAAGCTCGGGCAGCAGGCCCCGTCGGGCCGTCAGATGTTCATGCTGCGGATGATGGGCCTGCTGATCCCGCCGGCCAGTGCGGGCATGGTGGCCCGGGTCCGCGGCATCCTGCTCATCATCGCCCTCGTCTTGGTGCTGCTCGCGGTGGGCTTCGGCGTGGTGAAGCTGCTCGCGCTGCCATTCGGCGGGATCGGATCCGCGAGCGCGGTCTTCTTCGGCTTCCTGCTCGTAGTGCTCGTCATCGCCGTGCTGGTCGTGCTGGGCCGCCGCAGACAGTCGAGAGCCCGCGCCGCGCGAGCGGCGTAGCGACCGCGCGTCAGTTGAGTGCCGCCGACAGGCGGCGCCGGTGCTCTCGCGCGAGCGGGTGGTCGGGACCCAGGTCGGTGAAGATCGCGACCATCACGCGGCGGACGAGGTCGCGGCGGTCCGGGTCGGCCAGCGCTGCCTGCAGCAGCTCGAGTGCCTTCGCGTGGTCGCCGTCGTCCCAGGCGTCGAAGGCCGGCGCGAGGTCGGCGTCGTCCGACAGGCGTGCTCGCGCGGCGAGGCCGGCCGCCGCGAAGTCGCCGGGCGCCCCTTCGAGCAGTTCGAGCGCCTCTTCGGTCTCGCCTCGCTCCAGGAGCAGGCGGCCGAGCTCCCGGCGCGCCAACTGGTTCCCGGGCTCCAGCTCGAGGGCCCGCCGCAGCGAGGCCTCGTCGCCGCTCTCGACGAGCGCCTCGGCTTCCGACGGCACCAAGTCGTCCACGAAGCGCGTGACCACCTGGGGCGGCTGTGCGCCGGTGAACTCGCTCGCCACCCGGCCGTCGCGAAAGGCCTTAACGGTCGGCAGGCCTCGCACGCCGTAACGGGCGGCGGTGGCCTGGTTGGAATCCACGTCCAGCTTGACCAGCTCGACCTTCCCGTCGTGGGCCGCGACGGCCTTCTCGATCACCGGCGCAAGCATGTGGCAGGGCTGGCACCAGTCAGCCCAGAAGTCCACGAGCACGGGCACCTCTTCGGAACGGCGCAGGACGCGCTGCTCGAAGTCCGCGTCGGTCACGTCGAAGGGCTTTGCCATGCCTTCGAATCTAGCGACGGCTCAGCGCTCGGTGACTTCGGCGCCCTCGATCACGACCGGCTGGAGCGGCGTGCCCGCGCTGCCGCTCGCGGGGTCGCCGAGCTGACCGATCTCGTCCACCACGGCCTGCCCCTTCACCACCTTGCCGAGGAGCGCGTACTCGGGCGGCAGCCCGGCGTCCGGGGCGGTGACGACATAGAACTGGCTGCCTGCGGTGCCGGGCGGCTCGACCGGGGACTTCGCCATCGCGACGGTGCCCGTCCGGTAAGTCGCGTTTCGCGGTGGCACGTCGCGCGTGGTGTAGCCGGGGCCGCCGGTGCCGGTGCCGGTGGGGTCCCCGCCCTGGATCACGAAGCCGGGCACGATCCGGTGGAAGGCGGTCCCGTCGTAGAAGCCGGTGCGCGCCAGGTTCGCGAAGGAGGCGGTGGTCTTCGGCGAGGTCTTCTGGTCGAGCCGGACGGCGATCTCCCCGCAGCTGGTCCTCAAAATGACCACGTAGGTCGTGCCCGGGTCGAGGCGGCCAGACGGTCTCTCGGCGCCGCCGTCGGGCCTCGCCGCGGGCTGGGGGACGTCCTTGCAGCCGCCCTCGTCGGCCGGCTCGGGGGCCTGCGGCTCCTCGGGTGGAGGCTCCGGCGGGGCCTGTGCAGCTCCGCCGCCCGAGCCGCCCGATCCGTCGGAGCCGCCGGAGCCGGAGTCGTCGTCGTTCCCGCACGCCACCGCGACGAGACTCAGCGCGCACAGGATCGATGCGAGGAGCCGCAACCCGGGCGCGTAGGCTAGCGAGGTGCCGCTCAGCGCCCTGGCCGATCGCTACGACCAGTTCATCCTCGACCTGGACGGCTGCGTGTGGATGGGGGGCGAGCCGACGCCGGGGGCGGTGGAGGCGCTCGAGGAGCTGCGCGTAGCCGGCAAGCGGCTGGCCTTCGCGACGAACAACGCCTACGAGTCGGGCGAGGACCTGGTGGCACAGCTGTGGAAGATCGGCGTGCGCGCCTCGCTGCGCGATGTCGTGACGGTCGGCGGCGCGATGCAGCACCTCCTGGCCGAGACCCGGTCTGGGCGCACGGCGTTCGTGATCGGCACGGCGTCGATGCACCGTCACGTGGCGAATGCCGGGCTCAGGGTGCTGAACGGCACGGACCTCGCCTCGCGCGCCGAAGTGGTGGTGGTGGCCGGGACGACGGAGCTCGTCTACGACGACCTGCGACGCGCATCCCAGGCGGTGATGCGCGGAGCGGACCTGCTGGCCACGGCCCGCGACCCCACCTACCCGCAGCCCGACGGCCTCTGGCCCGGTACGGGCGCGGTGCTCGCGGCGGTGGAGTACGCCACCGGCCGCAGCGCGGAGATCGTGGGCAAGCCACAGCCTCAGCTGTTTCAGACCGCCCTGGACCGCCTCGGAGAAGGGCGCACCCTGGTGGTCGGCGACCGGGTGGGGTCCGATCTGACGGCGGCCGCCGCAGCGGAGCTCGACGCGGCCCTGGTGCAGGGCGACGGCACCGACCACTCCGAGCTGGACGGCTTCGAGCCGAAGCCGGTGGCGGTGGGCGGGACGCTGGCGGGGTTGTTGGTGCGGCCGGCCGCGGCGGGCGCCTGAGGGCGCCGCCGCGGGCTGTCTCCGCTCGCGGCATGGCGGAGGGCAATCAGGGGCCGGTCCTGGCCGGTCGTTTCTTCGAGTGTCGCGCTTTGTGGCCCATATAGGGCCCTCATGCGCGACAGTCGACTCCCGCCGCCGACCTCACCTCGACCAGGGCTCGCGCTCGGGCGCGGCGTGCGCTCCTCGTGCCACGGCGACCCCCACACGCGCAGCACGCCGCCGGGCGCCGTCATCCCGTCGGCGAAGACGAGCGCGCGCTGCTCGGGGAGATAGACCGGGGTCTCCATCTGGCCGCGGCCGTCGTAGTGGGCCTGGAGCCCGCCGGGGAGCTCGTCACCGGGCCGGACGGGCTCGAGGTCGGTCTGCGGAACGTCGTCGCGCCAGAACAGGTACGGCCCGTAGGCACGGGCCCCGTACCAGCGCACGAACAGGTCCACGTCGCGCACGTGGTCTGGCTTCAGGATGACGACCGCGTCCGGCCGCAGCGCGTCGAGGCGCTCCCAGACCTCGCGCGCGCCGGGCGGTGGCGCGAGCGGATCGAGCACGACGGCGGCGCCCCGGGACTCGACCGCGAACGACGTGACCTCCCGCTCCCAGTCGTACCCCTCGCGCCAGTCGGGGTGAGGCTGGCGCCAGAGCCACAGGCCCTCCGCCACGTCGCGCATATCGACGCTCACGGCAGGCCAGAATACGCCGCCCCGGCACCGCCGCAGCAGAGGAAGGCACCGACGGCCATCACCCTGGTTGCAAGCCACGCGGCCGACAGCGAACGGCGCCGCCGGCGCCCACGGCGCCCACTCACGCCGCGGATCGCCCCAGCGCCGCCACCTCCTCCGGCTCCACCCCCACCAGCGCGCAAGCGTCCGGCGTCACCACCAGGCCGGCCCGTTCGGCCGCCGCCAGCGCCGCTGCGGCGTCGGCGCCGCGCTCGATGTGCAGGTGGGCCGCGCAGACCGCGGCAACGAAGTCCGTGTGTCGGTCGCCGTGGATCGCCACGGCGCCGCGGCGGCGGAGGTCCCGCTTCAACAAAGGCAGCAGCTCCTCCAGCTGGTCCGCCCCCTCGGCGGCGCTCGGCACCGGCACGTGGTGCCACTCCAGCCCGGCGGCCTCGTAGGCCGCAAGGTTGTGGCGCGTGCGCATCACGCTCACCACCATCCACACCCCGCGGGCGCGCAGGTACTCGATCTCGGCCTCGCGCCGCTCGGCGCGGTGGCCCCTCCCCCCTCCTCCCGGCCGCTCCAGCGCGCACAGCTTCCGCGGGCGCGCCCACCAGAGCCGGGGAGGCGCTGACGTGCTCGGTTCCATGCTCGGCTAAGCGGCCTACCGCGATCTCTCGCCCCGGTAAGGTGTGGGCCGTCATGTGCCGCGTGTTCGGCTGCGTATCGGCGGAGCCGGCCTCGATCCGGCACGAGCTGGTCGAGGCCGAGAACCCACTCATCCGCCAGTCCGAGGAGCACGACTCCGGCTGGGGAATGGCGGTCTACGAGCGGGCCGACGGGCTCGACCCCGTGCTCGTCCGCTTTCCGGAGGCCGCATACGGCGACGGCGAGTTCATGGGCGCCACGAACAAGCGGGGGCGCATCTTCAACGTCCACGTGCGCCGGGCGACCATGGGCGGACTGGCGCCGGCGAACACGCACCCGTTCTGCCTCGGCAGCTACTCGTTCGGCCACAACGGCACGATCATGCGCTACCCGCGCCTGCTCGAGCCCGGCGTGACGCCGCCGGAGGGCGACACGGACTCCGAGGCCTTCTTCAACTTCCTGATGGCGCACTACGACGCGAGCGAGCCGGTCGGCTCGCTGCGCAGCGCCATCCGCACCACCGTCGAGCGCTCGCCCTTCAGCGGCCTCAACTTCCTCTTCTCCGACGGCGACCGCCTGTTCGCCTACCGGCTCGGCCTGTTCGAGCTGCACTGGCTGCACCGGCCCGGCCAGCTCCTGGTCGCCTCGGAGAAGGTCACCGACGAGGCCTGGCACACCGTTCAGCAGGACGTCCTGCTCGTGCTCGATCCCGACGATCTCGAGGAGCCGCACGCCGAGCGGCTGATCGGGGACCAGGTGCTCGAGGAAGCGGAGATCCGCAAGGTCGATCCGGCCCCCCACCTGCGCGGCGAGGCGCGCGGGGAGGCGGCCGCCGAGCGGGCCCGCGCGGCAGTGGCAGAGGAGTGAGCCGAAGCTTCGCGCTGCTGGTCAACCCGGCGTCGGGCGGGGGGCGCTCGCTCAGGGCGCTGCCCGCCGTGCTCGCCGAGCTCGACCGCCTCGGCGCCCCCAACCGAACCGTCACCACCCGCAGCATGGAGCACGCGGGCGAGGAGGCCGTGCGCGCGCGCGAGGCCGGCGAGACCGTGCTCGCCGTGGGCGGCGACGGCCTCCTGCGGCCCGTCGCGGCCGCCCTCAAGGGCACGGACGGCGCCGTGGCCCTGGTCCCCTGCGGGCGCGGCAACGACCTCGCCCGCGTGCTGGGCGTGCCGCGCGACCCGGCGCAGGCGGCGCGCCTGGCTGTCGAGGGCGCCGCCCGGCCGCTCGACGTGGCGACCGTGGACGGCACCCCGTACCTGGGCATCGCGAGCTTCGGCTTCGACTCGGACGCAAACCGGATCGCCAACGAGGCCAAGCTCGTCAAGGGCGACGCCGTCTACCTCTACGCCGCGCTGCGCGCGCTCGCCGCCTGGAATCCCGCCCGCTTCGAGGTGACCGTGGACGGCACCCGGCACACGACGACCGGCTACAGCGTCGCGGTCGGGAACTCGCGCTCCTACGGCGGCGGGATGCTGCTGCTGCCTCACGCGGAGCTGGACGACGGCAAGCTCGACGTGCTGCTCTCGAAGGACGCCTCGAAAGTCGCCTTCCTGCGCGAGCTGCCCAAGGTGTTCAAGGGAACGCACCTCGACTCGCCCCACGTCGAGGTGCTCAGGGGCGAGGTGATCGAGGTGAGCTCCGACCGGCCCTTCGTGATCTACGCCGACGGCGACCCGATCGGCGCCACCCCCGCGGTCATGCGCGTCGAGCCGGGCGCCCTGCAGGTCATCGGTCCGGGCTGATGCACCGCCCCGCCCGCAGCCTCGCCCGCATCGTCCGGGCCGCCAGCCGCCGCAGCGGCCGCAGCGGCGGCACCACGGCCCCCGGCCGCGTGCTCCTGCGGCTCGCTCCCGACTCGATGAGGAGCATGGCCGGCGAGCTGGATTCGGGCTCGGTGCTCCTCTCGGCCACGAACGGCAAGACCACCACGGCCGCCATGATCGCCGCGTGCCTCGAGCGAGACCGCCGTCCGGTCGTGCACAACCGGGCCGGCTCGAACATGGCCTGGGGAGTGGCGACGGCACTCCTCGACGCCGGCCGCGAGCCGGGCCAGCTCGGGCTGTTCGAGGTCGACGAGGCGTGGCTTCCGAGCGTCGCCGAGCAGGTGGAGCCTCGCCTGCTGCTGCTGTCCAACCTGTTCCGCGACCAGCTCGACCGCTACGGCGAGCTGGAGCTGCTGGCGGACCGCTGGGCGGAGCTCGTTGGCCGGCTCGACGGCCGGGCGCGCTTCGTGTTGAACGCCGACGACCCGCTGGTCGCCGACCTCGGCCGCGGGCGTAGCGGCGTGACCTACTTCGGCCTCGAGGACGACTCGCAGGCGCTGCCGAGCATGCAGCACGCGGCCGACTCCAAGCACTGCCGCAACTGCGGCTCCGCCTACGCCTACGAGGCGATCTACCTGGGCCATCTCGGGCGCTACCGCTGCCCGAGCTGCGGCCGCGAGCGGCCCGCGCCGCAGGTGGCGGCCACCTCGGTGCGGCTGGACGGGATGAGCGGCTCGCGCGTGGAGCTCAGGACGCCGCAGGGCACCCTCGGGCTCGACCTCCCGCTCCCCGGCCTCTACAACGTCTACAACGCCGTGGCGGCCGCCGCGACCGCGCTCGAGCTGGGCGTGCCGCTCGCGACGCTCGGGGAGGCGCTCGAGGGCTTCGCCGGCGCGTTCGGGCGCGTCGAGACGATCCCGATCGACGGGCGCGGCGTGTCGATCCTGCTGATCAAGAACCCGGCCGGGGCCAACGAGGTGCTGCGTACCCTCACGCTCGAGGACGGGCGACTCGACCTGTGGCTCGCCCTCAACGACCACATCGCCGACGGCCGCGACGTCTCCTGGATCTGGGACGCCGACTTCGAGGTCCTGGCCGGACGCGTTCGCCGCGCGACCTGCGCGGGCACCCGGGCCGAGGAGATGGCGCTGCGCCTGAAGTACGCCGGGATCGACGCCGAGATCGAGGTGGACCGGGAGCTGGAGCGCTCGCTCGACGCGGCGGTCGCCGGCACGGAGGGCGAGCGGCTCTATGCGCTCCCCACCTACACCGCCCTCCTCGAGCTGCGCGACCTGCTGGCCCGCCGCGGGCTCGCCAAGCGGTGGTCGGAGTGAACGAGGTGGTGATCTGGCACGACGTGGAGTGCGGCGGGTACGGCGCCGACCTCCCGCTTTGGCGTGTGCTCGCCGGCCAGACCGACGGGCCGATCCTGGACCTGGGCGCCGGCACCGGCCGGGTGACGCTCGACCTCGCCGTAGCGGGCCACGACGTGACCGCGCTCGACGCCGACCCCGCCCTGCTCGGCGAGCTGGCCGAGCGCGCGCGGGCGCGCGGCCTGCACGTCCAATGCATCACCGCCGACGCTCGCACCTTCGAGGCTGCCGGCCGCTTCGCCCTCGTGCTCGCTCCGATGCAGTTCGTGCAGATCATGGGAGGCGAGCCGGGCCGCGCCGCGCTCCTGAGGTCCGTGGCCGCATGCCTGCAGCCCGGCGGCGTCTTCGCCGCGGCGCTCGCCGACCTCGACGAGGCGATCGCCGCCGAGGACGCGCCGCCGCCGCTGCCCGACGTGGGCGAGCGTGGCGGGTGGGTCTACTCGAGCCTGCCGCTGGACGTGCGGCCCGAGCCGGGCGGCGTCGCGGTGGAGTGGCTGCGTCAGGTCGTGTCCCCGGCCGGCCACCTGACCGAGCTGCGCCACACGCAGGTGCTCGACTCGCTCACGCCCGGCCAGCTCGCGCGCGAGGCGATCGCACACCGGCTGCGCCCGGAGGCGCGGCACGAGATCGCCCACACCACGGAGTACATCGGAAGCACGGTGCTCGTGTGCCGGCGCTGAGGGTGTGCGGGCTCTACCCCGAGCTCATGAACATCTACGCGGACCGCGGCAACATCGCCGTGCTGCGGGCCCGCTGCGAGTGGCGCGGCCTCGGCTTCGAGCTCGCGTCGTCCAGCCTGGGCGACCCGCTCGACCCCGATGCCCACGATCTCTTCTACATCGGCGGCGGCCAGGACCGCGACCAGGCGGCCGTGGCCCACGACATGGTGGCCACCAAGCGCGAGGCGCTGCATGCCGCGGCCGCCCGCGGCGCCGTGGTGCTGGCGGTCTGCGGCGGCTACCAGCTGCTCGGCCACCACTACGAGATGGGCGGCGAACAGCTGCCCGGGGTCGGCCTCGTCGAGCTGCGGACGGTGCGCGAGGAGGGCCCCCGCTTGATCGGCAACTGCGCCATCGAGGCGGACCTGGGCCGGGGCCCGCGCGTGATCGCCGGCTTCGAGAACCACGGCGGGCGCACGTATCTCGGCGACGCGGAGCGCCCGCTCGGCCGCGTGCTCGCGGGGCACGGCAACAACGGCAAGGACCGCTTCGAGGGCGTGCGGCGCGGGAACGTGATCGGCACCTACCTCCACGGCCCGTTGCTGCCCAAGAACGTCTGGCTCGCCGACCGCCTGATCGAGCTGGCGCTGGCGGTCGAGCTCGACCCGCTCGCGGACGACGCGCTGGAGGACGCCGCGCACGGCTCCGCGAGGCGGGCGGCGGGGGTGTAGCCCAGGCAGTGCCGGGCTCAGTCAGGCCGCTGCGGGCGCGGCGGCGGCCCGGGCGCTGTCGCGGTCCGGGCAGACGTGGAGCAGCTCCACCATGTCGGTCACCTCGAACACCCGCCGCAGAGGTCCCGGCGGGCAGACGACGGCGAACCCCTTGCTGCGCCGGGTCAGCCGCCGGTGCGCGTTTATCAGCAGGGCGAGGCCGGTCGAGTCCATGAAATCGACCTCGCTGAGATCCACCACGAGTGACCGCAGGGCCTCCTGGACGGCCCTGTTCAGAACGCTGATGAGGCGCGGGGCAGTAGCGATGTCGAGCTCCCCCTCCACCAACAGCAGTTCGACGCCCTCGGTGGACGTGCGCTCCACGGCAAGCAGCTGCACGGCAGCGCCACCCTATCCGATTCCGCGGGTAGTTTCTTCAGTTGATGGACTTCTCCGAGTACCAGTCGCTGTCCCGCCGCACGGCCACGTACCCGCGCGCGGGTGAGGACATGACCTATCCGGCGCTTGGGCTCTGCGGTGAGGCAGGCGAGGTCGCCGAGAAGGTGAAGAAGACGATTCGCGACGACGGCGGCGTGCTCAGCGACGAGCGGCGCGAGGCGCTGTCCCGCGAGCTCGGCGACGTGCTCTGGTACCTCTCACAGGTCGCCACTGAGGCCGGTCTCGATCTCGAGGAGATCGCCGCCGACAACCTCCACAAGCTGCTCTCGCGCCAGGAGCGCGGGGTGCTGCGCGGCAGCGGCGACGACCGCTGAGCTCAGGCGCGCCCGTTGTCCTCGAAGCGCTCGAACCGCTGCGCGGCCGCGGCCGGCACCAGGGCGCGGACCCTGACGCCCTCGGCCGTGTCGGTCCGCTCGAGCTCGCCGGCGAGGTCGTGCAGCTCGGAGAGCGTCCCGCCCTCCTGGTAGGGCAGCAGCAGCTCCATCGAGCGCAGCGAGGCGAGGAAGCGAGCCTCCACCGCTTCGCGCAGCTCGCCGAGCCCCTCGCCGGTCGTGGCCGACACCTGGACCGCGCCCGGGAAAGCGGAACGAGAGCGCGCGGCGGCGCTCCTCGTCCGAGTAAGTCGGCCTTGTTGAGCGCGAGCAGGCGCGGGCGCTCGCCGGCCCCGATCTCGTCGAGGACCTCGTCCACGGCGGCGAGCATGCCGTGCAGCTCTTCCTCCGGCACCGAGGCGTCCGCCACGTGCACGATCAGGTCTGCGCCGAGCGCTTCCTCCAGGGTGGCCGAGAAGGCGTCCACGAGAGCGTGCGGCAGCTTGCGGATGAAGCCGACGGTGTCGGTCAGCAGGTAGCTGCGCCCACCGATCTCGAACGAGCGGGTGGTGGGGTCGAGCGTGTGGAACAGCCGGTCGCGCACGCCCACCTCGGCGCCGGTGAGCGCGTTCAGCAGCGTGGACTTGCCTGCGTTCGTGTAGCCGGCCAGCGCCACAGTCGGCAGGCCGGCGCGCTCGCGCTCGGCGCGCATCGTGTCGCGCGTGGCCTTGGTGTGGCGCAGGCGGCGCCGCAGCGCCGAGATGCGGTCGCGCGCGAGGCGGCGGTCGGTCTCGATCTGGGACTCGCCGGGGCCTCTGGTGCCGATGCCGCCGTCCATGCGCCCTGCGCCGAGCCGCTCGAGGTGGGTCCACAGCCCGCGCATGCGCGCGAGGTTGTACTCGAGCTGCGCCAGCTCGACCTGCAGCTTGCCCTCGGCCGAGTGGGCGTGGTCGGCGAAGATGTCGAGGATGATCGCCGTGCGGTCGATCACCGGCATGTCGAGCGCCTGCTCGAGGTTGCGCTCCTGGCGCGGCTTCAGCTCGTCGTCGCAGGCCACCAGGTTGGCGCCGGACTCCGCGATCGCCTCCTTCAGCTCGGCCAGCTTGCCCCGGCCGAAGTAGCGATCCGGGTCGGGCTCGGGCCGGCGCTGGGTCAACTCGCCGGACACGGCCACGCCGGCCGTGCGCAGCAGCTCCTTCAGCTCGCCGAGGTCCTGCTCGTTCGGGCCGGCGGAGATGCAGAAGGCCCGCTGGCGCGCACGTGGGTTTCGGACTCCCTCCACGTCGTACAAGTCTAGGCGTCGGGCAGCCGAAGGCGTTCCACGGGCGGCAACACGCCCTCGCGCGGGAACTCGTGCGGGATCGAGGAGCCGGGCAGCACCACCACCGCCTCTTCGGGGTCACCCAGCCAGGAGGCGTGCGCGACGGCGTAGCGGTGCGCGCAGAGGGCGCACGCAGCGGCGTCGAGCTCGTCGATGCGGCGGTGCCAGAGGTCGCCGCCGTCGTCGCTCACGTGGTCGCCCTCCAGCTCCTCGATGCGCATCTGGATGCCGAGCGGGTGGCGCCGGGCCGGGACGCGGCGGCCCTGGAGGGCGCAGAACACGCCGTCGGCGTTGGTCTCGAAGAGGGGGAACTCGTGGTACGAGCCCTCCCCCACCTGGCCCTCGCGCTCCTCCGCGTCCGGCTCGAACGCGGCCAGGTCGCCCAGCAGGCCGGCCAGCTCCTGCGCGTGGGGGTCGGAGGGATGCGGCCCCACGCCGCGGCGCGCCAGCAGCGCGTCGCAGTCGCGCCGCGGCCGTCCGTCGACCGGGCCGGCCAGCGGGGCGCCTACGCCCACCACCACCTCGCCCAGCGAGCGCAGCTCGGCCGCCACCTGGGCAGCCGAGCCCGGCTCGAAGAACATCACGCTCAGCCGCACGGGAGGCTCGGGGGTGCGCACCTCCTCCAGCATCGCCAGCTGGAGGGCGCTCTGGGTGGGTACCACGCCGCAGTACTTCATCGGCTCAGACTGCCACGAAGGCGCTCGACTGCCTCCTGCAGACGCTCGTCCGCGATCGTCAGCGAGATCCGGAAGAAGCCCTCGCCGTTGGGCCCGTAGGCGCTGCCGGGCGAGATCACCACCGCCGACTCCTCGAGCACCATCTCGCAGTACGAGGCCGAGGTGTGGCCCTCCGGCACCGGCGCCCAGACGTAGATCGTGCCCCTCGGCGGGGTCACGTCCACGCCGATCTCGCGCAGCGCGTCGCAGACGAGGTCGCGGCGCCGGGCATAGATGGCGGGCATCTCCGGCGGCGGGCCGGCGTCGAGCGCCGCCGCGGCGGCGAGCTGGACGGCCTCGAAGATCCCGGAGTCGATGTTGGTCTTGAGACGCCAGTAGGCGCTCACGGCGTCGGCGTTGCCGGCCACCGCGGCCGTGCGCCAGCCGGTCATGTTCCAGCCCTTCGAGAGCGAGAACACCTCCACGCCGACCTCCTTGGCCCCCGGCGTGGCCAGGAACGAGGGCGCCACGTAGCCGTCGTAGGTCGTCTCGGTGTACGAGGCGTCGTGCACGATCAGCACGTCGTGCTCGCGGCCGAACTCCACGGCGCGCTCGAACAGCCCGTCCGGCACCACCGCCCCGGTCGGGTTGTTCGGGTAGTTGAGGTAGAGCAGGCGCGCACGGCGCGCCACCTCGCCGCCGATGGCGTCGAGGTCCGGCGCGAAGCCGCGCTCGGGGAGGAGCGGCATCAGCACGGCCTCGGCCCCGGCCAGCAGCGGGCCGCCGGTGTAGACCGGGTAGCCGGGGTCGGCGGCGAGCGCGATCGAGTCCGGGTCGAGGAATGCCAGGTTGAGGTTGAAGACGCACTCCTTCGCCCCCAGCGCGGGCACGATCTCGCTCTCGGGGTCGAGCACGACGCCGAAGCGGCGCTCGTAGAAGCGCGCGAAGGCCTCGCGCAGCTCGGGGCGGCCGCGGTTCGACGGGTACTGGTGTGTGCCCGGGTCGCCCGCCGCCGCCGTGAGCGCCTCGATCACGCTGTTGGGCGTGGGCGTATCGGGATCGCCGATCCCGAGCGAGATCACGTCCACTCCCGCGGCCTTCTTCTCGGAGACCTTGCGCTCCAGCTCGGCGAACAGGTATGGAGGCAGGCGGTTCAGGCGGCTACTCGGTTGCATGCAACTCCTCGATCAGGGCTTGGCTGAGCTCTCCCCGGTAGACCTGCTTGGCCCACCCCGTGAGGCTCACGTGCATGTCCTCCCCCACCTCGACCTCGAGCCGGCCGCCGGCCATCGCGACCGTCACCGGGCTGTCGGCGCCGCGCAGGACGGCGGCCACCGCCGCGCCGGTCGCGCCCGTTCCGGAGGCCATCGTCTCACCTACGCCGCGCTCGAAGATGCGCGCGTGGACCTCGGCGTCGCCGGTTCGGTGCCAGAAGGACACGTTGGTGCGGTTCGGGAACAGCTCGTGGCGCTCGATCTCCGGGCCGTAGCGCGCGAGCGGCAGCTCGTCCAGGTGCTCGGCCACCTCGATCGTGCACTGCGGGTTGCCCACCTGCACGAACTGGAAGGAGAACTCGCGGCCGGCGGCGCCGACCGTGCCGGTCCCGTCCTCGCCGCCGCTCGGGAAGTCCGTCTCTGAGCGGAGCCTCGCGCGGCCCATGTCCATCGTGCAGAGCTCCCCGTCGATGCGCGGCCGGATCTCGCCGGCGGCGGTGCGCACGGAGAAGCTGTCGCTGTCGGCCCAGCCGTTGCGGCGCAGGTACATCACGGCCTGGCGCACGCCGTTGCCCGACAGCTCGGCCTCCGAGCCGTCGGGGTTGTAGATCACCACCTCGGCGACGAAGCCGCGCTCGTCCGTCTCCCGCAGCAGCAGGATGCCGTCCGATCCCACGCCGGTGTGCGGCGCGCAGATGCGCCGGATCCGCTCAGGGGTGAGCCGGAACGGAAGCTTCCGCTCCTCGACGATGACGTAGTCGTTGCCGAGCGCCTGCCACTTCTCGAAGCGCACGGCGGAGGAGCCTACGCGACGGGCCGCTACGCGTAGGGGTGGCGCACACCCGCGCGCCGGACGGTGGCGCACGCTCGCGCCGGACGTTGCCGCGCGAACGAGCGGCCCGGGTCAGGAGCGGGCCTCTCAGCAAGCGGCGCGCGCGCGAAGGCTGGAGGGGCACGGCGCGGCTCGCCGGCGGCCGACCGGCCTGTGCCCGGAGAAGCTGATCACCTGCTGTATGCCGCTCGGCCGGTTCGTGTAGCGCATGGTGTAAGGCAGCAATCCCGGGGCGAAATCGATCCGCTGCTCGTTCGCGTCCGCGCGCCATGCGTCGGGGTTCGGGCCCTGCGCGGCCGCCAGCGCAGCCCCGGCCGCCTCCATCGCGGCCCAGAGGTCCGCGCGACAGCGACCAAGGACGCCTCCGCCGCAGTAGCGGTTTGCGAAGCGGCCTCGCACGCGCCCTCCGAGCAGCGTGCGCAAATCCTTGTGCATGTAGATGTGCCAGCCACTCGACATGCCGCCGGGCGGGAACGAGTAACGGCTCATGAACGAGCGTGCGAGGTGGTCGCGCAGGGTCCCGTTCAGGACCGGCTGCATGGCGGCGTCGGCCAGCCGGTCCCACGCCCCGCGCAGGACGGCGGCCCCCGGATGGTCGACCCGCCCGTCTAGATCGCGGTCGAGCCAGCTGGCGCCGTTCGCGCGCCAGGACTCGAGGAGCTCGAGCATGCGCTGCGACAGCGGGCTGGGCGCGGGCGAGCCGCGGAGCACCCGCGAGAGCACGGGCAGGAACGCCACCGTCAGGTGGTCCTGCGTGGCGGCCGCGTTCATGCCTCCGGTCAGGCTGGCGAGCGTGTGCCGCCGGCGCATCGCCACGTTCCGGTTCAGCAGGTCGACGCGATGGATCGGGCCGTAGTTCTGCTGGTTGTCGGCCGGCCCGAAGTCCCGCGCCGGCTGGTTGTTCCAGTTGTTCAGGACGCCGCTTCTGACGATGCCTCGCGGGTGGCCTCGGAACCCGAGGAAACCGCGCCACTCGTAGCGGCCGCGGCCGTCGGTCGGGAGGCCGGCGTCGACGCCGCTTGGCCGCACCGGCAGGCGCCCGGTGGTGATCATCGCGGCCTCGTCGTCGTCGGCGTAGAAGGTGTTGAAGGTCTGCGGCGAGACGCGCGCGGCCTGGAAGAACTCCTTGGCCGAGCGCACTCGCCCGCGCGTGAGGCGTTGGAAGAGCAGCTGGTCCGTGCCGTCGCGCAGGTAGCTCGACCGCTTGCGTGAGATCGCCACCCGCCGGCCGTCGACCGTCGCATAGCCCACCACCGGGCCGTGGACCGTGCGGTGGAAGCGGACCGGCTCGCCACCGAGCGTGCCCGCGTCGAACGGCGTCATCGCGCGACAGCGCCCCTTGTAGCGATACCTCAGGTCGCTGCCGCCGCACAGCGTCTCGACATAGCTGTCGATGATGTCCGCGCCGGCCGACGTGAGCGTCCAGACGAAGTCCTCGCGGCGTCCGATCAGGATGTAGCCGGGGAACGGCGCCGCTGTGGCCCCGCGCGCGTTCCAGCCCGGCCCGTGGAGGTCCATCTCGAGCGTCAGGCCGGGATAGAAGTAGCCGATCTGCGGCCCGCCGACGAACAGCGGGCGCCGGCTGGCGGAGCGCCTGCCCGCCACCATCAGGATGTTGCTGGCCTCGGGCGCGCGCATGGCCAGGCTGGCCGCGGCGCTCCCGCCGATCTCGACGGGCTCGAAGGAGCCGTCGTCCACCACCACGTTCCCGGGGCGGGAGGAGGGCGGGATGATGTAGGGGAAGCGGCCCTTCACCGAGACGGGGCTCTCGGGGTCGTCCACAAAGCGCAGGTCGTCCCAGACCGAGAACCCGCGCCTGGCGCCGAGCTCTCGCTGCAGGGCATCGAGGAACATCGAGCTGCGCACCTCGTCGCCGCCGCCCTCGCCGAAGAGCTGGCTCTTGATCGCGTTCAGGGCGATCACGTCGATGCGGGTCCAGGGGGCGTAGTCGCGGTCGTTCGCCCGGTAGAAGGCGTTGATGCCGCGTACGAAGACATCGATGTCGTGCAGCAGCTGGCGCCCGGGTCTGCCGCTTCGCCGCAGCAGGCGGACCTGCTTGGCCACCTCGCGGTCGGTCTGGCGGCTCGGCCGGAAGTTCTGCAGCCCCACGATCAAGTCGAGCGCATCCAGCCCGGGCACCTCCACGGCGTCGACGCGCGAGTTGTAGCGCGCCTGCTCGAGTAGGAGCTCGCGGTCCGCCGCCAGCACCCAGCCGGCGGCCCATGTCACGTCGTCGTCCGTGCGACCCCAGATGTGCGGGACGTTGTAGCGGTCGCGCAGCAGACGCCTCCCTTTCGCGGGACGCGCTCGCGCCTAGCCGGTCCGTCGCTTCCGATGCCGAGCTCCTCGGACTTGAAGTAGCGGTCGAGGTCGCGCGGGCCGACGTCGTCGAAGAGAGGCGTGAGCCCGTCGTACATTCGCGCTTGGACGTCCGCTCGAGGTGGCCGGCGGCGCCGAGCCGTACTGGCCGGAAGGAATGATGTTCAGTGCCGTGGACGCGAAATCCGGGACCGCGGTGGCGTTTCCGGGAAACAGCAACGCGAGCACGGCCGCCCCTGCCACAGCGAATCGCAAGACGACCCCTCTCCCCAGTCCGTGAGTGCGCGGCACTCTACAGCGGGACGATCTCCGCCGCGACCAACTCCGGCGCGCGGTCCGTCACGTCGACGACCTGGATGCCCTCGAGCCGCCGGAGCCAGGTGAACTGACGCTTGGCGTAGTTGCGCGTGCGGCGCTTCATCGCCTCCACGTCGCCGCGCAGGAGCTCCTCGAAGCCGAGCGCGGCGCGGGCGGTGCGGGACGCGCCGGCGTCGTCGGCGCGGCGCACCTCGGCTCGGCTGCGCCGGCGGCCGATGATCCTGCTCCACGCGCGCGTCGATGCGGTCGTACAGCGCCCGGCGCTCCATCGTGAGGCCCACGAGCAGCGTGGGATGGCGAAGCCGCGCGGTCCAGAGTCGCGACTCCTCGCCGGCCGGGGCCGGCTCCTCGCCCATCTCGATCAGCTCGAGCGCGCGGCTCACGCGCGTGCGGTCGCGCGGGTCGATCGCGGCGGCGACGCCGGGTGCGCGGCGGGCTAGGTCCTCGTGCAGCGCCTCGGGGCCTCGCGTGGCCAGCTCACGCTGGATCCGCTCCCGGACGGCGGGGTCGGGCGGCGGGCGCAGCTCGAGGTCCGTGAGGGCGACCTGGAGGTAGAGGCCGGTGCCGCCCACGACGATCGGGCGGCGGCCGTGCTCGAGCGCGGCGTCGATCTCCGCGTGTGCGAGGGCGGCGAACTCGCCGGCCGAGAAGGCCTCGCGCGGGTCGAGGAACGAGAGCAGGCGGTGCTCGAGCCGCTCACGCTCCTCCGGCGTCGCGGCGCCCGAGAGCAGCTCGAGGCCGCGGTAGACCTGGAGCGCGTCGGCCGACACGGCCAGCGGTTCCTCGCCTCGCTCGCGCAGCCGCTCGGCCACCGCGATGGCGACGGCGGTCTTCCCCACGCCGGTGGGGCCGAACAGGGAGAGCACGTGCACGATCGCTACTAATACCTGCCGTGCCGGTCCTCATCCTCCTGCTGCTCGCGGCTATGGCTGCGTTCGCGCTCGGCTGCCAGGAGTCGGGCTTCGACGAGCGCCGGGAGACCGCGCGCCCGCTCAAGGTCCAGCACGTCAAGGGAGAGTCGAAGGTGCCGGGCCAGGCGGACCGCGTGGCCACGCTCACGATCGACACGCTCGACGACACCCTGGCGCTGGGCGTGCGTCCGGTGCTCGCCGTCGTGCCCGGCGACAGGCTGCCCGCGTACCTGCGCGGTCCGGCGGCGGGGGTCAAGACGATCCAGCCGGTCGCCGCCGGCGAGCTGGGCGCGGTTCGGAAAGCCAGGCCGGACCTGATCATCGGCCGCCAAGGCGCGCTCTTCGAGGGCCTGAGCCTGATCGCGCCGACGGTCATCGTCGAACCCGGCAGCGGCCGGTGGAAGCTGAACCTGCGCCTGATGGGCGAGGCGCTGGGACGCACCAACGACGCGGAGGCGCTCCTGACCGGCTACGACCGCCGCGTGGCGGCTGTGCGGACGGCGGTCGAGGGAGCGCTGCGGGTGGCCGTGGCGAGGCCCACTGCCGGGGGGTGGGGGCTGGCCCCGCGCGACTCCTTCGCGGGCACCATCCTCGCCGACGTGGGCCTCCGGCAGGTCGGATCGCTCCGCCGGGCCGACCTGGTGCTCGTCTCGCAGCCGCAGTCCGAGCGGGTTCAACTGAACGTGGACGGTCGCTTCGAGCAGGCGGACGTCGATCTGGCCACATGGTGGGGTCCGGGCGGGGTGATCGAGGCCCGGGCGGCGCTGGCGGAGCTGCGAGAAGCTCTGCGCCGATAGGCCACGGGCGCCTGAGAGAGGCTACGAAGGCGGCGCGGGGACGTGCGCCGTGACGCGGCGGCGCTGCGCCGTGAAGCGCGGGCGCCGTGCACCAAGGGCGCGGAGTTCGGCGCGGGAGTCTGCGGCGCGTGGCGCTGTTGTTGAGGCGGCCGCAAGGTGCTTTCGATCGCGCTGAACGGCAGCAATGAGTGGGAGGCCGAGCCGTGCCGCAAGGGGGTTCGTCACGTTGCGGCGGATATGTCGCCGCTTTGTGTTGAACCCCCCTCGAGCGGGCTGGGAGGCGGAGGCGGAGCGGCCGTCTGGATCGCAGGCCGCGGGGGTGCGGTGCTCGTCGGTCGAGCCGGACGCGGTCGGCGACGCCGAGCCCGACCTGGGCGGCCCGCTGCTCGCGGCGTCTTGGTCTCCCGACTACGCCAGGCGCGCCACCAGCGATTCCTCGCCGGCCAGCGTCGTGCTCGTCGCCGAGGCGATCTCCACCTCGGCCAGATCGCCGGGGGAAGCCGTCCCGGCGAAGTTCACGGTCTTGTTGTGCCGGATCCGTCCGCGTAGCTTCGCCGGGTCCGTGCGCGACGGGCCCTCCACCAGCACCTCCATCGTCCGGCCCACGAAGCGCTGGGCCCGATCGGTCGCGTGCCGCTGGACGGCGGCCACCAGCCGCTCCATCCGCTCCCGCTTGATCTCGTGCGGCAGGTCGTCGTCCAGCTCCGCCGCGAGCGTGCCGCGCCGGGGCGAGAAGATGAACGTGAAGGCCGAGTCGAACCGCACCTGCTCGACGACCTCCATCGTCTCCTCGAAATCGGCCTCCGTCTCCCCCGGGAAGCCGACGATGATGTCGGTCGTTAGCGCGCAGTCGGGCACCAGCTCACGGATCATCGCCACCCGGTCGAGGTACCGCTCGCGGTTGTAGGTGCGGCGCATCGCCTTCAGCACGCGCGACGACCCGGACTGCAGCGGGAGGTGGATGTGCTCGCAGACGCTCGGCAGCTCCGCGTGGGCGCTGATCACGTCCTCGCGTATGTCCTTTGGATGTGGGCTCGTGTACCTGATCCGCTCCAGTCCGTCGACGGCGTCGATCGCGGAGAGAAGCTCGGCGAAGGAGGTCTTCGCTCCCCGCGGCAAATCGCGCCCGTAGGAGCAGACGTTCTGTCCCAGCAGCGTGACCTCGCGGACGCCGTCGGCGGCCAGGCGCTCGACCTCCTCGACGAGCTCCGCCGCCGGCCGTGACACCTCGCGCCCGCGCGTGGACGGCACAATGCAGTAGGAGCAGGCGCAGTTGCAGCCCACCGAGATCTGCACCCAGGCCTGGAACTCGCGCTCGCGCCTCATCGGCAGGTGGCCCGTGAACCCCTCGAACTCGAAGTAGCCCTGTGCGCTGAGGCTGTCGCTGGTCAGGAACTCCGCCAGGCGGTGGACCTGGCCGGGGCCGAACGCGACGTCCACGAACGGGAACAGCTCGAACACCTGCTCCTTCATCGACTGCGACCAGCAGCCGCCGATTCCGATCACCCGCGTCGGGTCCTCGGACTTCAGCCGCTTCGCCTCGCCCAGATGCCCGAGCAGCCGGTTGTCGGCCTTCTCGCGGATCGAGCAGGTGTTGAAGAGGATGAGGTCCGCGGCGGCGCGCTCGTCCGCCGCGCGGTAGCCGAGCGAGTCAAGCATCCCCTTCATCCGCTCGGAGTCGTGCTCGTTCATCTGGCAGCCGAACGTCGTGAGGTGATACGTCTTCATGCCCGCGGCCGAGGATAGAGCTCAGGCGCGTCCCGCCAGGTCCGGGTAGTGCAGCACGAAGCCGTCGGAGTCCAGGTCGAGATCGGCGGTGAAGTCACTGTCGAGGCTGACGAACCGGACCTGCCGCGAGCCGATCGGCTCGTACCGCTGCGGGGAGCGAGTCACCTCGAGGCTCGGCACGTCGACCCACGCCATCACGTGGTCGCGCGGCTCGTCGCCCAGCCGGGCCGCCGGCATGTAGTTGGTCAGCGGGGAGAGGGCCAAGTCGATGTCCAGCGAACCCTCCACCAGCGGCAGGGGGTTGCCGTTCAACGTCCACGCGCCCTCGCCGTCGGACCGCTCGAGCAGGATCCCGCGCTCGCCGTCGGCGTCCTTCACCGTGACGACGAGCCTCCGCGTGAACAGCTCGGGCCCGGTCTCGAGCCCGTAGTCGAGCTGGTACGTGGAGCCCAGCTGCACGCCGACGGCACGCAGCCCGAAGTCGCCGCGCTCGACGGTGCAGCCCTCCGCGCGCCACTCGTCGAGCCCGCGCCAGGCGAGGAAGCGCCTCATCTCGCGTAGTCCGTGGCGCGGCTCTCGCGTATCACCGTGACCTTGATCTGGCCCGGGTAATCGAGCTCCTTCTCGACCTCGCGGGCGATCTGGTGCGACAGAAGCGACGCGGCGTCGTCGTCGATCTCGTCCGGGTGGACGATCACGCGGATCTCGCGTCCGGCGTGCATCGCGTAGACCTTGTCGACGCCCTCGTGGCGGGTGGCGATCGCCTCAAGCTCGTGGAGGCGCTTCACATAGTGCTCGAGCGACTCGCCGCGCGCCCCGGGCCGTGCGCCGGACAGGGCGTCGACGATCTGCACGATCACCGCCTCGACGGTCTGGAGCTCAACCTCGTTGTGGTGGGCCTCCATCGCGTGGGCAACCGCTTCCGACTCCTTGTAGCGCCGGGCCAGCTCGCCGCCGACGAGCGCGTGGGGCCCGTCCGTCTCGTGCGACACCGCCTTCCCGATGTCGTGGAGCAGCGCGGCGCGTGCTGCGATGCGCGGGTCGGCCCCGAGCTCCGAGGCGAGCATCCCGGCGAGTCGCGCGCACTCGACCGAGTGGTGCAGGACGTTCTGCCCGTAGCTGGTCCGGAAGCGCAGCTTCCCGAGCAGCTTCACGAGCTCGGGGTGCACAGACCCGACATTGGCCTCGAACACCGCCTGCTCCCCCACCACGACCACGTGCTGGTCGATCTCCGACTTGGCCTGGTGGAAGGCCTCCTCGATGCGGGCCGGGTGGATCCGCCCGTCCTGGAGGAGCTTCTCGAGCGTGAGGCGAGCGATCTCGCGGCGCACGCCGTCAAAGCCGGACAGCAGCACCGCCCCAGGGGTGTCGTCGATGATGAAGTCGATCCCGGTCAGGGTCTCGAGCGCGCGGATGTTGCGCCCCTCGCGGCCGATGATGCGGCCCTTCAGCTCATCCGACTTCAGCTCCACGACCGAGACGGTCGTCTCGACGGCATGGCTGGAAGCCACGCGCTGCATGACGGCGGCGAGGATGCTGCGGGCGCGGCGGTCGGCGTCGTGGCGGGTCTCCTCCTCCACCTGGCGGATCAGCCGGGCGCTCTCGTGGCGCAGCTCGTCCTCGAGCTCGCGCATCATGATCTGCTTGGCCTGGCCGGCGCTCAGGCCGGCCACGCGCTCGAGCTCCCGGAGCTGGTCGCGCTTGGCGGCCTTCAGCTCCTCGCGCGAGTGCTCGAGGTTTCGCTGCCGGTCGTCGAGCGACCGCTCGCGCTCGTCCAGTCGCTGGCCGTGGAGCTCGAGCGAGCTCTCCTTCGACCGCAGGCGCTCCTCGAGGCGCGCCAGCTCCGAGCGGCGGGCGCGCAGCTCGTCCGCGTCCTCCTCGGTCCCGGCACCCCGCGGCGCGGCCGTGACGGGGGGCGCGCCCTCGCGCCGTTCGGGAGCGCCGACCGGCGCGGCGGCCGTCGGCGCGGCACGAGGTCGCTGCAACAGCAGCGCCACGGCCACGGCGACTGCTGCCGCAACCAGCGCCGCCAACACGATCTCCATTTGGGTGTCTCCTCCCGGCGCGGACGCGCCGTTCGGCCCCCCTCATGCGGAACGCGCGCCGGGGCAGGCGCGCGAGGTGCAGCTCTAAGGACCCTCCCGAGCACTCCCTCCAGTTAGCTCAGGTGTATTCATCCGCGAAAAGAAGCCGATTTGCTGGTATTTCGTTCTCAGGGCGGCCGGGTGGCCGCTTCACATGAGGTTAACCCCGCGCCCGGCCGGTGACAACCCGGATGGTGCGGTCTGGCTTGGGGTGGGCCACTGCCTGCACACGTTCTCGGCCCCGAAGCGGGGCAATTGGTGGCCTCAGGCCGCCCGGCGCCCGCCGTCCTCGTGGCGGCGTACCGCCTCGTAGGCCAGCTCGAGGTCGTAGCCGCGACGCACGAGCATGCGCCAGGCGCGGTCGCGATCACGGTCGTCGTGGAGCGTCGCCACCCGCTGCTCCAGCACCACGAGGGCGGTCGCCAGCTCGGCCTCGCGGCTGTGTTCGGACACAACCCGGTCGATCAGGTCCGGCGCGATGCCGCGGCGGTGGAGATCCCGCGCGATCCGCTCGGAGCCCCAGCGCTCCAGCTCACGCTTGTCCTCGGCGAAGCGGCGCGCGAAGCGAGCGTCGTCCAAGACGCCGGCAGCGCTCAGCTCCTCGACCGCACTCGCGATCGCATCGGGCTCCACCCGCTTGCGCTCGAGGTACGTGCGCACCTCGGCGATGGTCCGGTCGCGGTGGCCCACGGCCCGGTAGGCCAGCTGAATCGCTCTCTCGAGCTCGCGAACACGATTGCCTTCGGCCCTCGCGTCCGCGTTGCGATCGTCGTCGCCCGGCTGCGTCATCGGTTGCTCACCTGCAGAGCACGCATCGCTCCCCGTTACTTCGCCGGCTTGGCGCTCGCACCTGCGACTCACCCCGGGGGACTCGCCCTGGACGAACCCTCAGGCGGCGCGCTCCTCCGGTGTCGCGACCTCGGCTGCGGCCTCCTCCGGCGGGACCGCCGCCAGCGGCGCCCCGGCGGGCTCCACCCCCAGCGTCTCGTAGATCTTGCGCTCGATCTCGCTCGTGACCTCGGGGTGCTCGCGCAGGTAGCCCTTCACGTTGTTGCGCCCCTGGCCCAGCCGCTCGTCGCCGTAGGAGAAGAACGAGCCGGACTTCTGGACGATCCCGTGCTCGATCCCGAGGTCGAGGATGCAGCCCTGGCTCGAGATGCCGGCGCCGTACTCGATGTCGAACTCGGCCTGCCGGAACGGCGCGGCCACCTTGTTCTTGACGACCTTGACCCGAACCCGGTTCCCGACCGCCTCGGTGCCCTCCTTGAGGGTCTCGATGCGGCGGATGTCGAGCCGCTGTGACGCGTAGAACTTGAGCGCCCGGCCGCCGGGCTGCGTCTCCGGGGAGTTGTGCACGACCACGTGGTCGACCAGGTAGGTGTGGTTGCTCTCGATCTGGAGGTCGTACCGATCGCCGCTTACAGGGGCGCTCGTGCTGCGGCGGCGGAGTGGGCTTCCGGTACTTGCGAAGCACTCGCATGCCGACCGGCCGGAGCGTGCTACGGCTCGCCAAGGTCGGTACGGAAGTCGCCCGCAGTCGGCGCATCCCACGCAAAGCGCCCACGCAGGTCCGGATGGAGCTTGTATTGCATCGAGGGATGCACGAATGGCGCGATCCGCTCCTGGAATTGCCGGGTGCGCGCGCCGCTGAACAGGAGGTTGTGGCCGCTCAGCGTGGGACGGCCCATACCGAGCTCCTCGCAGCGTGCGGCGACCAGCTCGCGATCCTCGTGCGAGAGTCCCGCGACGCAGATCGTCGCCTTTCCATGACCCCAGCGGCGGTAGTTCCCGCCGAAGGTGCCGTCGTCGCAATACCACGCCGCCAAGGCGCGCTCGTCGAGTTGTGAGAGCAGCTCTCGAGTGACGGTCTTGCGACCGTCAGCGGCATAGACGGCATCGCGCAGGGCCGCCAGTTGGCGCATCGGAACCGTGTCGAAGCCGATGCCATTGCCTGTCCGGCCCATCTTGTGGGCAAAGGGAGACAGCATCGACTGCTTCCACTCGCAGTAGTCGCGTTGACGCTCTCCGTGACCGACGCGGAAGGCGGCGTTGTGTGCAGAGGCGTAGCGCAGCGACCCATCGCCGAGCAGGCTTCCGAGGATGAGCTTCATCTGGTCGTCGCTGAGTGCGTACTGCTTGACGCCGACGAGGACCTCATCGCCCTCCTCGATCTCCCACGCCTGACGCTCGCCGTCCGGAGTGAAGATGACGTGGTTCGGGGTGCAGGCGAACTTGCGCTTGCCCGATCCGCCGCCGGCCTCGACCTCGAACTGAAGCCACTCGTCGGTCTCGCCGTTGTCGTACCACTCGACCACCGGGCGCGGAGAGATCTTGCCGGTCTCGGGATCCATCGACATGACTTCGACCGGCATCCGCTGGTTGACGATCTTGCCGATCTTCTCGGTGCTGCCGTCCGCGAGCACGACACGAGTGTCGTAATGGAAGACATCCGAACATTACGCCAACCTTCTCGCGGATCTGGTTCGTGAAGACGCAGAGGGTGTTGGCGCGGTTCAGGTTCCCGGCCAGCTTCCGCATCGCCTGCGACATCATCCTGGCCTGCAGGCCGACCGACTGGTCGCCCATCGCACCCTCCAGCTCCACTTTCGGGGTGAGGGCGGCGACGGAGTCGATCGCCACGATGTCGACGGCCCCGGAGCGGATCAGCAGGTCGGCGATCTCGAGCGCCTGCTCGCCGTGGTCGGGCTGGGAGACCAGCAGCTCGTCGACGTCCACGCCGATGCGCTTCGCGTAGGCGGGGTCCATCGCGTGCTCGGCGTCGATGAACGCGCAGATGCCGCCCATCTTCTGGGCGTTGGCCAGCACGTGGTAGAGCAGCGTGGTCTTGCCCGACGACTCCGGGCCGAACACCTCGACGATCCGCCCCCGCGGCAGGCCGCCCACGCCCAGGGCGAGGTCGAGCGAGAGCGCGCCGGTGGGGATCGCCGCGACGCGCACCGCCGCCGCCTCGTCCCCCATTTTCATGATCGACCCCTGGCCGAACTGCCGCTCGATCTGGCCGAGCGCGTTCTTCAGCGCCGACTCACGTGCCTGAGCGGCCTTCTGCTGCTCCTTGTCCATGCGGTCTCTGTCCTCTCGAAAGCTCTCCGAGTCCACAAACGTAAGCGCCGCTCCGGACGGACCTCGCCCCCGCTCGCCCGATGTGGTTGGATCGCCCTGACATGTACGCCGGCTGGACGCAATACCGCAAGCGCGCCTCGCGCTGGCGAATCCCGGTGATCGAGCTGACGCCGGTCGAGTAACGGCGACCGGCCGTGTGCAGCGGGGGCCCGGGGGCGCGAGCCCCCGGATGGCTTCACCGAGGCAGCTCGATCGAGCCGTCGTCGCGGATCGTCCAGCGCGGGTTGTGCGCGATCTCCCAGGCGTGGCCCTCGGGATCGACCATCGCCGCCGAGTAGCCGCCCCAGAACGTCTCGGCCGGCTCGCGCACGATCTCCGCGCCGGCGGCGCGCGCGTCCTCGGCGATCGCGTCGACCTCGGCGGGCGAGCGCACGTTGTGGGCGAGCGTGACGCCGCCCCAGCCGCCGGCGTCCTCCACGCCGCTGTCCTGCGCCAGCTCCGCCCGGTCCCAGAGCGCCACGACCATTCCGCCGGCCTGGAAGAAGACGACGTCGTCGCCCGGCTCCGCCCGGGTGCGCCAGCCGAGCGCCTCATAGAACCTTCGCGCGCGCTCCAGATCGCGGACTCCGAGGGTGACGAGGCTTACGCGCTGTTCCATGGACGGAGTCCTACAGCCTTGCACGGCTCACCGCGGCGCCGCCCAGGCGCGAAGGCGCTCCTCCGCCAGCGCGCGCAGCTCGGGATGGCGCTCGGCGAGGAGGGCGGTCCAGAGCGCACCCTGGAGCCGCCGCGTCTCGAGAAAGGGCTCGAGCGCTCCGTCGTCCGGCGGCCGGCCGTAGCCCTCGAGAGCATCGGCGGCGTCGGGCCCCGACGAAGCCACGAGGCACGCGAGATCCCACTCGACGGGCCCCGCGCAGGTGTCCTCGAAGTCCGTCCAGAGCAGGCCGGCCGGTGTGCGGAGCAGGTTGCTTCGAGAGGCGTCGCCGTGGAGCGGCCGGGACGGGAGCGCGGCCGCGTCGACCGCGGAGCGGATGTCCCGGACGGCGGCGCTCATGCGATCGAGGCCGGCCGGTGAGGCCGGGCGCGAGGCGAGCCGCTCGATCACCAGCTCGCACTCGTCGAGGACCGCCGTGAACGGCGGCAGGGGGTCGAGGAAGTCCCAGAGGGCCTCGTGCACCCGCCACAGCGCCTCCCCCGCCTCCTCCGGTGCGGGCGGGTTCGAGGTGTCGTTCTCCACGAACCGCCAGAACGTGATCGCGAGCCCGTCCTGCATGTGCGGGCCGGGGGGCGGGAGCATCGCCGGCGGCACCGCGTCGCCGCCCACCGAGACGAGGTGCGTCCCGAGCGCCACGTCGCGTGCCAGCCAGTCGCGCGCTCCGTCCGCGCGGATCTCTGCGGTGGATGTCGCGACCCGGGCCACCAGCGGCGCGGGCGCCAGCCGGATCAGCAGGTTGCTGCGGTCGCTCAGCACCCGCGGCTCCCGTACGTCCAGCCCGTGCGCCCCCGCCACGGCGACCGCGGCCTCCACGGCGCGGCCTGTCAGATCCGCCGGCAGACCTTCACCTCGGTCCGGTGCGGCACGGTCACCGTGCCCTCCCCCGCCAGCGCCCGCGCCCGCTCCGCCACCCGGGCCCGCTCGGGCGCGTCGAGCGCGGCGATGAAGCTGATCGACCCCACCCGTGCCTCGATCCCGCCGGCGTCGAGCCGCTGCTCGCCCGCGAACTCGTGCTCCTCGAGCGGCCCGAACAGCTTGGTCCGGTCGAAGGCGCCGCGCCAGGCGTTGGTACGTTGGCTCGGGGCGCCGCGGCGGTACGGCGCAAGCAGCTCGTCGATCGCCCGGTTGAGCGGGTCGTCCTCGGCTCGAGTGTTCCAGAGCAGGGCGAGCAGGCCCTCCGGGCGCAGCACGCGGTGGATCTCGGCCAGCGCGGCGTCGCCGTCGAACCAGTGGAAGGCCTGGCCGACGACGACCGCGTCCACCTCCCCGGCGGCCAGCGGGATCGCCTCGGCCGTGCCCTCGAGCGCCCGCACCGAGGCGGGCAGCGCCGAGCGCATCTCCGCCACCGGCTCCACGGCGATCACCTCGAGCCCGGCGGCCACCAACGGCCGCGTCAGCTTGCCGGTCCCGGCGGCCAGGTCGAGCACAGTGCCCCCCGCCGGCAGACTCGAGGCGATCAGGGCCACGGCCGCCTCGGGGTACCCGGGCCGTCCCTTCTCGTAGGCCTCGGCGGACCGCGAGAAGCCCCGGAACGCGGTGTCGTGGATCACAGCGTCGTCCTCGCCAGCGGCTCGTAGAGCGCACCCTGTGGGCGCAGCGTCGATCGGTAGAGCGTCAGCTCGCTCGCCTCGAAGGCTCGCCGGGCGCCGCGGGCGCGTCCGGCAGCGGCGGCACGCGCCGCTCGCCTCTTTTCACGCGCGCGAGGGTGAGGTGCGGCCAGAAGGGCCGCTTCTCCGGGCGGTACCAGCGGCCGGCCTCGAGCGCGTCGGAGATCGCCGCCTGCACGGTTCCCGCGCGCTCCTCCTCGTCTTCCAGGTCGAGCGCGAACAGGCGCGGGTCGCGCGGCGGCAGCGGCCGGATCCCGGCGGCCTTCAGCCGCGCGGCGGACAGGGCCGAGCACGCCTCGAAGGCGGCGGATGCGATCGCGTCCGCAGCCTTCTCGTCCTGCCAACCGAGGAACACGAGCGTCACGTGGAGGGCCTCGGCGCGCACCGGCCGGACGTCTCGCCGCCCGTCGATCAGCTCGTCGCGCCAGGCGGCGAGGGCAGAACGGGCTCCGGCGGGGAGGTCGAGCGCCACGAACATGCGCGTGCGCGGTCCGCTCACCGAGGGCCCTCCTCGGGGCTCAGCAGCCGCCGCAGCAGGTGCATCCCGACCGTCGTCGAGCGGTCGCGTATGTCCGCGCGATCGCCCGGCAGCCGCGTGTCGCGCGTCAACCGGGGGCCGCCCGCCAGCGCGGCGCACCAGCACACGTAGCCGACCGGCTTGGCGTCCGTCCCCCCACCCGGGCCCGCCACGCCCGTGATCGACAGCGCCACGTCGGCGTCGAAGCGCGCCAGCGCGCCGTCGGCCATCGCGTCCGCCACCTCGAGCGACACCGCGCCGTGGCGCTCGATCAGCGCCGGATCGACGCCGAGAAGCGTGGCCTTGGCCTCGTTCGAGTACGCCACCACCCCGCCCGCGACGTAGGCCGACGAGCCGGCCCGCTCGGTCATCCGGGCCGCCATCAGCCCGCCCGTGCACGACTCGGCCACCGCCAGCGAGCGGCCGGCCAGCAGCTCCACCACCTGGTCGTCCACGCGCGACCCGTCGGTCGAGAAGAGCGAGCGCGCATGCCGTTTCGCCACCAACGCCGAGAGCGACCGCCAGGCCCCGTCGGCCCCCGGCTCCCAGCGCGTGACCATCTCCACCTCCCCGCGGCGCAGGCAGGTCGTGATCTCGAGCGCCTCGAAGCCCTCCACCTCGCGTTCGGCCACGCGAAGCGTCTCCGCGATCTCCGATTCCGGGATGCCGAACAGCCTGAGCGTCTGCTGCGAGTACCGGGTGCGGCCGCCCACCGCCTGCTGGAAGGCCTCGGTCGACACCGCCTCGGGCCACATCGCGTGCAGCTCCCGCGGCGGCCCGGGCAGCACCACCACGGCCGGCTTGCCGGGCACCACCAGCCCCGGCGCGGTGCCGGCCGGGTAGATCACGTGCGCGCCCTCCGGCACCAGCGCCTGCTTGCGGTTCGAGGCCCGCACGGCCTCGAAGTCGAGGTCCGGGAAACGGCTCATGAGCGGCTTCAGGATCTCGGCGATCCGCGCCTCGAGGTCGGAGTCCAGGAACAGCGGCCGCCCCGTGAACTCGGCCACTATCTCGATCGTCAGGTCGTCCGCGGTCGGCCCGAGCCCTCCGCTCGTGATCACCACGTCGACCCCCTGGTCGGCCATGAAGCGCAGCTGGGCGAGCATGTCCTCGCGCCGGTCGCCGCAGATCGTGATGTGGGCGAGCTCCACGCCCAGCTCCAGCAGGCGGTCCGACAGCCAGGGGCCGTTGCGGTCGCGCACGCGCCCGGTCAGCACCTCGGTGCCGGTGACCACGATGCCCGCTCGGGCGCTCACGCGCAGGGACGCTCGCCGAGCGGGATCGGCCTCGTGGACCGGGGCGTGAACACGAACCCCACCGGGTCGGGGCCCGACCCCACCTCGACCGGCTTGCCGTTGCTGGTCACCGCGACCGAGGTGTTGCCGAGGTTCACCCTCAGCCGCCTGCCGCGGAAGGTCTGGGGCGAGGAGATGATGCCCTCGAAGCGGATGTCGGTGCCGGGGCCGGTGTCGACGCAGACGTAGGTCTCCGCCTCGGGCGCGATCCGCAGCGCCACGCGGCGGGGTCGCGGCGGCCGCTCGCGCCGCTGGGGACGCTCACGGCGCGGCTCCGTCGTCGTCTGCTCCTGCGCGGCCTCGCCGCCACCGCTGTCCTCCTCCCCCACCAGGCCGATCACGAGGAGGGTGCCGAGCACCGCGGCCAGCGCCAGCCCGATCAGCAGCCACGGCCCCGGGGGCCGCGCCCGCCGCCGGCGTTCGCGGCGCATGCCCGGCGGGCCGATCGGCTTGAGCTCGGCCTCGTCGCGCGGCTCGTAGCGCGCCCGGTAGTCCTCCACCAGCAGGTGCGGGTCGAGCCCGAGCACCTCCGCGTAGCTGCGCAGGAAGGTCTTGACGAACGTGGGTCCGGGCAGCATCCCGAACTCCTCGTTCTCGAGGGCGCGCAGGTATTTGGCGCGGATCTTGGTCTTGGCCTCGACGTCCGCGATGTCGAGGCGCTGTCGCATGCGCGCCGCGCGCAGCGTGTCCCCGATGGACGGCATCGGGCGCGAAGAGTAACTGGGGGAATGGCGCCCCGCGAAGCGGGCGTCAGAGGGGGGCGACGCCCCCCTCCTATTCGTCCGAAGGAGCCGCCACGGGCGGCTCGCTGAGCTGCTCGAGCACGCGCGGCAGGTCGGCCTCGGTGATCAGCACCTGGCGCGCCTTGGAGCCCTCGTAGCCGGAGATCACGCCGCGCCGCTCCATCATGTCGATCAGCCGGCCGGCGCGGGTGTAGCCCACGCGCAGGCGGCGCTGGAGCATCGAGGTGGAGGCCGTGCCCATCTGGACCACGGTGGCGACGGCGTCGGGGAGGAGGTCGTCCTGGTCGGGGTCGAAATCGCCCTCCACGCCCTCCCCGTCGTCCTCGGTCTCGATCGCCTCGAGCAGCTCCTCCTGCATCTCCGGCTCGCCCTGGCGGCGCCAGTGCTCGGTGAGCCGCTCGATCTCTTCCTCCGTGATGAAGGCGCCCTGGATTCGCGCCGAGCGCGACTCCCCGGCCGGCCGGAACAGCATGTCGCCCTGTCCGAGCAGCGATTCGGCGCCGTTCTGGTCGAGGATCACGCGCGAGTCCGTTTGCGACGAGACCGCGAAGGCGATCCGCGCCGGCACGTTCGCCTTGATCATGCCGGTGATCACGTCCGCGCTCGGGCGCTGGGTGGCCAGCACCAGGTGGATCCCCACCGCGCGCGATTTCTGCGCAAGCCGGATGATCGAGTCCTCCACGTCGGCCGGGGCGACCATCATCAGGTCGGCCAGCTCGTCGATCACGCACAAGATGTAGGGGAGCGGGCGCTCGCCCTCGCGCAGGCGCACCCGGTTCAGCTCCACCAGGCTGCGCGTCTTCGCCCGGCTCATCACCCCGTAGCGCTCCTCCATCTCCTTGATGAGGTTGCCGAGCACGTTCGCGGCCAGGCGCGGCGAGGTGACCACCGGCGTGAGCAGGTGCGGGATGCCCTCGTAGTGGTTCAGCTCGACCCGCTTCGGGTCGACCAGCACCATGCGCACCTCGTTGGGGTCGGAGCGCAGCAGGACGCTCGACAGCATCGCGTTCACGCAGCCCGACTTTCCGGAGCCGGTGGTGCCGGCGATCAGGATGTGCGGCTGCTTCGCGAGGTCCGTGCCGATCGCCTTGCCCGCGATGTCCTTGCCGAGCCAGACCGACAGCGGCGACCAGCCCTTGGGCGCCTCCTGGAACACATCGCCCAGGTGGACCATCTTGCGCACGCGGTTCGGCACCTCCACGCCCACGGCCTGCTTGCCCGGGATCGGCGCCAGGATGCGGACCTGCTCGGCGGCGAGCGCGTAGGCGAGGTCGTCCTTGAGCTGGGCGACCTTGGACATCTTGATCCCCGGCGCCAGGCGAAGCTCGTAGCGCGTGACGTGCGGGCCGGTGACCGTGCCGATCGCGCGCGCCTCGACGTTGAAGTGGCTGAGCGCCTCGGTGAGCTGGGCACCGGTGCGCTCGATTCCCTTCGTGTCGACCTTCTGGGCGCCGTTCGAGCGCTTCAGGAAGGCGGGCCGCGGCATGCGGTAGTCCACGTCGTCCGCCTCGGTGACCGCCGAGCGGCGATTGCCCATCGGCGTGAGCTGCTCCTGCACGGGCTCCTCATCCGGCTCCTCGGCCTCCGGCAGCGCGGGCAGCTCATCCTGCGGCTCGGGCTCCGGTTCCGCGTCCTCGTAGATGTCCGGGTAGCGCTCGGCGGCATCGAGGGCGGGCGCCTCCACGTGCGTGGCGCGCACCACGGGCTCGGAGTCCGCAGGCTCGGGCGGCTCGACGGGCTCGCGCATGCCGGGGATGGGGTCGCCCGGCAGCGGACCGCGCGGCAGCGGCGCGGTGGCGGCGGCGGAGAGCGAGCGGGTGGCGCCCCGCACTCGCTCGGACGTGCTGGTGGCCGCGTCACGCGTGGCCGTCATCAGGCCGGCGATCGACGCGCCAGTGATCAGCAACAGCCCGGCCAGCAGGAGGAACACGAACAGGATGTGCGCCCCGGCCTCGGAGAAGAGCGTGCTCGAGGTCCAGAAGAGCGTCTCCCCGGTCAGCCCGCCGTGCCGGCGCAGGTAGTCCGCGTCGAGGAAGCCGTCACGCGGGGTGTCGCCCGGGCCGAGGCCGAGCGAGCCGGCGGCCAGGCCGAGCAGCAGCGCGCCGGCAAGGCACGCGGCGCCGGTCCCGAACGGGTGGATCTGCTCCATCATCGGGCGGACCACGATCAGCGCACCGGCCGTGAACAGCGCGACCGGCGTGAGATAGCCGAGGCCGCCGAACAGGAAGAGGAATCCGTCCGCCATCGCCTCCCCCACCTGGCCGCCCGCCCAGCCGAGGTAGAACACGCACGCGAAGAAGGCCGCGAAGGCCACCAGGGCGAGGCCGATCACGTCCCAGTGGCGCTGCTCGAGCTGCGGCATCGCGGGCGGCGGCCAGAGGCCCCGGGGACGGCGGCTCTTGCGGCGGCGCGTAGCCATCCCGGGTGACTTCGACGGTGAGGTTGCACACCCTCCCTACCATGGGTGACATGTCGGGACGCCCGCGAGTGCTCGTCGTCGAGGACGACACCGACATCGCCGGGGTGCTGCGCCGCTCGCTCGACAAGGAGGGCTACGACGTGCGCGTGGCCGGCGACGGCGAGAGCGCGCTCGACCAGGCCGGGGTGTTCGCACCGGACGCCGTGGTGCTCGATCTCGGCCTGCCGAAGCTCGACGGCGTGGAGGTCTGCCGCCGGCTGCGGACGGACGGCGACGTGCCGATCCTCATCCTCACGGCACGCGACGCGCTCGACGCGCGCGTGGAGGGCCTGGACGCGGGCGCGGACGATTATCTCGTCAAGCCGTTCGAGCGGGAGGAGCTGCTGGCGCGCATGCGCGCCCTGCTTCGCCGCCGCCCTCCGCGCGGGAGCGCCTCCCTCGTGGTGGGCGACCTGCGCCTCAACCCCGGCACGCGCGAGGCCCACCGCGACGAGCGCCTGCTCGAGCTCACCGCGCGCGAGTTCGAGCTGCTCGAGCACCTGATGCGAAACGAGCGCATCGTGGTGTCGCGCCAGTCGCTGCTCGACGAGGTCTGGGGCTACCACCCGTTCGCGGAGACCAACACCGTGGACGTGTTCATCTCCAACCTGCGCCGCAAGCTCGAGCAGGGCGGTGAGCCGCGCATGCTGCACACGATTCGGGGGGCCGGCTACGTGCTGAGGGACGAGCCGTGAGGACGCGTCTGCCCGTGAAGCTGAAAATCGCGGTGGTGACCGCGGCGCTCACCTTCGGGATCCTCTGCCTGTTCGCGGTCGTGATCGGCGCGGTGGCCGAGGAGCGCGTCCGGGATGCGTTCGACGACGACCTGCGGGCCACTGCCGCGGGCCTCACCGAGCGGCTCGACCCGCGGTTCGAGGACGGCGGGTTCGAGATCAACACCGAGACGCTGGGCGGGGTGACCACGGGCGGTGCGCAGGTGCGGTTGGTCAACAACGCCGGTCAGGTGCTCTATCCGCAGGATCCCAGCCTGCACCCGTTCGGCGACCCCACCAGGCAGGGCATCAGCGACGTGGGTGACCACCGCGTGATCTCACGGGCGCTCACGGTCTCCACCCGCGCTCCATCGGAGGGCTTCGACGACCCGCTCGCGCAGGAGTCCGTCGCGACGGTGATCGGCTTCGTCCAGTACGCCAAGCCGAAGAAGACGGTGTCCCGCACCGTGAACCGGATCCGCCTGTTCCTCGCCTTCGGGGTGTTCGGCGGCACACTGCTCGCCTTCATCGCCGGCCTGCACGTGGCACAGCGCGCGATGCGGCCGATCGCCGGCCTGACCCGCGCGGCGCGCGAGGTGGCCCGCACCCGGGACCCCGACATCAAGCTGCCCAAGCCCAGCGCCAACGACGAGGTCGCCGACCTCGCCCACACCTTCGAGGACATGTTGCAGGAGCTCACGGCTGCGCGAGGCGAGACCGAGGCCACGCTCGCCCGTCAGCGCGACTTCGTGGCGGACGCCTCGCACGAGCTGCGCACGCCGCTCACGAGCATTCTCGCCAACCTCGAGCTGCTGGAGTCCGAGCTGGACGGCGAGCGTCGCGAGATGGCCGAGTCCGCGCTGCGCTCGTCGCGACGCATGCGGCGGCTCGTCGGCGACCTGCTGCTGCTCGCCCGGGCCGACGCCGGACGCGAGGCGCCCTCCTTCCCGGTCGACCTGAGCGCGGTGGCGGCCGAGGCGACGGCCGAGGCCGGGGCGCTCTCGTCGGACCATCCCGTGTCGCTCGACCTGCCCGGGCCCGTCACCGTGAACGGCGTCGCTGACGACCTGCACCGGCTGGCCGGCAACCTGGTCGAGAACGCGCTCCTTCACACCCCGCCTGGCACCCCGGTCACGGTCTCGGTCCGGCCTGACGGCGATTCCGCCGTGCTGGAGGTGGCCGATCGGGGCCCGGGGGTGCCGAAGGAACTGCGCGCACGCGTCTTCGAGCGCTTCGCCAGCGGGGCCGGGGACGGCGCGGGCGGCCGGGGCAGCGGACTCGGGCTGGCCATCGTCAAGGCGGTGGCCGACGCGCACGGAGGCGGCGTCGAGCTGTCGGAGGCAGACGGCGGCGGGGCCCGCTTCGTGGTCACCCTGCCGGCGACCGACGCCGCGCCGGTGCGCTCCGATCAGGCGACTCGCGTGTTCCCCTCCCGAGAAGCCTGAATCACCCCCGACTCACCCGGAGGATCCTCCTGTGAAGCCCAGCCTGAGCCGGCTGCCGTCGCCGGCGCTCGTGATCGCCTGCATCGCTCTGTTCGTCTCGCTCGGCGGCGTCTCCTACGGCCTGGCCACCGGCGCGATCGACAGCCGCGAGATCAAGAACAACACGATCCGCAGCAAGGACGTGCGCAACAACACGCTTCGCACCTTCGACATCCGCAACAACGAGGTGCGCGGCTTCGACGTCCGCAACAGCACGATCCAGGGCCGCGACGTGGCGTTCAACACGCTCACGGGCTCTGACGTCAGCGAGTCCTCCCTCGGGAAGGTGCCGAGCGCGACGACGGCGGATACGGCGGGCAGCGCGACGACCGCGGGCTCTGTGGGCGGGGTCAGTCATGCGGCGCTTCAACTACGCCGCGGAGGCGGGAACTGGCTTCGTCGAGGTACTGAACTTCGGCGGCCTGAGGCTGGAGGCCCAGTGCCAGGCCGGACCGAGCGTCCAGGTCCGCGCGGTCCCGGCCAATCCCGAGGCCGAGGTGGCGACGAGCTTTCCCAGTGCTCCGGTGTTCCCGCTGGTCGCGGACGCACCCGGGGCGGGCGTGATCGCCATGGTCAACCCGGACGGCACCGCGGTGACCGTGGAGGGGCTCACGGTCGAGGACGCCAACGACGTCCAGGGCACGACCAACGACTGCGGGTTCTTCGGGATCGCCGAAGCGGGCTAGACCTCAACGACCACCGGCAGGATCATCGGCCGCCGGCGCAGGCGCTCGTACACGAACTCCGCCACGTCGTCGTGGAGGTGGTCCTGGAGCAGGTCGATCTCGCGGATCTCCTCCTCGGCCGAGTGGGCCAGGGAGCTGTCGACCGCATCGCGCAGCTCCTCCACGAACTCGTCGGACTCGTCCACGAAGGGCACGCCGCGGAAGATGATCTCGGGCGGGACGACGGAGCGGCCGTCCTGCTCCGAGATCGTGGCGACCACGATGAAGATGCCGTCCGCCGAGAGCATCCGGCGGTCGCGCAGGGCCACGTCCTCGATGTCGCCCACGTCGACGCCGTCGACGAAGATCATCCCGGCCTGCTCGAGCTCGCCGAAGCGGGCGCCCGAGCCGTCGATCTCGAGCGGCCGCCCGTTCTCGCCGCGGAAGATCGACTTCGGTGGGACGCCGACCGCCTGGGCCAGCTCGCTGTGCAGCCGCAGCCGCCGGTGGTCGCCGTGGATCGGCAGGACGAACCGGGGCTTGGTGAGGTTGAGCATCAGCTTGAGCTCCTCGGCGTAGGCGTGCCCCGAGGCGTGCACGGCCACGTCGCGCGGGGTGATCACGTCGGCGCCGAGGCGGTAGATGCGGTCGATCGTCTCGTTCACGGCCCGCTCGTTGCCGGGGATCGGCGTGGCCGAGAAGATGACCGTGTCGCCCGAGTGCAGCTCCACCTGCGGGTGATCGGCGTGGGCCATGCGGCGCAGCGCGGAGAGCGGCTCGCCCTGGCTGCCCGTGGAGATCACCACCAGCTTCGAGTCGGGGAAGTCCTCGATCTCCTTGGGCCCGACCAGCATCCCCTCCGGGACGTCGATGTGGCCGAGCATGCGCCCGATGTTCACGTTCTTGCGCATGGAGCGGCCCACCAGGGAGACCCTGCGATCGAGCACGGCGGCGGCGTCCACCACCTGCTGTACACGGTGGATGTTGGAGGCGAAGCAGGTGACCACGATGCGGCCCTCGCAGCGTGAGAAGACCTCCTGCAGCCGCGGACCGACGCTCGACTCGGACGGCGACATGCCCGCCCGGTCGGCGTTGGTGGAGTCGCCGCACAGGAGCAGCAGGCCCTCACGGCCCAGCTCGGCCAGGCGCGAGACGTCGGCCGGCACGCCGTCCACCGGCGTCTGGTCGAACTTGTAGTCACCGGTGACGAGCACGGTGCCGAGCTCGCAGGTGAGCGCCACGCCGAAGGCGTCCGGGATCGAGTGGGCCATCTTCACCATCTCGACCGAGAACGGGCCTGCGTCGAAGGTCTGGGTGGCGAGCACGTCGGTGACCGAGAGGTCCTTCAGGCGGTGCTCGTCCAGCTTCGAGCGGACCATCGCCGCCGTGAGCGGGCCGCCGTAGATCGGGGGGGTGTTGCCGAGCTCGCGCACCACGAAGGGCAGCGCCCCCACGTGGTCCTCGTGCCCGTGGGTGAGGACGATCGCCTCGATGTCGCCGGCCCGCTCGCGCAGATAGGCGAAGTCCGGCAGCACGAGGTCGATGCCGAGCTGGTCGGGCGCCGGGAACATCAGCCCGGTGTCCACCACCACGATGCGGCCGTCGTACTCGACGACCGTCATGTTCTTGCCGATCTCGCCCAGCCCGCCGAGCGGCAGAACGCGCAGGGTGCCGCCGCGGGTCAAGGAACGGCGGCCAGGAGCTCGTGGCGCTCGAGTGCCTCTCGGATCGCCGTGCGCTCCTCCTCTGAGGCCTCGACGAGCGGAAGGCGCAGGCCGCCCACGTCGTGGCCGGCGAGTTGGAGCGCGGTCTTGATCGGGATCGGGTTGGTGGTCACGGTGAGGGCCCGGTAGAGGTCGCGCAGGCCGTCCTCGATCTCGTGGCGGTGCTCGGGCTCGTCGACGATGCGGCGCATCTCACGGCCGACCAGGTGCGAGGCGACGAGGATCCCTCCGGTGCCGCCCATGTCCATCACGCGCGCGAGGACGTCGTCGTTGCCGGCCAGCAGGTCGAGGCCCGTCGATGGGCTGCATGTCCTCGTAGCGAGCCTGCTTCAGGGCGGCCACGTTCTCGATCTCGGCGAGCTCCGCGAGGAGGTCGTTGGGGATGTCCGTGGCGGTTCGGCTGGGGATGTTGTAGACGACCACGGGGCGATCGGTGGCGGCGGCGACGGTCTCGAAGTGGGCCTTGATGCCACGGCGGTTGGGCCGGTTGTAGTAGGGCGTGACGACCAGCATGGCGTCCACGCCGATCTCCGTGGCCCGCTCGGTCAGCTCGACGCTGTGGCGGGTGTCGTAGGTGCCGCTGCCGGCGACGATCGTGACGTCGTCCGGGGTCTCCGCGACGCCGAGCTCCCACAGGCGGAACTTCTCCTCGTCGGTGAGGGTGGGCGACTCGCCGGTGCTGCCGGCCAGGACGAGGCCGTCGGAGCCGTTGTCGAGCAGGTGCTGCATGAGCCGCACCGCGGCGTCCTCGTCGAGCCGCCCATCCCGGCCGAACGGGGTGACCATCGCTGTGAGGATGCCGCCGATGCGCATTCGGTTGCGATCGAAGCGGGGGGTCACTGCTGGAGCGGCTTGAAGGGATCGGGCGACGCGTTGGCCTGCCCGCCGCCGTCCGAGGGCGGAGGCGGCTGGCTGACCTCGGGTGGGTCCGGAGCTGCCGGAGCGGCCGGCTCCGCCGGCGGCGGTGGCGCGGCTCCCGCGGGCGGCGCTTCCTGGACCGGCCTCCCGTGCTCGTCGTAGCGGACCCCGGGCTCGCCCGGCTGCGACTGGGGCGACGCGCTCTCGTTGAAGTTCTTCTGCGTTTCGTCGAGCTTCTGCTGAGCCTGCTCGGCGAGCTGCTTGGCCTTGTCCAGGAAGCCCATCGGTTCTCCTCCGCCTCGCCGCGCGCACCCGGCGCGCGCGCATGCTGTCGTGCGTCAGCAGCGTACCGCGTGGGGTGGGCGAAACGCCGCCGGCCGGGCCCGCGCTGCACCGGCCGCTGCAGAACTGTCCCGCAACACCCGCTGCAAATGAGAGAATTCCCGGTCTAGCGATGGCGACGGAACGCGACTACAGCCACCGGACGGCGATTCAGAAGCTCGGGGTGGGGCCGGACCAGCGCGTGGAGGTGTCCGGCGACGTGGGATCGGGCCTGCGCCGCGACGTGAAGGACGCCCTCGGTCGCGGCCTCGTCAAGTCTGGTCAGCTGGACGGCGCGATCGTCCTGGTGGAGTCCGAGGACGAGGCCAAGCAGGCCCTGGTCCACTACCGCCCGCGGCTCCGCGACACCGGCTACCTCTGGATCATCACGCGAAAGCGGGGACACGAGGGCTACCTCAACCAGATGGCGCTCGTGCCCCACGCCAAGAAGCTCGGCCTGATCGACAACAAGACCTGCTCGATCGACGACGAGCGCTCGGGGATCCGCTTCGTGGTCCCGCGCGCGCTGCGAAAGACGGCGGCCTGAGCCGAGTGTGGGCCCTCAGGGCCACCGTATGGGTGGCGAAAAGGGCCCACACTCATCCAGGGCTACCATCCGGGGATCGCACCGGACGCCTCGACCCCCCTCCCTCTCCGCCCATCTGCGGCGGATCGTGAACAGATAGCGCGTGCGCTGCGCGAAGGATCTGCGGACGGGCGCCTCTCCCTCGACACCTTCTCAGAGCGCATCGAGCGGGTCTTCGGCGCTCGCACCGACCAGGAGCTCGATCAGCTGGTCGCCGACCTGCGTCCGCCCGGGCCGCTTCGCCGCGCGCTCATGCGCGCGATCGCGTGGTGGTCGACACTCGACCGCGACCTCCGCGTCGCGTGGCAGCGACCGCACGTCCCCGTCCTGGGCCTCCCCGAGGCGGACGGCGCCGTCATCCTCGGCCGCTCGCGGGACTGCGGCTGCGTGCTGGCCGAGCCGAGCGTCTCGCGCCGCCACGCCGAGCTTCGGCGTGACGGCGAGCGCTGGCTCCTGCGCGACCTCGGCTCCCGAAACGGCACACGCGTGAACGGCGTGCGCCTGCTTGACGAGGCCGAGGTCGGCCCGGGCGATCGGGTCAGCTTCGGCGACGCCCGCTTCAGGCTGGACGAGGCGCCACGAATCGCAGCGTCGTGACCACCGCCAGCGCGGTCATGATCACCGCGCTCGCCACGCACCACTGGCAGATCGCGTCGATCTCGAACAGCTCGACGTAGGTGAGCCAGGCGCTGAAGCCGAAGCCGGCGAGCGCCAGCACCGCGCCCGCGAAGCGGCCCGCGTCACCGGGGATCGCGAGCGACGCCAGGATCGCGCCGTAGCCGATCAGCCCGAGCAGCGCGACGGGCACGCCGGCAAGCTCGGCGTAGTCCGAGGTCTGCACGCGCTCGCAGCCCCCGGAGCCGCCCGCGCAGATCGGCTCGAGGTCCGCGTAGTGGACCCACGTCAGGTACCCCGCGATCGCCAGTCCAGCCAGCGCCAGCACCGCGGCCGCGACGCGCAGCCGGCGCTCGCTCATCCGTCTCCGAGCGCCTCCTCGAGCCCCTCGATCTCGACCGGCTCGGGCTCCCCGCCGCCCCTCGCGAGGTAGAACGACGGCGTCCCGTCCACCTTGAGCCCGCGGCCGAGCCGCTCGGCCTGGCGGCTCAGCGCCTCGGCATCGGGGTTGCCGAAGTCCTGCGCGAGCTGGTCTGTGTCCAGGCCGGGTGTCTGCCGCGCCAGCTGCTCGAGGAAGGCGTTCGTCGCATAGCCGGAGTTCTCGGGCCCCTGGTTGCCGAAGAAGAGGTCGGTGAACTCCCACATGCGGTTCTGCAGCGCGGCGGCGTGCGCCACCTGCCTGCCCCGCTCCGAGTCCGGCCCGAGGAAGGCCAGCAGCCGCAGCTCGAGGCGCACTCGCCCAGGCCGCACGTAGTCCTCGACCACCTGGGGCAGCTGCCCGGTGGCGAACTCGGCGCAGAACGGGCACTGGAGGTCGGCGAACTCGATCAGCGTCGCAGGGGCGTCCGGGTCGCCCAGGCTCACGCCCTCCTGCGGAATGCCCTCGAGCAGCGAGGCCTCGCCGCCACCCTCCGACTGCGCCGGGGCGGGTGCCGGCGCCGAAGCCTCTTCGTCGTCCGCCCCGCCCTGGCTGATCGCGATCGCCACGGCCACGATCACCGCCGCCAGCACGGCCGCGCTCCCCAGCAGCCAGAGCCGGCGCTCGCGGCTCACAGCAGGTGCTCGAGTCCGATCGTGGGCGAGCGCTCCAGGGACTGCACTCGGCGCACGGCGAGGAGCACGCCCGGCATGAACGACTGGCGGTCGACCGAGTCGTGGCGGATCGTGAGCGTCTGGCCCGGGCCCCCGAAGATCACCTCCTGGTGCGCCACCAGCCCGGGGAGGCGCACCGAGTGGATCGGCTCGTGCACGTTCCCGCCGCTCTCACGCACCAGCTCGGCGGTGCGGGCCGCGGTGCCCGACGGGGCGTCGACCTTGCGGTCGTGGTGCAGCTCGACGATCTCGCACTCCGGCATGTGTGCCGCGGCCTCCTGGGCGAAGATCATCATCAGCACCGCACCGATCGCGAAGTTCGGGGCGACGAAGAGGTTTCCTGTTCCCACCCCTTCCAAGCCCGAGAAGTCCGCACCCGAGGTGCCCACCACGCAGTGGACGCCGGCCTCCAGGCAGAGCCGCGCGTTCTCGGCCGCGGAGTCAGGCACCGAGAAGTCCACCACCACGTCGGCGTCCCCGAGCACGTCGGGGAGCGCCGTCTCGAGCAGCGGGTCGGCGCGGCCGACGAGCGCCATGTCGCCGGCGTGCTCGACCGCTTCGCACACCGTCTGGCCCATGCGCCCCGCGGCGCCCGAGACCGCGACGTTGATCAAGCGGCCTCCGCGAGCTCGGGCGACACCGCCTCGAGCGCCGTCCTGAAGACCTCCTCGTCCCCACCCACGCCGGCGGCCGAGAGCCGGTCGGGCCCCCACAGCTCGCCGGCCAGAGCGGTGAGGTCATCGAGCGTGACGGCGTCGAAGGCGGCCAGCACCTCGTCCACGGTGAGCAGCGGCACGCCCATCAGGACGGAGCTGCCGAGCCGGTTCATGCGCGTGAGCGTCGACTCCATCGACAGCACCGTGCGGCCCTTCGCGTTCTCGCGGGCGAGCACGAGCTCGGCCTCGCTCACGCCGTCCTCCTGGAGGCGGCGCAGCTCGGTGCCGATCACCTCGATCGCCTCGCGCACCCGGTCGGGCCGGGTGCCCACGTAGAGCCCCACCTGCCCGGAGTCCTGGTAGTGGCTGGCGTATGAGTAGACCGCGTACGCGAGGCCGCGCTTCTCCCGCACCTCCTGGAACAGCCGCGACGAGGTGGAGCCGCCCAGGACCGTGTCGAGCACGCGCAAAGCGAAGCGGCGGTCGTCGCCGCGCGGGATCCCGCGCCCGCCGAGGCACACGTGGTACTGCTCCGTCTCCTTGCTGTGGAAGCGGAGCTCCGGCGCCGGACCGTCCGGCGACGCCGCCGCCACGGGCGCCGGCGCACCCACCTTGGGGAACGCGCTCTCCACGAGGGCCACGACCGCGTCGTGGTCGAGGTTGCCAGCCGCCGCGACGACCATGTTGCCGGGCACGTAGTGTCCGTCGTGCCAGGCGGCGATCTGCGGCACGGGCACCGACGAGACCACCTCGGCCCTGCCGATGATCGGCCGGCCGAGCGGGTGCTCGCCGAAGATCGCTTCGGCCATCACGTCGTGCACCTTGTCCGACGGCTCGTCCTCGTACATGGCGATCTCCTCGATCACCACGTCGCGCTCGGAGTCCACGTCGGGGTAGGCGGGGCGCAGCACCATGTCCTGGAGCACGTCGAAGGCGCGCTCGAGGTGACCGTCGAGGAAGCGCGAGAAGACGGAGGTGGTCTCCTTGCCGGTGCCGGCGTTGACCTCCGCCCCCATCGCGTCGAACGCCTCGTCGATCTCGCGCGAGCTGAACCGGTCGGTGCCCTTGAAGAGCAGGTGCTCCAGGAAGTGCGAGATGCCGGCCTGCTCGACGCCCTCGTCACGCGAGCCGGCCCGGATCCACATGCCGAGCGCGATGGACCGCACCGAGGGCATCGCCTCGGTGACGACCCGGACCCCCGAGTCAAGGGTGGTCAGTCGAGCGGCTTCGGTGCTCACTAGTCGGTGCGGCTGCGGTCCCGGTCGCGCTCACGCGGACGGCGGTCCCGGTCCCGGTCGCGCGGACGGCGGTCCCGCCCGCGGCCGTCGCCGCGCCCGTTCCCGCGGTCGCCGCGGCCGCCCTTGTCGCCGGTGCCCATCGAGGCCAGCTCCTCGGCGGACTTGCCCGCGATCTCGGGGTCCTCCGCGAGGCGCAGGCCGACCCGGCCCCGCTCGCGGTCGACCTCGACCACCTTGACATGCAGCTCGTCGCCGCGGTTGACGACCTCCTCCACCGTGTTCGGGCGCTGGCCCGGCGCGATGTTCGAGATGTGCAGCAGGCCGTCGGTGCCCTTGGCGAGCTCGACGAAGGCGCCGAACGTGGTCGTCTTCACGACCTTGCCGGTGAACTCGTCGCCGACCTCTACCTCCTTGGTCATCGAGCGGATCCGGTCGACCAGGGCGTCGCCCTGCTCGCCGGTCTGCGCGTAGATGCGCACCGTGCCGTCGTCCTCGATGTCGATCTGGGCGTCGAACTCCTCGCACAGGGCGCGGATCGTCTCGCCGCCCTTGCCGATCACGGCGCCGATCTTCTCGGTGTCGATCTGGATCGCGCTGATCCGCGGCGCGTACTGCGACAGCTCCGAACGCGGCTCGGAGATCGTGTCGTTCATCTTGCCGAGGATCGTCAGGCGCGCGTCCTTGGCCTGCGCGAGCGCGTCGCGCAGGATGTCGAACGTCACGCCGGTGATCTTGATGTCCATCTGCAGGGCGGTGATCCCGTCGGAGGTGCCGGCGACCTTGAAGTCCATGTCGCCGAGGTGGTCCTCCACCCCCGCGATGTCCGTCAGGACGATGTAGTCGTCGCCCTCCTTGATGAGGCCCATCGCCACGCCGGCCACCGGCGCCTTGAGCGGCACGCCGGCATCCATCAGCGACAGCGAGGAGCCGCACACCGAGGCCATCGACGAGGAGCCGTTCGACTCGAGGATGTCCGACACCACGCGGATCGTGTACGGGAAGTCCTCGATCGACGGCACCACCGGCACCAGGGCCCGCTCCGCGAGCGCGCCGTGGCCGATGTCTCGGCGCTTCGGCCCGCGCATGAAGCCGGCCTCCCCGACCGAGAACGGCGGGAAGTTGTAGTGGTGGAAGTAGTGCTTGGCCTCCTGGAGACCGAGCGTGTCGAGCCGCATCTCCTCACGGGTGGTGCCGAGCGCGGCAACCGAGAAGGCCTGTGTCTGGCCGCGGGTGAAGATCGCCGAGCCGTGCGTGCGCGGGGCGACCCCGACCTCGATCCAGATGTCGCGGATCTCCTGCGCGGCGCGGCCGTCGGGGCGCTTCTTCTCCACCGCGATGCGCTTGCGGATGATGTCCTTCTCGAGCTTGTCGAACGCGAGCTGGGCGGTGGCGCGGCGCTCGGCGTGGCCGTCGGACTCCGGGTCGCCGGCGAGCGCCTCGAGCGCCTCCTCCTCGACCCGCTTGGTGGCGTCCTGGCGCTCGAGCTTGTCGGGCACCTGGGTGGCCTCGTCGAGCGCGGCGCCGAAGCGGTCGCTCAGCTGGGCGGCGATCCCCTCGTCCACCTGCGGAGGGGTGACCTCGTCCTTGTCCTTGCCGGCCTGGCGGCGCAGGTCGTGCTGGGCCTGGCAGAGCTCCTTGATCGCGGCGTGGGCGATGTCGAGCGCGTCGAGCACCTCGGCCTCGGCGATCTCGTTGGCGCCCGCCTCGACCATCAGGATGGCCTCCTCGGTGCCCGCGACCACGAGGTCGAGCGGCGACTCGAGCAGCCACTCCTCGTCGGGGTTGACGAGGAAGTTGCCCTCGGCATCCTGGCCGATGCGAACGGCGCCCACGGGCGCCGGGAAGGGGATGTTCGACACCATCAGCGCGGCGCTGGCGCCGTTCATCGCGAGGATGTCGTAGGGGTGCTCGTGGTCCACCGACATGGGGATCGAGACCAGCTGCGTCTCGCGCCGCCAGCCCTTCGGGAAGAGCGGGCGCAGAGGCCGGTCGATCATGCGGGCGGTGAGGGTGGCCTTCTCGCCGGCGCGGCCCTCGCGGCGGAAGAAGCTGCCGGGGATCTTGCCCGCGGCGTACATGCGCTCCTCCACGTCGACGGTGAGCGGCAGGAAGTCGACGTCGCGCACGTTGCCCGCCGTCGCGGTGCACAGCACCTTCGTCTCCCCCGCCGTCACGACCACGGAGCCGCTCGCCTGCTTGGCAAGCTTGCCGGTCTCGAACTCGATCTCGGTACCGCCGATCTCGAGGGAGACCCGGCTGACGCCATCAGTCATGTGTGTTCCTTTCCGCCGCAGCGCAAGCCTTGGCTCGCGGCGCGGCTAGCCGCCTCCGGTTGGCGGCATGGCTTTCATGCGTTCCTTTGCGAACCCGTCGAAGGCTAGCAGCGGGTCCGCAGCGCTTCGCGAAACGTGGCGCCCGGCACGCCGGGGTGGGCGAGGCCGTTCAGGAACTGCGTCGGGGTGGTCGTCACACCGGCGCGGATGCCGCTGCGGAAGTCGCGCTCCACCCGCGGCCGCGAGGGCATCCGAGCGGCGGTCGGCCTCGAAGCGGTCGAGGTCGAGGCCGAGCCGGCGGGCGCGCCGCCAGAGGTGCGGGTCGTCGAGGTGGCCCTGGTCCTCGAGCAGCGAGTCGTGCATCTCCCAGAAGCGGCCTTGGAGGCCGGCTGCCTCGGCGGCGGCGGCCAGCACCCGGGCGCGGGGGTGCTTCGAGATCACCGGGAAGTGGCGGAAGACACGCCGCACGGGCAGCTCCTTGAGGATCAGGTGCGCCTGCGCGCAGTAGGGGCACTCGAGGTCGGCGTACTCGATCACCACCGGCCCCGAGCCGCGGACGTGGTCGTCCGCGCCGGGCTCAGGCGGGGGTGCGCTGGTCCAGCGCGTCAAAGATCAGGTTGGCCCCCGGCACCTCGAGCGGCGGGGACATGTAGGACCACTCGACGATGCCCTCGCCGTTCACCATCACCAGGGCGCGTCCGGACACCCCGTACTCCTCGGACCACACGCCGTAGGCCTTGGCCACCTCGCCCTTTGGATGGAAGTCGGCGAGCAGCGGGATGTCGAGGTTCATGTGGCTCCGGAACGCGCGGTGGCAGAACGCCCCGTCGACCGAGATGCCGAGCAGCTTGGCGCCGCGCTCCTCGAGCTCGCCGAGCACCTCCTGGTAGACGCTCAGCTGGTCCGTGCAGACGGGGCTGAAGTCGGCGGGGTAGAAGGCCAGCACGACGGTCTGGCCCCGGAAGTCGGCGAGCGAGACGGGTTGCCCGTCCTGGTCGGGGAGCGTGAACTGCGGGGCCTGGGCGCCGGCCTCGACCACGACGCGAGGGCCTAGCGCCGCAGCCCGAGCTCCTGGATGAGAGCCCGGTAGCGGTCGATGTCGCTGGCCTGGAGGTACTTGAGCAGGCGGCGGCGCTTGCCGACCAGCATCAGCAGCCCACGGCGCGAGTGATGGTCCTTCGTGTGCTCGCGCAGGTGCTCGGTCAGCTCGTTGATGCGAGCGGTGAGCAGCGCGACCTGGACCTCGGTGGATCCGGTGTCGCCGTCGGCGCGCCCATGGCGCGCGACGATCTCGCGCTTCTTGTCCGCGGTCAACGTCATCGGCGGGAAACCGTAGCAGCCACCGGCGGGTCCTCCGCGCGGACGCGATCAAGCGCGGGCCGTGATCGCCCGCGCCTCCTCCACGTCGCGGTTCATCTGCTCCACGAGCTCGTCCACCGACTCGAATCGCCTCTCGCCGCGCATCCGCTCCACGAACGCGATCCGCAGCGTCTGGCCGTACAGGTCGCCCTGGAAGTCGATCAGGTGCGCCTCCACCAGCAGCCCCCGACCGGTCTCGAACGTGGGGCGCACCCCGACGTTCACGGCTGCCGGGCGGCCGTGCGCGAACGCCGCGTACACGCCGTGCCCGGGGCAGACGAAGGCGTCGTCCGGGACGATGTTGGCGGTCGGCATCTCGAGCGTGCGCCCTCGCCGGTCGCCCTCCACCACCACCCCCTCGAACAGGAACGGCCCGCCCAGGAACTCGGCCGCCTCCTTCACCTCGCCGGCCGCGACGAGCCCGCGGATCTGCGTGGACGAGACCGTCTCACCCTCCACCTCGACCAGCGGCGTGACGTTCGTCTCGAACTCGTCGTGCGAGCGCAGGAAATCGGCCGTGCCCCGCGCGCCCTTGCCGAATCGGAAGTTCTCCCCCACCGACACCCGCTCGGCCCCCAGCCGCCGGATCAGCACGTCCTGCACGAAGTCCTCGGCGCTCTGCTCGGAGAACCCGCGGTCGAACGGGATCACCACGAGCTCCTCCACGCCGAGCCCCTCGATCAGGTCGCGCTTCACCGGGAACGGGTTGAGCAGCTTCGGCGTGGCCTCCGGATGGATCACCGACAGCGGGTGCGGGTCGAAGGTCAGCACCGTGTCGCTGCCGCGGATGACCTCACGGTGGCCGAGGTGGACGCCGTCGAACGTGCCGATGGCGACTGTGCGCGGGCCCGTGCCCGGCTCGACCTCGGTGAGCGAGAAGACCTTCATGCGGGCGCGAACACTACGACGGGCTGGAGCTCGTCACCGCGAGGCTCGGCGATGGCAACGAGCTCGTCGCCGTGGACGAGGCGGACCGCGGGGTCCATGGCTTCGTGGCCCGCGGCCACGGCGGTCGCTCCCGTCGCGGCCGCCGCGACACGACGCCCGTGCCGGGCGGCGGCCGCTTCGCGCTCGTCCAGCGCCCGCTCTGGCAGGAACCCCAGCGCCTCGGCCAGGGGCACGATGCGCTCGGGATCCGCGTCCTCCAGCCGGAAGTTCCCGATCGCCGTGCGCTCCAGCTCGTCGCAGTAGGCGTCGCCCAGGTCAGCGATCAGCGTCCGCACGTACGTGCCGGCCGAGCACTCGATCTCGAACGCGGCCCGATCGCCCTCCGACCACAGGAGCGACGCCCGGTACACGGTCACCGGACGCGCCTCCGGCTCCACCCGCTCCCCCGCCCGGGCCATCTCGTAGGCGCGCCGGCCGCCAAGCTTCACCGCCGAGAACGCGGGCGGGCGCTGCATCTGCGGGCCCACCGGGATCGACAGCCGCTCCGGCATGCGGCCGGTCTGCACCAGCTCGCCGTCGCGGTCGAGCGTGTCCGAGACCCACCCCAGCCGCGCCACCGCGCGGTAGGTCTTCGGCAGCCCCATCAGGAACCGCTGCGCCCGGGTGGCCCGCCCAACCAGCACGAGCAGCAGGCCCGTGGCGAACGGGTCGAGCGTGCCGGCGTGCCCCACCTTGGCGCCGCGCGGCAGCGACCGGCGGACCTCGGCGACCACGTCGTGCGATGTCAGCCCCGCCGGCTTTGCCCGGAGCAGGACCCCGGCCGGGAGCACTCAGCCGGACAGCTGCTCGCCGACGAGCTCGCGCAGGCGCTGCACGAGCTCCGGGTACGGCTGCGGGGTCGAGAACCCGGCGGCCTGCGGGTGCCCACCGCCCCCGAACTCGCGGGCGATGCGGGATACGTCGACCCTGCCGTCGGTCGCGCGCAGGCTCACCTTGCGCATCCCGTTGCGGTCCTCGGAGAGCAGCTCGCGCACGAGCACCGCGACGGCCGTCCCCTCCACGGCGCGCATGTGGTCCACCACGCCCTCGGAGTCGGTCTCGAACGCGCCGGTCTGCTCGTAGTCCTTCTTGACGAGGTGGGCGATCGTGATCGTCCCGTCGTCGTGGCGCTCGACACTCGAGAGCGCCCGTTGCAGCAACTGCACACGCCGAAAGGGCAGGTTCTCGTACAGGCGGCGGTACACCTGGTGCGGCTCCACCCCGGCCTCGATCAGCTCGGCGGCCATCCGGTGCGCCATCGGCGTGGCGTTCTCGTACATGAACCGGCCGGTGTCGGTGACGAGCCCCGTGTAGAGCGCGTCGGCGATCGGGGCGGTGATCTCCGCTTCCAGCTCCTTCGCGATCCGCCACACGATCTCCGCGGTGGAGGAGGCGGCCGGGCTGACCAGGTTGACCGTTCCGAAGCGGGTGTTGTCGTGGTGGTGGTCGATGTTGAGGATGTGGAGCCCGTCGCCCTGCAGGAAGTCGACCGGCATCCGGTCGATGTTTCCGCAGTCGAGGAAGACGATGGTGCGTTCCGCGACGTCGTCGGGCGGCGCTCCGACCAGGCGCTTGTCGAACGTCCAGGCGCGGTACTCCCACGGCAGCGGGAACTCGTCCGGCGACATGAACATCAGGCTGTCCTTGCCGAGCTGCTCGAGGATCCAGTGCATCGCTAGCAGCGAGCCGAGGGCGTCGCCGTCCGGGTTCTCGTGGGTCGTCAGCAGCAGCTTGTCCGCCGCAAGCAGCTCAGCGATCACCTGATCCTGTTCGGTCGCGACGCTCATCCGTCGTCCAGAAGCTCGGAGATGCGCATTCCTCTGTCTATCGACTCGTCGAATACGAACCGGAGGGTCGGCGTACGCTTCATTCGGAGCTCGCGCGCGATCGCCTGCTGGAGCAGTCCGTGCGCCGAGGCGAGGCCGGCCAACGTGTCGTCGCGCTCGGACTCGCTTCCGAGCACGCTCACGAACACGCGGGCGTGGCGCAGGTCAGGGCTTGTCTCGACAGAGGTCAAAGTCACGAATCCTATGCGCGGGTCTGAGAAGCCTTCGGCGATGCGTGCGGAGAGGACTTCGCGCACCGCCTCGTTGACCCTGCGCATCCGGTCTCCGGTCACTCTACTCAAAGGTCCTCGGTCGACAGCAAGCGAATCTCCACCCGCGCCCCCTCGGGGTATATGCCCAGGACGTAGCGTTCAATGCCCACCCCGTGTTCCCTCAGCTGGCCTGCTTGGCGGCCGACCAGCGCGGCGGTGAGCGTCGAGCGCTGCCACAGGTCATGGTGGTCGGTCTCCGCGACCGACGCTCCGAAGCGGCGCTGGAGCTGCGCCTTCAGCGAGGAGAGCTCCTTGCGCTTGCCCTTCAAGCTCCCGTTGTTCGGAAAGTGCAAGTGGATCTCGAGGAGGCAGACGAACGCCACTTCGCCTCCCAGGCTACGCCTGTCACCGGCCCGGCACCCTGCGGCGGTCAGGACAGCGTCTGCTCGACCTGCTTGGTCTCGTAGACCTCGATCACGTCCCCCTCCTTCACGTCGGGGTAGTTCTCGAGCACGATGCCGCACTCCATCCCGGCCGTTACCTCGCGGACGTCGTCCTTGAAGCGGCGCAGCGAGCCGATCCGGCCGTCGTAGATGACGGTGCCGTCGCGCACCAGGCGGCACTGCGCGCCGCGACGCACGGTGCCCTCGGACACGTACGAGCCGGCAATGGTGCCCACCCGCGACGCCTTGAACGTGGCTCGCACCTCCACCCGCGCCATCTGCTCCTCGACCGCGAGGGCCTCGAGCATGCCCTCCATCGCGGCGCGAAGCTCCTCGAAGATCTTGTAGATCACCGAGTAGGTCCGGATCTCCACGCCCTCCTGCTCGGCCACCTGGGCGGCGTTGCCGACCGGGCGCACGTTGAAGCCGATCACGACCGCGTCGGAGGCCGACGCCAGCATCACGTCCGACTCGGTGATGCCGCCGACTCCGTCGCGGATGATGTTCACCGTCACCTGCTCGTGCGGTAGGCGGGCGATCTCGTCCGCGAGCGCCTCGAGCGAGCCGGCCACGTCGGCCTTGATGACGAGGTTCAGCTCCTTCTCGCCGCGCTCCGCGCGCGCCAGCACGTCCTCGAGGGACACGCGGCGGCGGGCCTGGCGGGCGATCGCCTCCTGCTTCAGGCGGATGCCCCGCTCGTTTGCGAGCCGGCGCGCCTCGCGCTCGTTCTCGACCACGCGGAAGTGCTCGCCGGCGCCGGGCACCCCGTCGAAGCCGAGGATCTCGACCGGCATCCCCGGCGTGGCCTCCTGCATGCGCTGGCCACGGAAGTCGTGCATGGCCTTGACGCGGCCCTCGTGCTCGGCGGCCACGATCGCGTCACCCACCTTCATGCGACCGCGGTGCACGAGAAGCGTGACCACCGCGCCGCGGCCCGGGTCGAGCTTCGACTCGATCACGAAGCCGGAGGCGCGCGTGTCGGGGTTGGCCTTGAGCTCCTGGAGCTCGGCCAGGGTCACGAGCGTCTCGAGCAGGTCCGGGAGGTTCTCGTGGGTCTTGGCGGACACGTCGACGAACTCGGTGTCGCCGCCCCAGTCGGCCGGAGTGAGGCCCTGCTGGGCGAGCTCGCCGCGCACGCGGTTGGGGTCGGCGCCCTCCACGTCGATCTTGTTCACGGCGACCATCACGGGAACGCCGGCGGCCTTGGCGTGGTCGATCGCCTCGACCGTCTGAGGCATCACGCCGTCGTCGGCCGCCACCACGATCACCGCGATGTCGGTGACCTTGGCGCCGCGCGCCCGCATGGCGGTGAACGCCTCGTGGCCGGGCGTGTCGAGGAAGGTGATCGTGTGGCTGTCGTGGTGGACCTGGTAGGCGCCGATGTGCTGCGTGATCCCGCCCGCCTCGCCCGCCGCCACCTCGGTCTCGCGGATCGCGTCGAGCAGCGACGTCTTGCCGTGGTCGACGTGGCCCATGATCGTGATCACGGGCGGACGCTCGATCAGGTCCTCGTCGCTGTCCTCGTAGGCCGGCTCGTCCTCCTCGACCTCGGTCGCGCTGACGACGTCGACCTTCTTGTCGAACGACTCCGCGAGCACCTGGATGGCCTCGTCGGAGAGGGTCTGGGTGAGCGTGGCCATCTCGCCGAGCTCCATGAGCTTCTTGATGACCTCGGGCGAGCCGAGCTGGAGCGTCTCGGCCACCTCCTTGACGGTCGAGCCGGACCGGACCTGGACGGCCGGGTCCTCCTGCTGCTCGGCCTCCAGCCGCGCCTGCGCCTCCGCCTCGAGGTCGGGCTCGACCCATTGGGGCCGGCGCCTTCTGCCGCGCCCGCGCCGGGGTGGCTGGGACTGCTGCGGCGGCGGGGTGCGCTCGCGGCGGGAGGCCTGAGAGTCGATGACGACGCGGCGCCTGCGACCACCGCCGCCACCACCACCGGGACCGCCGCCCTCGCCGCGGCCGCCACGGCTGGGGCGCGGACCGCCGGCGCGGGGCGGGCCTCCGCCGGGGCCGCCCTCCTGGCCGTTGCCGCCGTCCGGCCGCGTACCGGACCGGGGCCCCCGGTCGCCGCCACGCTGGCCGCCCTCGGAGCGGGGGCCGCCGGGTCCCCGGCCGCCCTGGCGGTCGGCGGGGCCGCCGCGCTCCTGCGGCGGGGGTGCGTCTTGAAGGATCTTGGGGCCGCGCCCCTCGGGGCCGGCGCGCCGCACGGGCTCGCCCTCCGGTGGCCGGATGCCTGGCCGCGCCTGCGGCGGGCCGCCCTCGCGCCGGGGTCCGCCACCGCGCTGCTGGCCGCCCTTCCGGCCGTCCTGCCCGCGGCCCGGCTTGCGCCCGCCGGGGCGTCCGGCACCGCCACCGTCAGGCCGCGCGCCTCCGCCCTCGGGAGCCCCCGCGGGCTTGGCGCCACCGGCATCGCCCTCGGCCGTCGCGGCCGGGTCGGCTTTCGCGTCCTTCGCGGTCTCCGCCTTCGCGTCCTTCGCGGCAGGGGTCGTGTCGGCGGCAGGGGCAGTCGCGCCGGCTCCATTGCCGAACGCACGCGCGGCCTCATCCTCCTCAACGCTCGATGCTGCCACCTTCACGTTGAGGCCGGCCTGTCGCAGGACCTCCAGAGCTTGCTTACTGGTGATGCCGCGTTCCTTCGCTATCTCGTGGACGCGCTTCTTTGCCATTGGCGAACTAAGTCTATGGTCTCCTGTTTCACTGTCACCGGCGCCCGTAGCGAACGCGCGAGGGCACGCCCTCCCGCGATCTCTGCGGCGCACTCCGGGCGGACGCACACGTAGGCGCCCCTCCCCTCCAACCGGGCGTCCGGATCAGCCCGGACGCCGCCATCGTCGCCGCGCACCAGCCTGAGCAGCTCGCGTTTCGGGAGCGAGCGGCGGCAGCTGACGCAGCGGCGATACGGATCTACGACTCCTCTTCCTCCGGATCCCGCTCGGCGGCGGGCTCGGCAACCTGCTGGGCGGCATCCGGCTCGGCGGCATCCGGCGCCGCCGGCCGTCCGTCGACGATCTCCTCCACAGAGGGCTGGCCCTCCACGACCTCCTCGGCGGCGGGCTGCTCCCCGAGCACCTCGTCCACCGAGGGCTGCTCCGCGACGAGCTCGTCGGCCGAGGGCTCCGCGGCCGCGACGTCGTCCGAAGCGGGGGTCTGGCCGCCATTGCGACCTCGTCCCCGGAAGCGGGCGCCTCCGCCGCGACCTCGTCCCCGGCGGGCTTCTCCTCGGCCGCGCCCTCGTCCGGCGTCTCGGCGTCCCCGTCATCCTCCGGCGGGACCACGTAGTCGGTGCCCTTCTCCTCCAGCTCCTGGTGGGCGGGCAGGCCGCAGTAGCGCGAGCCGGGCAGGGAGGCGTTCGGGCAGCGCTTGCCGTTCGCGAGGATCGCGGCGCAGCGGCCGGCCACCTCCTCCTCGGCGTAGCCCATCGTCGCCTCTTCCTCGGCGAACTCCGTCTCGGAGCGGATGTCCACGCGCCAGCCGGTCAGCCGCGCGGCGAGGCGCGCGTTCAGGCCGTCCTTGCCGATCGCCAGCGAGAGCTGGTCGTCCGGAACGATCACCGTGGCCTGCTTCGCCTCGTCGTCCACGAGCACCTCGCGCACGCGGGCGGGCGACAGCGCCTTCGCCACGAACCGGGCGGGCTCCTCGTTGAACGGGATGATGTCGATCTTCTCGCCGCGCAGCTCGGACACGACCATCCGCACGCGCGAGCCGCGCGGGCCCACGCAGGCGCCGACGGGATCGACCCCGGAAGCGTGCGACACGACCGCGATCTTCGAGCGGTAGCCCGGCTCGCGCGCCACGTTCTGGATCTCCACCAGCCCGTCGGCGATCTCGGGCACCTCGAGCTCGAACAGCGAACGGATCAGCTCCGGCGACCGGCGCGACACGATGATCGACGGCCCCTTCGCCTGGTTCGAGACGTCGCTGATGATGGCCTTGATCCGCTGGCCGTGGTCGTAGCGCTCGCCGTGCACCTGCTCGCCGCGCGGCAGCAGCGCCTCCACCCGCTCGCGCAGCTGCACGAGCGTGTAGCGGGAGTCGGACTGCTGGACGATGCCGGTGATCAGCTCGCCCACGCGGTCCTGGTACTCGGTGAACATCATGTCCCGCTCCGCCTCGCGGATGCGCTGCAGGATCACCTGCTTGGCGGTCTGGGCGGCGATGCGGCCGAAGTCCTCGGGGGTGACGTCGTGCTCGTCGATCTGGTCGCGGTACTGCATCAGCCGCTCCTGGTCGATCTCGGGCGGCTCGGGGTAGACCATCTCGCCGGTCTCGGGGTCGACCGTCGGCTCGCCCGCCTCCTCCTCGACCTCGTCGAGGAGCTGCTCCTCGAGGTCGGGCGGGAGGATCAGCTCGTAGACGCGGAAGTCGCCGCTGTCGCGGTCCACCTCCACGCGGGCGTACTTCGCCGCCTCCGGCGTCTTCTTGTAAGCCGACAGGAGCGCGTCTTCGAGCGCCGCCATCAGCCGGTCGGCGGAGATGCCCTTCTCGCGCTCGAGAACGCCCACCGCCTCGACGATCTCCTTGGTCATCTCTCCCCCAATCCGTCCCCTGTGCGGCTGGCCGAGCCGGCCGCTTCGGGCACGAGGTTGCTGCGGTTGATCTCGGAGTACGGGATCGCCACGACCCCCTCCGGGGCGGCGACCGTCACCTCGTCGTCCGAGGCGCCGACCAGCTCGCCGGTGTAGCTCTTGTGGCCGTCGCGCGGCTCGCGAAGCCTCACGCGCGCGCGCCTGCCGATGAAACGCCGGAAGTGGTCCGGCTTGGTGAGCGGACGCTCCGGCCCGGGCGACGACACCTCGAGCCCGTAGTCCACGAGCAGGTCGCGCAGGTGCGCGGTGACCCGCTCGCAGAGCGCCAGGTCGACGCCGCCCGGGTGGTCGATGAACAGTCGCAGCCGCTCGGTCCCGACCTTCTCGCACGCCAGCACCTCGACCTCCGGCTCGGCGGAGGCGAGTCGCTGTTCGATGTCGATCTGGAGAGGCGTGGTCTGCATATTCGGGCCTTGCGGCGAAAAAAAGGTGGACCGAGAGGCCCACCTTCAGGCGCCGCCCCGCGGGACGGCGTACGACTGAAAGATGTGCATCCGAGTATAGACGGGCAAGGCCCGCCTCCGTCTCGCGGGGAACGGGACCGCCGGGCCCCCGGGCTAAGTCTCAAGCAGCAGCGTGACCGGGCCGTCGTTCACGAGCGCGACCTCCATGCGGGCGCCGAAGCGGCCGCCCTCGGCTCCCAACGCCGAACGCACCCGCTCGTACAGCGGCTCGGCAACGTCGGGCGTCGCGGCGTCGACGAAGCTCGGGCGATTGCCCTTCCGGGCGTCGCCGTAGAGGGTGAACTGGGAGACCACGAGCAGCTCGCCGTCCACGTCGCGCACCGATAGGTTCATCCGCCCCTCGGCGTCCTCGAAGATCCGCAGGCGCTCCAGCTTGCCCGCGATCCGGTCGGCCGCCTCAACGCCGTCGCCGGCGCGGACGCCGAGCAGCACGACGAGCCCGCGCCCGATGCGGGCGATCTCGTCGCCCTCGACCGTGACCGACGCCTCGCTCACCCGCTGCACCAGCGCTCGCACGCGCACGTACTCTGCCCGAATGTCGTCCGTCGACGTCGTCAACGACTACCTGGAGGGTCTGCCCGGCGGCGCGCGCCGCCTGGCGCACGCCGAGTGGGGTCTGACGCTCCCCGCCGAGACGCTCGGCGAGCCGCTCGACGTGGGCCTCTCGATCGCCGACGGGCTGCTGAGGGTCAAGGCCGCGGCGCTCGGCTCCGGGCACGAGCTCGACCCCTGGATGCTCCTTTGGTGGAACCGCCAGACCCGCCAGGTCCGCTTCGGCTCCACGCGCTCGCGCGAGATATGGGTGCACGGCGATCTGCCCGTGTCCGCCGTGGACGAGCCCGCGCTCGATCGCCTGCTCGGCTTGGTGGTGGAGGCGGTCGTGGCCGCCCGGGGCCTCTCGCGCAAGTAGCGCTTTCGGCGCAGGACGCCGCCGCGCCGCGGCGAAGCACTGGATGCGCGCGCCGCTTGGCCGGCGCGGCGCGGAGGATCCATGGCGACCGAGCCCGAGGCGAAGGGAAGCGACGCACGCCCCGGCCCGCTGACCCCGGCGGCCCGGCGCGATTCGCATGTCCCGCCGCCGCCTCCGCCCGGGCCCGACAGCGCGTGGAACCTGAGCGACGAGCTCGAGGGCCTCGAGGGCGCGGCCGAGCGCGTGGACGTGTACGCCCACGCGCCGCCGAGGACGCGACCGCGACCGCGGCCCGCCCTGCCGGCCACGGTGCGCGAGCTTCCGGCGCACCGGCCCGCGGCCGCCGTCGTCTCGATCTCGCTGGTGACGCTGGCGGTGCTGCTGCAACTCGCGTCGGTCCTGACCTCGGACTCGGAGTCCGGCGCCGGCGGCCACCTCTCGGCGGAGGCGTCGCGGGCGGTGGTGGCGCCCGGCGGCCGGATCGAGCTCGCCGGTGACGGGGCGCCCTCCGACGCGGAGCTGGTGTTGGAGACGCGGCGCGGCGGAGGCGCCTGGCACCCGGTCGCCGCGGGGCAGGCCGACGACGACGGCCGCTTCCTCGTCGCGGGCCGGGTGGCCGCCGCTCCCGGGCCGGCCAGCGTGCGCGTTCGCGCCGAAGGAGGCGGCACCTCGACGCCCGCAGCGGTGACCGTTCGGCCGCTCCGGCTGGCCTCGGTCGGGGACATCAACCTCGGCGACGTGCCCGGCGCGGCGATCGAGGCCGAGGGTCCGGCCTACCCGTGGACGAGCGCCGGGCATGCGCTGCGCCGCGCCGACATCGCCTTCGGGAACCTCGAGAGCGCCGTGTCCGAGCGCGGCACGCCGTTCCCCAAGCAGTACAACTTCCGCGGCACGCCGGCCGCGCTGCAGGGCCTCCGCAAGCACTCCGGGATCGACGTGCTGAACCTGGCCAACAACCACGTCGGCGACTTCGGCCCCGCCGCCATGCTCGACACGGTCCGCGGCGTGGAGCGGCTCGGGATGCGAGCGGTCGGCGCCGGCGCCGACCTGGGCCGCGCGCTGGAGCCGGAGGTGGTGGAGCGACTGGGGCTGAGTGTCGCCTTCGTCGGCTTCTCGAACATCCTCCCGCTGGAGTTCGCAGCCGAGCCGGGGCGGCCGGGCGTGGCCTGGGCCACCCCGGAGGCGGTGGGCGAGGCGGTGCGCGCCGCGCGCCAGCGGGCCGACGTGGTCGTGGCCACCTTCCACTGGGGGATCGAGAAGATGCCGTACGAGACGGCCGAGCAGGCGGAGCTCGCGCGGGTCGCCGCCGACGCCGGCGCGCAGCTCGTGATCGGCGCCCATCCGCACGTGCTCCAGCCGCTGCGCCGCGCGGGCGCCGCGCTCGTGGCCTACTCGCTCGGGAACTTCGTGTTCGGCGCGCACTCGAGCGACACCGCGGCGACCGGCGTCCTGGTGACCGACCTGAGCGCCGAGGGAGTCACGGCCGCGCGCTGGCGCCCCGGAACGATCGACGGCGGCCGCCCGCTGCTCCGGAGCGGCCGCCCGCAGCGCTTGCCGGTCGCCGACCCGGACGCGATGGTCGCCGGTCTTACGCTCGGCGGCTGATCGAGGCGGCGGTCAGGCCGCCCGCAGCTTCTCCCGAAAGGCCTGGTAGTCCTTGCGATCCGGGCGCATGTGGGCCGCCAGCGCGGCGTGGCGGCGCGCCTCCGCGGTGCGGCCGGTGTTCGCGAGCGAGCGGCCCAGGCAGAAGTGGGCGTAGTCGTTCACCGGGTGGCGCTCCACCACCGCGGCAAACTCCTCGGCGGCCTGCTCGTAGCGTGCCGAGCGGAAGTAGGCCCGCCCCAGCGCCTCGCGGATCGAGCTCTTGTCCGGCTCGAGCGACCGCGCGCGCTCCAGCGGGACCGAGGCCGCCATGAAGTCGCCGGCCTCGAGCAGCTCGCTGCCCTTCTTGAAGAGCTCGTATGCGCCTTCGGAGCTCACCGTTCCCTCTCCAAGTTACCCGGCGCTCCGGCGGGGGACCTGAGCCTTTCGACCTCGTCGAGGATCGCGCCGGCCACCGCCCTCTTCGACCCCAGCGGCACCTGCCGCTCGTCCGCCGCGGTGACGATCGTGACCTCGTTGTCGGGCGCGTCGAAGCCGATGTCGGGCCGGGAGATGTCGTTGACGACGATCGCGTCGAGCCCTTTTCGTTCCAGCTTGTCGCGGCCTCGCTCGACCGCGCCGCGGCCGTGCTCGGCGGCGAAGCCGATCAGGGTCTGCTCCGGCCTCCGTGCCGCGGCCAGGGTGGCCAGCACGTCCTCGGTGGGCTCGAGCTCGAGGGCCAGCCGGTCGCGGCCGCTCTTGGCGATCTTGTCGTCGAGCGCCTCCGTGGGCCTGAAGTCGGCGACCGCGGCGGCCATCAGCAGCACGTCGGCATCGGCGAAGCCGGCACGGGAGGACTCCAGCAGCTCGGCGGCGGTCTCGACCGCGATCAGCTCCACCCCGGCCGGCGTGGGCAGGGCCGGGTTGGCCGCCACCAGGGTCACCGCGGCGCCCCGGCGCGCCGCCTCCTCGGCCAGGGCGAGCCCCATCCGGCCCGAGGAGCGGTTGCCGACGTAGCGCACCGAGTCGATCGGCTCGCGCGTGCCGCCCGCCGTGACGAGCACCCGGAGGCCGTCGAGCGGGCCTCCCACCGTGAGCGTCGCCTCGATGGCCGCGAGGATCTCGGCGGGCTCCGCCAGCCGCCCCACGCCGGACTCGCCCTTCGAGGCGAGCGACCCGGTGCCGGGGCCCACCACGCGGGCGCCGCGCGCGCGGAGCGTGTCCAGGTTGGCGCGCGTGGCGGGGTGCTCCCACATGCGGTTGTTCATCGCCGGGGCCAGCACCAGCGGCGCCACGTTCGCCAGCGCGGCGCTCGTCAGGAGGTTGTCCGCCAGGCCGTGGGCCAGCTTCGCAAGCGTGTTCGCGGACGCCGGAGCCACGCAGAACACGTCGCTTCGGGCCACCAGCTCGAGGTGCGAGATCGGGTCGTGGCCCGGGGCGGGGTCGCCGGGGAACGCCCCACGCGCCGGGTCGTGCTCGAACTCGTCGACCAGCACCGGCGCGCCGGTGATCCCCTCGAACGTCGCGCGTCCGACGAACTCGAGGCTGTCGCGGGTCTGAACCACGCGCACGGCGTGGCCGGCCTTTGCGGCCAGGCGAACCAACTCCACTGCCTTGTAAGCGGCGATCCCGCCGGATACGCCGAGCAGGATTCGGGCCACGCTACCGCCTCGCTAGCGGTAGCGGTACTTGATCTTGCCCGCCGCAACCTCCTCGAGCGAGATCTTCAGGTAGTTCTTCGAGCCCGTCTCCACCATGGGAGGCGGGTACTCGTCGAAGGTCCCCTCGCCGAGGTTGTGGTAGTAGGAATTGATCTGCCGCGCTCGCTTGGCGGCGACGAGGACGCAGGCGTAGTGGGAGTCCACCTGGTCGAGCAGCTTGTCGAGGCGTGGCTTGATCACGAGCTAGACATGGTAGCGGCAAGGCGGGCGAGCTCATCCAGGGCGCGGTCCAGGTCGTCGTTCACGAGGCGGTGATCGAACTCGGCGGCGGCGCTCAGCTCGTGCCGCGCGGCGGCCAGGCGCCGCTCGATCTCGTCGGGCCGATCGGAGGCGCGCGAGGCCAGCCGGCGCTCGAGATCCTCGAAGGAGGGCGGCTCGATGAATACGTGAACCGCCTCGGGCACCCGCTCGCGCACCTGCCGGGCGCCCTGCACGTCGATCTCGAGCACGACCCCCTCGGCGGGGCGCTCGAGCTCGCTTTTCAGCGTCCCGTAGCGGTTTCCGGCGTACTCGGCGTGTTCCAGGAACTCCCCCCGCGCGGCACGCCGATCGAAGTCGGCCTCGCTCAGAAAGTGGTAGTCCACCCCGTTCACCTCCGACTCGCGAGGCGCCCGGGTGGTGGCCGACACGGCGAGCTGCAGCCCCGGCGCCCGCTCGAGCAATCCCTTGATCAGCGTCCCCTTGCCCACGCCCGAGGGGCCTGTGATGACCAGGATCGGGGTTATCGGCGCAGAAAGCGGACGAGCTCGTCGCGCTGGCGCTCGGACAGCCCGCCGATCGTCTTGCTGGGGGAGATGCGGCAGTGCGTGAGGATGCGATTCACCTTCACGCGGCCGTACTTGGGGACGGCCAGCAGCAGGTCGAAGACCTTGGCCGTGAGCAGGTAATCGGGCGGATTCAGCAGCAGCCCGTGGATCTGCTCGCGCCCCGCCTTCAGGTTCCGCTTCAGCTGCGCCCGCCGGGTGCGGATCTCATTCGCGCGCTTGAGAGCGTCCATGCGTTGTGTCAGGGAACGCTCGGGTGCGAGCCCCGCCGACGGCGTCTTGGCGGGCGACTGAGGGGCGGCCGGCATCGGCGGCGATAGTACACGCTGGGAAGCGGGAGTCCACGCCGCAGACGCAAAAAAACGGCGAATTCGGCTGGACGTCAAGCTGAGCTTGAGGCTGGTTCGGGCAACTTGAGCGTATTCGCATCGTTTGCAGGGATTTTCAACGACCCCCGCGCGGCGGTCCGGTCGAGGTTTCACGAACACCCCGCACGTTCCGGGAAAAACAAAGCCCTCTGTCCCCCTTGCGGGTTCGTGCGGTGGTCGGTCTGGGTTAGCGGGTCCTTCCTCAGCCGCAAAGCTCGTCCGCGATCCGGCGACCGGCGGCCGGATCACGGAAGCTCTCCGTGCCGACCGCGACGCAGACGGCGCCGGCGGCCGAGAAAATCGGCGGCGTGGCGTCCCGAGGCGATGCCGCCCATGCCGATCGCCGGGATTCCGACCGCCTGCGCGACCGAGGCGACCTGCTCGAGCGCGATGGCGCGCACCGCGGGCCCCGAGACGCCGCCGGTGGTGCCGCCGAGCCATGGTCGCGCCGTGCGCGGGTCGAGCGCCATGCCCTTCAGGGTGTTGACCAGCGAGACGGCGTCGGCCCCGGCATCCTCGGCGGCTCGCGCCACGGCGGCGGGCTCGTTCGCGTTGGGCGTGAGCTTCACGATCAGCGGCTTCTCCGTCAGCGGGCGGACCTCCGCCACGGCCCGGGCGGTCTCGGCGGGGTCGGCGCCCATCACCAGGCCCGTCTCCACGTTCGGGCAGGACACGTTCAGCTCGATCAGCGCCACCTCGTCGCGCTCCCCGACGCGCTCCACGAGGGTGGCGAGCTCGTCGCGGCTGAAGCCCATCACCGACACCACCAGCGGCACCGGCAGCTCGGCGAGCTCGGGCAGGTCGCCAGCGAGGAAGCCCTCGAGGCCCTTGTTCGGGAGCCCGATCGAGTTGATCAGCCCTGCCGGGGTCTCCCACAGGCGCGGCGGCGGGTTCCCCTGGCGCGGCTCGAGCGTGATGGTCTTGGAGACGAAGGCGTGGAAGGGAAAGCGCTCGAGCAGGGCGTCGCCGAAGGCGCGGCGGGCGGCGATCGCGTCGAAGGTGCCCGAGCCGTTCAGGACCGGGCCGGCGAGGGGCACGCCGCAGAGCTCGAGCGGGCCGATCGGGGCCGGGGCGGGCGCCGTTCGTCGCTGTCAATGGCCCGCCCCGCGAAAGAGAGCCGATTCCAGGGCGTCCGCGTCGAGCACCGGCCCGTCCACGCAGAGGCGCACGTAGCCCGCCTTGGTGGGCACGACGCAGCCGAAACACGCCCCGAAGCCGCAGGCCATGCCCGACTCGAGCGCCAGTTGGGCGGGGACTTCTTGATCGGCACACAGGGCCCGCACCGCTTCGAGCATCGCCGGCGGGCCGCAGGCGTATACGGTGACCGCGGGGTCACGGTCGAGCCGCTCGCGAAGAAGGTCGGTGACGAGGCCGTGATGGCCGACGGAGCCATCGTCGGTGGCGAGCTCGGCCCCGTCGCCGAAGAGCGAGGCCGCTTCGGCATGGGCCGACGAACGGAAGCCAAGAAGGATGGACGGGGCGCTGCCGGCACGGTCGGGATCGACCCCCTCCCCAGCTAATTCGTCCTGCAGGCACAGGAGCGGCGCCGCCCCGATCCCGCCGCCCACCAAGAGCGGACGCGTGCCCGCCTCGGCCGGCCGCCAGCCCACGCCCAGCGGGCCCACGAGATGCAGCCCCTCCCCCGCGCCCAGCTCCGCCAGGCGCTCGGTTCCCGGCCCGATCGCCTCCAGCAGGAAGGAGAGCCGGCCCTCGCGCGCCCGCGCGTGAGAGAAAGCGCGCGGCAGGTAGGGGCGCTCGTCCCCTCCCCCGCCCCAGCGCTCGGCGGCGGCCAGCATGTAGAACTGCCCCGGCCGCGGGTCCGGCGGGCCGCCGGCGTCGAGCGCGGTGATCAGGGAGTACGCGCCCAGCCGTTCGACTGCGGTCACGTGCGCAGTCCGCCGCTCGGGCGGCGCCAGCGTGCGCGGCTCAGTGCGCGGTGCTGCGCTCACGATCGAAGGCGGCGGCGCCGTCGTGGAGCTCCTGCAGCGAGATCACGCCGATCTCACCGCTTCGGTTTGCCCGGATCGCCCGCTGGGCGGCGCTTGCGCCCGACATCGTGGTGATGCACGGCACCCCGCGACCGATCGCGGCGCGGCGGATCTCGTACCCGTCGGCCCGGGCGCCCGAGCCGGTGGGCGTGTTGATCACCAGGTCGACCTCGCCGGACTCGATCCGCTCCACCACGTTCGGCGACCCCTCGGACAGCTTCCTGATCCGCTCCACCGGCACGCCCATGCGCCGGATCGCCTGGGCGGTGCCTCCCGTGGCCAGCACCCGGAAGCCCATGTCGTGGAAGCTCGCCGCGAGCTGGGTGGCGGCGGGCTTGTCGCCGTCCGTCACGCTGATGAAGACGGCCCCCGACTGGGGCAGCTCGGCGCCGGCGGCGGCCTGGGCCTTGCCGAACGCGGTCGGATAGTCGGCCGCCACGCCCATCACCTCGCCGGTGGACTTCATCTCGGGCCCGAGCAGAGCGTCGGCCCGCGGGAAGCGGCCGAACGGCAGCACCGCCTCCTTCACCGACACGTGCCGCGGCGCGGGAGCGCCGTCGAAGCCCGTCTCGGAGAGGCGCTCGCCCAGCATCAGCCGGCAGGCGAGCTTGGCGAGCGGCACCCCGATCGCCTTCGACACGAACGGCACCGTCCGCGACGCCCGGGGGTTGGCCTCGATCACGTACAGCTCCTCGTCGCCGTAGACGGCGAACTGGATGTTGATCAGGCCGATCACGCCGAGCCGCAGCGCGATCGCCGCCGTGGCCCGCTCCACCTGTTCGAGCATCTCCGGGCCGAGCGACATCGCCGGGATCACGCAGGCCGAGTCGCCCGAGTGCACGCCCGCCTCCTCGACGTGCTGCATGATCGCCCCGACCCGGACCTCGCGGCCATCGCAGAGCGCGTCCACGTCCACCTCGATGGCGTTCTCGAGGAAGCGGTCGAGGAAGATCTGGCGGCCGGCTCCGCCGTTCGTCCGCCGCAGGTAGCCCGCCAGGCCTTCGCGCGAGTAGCAGATCTCCATGGCCCGCCCGCCGAGCACGTACGAGGGCCGCACCAGCAGCGGGTAGCCCACGCCGTCCGCCACCTCGAGCGCCTCCGCGTGCGACTCCGCCGTCGCGTAGGGCGGCCCCTTCAGGCCCAGCTCGTCGAGCAGCGCGCCGAAGCTCGGCCGGTCCTCCGCGAGGTGGATCGACTCCACCGGCGTGCCCAGCAGCGGCACGCCCGCGTCGGCCAGGCCCTGGGCCAGCTTCAGCGGCGTCTGGCCGCCGAACTGGACGATCACCCCCTCCGGCCGCTCGATCTCGACCACGCCGAGCACGTCTTCGAGCGTCAGCGGCTCGAAGTAGAGGCGGTCGGACGTGTCGTAGTCGGTGGAGACCGTCTCCGGGTTGCAGTTCACCATCACCGCGTCGCGGCCCGACTCGCGCACGGTCATCGCCGCGTGCACGCAGCAGTAGTCGAACTCGATCCCCTGGCCGATCCGGTTCGGCCCGCTGCCCAGGATCACGACGCTGGGACGGTGGCCGCGGCGCACCTCGTGAGCCGCGCGGCGCTCCCAGCCCGAGTAGTAGTAGGGCGTCTCGGCCTCGAACTCGGCCGCGCAGGTGTCGACCGACTTGAAGCTCCGCTCCAGGCCGGCCTCGGGGTCCTCGCCGCGCGCAAGCGCGGCGATCTCGGCCATGAACCAGGGATCGATCCCGGTGCGCCGGCACAGCTCCTGCTCGCGATGCCCCTGCCGGACCGCCTCGAAGAGCAGCTCGTAGCGGTCGTGCGAGGGCGTCTCGAGCCGCTCGAGGAGCTCGGCGGGCGGGGCCAGCGTCACGTCGAGCTCGCGCGAGCGCATCGCCTTCACGAAGGCCTGCTTGAAGGTGCGCCCGATCGCCATCGCCTCGCCCACGGACTGCATCGAGGTGTGGAGCGCGCCGTCGGCGCCGGGGAACTTCTCGAACGCGAAGCGCGGCCACTTGACGACCACGTAGTCGATCGTCGGCTCGAACGAGGCCGGTGTCTTGCGCGTGATGTCGTTGTCGATCTCCTCGAGCGCGTAGCCCACCGCCAGCCGCGCGGCGATCTTGGCGATCGGGAAGCCCGTGGCCTTCGAGGCGAGCGCCGAGCTGCGCGACACACGCGGGTTCATCTCGATCACGACGATCTCGTCGGTCTCGGGGTTGACCGCGAACTGGATGTTCGACCCACCCGTCTCCACGCCGACGGCGCGGATCACCGCGATCGCCTGGTCGCGCAGCTTCTGGTACTGGACGTCGGTCAGGGTCTGCTGCGGCGCCACCGTGACGCTGTCGCCCGTGTGCACGCCCATCGGGTCGACGTTCTCGATCGAGCAGACGATCACGACGTTGTCGTTCGCGTCGCGCATCACCTCGAGCTCGAACTCGCCCCAGCCGATCACCGACTCCTCCACCAGCACCTGGCCGATCGGCGACGCGGCCAGGCCCTCGGCCACGACCTGGCGGTACTCGGTCGCGGAGCGGGCGATGCCGCCGCCGGCGCCGCCCATCGTGAAGCCTGGCCGCACGATCGCCGGCAGCCCCACGTCGGGCAGGGCCCGGTCGGCCTCTCGCATCGATTTCACCGCGGCGCTGCGCGGCACGCGCAGGCCGGCGCGCTCCATCGTGGCGCGGAACAGGTCGCGGTCCTCGGCGCGGCGGATCGCGTCGTAGTCGGCCCCGATCAACTCGACGCGGTGCTTCGCCAGCGTGCCGTCCTCGGAGAGCCGGCGCGCGAGGTCGAGCGCGGTGCCGCCGCCCAGCGTGGGCAGCATCGCGTCGGGCTTCTCGCGCTCGATCACCTTCGCCACGGACGCCGGCAGCAGCGGCTCGATGTAGGTGGCGGTGGCGAACTCGGGGTCGGTCATGATCGTGGCCGGGTTCGAGTTGACGAGGACGACCTCGTAGCCCTCCTCCAGCAGCACCTTGCATGCCTGCGCTCCCGAGTAGTCGAACTCGGCCGCCTGCCCGATCACGATCGGGCCGGAGCCGATCACGAGGATCTTCTTGATGTCGTCCCTACGCGGCAAGCCGTTCGATGAAGCGGTCGAAGAGATGCAGGGCGTCGTGCGGCCCGGGGCCCGCCTCGGGGTGGTACTGCACGGTGGAGCCGGGCACGTCGCGCAGCACCAGGCCTTCGACGGTGCGGTCGTAGAGGTTGAGCTGCTGCAGCTCGGCCGCGCCGAAGTCCGTCTCCCAGCGCACCGGCTCGTCGGCTTCGATCGTGCGCTCCCCGCCCGGGCCGAGCACCGCGAAGCCGTGGTTCTGCGAGGTGATCTCGATCTTGCCGGTCTCGAGGTCCTTGACCGGGTGGTTGGCGCCGCGGTGGCCGAAGGGCAGCTTGTAGGTCTCGAGCCCGACCGCGCGGCAGAGCAGCTGGTGGCCGAGGCAGATCCCCCAGACCGGCACCTCGCCCACCACCCCGCGCACCGCCTCGACGACATAGTCGAGCGCGGCCGGGTCTCCCGGGCCGTTGGCGAGGAAGACGGCGTCGGGGTCTTGCGCGAGCAGCTCGTCCGCGGTCACCGTGCAGGGATGCAGCTCCAGGTGCACCCCGCGCTCGCGCAGGTTGCGCACGATCGAGCTCTTGATGCCGGTGTCGATCGCGATCACGCGCGGGCCGGCGCCCTCGAGCACCTGCGCCTCGCGCGGCGAGACCTCGCGGGCGAGGTCGAGCCCCGTCATCGAGGGCTGCGCGAGCACCCGCTCGCGGGCCTCGGACTCCGGCACCCCGTCGCCGAACACACCGCCGCGCATCGCGCCCTTGTCACGGATGTGCCGCACGAGGGCGCGCGTGTCCACGCCCGTCAGGGCGGGCACGCCGCAGTCGCGCAGCCAGGAGAGCCAGCCGCCCTCGGCGTTCGGGGCGTCCTCGCGGTCCACCCCCTCGCGCATGATCACCGCGCGCGCGTGGATGCGGTCCGACTCCATGTGCGAGCCCGACACGCCGTAGTTCCCGATCAGCGGGTAGGTGAAGACGATGATCTGGCCGGCGTAGCTCGGGTCGGTGACCGCCTCCTGGTAGCCGGACATCGCGGTGTTGAACACGACCTCGCCCAAACCGTCGGCCGGGGCGCCCGCCGCGCTCGCCGTCGAAGCGCGAGCCGTCCTCGAGCAGCACGTAGGCCATTACGCCACGGCCCCCAGCGCGAAGGTGCGCTCGCGATACGCCACGGATCCGGCGGCGACCGTGATCCGCACCCGCCCGGTCAGGCGGCGGCCCGCGAACGCGCAGTTGGCGGAGCGGCTCTCGTAGCCGGCCTCGCCCACCTCCCACTCGGCGTCGAGGTCGACCAGGCACAGGTTGGCCGGCGCTCCCGCCTCGATGCGCGGCACCGGCAGGCCGAACGGCTCGCCGCCCGCGGTCATGCGCTCCACCAGCACGCCCAGGTCGATCAGGCCGGGCAGCACCAGCTCCGTGTGCAGCGCCGCGAACGCGGTCTCGAGGCCCGTGACCCCCATCGGGGCCAGCTCGAAGGGCTGCTCCTTCTCCTCGCGCGCGTGCGGGGCGTGGTCGGTCGCCACGCAGTCGATCACCCCGCTGCGCAGCGCCTCGATCAGCGCCTGGCGGTCCGGCTCGCCGCGCAGCGGCGGGTTCATCTTGAAGTTCGTGTCGAGCGAGCGCACGGCCTCGTCGGTCAGGACGAGATGGTGCGGGGTGGCCTCGCACGTCACCCGGGTGCCCGCCGCCTTGGCCCGCTCGATGGCCTCGACGGTCTCGCGCGCCGAGACGTGCTGCACGTGGATCTGCCCGCCCTCGTAGGCGGCGAGCCCGCAGTCGCGTACCACCTGGACCGACTCCGAGACCGACGGGATCCCGGCCAGGCCGAGCAGCGCCGAGACCTCGCCCTCGTGCATCACGCCGTCCGCCGACAGCGAGGGGTCCTCCTCGTGCAGCGCCAGCAGGCGCCCCGCGAGGCGCTGGTACTGGAGCGCCTGGCGCATCACTCCCGCGGACCGGACCGGCAGGCCGTCGTCGGTGAAGCCGGCCGCCCCCGCGCCGGCGAGCTCCGCCATCTCGGTCAGCTGCTCGCCGCGCTGTCCCACGGTGATCGCCGCGAGGAAGCCGGTCGGGATGCGCGCCTCGGCGCGCGCCCGCTCGCGCAGCGAGCGCAGCACCGGCGCCGAGTCCACCACAGGCGCGGTGTTCGGCTGAGCCAGGATCGCGCAGATAGCCGCCGGCCGCTGCGGCGCGGGTGCCGGAGTCGAGGTCCTCCTCGTCCTCCCGGCCGGGCGTGCGCAGGTGCACGTGCGGGTCGACAAACCCCGGGAACGCGTGGAGTCCCTCGCCGTCGATCGTCTCGGCGCCCTCGGGCGCGGCGAGGGAGTCGCCCAGCTCGGCAATCTGCCCATCGCGAATCAACAGGTCGGCCCGGCCGTCGAGCCCGGCGCGCGGGTCGAGCAGCCGGGCGCCGCGGATGAGCACCGTGGAGGGGCTCACGGGCGCGCGGTCGAGCTCGACCTCGCGGCGGCCTGTCGCGTCGACCCTGTTCACGCCGGCTGAGGCTCCGTCGTCGCGCGGTCGGGCAGGCCGGCGGGCGCGCCTCTGCCGGCCAGCAGCTCGTACAGCACGGCCATCCGCACCACCACGCCCGACTCCACCTGCTCCACGATCAGGGCCTGGGGCGAGTCGATCACCTCCGCCGCGAGCTCGACGCCGCGGTTGACGGGCCCGGGGTGCATCAGCAGCTGGTTCGGGCCGAGCCGGCGGCCGTCGATCTGGTACTGCGCGGCGTACTCGCGCAGCGACGGCACGTACGACCCCGTCATGCGCTCGCGCTGCATCCGCAGCGCGTACACGACGTCCGCCGTGCCGAGCTCGTCGAGCGTGGTGCGCACCTCGCATCCGAGCGCCTCGATCCCGCGCGGGATCAGCGTCGGCGGCCCGCACACCGTGACCTCGCAGCCCATGCGCGAGAAGGCGAGGATCCCGGAGCGCGCGACGCGGCTGTGCAGCACGTCGCCCACGATCCAGACGCGCAGCCCTTCGAGCGCGCCCGCCCGCCGCTTGAGCGTGTACAGGTCGAGCAGCGCCTGGGTGGGGTGCTCGTGCTTGCCGTCGCCGGCGTTGATCACCGCGGCGCGGCTCCAGCGCGCCACGAGCGCGGCGGCGCCGGCGTGCGGCGAGCGGATCACGATCGCGGCGGGGTCGTAGGCCGACAGGGTCTGGACGGTGTCCTTCAGCGACTCGCCCTTGTCCACCGCGGAGCCGCTCGACTTGATCGACACCAGGTCGGCGCTGAGGCGCTTGGCGGCCAGCTCGAAGCTCGAGCTGGTGCGCGTGGATGCCTCGTAGAAGAGGTTGATCACCGTGCGGCCGCGCAGCGTGGGGACCTTCTTGATCTCGCGGCCGGACACCTCGGCGAAGCTCGCGGCGCGGCCGAGGATGCGCTCGATGTCCTCGCGCGTGAGATCGTCGACGGACAGCAGGTGGCGCATCATGCGGGCACTCCTTCGGCGATCGCGACCTCGTCGACGCCGTCGATCTCCTCCACGCGCACGTTCACGCGCTCGCCGCGCGCGGTGGGCAGGTTCTTCCCGACGTAGTCGGGCCGGAAGGGCAGCTCGCGGTGGCCGCGGTCGGCGAGCACGGCGAGCTGGACGCGCTCGGGGCGGCCGTAGTCGAACAGGGCGTCGATGGCGGCGCGCACGGTGCGCCCGGTGTAGAGCACGTCGTCCACCAGCACGATCGTGGTGCCCTCGACGGGGAAGTCGACGTGCGAGGCGTGCACCACCGGCTGGGCGGTGGGATCGCGGCGGGCCAGGTCGTCGCGGTAGAAGCTGATGTCGATGTCCCCGAGCGGCACCGGCTCGCCGACGAGCTCGGCCACCAGGTCGCGCAGGCGCGCGGCCAGCACGGCGCCGCGACGGTGGATTCCGACGACCGCGAGGCGGGTGGGAGACGGCGAGCTGGCCGTCTTCTCGACGATCTCGTGCGCGATCCGCACCAGCGTCCGCCGCACGTCCTCTCGGTCGAGGACCGTCTTCTCGCTCAAGTCCTGCTCCTTCCTGGCCTCACCGGACCGGGTTAAAGGAACCTCTCTGCAACCTAGCACTCCCGCTGGACGCCACCCTCCCGCGTCGCTACCCTGGGCCCAAGGTGACCTCCGAGCGCGCACAGGCGTACGGTCGGTTGATGCGGACTGTCAAGGACGACGGCCCGGACGCTCTCACGCCGGCAGGAGTGCGCGCTCGTCAGGGAGGCCGCCGACGCTCTCCTCTTCTGCGACGAGCGCGCCTGGAGCGACGAGGCCCGCGACGGCCTCACCCGGGTCGGCGAGCTGGCCGGCGACCTGGTCGGCTCGGGCCGCTGGGGCCCGGACCGCGCCGAGCAGCTCTGCGCGACATCGAGTCGTGCGGGCCGATGGCGCCGGTGGGCTGAGCTACCTTCCCCGCGTGGCAAGGGCAGAGCTCGACGGTCTCGAGCTGCACTACGAGGAGCGCGGGTCGGGAGCGCCGCTGCTGCTCGTGCCCGGCATACCCGCCGTGGCGAGCGACTGGGCTCCGCTCGCCGAAAGGCTGAGCGCCTCGCGGGCGGGTGATCGCCTACGACAACCGGGGCGAGCGGGGAGCTCGACGGTGACGCCGGGCCCCTGTTCTTCCTCGAGCGGCCGGAAGAGACCGTTCGTGCGCTCGAGAGCTTCGTCCCTGTCTAAGAGGGCTTTCTCCCTTAAGCACCCGTCAAACGACACGACTTCGGCGAGGAGGTCGTGCACCTCTTGCTCCTACGTTGACACGCGACGTCAGAGACTGGACACTCGCCGCAGACACTAGCCGCAACGTCTTTGCGCCCTGTGGGAGGCGTGCTTGGCCGCTTTCAGCTTGTTGCATCTCGGACATGGCCGCCGCAGCGGGCTGGGCAGGCGCCTGCTTCCTTGTCTCGCGCTCGTCTCGGTCTTGGGACTGCTGCTCGGCGCCCCCGCCACAGCCGACGCCGCCCGCTTCGTCTTCAAGGGGACTCATCCCCAGGCGTCGCTCCAGCCCAGCGCAACAGGTAGAGGCCTTGTCACGCTCCAAAGCTGGAACGGCAAGCTCTACAGCGGCTTCGGCGACTACGGTGCCAATACGGGGCCGATCGCAGTGACGCCGTTCGACGGTACCCGCTTCGCCTCGGCTCCCGAGCTGAGCGCCGATACCGAGGCGATTTACACGTTCCGGGTGATCGATGGGAAGCTCTATGCCCCCTCCATCGACACGCGCGTCGGCTCGGACTACGCGGTAGGCACGGACATCGGTCGCTTCGCGAGCTGGAGCAACCCGACCGTCGTCGGCTCGACGCACGCCTTCGACATCGTGAGCCTGACCGGTTCAGATCTCTGGCTCGTGGGCTCCCAGGGACCCGACGCGGCCGTCTGGCGGAGCCTCGACGGAGGTGCGAGCTGGGAGAAAGTGCTGGCGGTCGGGCCGGTGAGCGGTATCGCCGGTGATTTCGCCCGCTTCTATGGCGCCGGTGTCTACCAGAGCAAGCTCTACGTTCAAGCGAGGGACTTCTACGGCCGGCGCACCCAACCTCCAAGGTCTTCGACGGAACGAGCTGGTCGGATGGGCCGAGCCTCGGGACGTTCAACCACGCGGAGGTCTTTGCCGGCAGACTGGTCTACCACGGGGGAGTGCACGCTGGATGGTCCGCCAACTTCCTCAAGGCCTTCGACGGTGTGACCGCCCAGGTCGTGTTGCCCTCGCCGATATACGACTTCAAGATCGACGGCAACACGATCTACACGCTCGCCAACGATGGGCAAGTCAGGAAGAGCCGCGACCTCGTCACTTGGAGGAGTGTCGCAACGGCTCCCCTTACTTCCCAGAGCATCGCCGTCTTCAAGGGGTCGGTGTACGTGGGTGGGACGGACTCGAGCCTCTACAAGCTGCGGTAGGGCAGACGGTCCCTCAGTCGTTCCCGGTCAGGGCACCGGGTCGGGCGCGGCGGCCTCCACCCGCTCCGGTGGCCGCTCCGACGCCTTCACGTGCACCGGCTCGCCGCGCTCGGGGAACGGGATCTCGATGCGGTCGAAGTCGCGCGGCACGACCGTGTTCTCGAACGCGGCGCGGGCCTCCTCCCTCACCTCGCGGCCGCCGTAGCGGGGCGACACGTGCGTGAGGGCCAGCATCGTGACCCGCGCCGCGGCGGCCAGCTCGGCGGCTCCGAGCGCCGTCGAGTGGCGGGTCTCCCGCGCGCGCTCGGCCTCGTCCTCGAGCAGGGTGGCCTCGTGCACGAGCAGGTCGGCCTCGTGGGCGACCAGGCGCGTCATCTCGCACGGCATCGTGTCGCCCGCCAGGACGAGCTTTCGCCCGCGGCGCGGCTCGCCCATCACCTGGCCGGGCCGCACGCCGTTCACGGTCTCGCCGCGCTGGAGCCGGCCGAAGTCCGGGCCGGGCGTCACGCCGAGGCTCTGGGCGCGCTCGGGGTCGAACACGCCCGGGCGCGGAAGCTCGACCAGCGCGTAGCCGAGCGCGAGGCCGCGGTGGTCGACCTCGTACGCCGCCAGCCGGTAGCCGTCGCGCTCGAGCTCGTCGTTCGGCTCGAGCTCGACGAGCGAGACCGCGAACGGCAGCCGGCCGACGATCGGGCCGAGCAGGCGCCAGAACGCGCCGAGGCCGGGCGGGCCGTAGATCGTCAGCGGCCGTTCGCGCTGGCGCAGCGCGAACGACTTGAGCATGCCGGGCAGGCCGAGCACGTGGTCGGCGTGGAAGTGGGTCAGGAACAGCTCCTCGAAGTCGACCAGCCCGATCGAGCGCATCAGCTGCCGCTGCGTGCCCTCGCCGCAGTCGAACAGCAGCCGCTCGCCGCCGCGCCGGACGACCGTGGCGGGCAGCCCGCGCCGGGCCGACGGCGCGGCGCCCGCGGTACCGACGAAGAGGACGTCGAGGTCCATGGTCCCTATGTTGACTGCGGCGCCTCGCGCTCGAGCTCTTCGTCGCTCGCGAGTGAGCGCCCCGATGTCGTCGAGGTCGATGTCCCGGCCCGCCACGCGCTTCATCCGGATGAGGTCGTCGAGCCCCGCTACCGCGACCGTTCTGCCGTCGATCTCGGTCTCGACCGCCCGCTCACGAAGCTCGTCGTAGGAGCGAGGAGCGCCGTGGGTGAGCGCGACGTTCATGAGATCAAGGCGCCCGTACACGTCATCAGCGGCACGAGAGGCGCTCGCTTCAGCAGATGCGGGTCGGTCACGTCGACGGGGCGGTCCGCACGGAGCAGTTGGGCACCGAGGGCGGCCAGGGCCTCGCTGAGCCGGCTGAGGTTCACGAGGTCCGGCCGGGGCATCACGTCAAGGTCCTTGGTGGAACGACCATGGCCGTGTGCCTGCACCGCAACGCCTCCGACGACCACGAACTCGACGCCGTGCTCGGCCAGCGCCAAGAGGATCGCGCGCGGATCGAAGATGGGCTCAGGCGGCCCGGCCATGCTTGTGCCGCCGCACGCCCACGGCGAGCTCGCTCGCGAGCTTGTCGAAGGCGAGACCGCTCTCCAGGCGCGCCTCCGGCGACGTCCGCCGCATGGCGAGCAGGTCCGCCGCGTCGTATCGGCTCGCGACGGGGCGAGACGTCAGCTCGGGCTCCTCCCCCATCGCGATCATCAGCGAGCGCAGCCGCGGCCAGGTGACCTCCTCGTCGCCGCGCTCGATGCGGGCGATCGCGCTCTGGCTGGTGCCGGCGCGCAGGGCGAGCCGGCGCTGGCTCAGGCGCTTGCGCTCGCGTGTGGATCGGACCAGCTTCTGCGGGAGTCATGATGCCGTATACGGTATCAGCTCGACCAGCTCGAACTCGAGCTTCCCGGCCTCGGCACGGGCCATCCCCATCGTGTGCGCGGGGCGCGGCGGCGCTCGGTCGGGCTGCCCGGGATTGAAGATCTGGAAGCCGTCGCCGGCCCGCTCGATGCAGAGGCAGGTGGGAGTGGCCGAACACCACCGCGTCGGCCCGGTCGCTCGAAGCGGCGGCGCATGCGCTCGAGGCGGCCGCGGCGCGGGCCGGCGTCGTGGACCATGGCGATCCGCGCACCGCCGGCCTCCACCACCCGCTCGGCGGGGAGCAGCCGGCGCAGCTCGGCGGTGTCCATGTTGCCGTGCACGGCGGCCAGCGGCGGGCCGATCGCCTCGAGCTCGCGCAGCACCTCGACGGTCATCAGGTCGCCCGCGTGGAGCAGGAGGTCGGCCGCCTCGATCCGCTCCACGCAGGCGTCCGGCAGCCGCCGGCCGCCGCGCGGCATGTGCGTGTCTGCGATCACCGCGATGACCATGCCCGGACTACACTCAACCGCACTCGCGCCCGTAGCTCAGTGGATAGAGCGTGCCCTCCGGAGCGGAAGGTCGCAGGTTCAAATCCTGCCGGGCGCGTACAGGCTCGCAGTCCGGGGCGGTGCCTCGGTGCCAATATCAGCGCTCGACCCTGAAGGCCGCCCGCTTGACCGCTCCGCCGGTCCCGAGGGCATCGCGCGGGGCGGCCAGGAGCCGGTAGCGACCGGGCGGCAGGCGCCTACCGCCGATTCGGCCCGCGAAGCGGAAGCTCGCCGCCCCGGGCCCGGCGGAGCGCTTGAAGCTCCCGCGCACGGGCACCCAGCGCACGCACGCCGTGCGGTGTTGCGTCTCGCGGCTCGGCCTCACGCACTGCCCCCGCTCCTCCGGCCGGGAGCGACCGCTCCACCCGAAAGCGCGTGGTAGCTGCCTCGCTGAGCTGGTAGCTCACCCTCGTGCCGGGCCGCGGCCCGCCGCCGCCCACGGCTCGCGTGGGAAACGCCCGCGGTAGGAGCCGAAGGCGCGTCAGCGAGGGTGGGCGCTGCGCCACGATCAGCGGCTCGAGCCGGGCGTCCATGACCACGGAGTTGCGCCCAGCGGCCGAGGGCAGGTGCAGCTCGGAGTTCAACGCGTCGCCGAAGGGTGGGTTGCAGTTGCTGGTCGCCGGCAGCTCGACGGAGTTGTTCACCAGGGTCAGCCGACCGGTGCTCTCGTCATAGCCGCTGCCGGCGATCGGGGCCGTCGGCGGCGGCGGGCTGGTGGGCCCTGTCGTCAGCGTGAGCGCGACCGGGCTGGCCTCCGAGCCCACACCGCAGTCGGGCCCGAAGTCGAAGCTCTGGCTCTGCAGCCTCGCCCAGAACTGCACGTGGATCGAACCCTGTCCCGTCACCGGGTTGAGCGAGCCGGTCGCGTCGCTCGTGGGAACGAATGTGATCGTGTACGTGCCGCTTCCGTAGGTCTCGTCCGTGTATGTGACCGGAGGAAAGGCGAGGCCCGCCCGCGGGACGTGCACCGCTCCACCGGCCGAGATCGTGCCGCCGCGGACGGCGGAGAACGCCACGCCGTGGACGCTGCCCGCGCCGCCACCGCCGATCCGCACAACCATGTCGGTGACGACCGCGCCGAAGACGCCGGGGTTCCCGACCGTCGGCGCCGCGGCAGGCGCCGCTCCCGCGCAAGCGAGGGCGAGCGCAGAACACAGCGAGGCGGCAGTGAGCAGGCGAACGGGTCGCATAGGGCACGCTAGCGTCGACCGGAAGGTAGCGCTACGAGGGTCGGCGTGAGAGGCAGCGACAGGATGTTCCCGGCCGGGTCCTTGAACCAGGCGATGTACGGGGCCGCGGCGGGAGATGCCCTTCTCGTCCTGCTCCATCCCCTCGTAGCGCTCGAGCTCCACGCCGCGGGCGGTCAGCCCGTCGACGGCCGCGTCGATGTCGTCGACCTCGAAGTTGAGGATCGTGTAGCTGCCTGGCGCGAAGGTCGGGCTGACGTAGACGAGCGTGTCGCGGCCGCCGGCGAGGTGCAGCGTCATCAGGTGCCGCTCCTCGTCCATCATGCTCGTCCGCAGCCCGAGCGTGTCGCCGTAGAACTCCTCCGCCCTGTCCATGTCGTCGACCGCGAAGCCGCTGTATGCCTTGGCGTCGGCGAGCATCAGTCGTCCAGCCGTCCCGGCAGTCCGAAGCGCCCGAAGAACGCCTCGACCCAGTCGACGTCCACGGGCTGCTCGGGCCAGCGCACGTAGTAGTCGGGATCCTCGCCGCGCGTCGAGCGGCAGATGAAGGACGTGATCTCCTTGATCCGCCGGTCCTCGCCCACGGTGAGCACGTCGAGCGCGAAGGGCAGGTGCGTCGCCTCGCCGGGGTGCCAGCAGTACGAGCCGACCGCGGGCTGGCCGTTCGCCCGGGCCGGCACGTGGCGCCACTGCCAGTCGCCCGACAGCGGCCCGTAGCGAAGGAAGCCCTCGAGCTCCTCGGGCCCGGTGAACCAGGCCGCGAGCGGGGGCATCGACCAGGCGGCGTCCTCGGCAAGCATCGACACCACCCTGTCCACGTCGCCGTGCCGCATCGCGTCCATGTAGCCCTCCACGACGTCGCGGAGGCCGTCGTCGCCGAGCGCGCGCACCGTGGCCTGCTGGCTCTCCTCGGGGAGCCGCTCGTCGACCGTCTTTCGGGCGCGCTGGAGCGCGCTGTTCACCGAGGCGACCGTCGTCTCGAGCGACTCGGCCGTCTCCTGCGCAGAGAAGCCGAGCACCTCGCGCAGGATCAGCGCGGCGCGCTGGTTGGCGAGGCAGGTATTGAAGCGCGGCCACGAACGCCAGCTCGACGCTCTCGCGCAACTCGTAGCGGGCCTCGGGCGCGGCGTAGCCGTCCTCCAGGCCAAGCCCCTGGTCGGGGTAGGGCTCCACCCAGGTCGCCTCGATCGGCGGCATGCCGATGCCCTGGTCGTGCGGGTCGAAGGACGGCCCGTAGTCGAGCGGGAGCACGCGCTTCGGCCGGCGCGCGATCAGGTTCAGGGAGGTGTTGGTGGCGATCGTGTAGAGCCAGGAGCGCAGCGAGCTGCGGCCCTCGAACTTCGCCAGCGCGCGCCAGGCGCGCAGCATCGCCTCCTGAAGGGCGTCCTCGGCGTCGTGGACCGAGCCGACCATGCGGTAGCAGTGGGCCTGCAGCTCGCCGTGGTAGGGCTCGACCAGCCGCGTGAAGGCGCCTTCGTCGCCGCCGCGAGCCGCCTCGAGCAGCTCCTGGTCGTGGATCGCCGCGGTTGTGGAGCGGGTAGCCATAACCCGCCAGGTTAGACCCCGCGAGCGACTGTTTCTCATCGGCCGCGATGAGTTTGCGGCCACGCCGTGGTCTATGGGCCACGACGATGCGGCGGTCCCCTTCAAATCCGGTGGTCCACCTCGAGCTCCACACCGGTGACCTGCAGCGCGCGCGCGCCTTCTACGCGGAGCTCTTCGGCTGGCGGCCGGAGCAGATCCACGCGCGCGAGGGCACCTACGAGGCGCTCGAGATGGGCGGCCCGGTCGGCGGCGGCATCGTCGAGTGCCCCACGGAGCGCCCGGTCTGGCTGCCCTACGTCGAGGTCGACCGGATCGGGGTGGCGACCGAGCGTGCCCGCCGGCTCGGCGGCTCGGTCCTGCTCGGTCCGCGCGAGGGGCCGGCGGGCTGGCGCAGCGTGGTCGCGACCCCGGCCGGAGGGGAGATAGCGTTCTGGCAGCAGAAGCGATGAAGCCGCTCTACTTCACCGATTCCGACGAGGCCAACGCGCTGATCGGCTCGGACCCGATGGCGCTGGTGGTGGGCTTCGCGCTCGACCAGAGGGTGACCGTGCGCAAGGCGTTCGAGGGGCCGCTGGCGCTGAAGCAGCGGCTCGGCGCGATCGACGCCGACACGCTGGCGTCCGCGGAGCTCGAGCCGGTCTTCATGGCGCGACCGCCGATCCACCGCTACCCGAAGGTGATGGCCAAGCGCATCCACGAGCTCGCGGTGCACCTGCGCGACCGCTACGACGGCGACGCCGCGCGCGTCTGGACCAGCGCCGCGGACGCGGACGAGCTGCGCGCCAACCTGATGGGCCTGCCCGGCTTCGGCGAGATGAAGGTCAAGGGGCTCGGCGCCGTGCTCGCCAAGCACTTCGACGTGGCCGCGGCACGGGAGCTGGTGCCGTGGCACCCCACGCTGGGAGACGTCGACTCGCCCCAGGCGCTCGACGACTACGAGGCCGAGAAGCGAATTCACAAGGCGGACTGGGCGCGGCGATGAGTTTCCGGTGGCCGCGTGGTCTGTACGACCATGACCACCGAAACGACCAACGACGCAAGGCGCTGGCTCGCCCTATACGTGCTGTGCGGCGGGATGCTGATGATCGTGCTGGACGCCACGATCGTGAACGTCGCGCTCCCCTCGATCCAGGACGACCTGGGCTTCTCCCAGAGCGGACTCGCGTGGGTCGTGAACGCCTACCTGATCGCGTTCGGCGGCCTGCTCCTGCTGGCGGGGCGGCTTGGTGACCTGATCGGCCAGCGGCGGGTGTTCCTCGCCGGGCTGGCGGTGTTCACCGTCGCGTCGCTCGTCTGCGCGCTGGCGCAGAGCCAGGGCGTGCTGATCGGCGCGCGCTTCGTGCAGGGCGCCGGCGGCGCCGTCGCCTCGGCGGTGATCCTCGGGATGATCGTGACGATGTTCCCCGAGCCGCGCGAGCAGGCGAAGGCGATCGGCGTCTACAGCTTCGTGGCCTCGGCCGGGGCGTCGATCGGGCTGCTGGCGGGCGGCGTGCTGACCGAGGCGATCAACTGGCACTGGATCTTCTTCGTGAACGTGCCGATCGGCGTGGCGATCGCGCTTCTGGCGCTGCGCGTGGTCGAGCACCGCGAGGGCATCGGGCTCGAGCCGCGGCGCGGACATGCCCGGCGCGGTGCTGCTCACCGCCGGGCTGATGCTGGGCGTCTACTCGCTGCTCGAGGCCGGCGAGCAGGGCTGGGGCTCGATCCAGACGCTCGGCCTGGGCGGCGTCTCGCTCGCACTGCTGGCGGCGTTCGTCGTCCGTCAGGCGCGCATCGAGAACCCGCTGATGCCGCTGCGGCTGTTCCGCTCGCGGGACGTGAGCGCGGCGAACGTGGTGATGGGCCTGCTGGTCGTGGGGTTCTTCGGGATGTTCTTCCTCGGGGCGCTCTACATGCAGGGCATCCTCGGCTACAGCGCACTCGAGGTCGGGCTGGCCTTCCTTCCCTCGTGCATCGTGATGGGCACGCTGTCGCTCGGCTATGCGGAGAAGCTGATCATGGGCATCGGCCCGAAGGCCACGCTGGTGGCGGGGCTCGGCTCCGCCGCGGCCGGGCTGGTGCTCTTCTCGCGCGCCCCGGTGGACGCGAAGTACCTGACCGAGATCGCACCGGTGATGCTGCTGCTCGGCGCCGGCGCGGGCCTGGCGTTCCCGGCCCTGATGACGCTGGCGATGTCCGGCGCGACCCCGAGCGACGCCGGGCTCGCCTCCGGCCTCGTCAACACGACCGTCCAGGTGGGCGGCGCGGTCGGCCTGGCCGTGCTGGCGACGCTCTCGACCTCGCGCGCCGAGGCGCTGAGGGCCGACGGCGAGTCGGTGGCGGCCGCGCTGAACGGCGGCTATCACCTGGCGTATCTGGTCGGGGCGGCGCTGACCGCGGTGGCGATCGTGGTGGCGCTTGTGGTGCTGCGCACCGGCGAGCAGACCGCGGAAGCGGCCCACGCCGAGCCGGCCTACGAC
>CAWIGR010000015.1:0-130103 GCA_963835705.1 uncultured Thermoleophilaceae bacterium
CACGTACTGCGGACAGTTCTTCTCTCGAATCGCACCTTGGCCCAGCCACGTCCGCGTGTTTCGCTCAGATAGGTAGCTCAGTGGTAGCACGGAGCGTCGCCGCCGACGCCGCTTGACAGAACTGATGGTCTGGCGCTGCTCGGTGTTCTCCCTTCGTGGCGTCTCCCAGCCGCGCTGCGATCCCGCGTGAAGCGGAAGCGCCAGTCGGCGCGCGCACGGTTCCGTCTGAGTCCCACCATGGTGAGGTCGGGTGCCGAGCCATGAGCAAGGGTCAGGCCTCGAGAAAAAGGTGATCCCGGAGTGACGTCACGTGGGCCTTCCCGCTCTACCAAGCGGGATCTGGGCCAACTACGGAACCGAAGGTCTCAGGTTCGAATCCTGACGGGCGACCGACGTACCGGGCGTCTACCGGCGTGGGTCGAAGTTTGTCGTGGTCTACCGCGCCGACGGACGTCAGCACAAGCAGACGGCCGAGACCATGGCCGACGCTCGCGCGATCAAGCTGCGGCGCGCCGGCGAGGCGCGTGCGCGGCGGCGCGGCCCGACGTTGCACGAGTTCAGCCTGTCGTGGCTTGATCGCTACGCCGGCAGCGGGCACGACAGCGTTCGCATCAGCACGCGGCGCGAGTAGCGCCGGCTACTGGTCAACTTCGCGTTGACGTACTTCGACCGCGAAGTCCGGGTGCGGGATCTCGATCGCGCCGCTGTGCAGCACTCCGTGGATTGGCTGACGACTCGTCCCGGCCGGGACGGGCGACTGCGCGACCGCTCTATCGCCAACGCGCTCACGCCGCTGCGCCTAGCGCTTGACGCTGCGGTCGCCGATGGGCTTTTGGATGGGAACCCGGCCGAGTGGGGCGTGCTGCCGCGGCGGCGGTCGGGCCGTGCATGGTCGATGCACGAGCGGCGCTTCCTGACGCGCGCGGAGCTTGTGCGCCTGCTCGACGAGATACCGGCGAAGTGGCGGCCGCTGTTCGAGCTGCTCGCCGCCACCGGACTGCGAATCTCCGAGGCAAGCGGCCTGCGCTGGAGCGACCTCGTCTCGACGTGCCAGCACCGCATCTGCGGGTGCGCCGGGCGATCGTCAAAGGCGCCGTAGTTGCGCCGAAGTCCCGTCACGGCGCGCGGCTGATCCCGCTCACGGCCGAGCTCGCTGCCCTGCTGCGCGCTCAACGGCCTAGCACTACGGCTGACGACGCGTTCGTCTTTCCGGGTCGCGACGGCGCGGCGTCCGATCAGGGCAGCCTGCGCCGCCGCGTGCTCGTCCCCGCCGCCGCGCGCGCCGGACTGACGGGTGTCGGCTTCCACACCCTCCGTCAGGGCTGTCACTGTCGGTTGGCGCACTGCTCCTATCGTTTGAAAGCAGGCGTTGCACGACGACGGGGCCGCTGCGATTTGGGCAAGAGCGAGGCGGCGCCCGAAGGCTCGCCGCCTAACCCACCGGCGTGAGGCGCGCCGAACTCGGCAGCGCGGGCACGATCTACTTCGGCCGCCCCAGCTTGGGCTTGACCTGGCGGTAGCCCTCAGGCGTGAGCCCCAGGCTGGCGGCGAGCTTGGCCACGTGCGCCTCGGCCGCTTCCAAAGTGGGCACGAGCGGGTGCACCACGAGTGCCTGCCCGGTGGAGCCACCAGCTCGGTCACCGGCTGCCCGAGCCGCTGCCACTCGCGCCGGATCGCGTCGAGGCGATCGACGGCGCGCGCGTAGTCGCTCACGGCGCGCTCGTAGCGCTCGGGATCGTCCACCGCCTCGATCGCCGTGCGCCAGGCGCGCTTGGCTGCGCTCGAAAGGCCTCCTGGCATCCGTGGCGACGCCATGCGGTCAGCGTACCGCCGCCGGGTTGGCGCTACTCCGACAGCCCCACGGCTTCGAGCGCTTCCTTAGGGTCGAGATACTCGCGGACCCGAATCACCTTGCCACTCTTGAACTCCACGATCCAAGCGAGTGGCGATTCGGTTATGGCGCCGCTCTCCTTGCCGCGTCCCCGGTGGTGACCGATGGCGACGACTCGCTCGCCAAGGTCCCGGATCTCTGATTGCTCTGCCTGGATTTCAGAGAAGGCTTCTTCCAGCTCTCGGATTCCCCTCCGGACGCCCTGGTGCCCCCGATACACGGTGGCTCCCCCGCCGAACTGAAGCTGCAACCAGGGGTGCCACTCGATCTCGGGGTGGAGTTCGTCGAGCATCGCTCCCACGTCGCGGCGGTTGTAGGCGTCCGACACGCGCCGCACGATCTCCACGTTCTCCTGCGACATCGCCCGCCCAGTATCGCCGAGCCGACCCCATCGCCGCACCCCCGGCAACGATTTCGGACTTTGGGGCAAGAAGCGAGGCGCCCGACGCTGCCCGCCATGTCCAGGCGTCTCGGTTCTACCCCACCCGTTGCTGCTCGGGGCCGCTCGGGAGCCGAGCGGCCGCGGCGAGGCCGATGAGCGCGAGGGCGGCGAGCACAACCATGGCCACTACATAGCTTGTGTTTCCCGATCCGAGGTTGGAGACCAGGATCGTGCCGGCTATCGCGGTGCCGAACGACGAGCCGAGGTTGGAGACGCTGCGCGACAGCCCCGAGATCTCACCCTGCAGGTCCTCTGGAAAGCTGGACTGAACGACGTTGACCGATGGGGTCAGCATGAGCCCGAGCCCGAGCCCGATCAGCAGCAGGCCTGGTGCGAAGGCGACGACTCGCGAGGAGGCCCCGACCAGGGCCAGCAGGAGGCCGATCCCCGCCGCGGTGATCACGAAGCCGGCCATGATCAGCGTCTTCTGCGGACGCCGCTTGGCGAATCGCTCGGCCCCGAGCGACGATGCGAGGACACCCAGCGTCGCGGCGGTGAAGATGACACCGGTCTCGATCGCGTTGTAGCCGCGGACCGTCTGCAGGAACACGGCAACGACGAACGACGTCCCCATCAGCAGCAGCCATTGGATGTTCTGCGTGGCGAGGCCGAGGTTCGAGGTTCGGTTCTTGAACAGCCCGGTGGACAGCAGCGGTTCCTTGCCGGCTCGCTCCCGCGCGCGGATGTAGAGGAAGAACCCGACCAGGAACGCGGCCCCAGCGGCCACGAACGCGACCATCAGCGCGGCGTTGTTGTCGGCCTGCAGGATCCCGAAGACCACGCAGAACATGCCGACGGCCGACAGGACTGCTCCAACGGCGTCGAAGGGGCGCGTGGGGTCCGCCGCGATCGGATCCTCGATCCTGCGGCTCAGCAGGACGATCGCCGCGACCACCAAGGCCTGGAAGACGAACGCGGCGCGCCAGCTGATTCCCGTGGTGATGACGCCACCGATCAAGGGCCCCGCCGCGGCGCCCACACCACCCATGCCGCTGATCACGCCGAAGGCACGGGCGCGCGAGGCGAGGTCGCCGAAGCGCAGCGTGGTGAGGATGTAGACCGGGGGGATGAGCAGCGCCGTGCCGACGCCTTCCAAGACCGAGTTGCCCAAGATCAGCACCCCGAGGCTGGGAGACACCGCACTCACCAGCGCGCCGACCCCGTACAGCACGAGACCGGCGGTGAAGCAGCGCTTGCGACCCCAGCGATCGGTCAGCTTGCTGCACGGGATCATGAGCACGGCCATGATCAGCAGGAACAGCGTGATCGCGGCCTGCACCCCGGCCACGGTCGTGTCCAAATCCTCCGTGATGTCGTTGATCATCACGTTCATGTTCGAGCCCGCAAAGCTGCAGATGAACTGGGCCAGCGCGAGCGGCGCCAGGAACCTGCGCCGCTCGGAAGCCGAAATCGATCCCGCGGCGCTCACACGCCCACCCGCTCAACCTGCGCCTCGGCGGTGAAGATCGCGCGGGAGGCCCGGATGAGCCGCCCAGAGCCGCAAACCACCCTCGTGGCGCCCAACAGCTCGAAACGACAAGACGCCTCCTTCGTCGCGAAAACGGGCACGACGATTGCTCCGATCACAAGCGACCAAGCCGCCAAGGTGCCACAGCCCCAGAAGGCGGCTACCGTCGAAAGTCCTCGATTCGCGTTGGCGTTAGGCGAGCGCCTTCGCCTTGATCGCGTCGAACTCCTGCTGGGTGATCGCGCCCGAGTCGAGCAGCTCCTTGGCCTGCGCGATCTCGCCCGCCGAGCCGCCTGCTGCGTCGCGGACGTATGAGTCGAACGCCTGCTTCTGGGCCTGCGCCTGCTCCAGGCTGCGCTTGCGCATCCCGTCGTGTTCGGCGATCAGGTAGATCAGCACGCCGAGCCACGGCAGGATGACCACGAAGATCACCCAGAGCGCCTTGGCGAAGCCGCCGATGTCGTGGCGGCGGAACACGTCCATCAGGACCGTGATCACGATCCAGATCCAGATCACCCAGAAGAAGAAGATGATCATGGACCACAGGACGTCCATGAACGGATAGTCGGCCGCTATCGGCATAGTGGGCTCCCCCTCGTCGCCAGCGAATCGAGAGCATGTATACAGCCCTGGACGCGTCCCCGCTCTCGGTGAGAGCGAGATCTCACGTCCGGTGGCAGCCCTAGAGTCGCGCCTGCCAACACGTTAGGGACGACGGAAGGAGACTGCAGTGGCGGAGAACGTGGCAAAACGCTCCGGTTGGATTACCTTCGCGGGCCTAATGGCGGTGGTCGCGGGCGGGTACAACGCCTTGAGCGGAATCGCCGCGCTATCCGACGACGACACACTCGTCGCGCAGGCCAACGAAGTGCTCTACGGCGTCGATCTCACCGCCTGGGGCTGGTTCTGGCTGATCGTCGGGCTAGTCCAGATCCTGTCGGGGGTGCTCATCTTCCAGCGCAACACGTGGGGGCTATGGCTCGGCGTCGGCTTCGCGTCCATCAGCGCCATGATGACCGTCTTCGTCATGTTCGTCTTCCCCTTGTGGGCGATCGCGGTCCTCACGATCGACTTCCTTGTCCTGTTCGGGCTGCTGACCCAAAGCGACGAGTTCCTGACGTGACTCTCTCGAGCTGGGTCGGGGAGCGACCGGCTCCGCCTCGAGCTCCTTGCGGGCCTCGGATGCCCAGCCGTCAGGCGAGTGCGAGGATGCAGCAATGAACGACGAGGTGCACGATGCGCCACGTGTGTCGCACAGGCCGGAGGCGCTTGCCGTTCGTGCTGATCGGCATCGCGTCGCTGCTGGCTTTTGTCGCGATCTTCGCTCTGTGGGCGAATCGGCAGCTGCTCGATACGGAGAACTGGACCGAGACGAGCAGCGAGCTGCTGGAGAACGACGCCATCCGCGGCCAGACCGCGGTCTTCCTGGTCGACCAGCTGTATGCGAACGTGGACGTGCAGGGTCAGCTCGAGGGGGCGCTGGAGGGGCTTTCGCCGCGGGCGGGGGCGCTCGCCGGACCTGCCTCCGGCGCGCTCAAGGACCTGGCCGTTCGCGCCACGGACAGGTTGCTGGAGAGGCCGCGCCCCCAGGCGCTCTGGGAGGAGGCCAACCGGCGCGCGCACAGCCGTTTCCTGGACGTGGTCGAGGGGGGCGGCGAGGTCGTCGCGACGGAGGGCGGCGAGGTGACGCTCGACCTCAAGGCCTTGCTCGGGCAGACGGAGCAGCGGGTGGGGGTCGGCGGACGGGCCCAGTCGGCGATTCCGGAGGACGCGGCCCAGCTGACGATCATGAAGTCTGACCAGCTCGAGCTTGTCCAGGACGCGGTGCGCTTCCTGCGCGCGCTAGCGGTCGTGCTTGTGGTCCTCGCGCTCGGCCTGCTCGCGCTCGGCGTCTACCTCGCGTCCGGCTGGCGTCGCCGGGCCCTGCGAGCGGCCGGGTTCGGACTCCTGCTCGCGGGCGTGGCCGCGCTCGTGGCGCGCTCGTTCGTCGGCGACGCCGTCGTCGGCGCGCTGGCCACGACCGAGGCCGTCAAGCCCGCCGCCGAGGGGGCCTGGTCGATCTCGACCTCGCTGCTGGTCGAGGCCGCCTCGGCGACGATCGCATACGGCGTCGTCCTGATCGGCGCCGCTTGGCTGGCCGGACCGACGGCGTGGGCGACCGCGACCCGGCGGACGCTGGCTCCCTACCTGCGCGAGCCGCGCCTGGCGTATGGCGCGCTCGCGGTGATCGCGCTGATCCTGCTCGCCTGGGGCCCGACCCCGGCGCTGCGCCGGGCAATCCCGGCGCTCGCGCTGCTGGCGCTGCTTGCGCTGGGGGTCGAGGTGCTCAGGCGCCAGACCGCGCGCGAGTTCCCCGACACAAGCCGCCAGGAATCGCTGCAGCGGGTGCGCGAGCGCGTGGCGGGGATGGGCCGCTGGGTCCGCGGGGGAGTGGCACACGCGACGAATGTGCGCGGGAACGAAGCCGACAGTGTGGACCGCTTGGAGCAGCTCGAGCGGCTCGGCCGACTGCGCGAGGCCGGCGTGCTCGACGGGCCGGAGTTCGAGCGTGAGAAAGCCCGGCTCCTCGGCTCGGCGCCCCCCCCAGCGGGCGGGGAAGCCCCGGTGTGACACCGGTCGCCGCCTCTGGTCGCACCCCTCCCGAGCTTTCACTTGGATCCGGCCCGACGGCGGGAGGCGACTGCCGAGGCCCTAGAACCGCCACAGATCCTCGAGCAGCTGAGCGCACCCCTGGAGCCGGGCGAGGCGATGGTCGAGCATATGTGGGCGGCGGCGGTGCTGTCGGGTGCGGTCGCGCACGCGGCCGGGGCGCACCCTCGCCGACGACTTCGTGCCCGTCGGCGATGACCGCCAACTTCGGTCGGCAGATGCTCGCGGTCAGCTCCCGAGGAGGCGCGATCCCGGCGCGCCGGTGGTCCGAGATTGGTGACGATCAGGGAGACGACGTCACGAGGTAGATCCGGCTGATGAGCGCCTCGAACACCGCAAGTGTGTCGATGCCCCTCGCGGGCCGGCGGCATTGTGTGGCGGGTGCTCACCGACGGGGCCCGCGGACACGTTCGGTAAGCGCGCAGCTGCTCCCGTGCTCGGCGAGCGCTGTTGGAACCCAGCAGTTAGAGCGGCCCCCGTATGACCCGGGACGGGTGGTCGACCGAAGCGTTTGATCGGGGCCTGCTCACGGCGACCACAAAGCGGCGGCCCCACACTCGGTCCTGACATTGCTGCCGCCGCGTCGGCGCAGGCGTCCCGGCGCGCGCCAGCCAGACTGTCGCCGAGGACGACAAGCGGTAGCGCCGCCCCGAGCAGCGCTTGCGCTTTCTCTGGCAGCTGGTCACGCCGAGCGTTCGAGCTCCCTGCTGTGATCGTCTTGGCGTAGGGCTGTTCCGAGGCGAAGTGGAGCTAGGACCGCGATCGCTTGCATGCAAATCAGCAGTCCGTTCTGAACAGCCCGGACTCTCGGTGTCAGGTGGAAGCGAGAGTGGCTTAGCTCGTCGGGCGCTGGCAGCGTCGCCGCTGGCTTGGAAATTGTAGTCCTGATCTCAGGGAGGGGGGTGCGCCGGTCTACTTGGGTGGGGCGCCGAAGGTGCGCAGGACGTGCTCGAGCGTAGAGGCGAGCAGTTCGTGCGTCTGCTCGCGGCTGGCTTCGCCTTGTAGCCAGCGGCGTGTCGCGCTGCGGTTGAGCCCGGTCCAGCACTCGAGCGCGTAGCGCAGCCGCGGCGAGTCGTTGGCGATGTCGGCGTGGTGGGCCGTGAGCAGCGCGACGGCGCGGCGCACGAGCTTGGCGACGACGCGCCTGACGTCGGGGTCGGCGATGTCCTCGCCGCGCGCGAGCGTGGCGAGCCAGATCGTGCGGTTCGCCTCGGTCCAGTCGAGCCAGCGCGACACGCTATCGGCCACGCGCGCACGGGCGCTGTGGCCCGTGGGCGGCGGCAGTTGTTCCTCGCGCTGGGCGCCGAGCCGCTCGAGCAGCGCGATGTAGACCTCCTTGCGACCGCCGAAGTAGTGGTGCACGAGCCCGCGCGTGACGCCGGCGGAGCTCGCGATGTCCTCGACCGAGACCTCGTCGTAGCCGCGCTCGGCGAACAGCGCGTTGGCTGCGTCGAGGATCTGTTCGCGCCGCTGCCCGGGATCGAGGCGGCTGAACCTAGGCGTGTTCATAAAACAAGCCTAAAGTTATTGGCGATCCGTCAAGAGACTGTTAACATGTCGCCAACAAGGCCCCGGGCGACCTGCTGACCATGTTGGCACGGCTCGTTCGGCCAGTCGCAGTGGGGCGGCGCAGGCGCTCCGGCTGACCGGCCGCTGACGAATCCGGACGGGACGACCGACCCATTGCCCGTGGATCGTGCCGCCTGGCGTTCGCCAGGGATCAACCAAGCCCGAATGGATCTGGACATGAAGTTCATCATCGGGGTGCGCTGGCGGCGCACCGACATCGAGGGGGCCGCATGAGCGGCTGGATCCAACGGGCCCGTGCGGCCGAGGCCGAGGTCGCCCGGCTGGAGCTGGAGGTCCGCCGGCTACGCAAAGAGAACGTGCGTCTGCGCGGACTACTGCAGCGCACGCTGTACCGGCTGGCCGATGTCACGGAGGACTGGCGGAAGGCGGCCGATGAGCGGCTTCAAGCACCGCGCGGCTCTAGCCGATCGAGCGCTCATGCAGCGGTCGATGGCGAATCGTGAACGCATATCGCACACAATTCGCCACCGACGCGGTGCAACGAACGTGTCGCATCGAGGCAGAAGCGAGAGCGCCGGGCCAAACGGACCCGGCTATCGACTTGGACGAGTTCCGGCAGCCGCGCTAACGTCTTCCTAGACCGCTTGATTTCGCAGGCAAGCGGAAGAGCGGTCGCCGGTGTCGCTCGCAAGGAATCGCGCGAGTCTCCTCGCCCCGCCGGGTCTTCCGGTCTTGATAGCCGTCGGAGGTCCTGCCATGCGAACGCCGCCACGTGCCAGAACTCTCGTGAACCCCTGCTGCCAGGGCCATCGTCGTCGAGTCTCTGGTCGTCGTTCTTTAGGCGCGGGCCAAGGAGCAGCGTCGCTCGAGCGCTGTTTTTGATGAGGAAGTCTTGTCGGTAAGTGGCTTGACCCCGTGCAACCCCTCGTGCACCTGCAGTGAGTGAGGGTCGGCGTTGAGCTGGACAGCAGAAAGCGTGCCATCCTCGCAGACCTCAGCCGCCGCCTCCCACTGCCCGACATCGATGATCAGGTCGTGGCCTACCTTCTGCAAGCCCTCTCGGTACGTGCGTACCTGCAACGCGGCAGTGGTGCTCGTCGCGCTACGCGGCGGCGTCGCCACAACGAGCGGCGCTCGCCAAGGCGGTCACGTGCGCTGGAGCGGGGCGGTGAACGCGGTTATGGTGGCGACTGAAACGCTCGAACCCCGAAGGAACCGGTGAGCGCAGACCCTATGAGGGTTGTCTCTGAGGATGGGACGCCGATCGCCGTGTGGCGAGGCGGCGAGGGTCCGTCGCTTGTGTTGATCCACGGCGCCGCGGCCGATCACAACCGCTGGGCGCCGGTGCTTCCGGCGCTGGAGGAGCGCTTCAGCGTGTTCGCGGTTGACCGTCGCGGGCGCGGGCGGAGCGGCGACGCGACTGACTATGCGCTGGAGCGCGAGTACGAGGATGTAGTCGCGGTTGTCGAGTCGGCGGGTGACAGGGGTGAGCGTGTTGGGGCACTCCTACGGGGGCATTTGCGCGCTCGAGGCGGCATTGCTGACCGACGGGATCCGCAAGCTCGTCCTATATGAGCCGCCGATGGGATACCTGGAGTCACCGCCGCATGTCGTCGACCGGCTGCAGACGCTGCTCGAGGAAGGAAGGCGCGACGAGCTGCTGGGTTACTTCATGCGGGAGGTCGCCGGCCTTCCGCCGGATCAGGTCGAGTTGCTGCGGTCCCTGCCGGCCTGGGAGGCGCGGCTCGACGCAGCCGACACGATTCCCCGGGAGGAGCGGGCGAGCAGGGAATACGTCTTTGATCCGGCTCGCTTCCGCGACCTCGACGTGCCAACGCTATATCTCCAAGGCGGCGACAGCAGCGAACCTTTCAGGGCGGCCGGCGAGGCGCTGCGGGGGGCTCTGCCGGACTGCCGCGTCGCGGTCATGCCGGGGCAGCGACACGCCGCAATGGACACCGCCACCGACCTGTTCACCGCCCAGGTGCTGAGCTTCCTTGAGGCGCCGGATCGGGCGCGCTGAGCTGGGTCGCGTCGGCCCGGCGCGCTCTCGCGCAGACCCGACCACGCTCGTTCTGGACAACAGCGCAGCTGTCTCGTGCGACATGCCCCGCGCCTTCGCAATCGCTGCAAGCACTCGCGCAAGTCAGCGCGCGGATGGTTCCGTCTGAGCCAAGTCTCACCATGATGAGGTCGGATGCCGAGCGCTGAGCAAGGGCTCTGGCCCCGCGAAAAAAGTGATCCCGGCGTGACGTCACGCGGGCCATCCCGCTCTACCAAGCGGGATCTGGGCCAATGAGCGGCGACCTACGGAACCGGAGGTCACAGGTTCGAATCCTGTCGGGCGCGCTCGAAGTCCCTGCAAATCGGTCACTTCTTGCCCTGGAGTGCAGGGTTGTTGGGAGACCGAAGGTCACGTCGGGCTCGCAGGTCTTCGCGCCTTTCTGTGTGCGTTCGGCACGCGTCCTGGAAAAGTGACGCCGACGCGCCCGCAGCGGGAAGCTGACAGGCGGGGGCTTAGTTGAGCGCGCCGGCGGGCAACACGTAGCGAGCGGGCGGACGGGCGTCCGGCCGGATCGGACCGCTCAGCCGGGGGCCATGCAGGCCCCGCTTGGACGACGTGTCGACGGCCGCCTCGGGTTCGCCTTCGTGGTCGAGAATCCAGGTCACTACCGCGGCCGAGTCGGCCCCCTCGGCCACGATTGCGGCGCGTTCGATCACCGCCCCGCCGGACGGGTGGCTTCGCGACAAGCGGGTCAGCAGGGCTCGGATCTCGTCGTCATTGCGCATAAGGGGGAAACCTTTCGTCCTGGGCGAGCATAGCCGCGGCGGGCCACCCGAGCGGAATAGCGCATAGCGCCTCCGACCACCGGCGTAAGAGCTGCTCGGTTGGTAGAGCACGAGCTTCCCAAGCCGAAGGTCGCGGGCTCGAGGCCCGTCGTCCGCTCTGAGAAGCGCGCTGGTGCTTACCCCCAGGTTCGGTCGCTCGCGCTGAGCCGCGCGTTGGCACCACGGCGGGCCGTCCACGATCGCTGCCGGCTCCGGGTGGCCATTAGGTCGCGATCGGCGCGGTCGATCAGTTCCTGGAGCGAGTCGCCATCGCGCAGTTCGCTGAGGCCGAAGCTCACCGATCGGAGTGCCGGGCCGTCGTGCAGCTCTGTGGCGAGTTCGTCGAAGCGCCGCCGCGCCTCGGTGGGCGTGACATCTGGGAGGGCGCACAGAAACTCGTCGCCGCCAACGCGCACCACCAGATCGTAGGAGCGCATCCGGCTTGCGAGTCCGGCGGCCACATCGCGAAGCAACTGATCGCCGGCGCGGTGGCCCTGCTCGTCGTTGACGGACTTCAGGTCGTCCACGTCTACGAACGCCGCCACAAGGCGTCCGTTCGTCCGCCGTGCACGCTCGATTTCGCGCCTCACCTCCTCGAGCCCGACGCCGCGCCGGCGGGCGCCGGTGAGCTCGTCGACCCCCGCCAGCTCGCGGTCGCGCGCGGCTTGCTCACGGTCGCACCTCGCCTGCTCGCGGTCGTGGGCGGCTTGCTCGCGATCGCGCGCAGCGAGTTGACGATCAAGTGCCGCGCGCCCGCGGTCGTCCCCGGCGCGCCTACGACCCGCGGCCGCGCGGCTGCGAAGCTCCTGAACACCCAGCGTGTGTCTGTCAAACACCCTCTCGCGGCCATCGAGCTCCAGCGCTTCCTGGTCGCAGATGGCGGCATCGTGGTCGCGCTGCGCCGCGAGCCCGTCGCGCTCCTGGGCAGCATTGTCGCGCTCGCTTGCGAGTCGGTCGCGAAGGTCTTCGATCTCCAGCCGCTCTCGCGCCCGAAGGCTGATGCCGTTGACACGCTCAAGGGAGGCGCGTTCCTCGCTGGGGACGAACCGTCCGTTCCCATTCTGCGCCCGCTGCGGCGAGCGCTCCTTCGCGGCCCCGTTCGTCGCCGACGCGATGGCGTGGGCCAGCTCGCGTTGCCGTGCCCGTCGGGTCATGTCGCTGTCCACCGGCGCTATCCGAGGGCGTACAGGTGCGCCCGCGCGTCCAACTGCTGCTCAGCGGGCTCACGCAGCGAGAAGGCGAACAGCCACAGCGCCGCCTTCTCGTCCTGATCGAGGTCATCGACCTTGTCGATGGTGTCCTCGACGTAGCCGAATGGCTCGCCCGCCTTGATCCGCTCGGCGACAGCGTCGCGGTAGTACGCCAGAACTGGCCGTAGTTGGGTTCCGCTCATTGGCGGCTCCCCTTTCGGTCCCGCCGCTGCCGTAACACGTCAGCGCCAGTCCCATCTGGAGCAGCCAGTATCACACAGACTCGAGGCGCCTGACACGAGCTGCTCTGGAAAATGCGGAGATTCCGTCTGCGGCGCCAAATCGGAGTACGCTTGACCCAAGCTGCAATCGGGGCTCCAGCGCTTCCTCTCCCTTTCGTGGTGACACCCCCGTCGAGGAAGCGGTTGGAAGGTATCCCATGGATGAGCAGCACGAAGGGACCGGCCCCTCCGCGATGATCTCCACCTCCGCGGTGCAGCTACTCCACGAGTACACCGGTCGAGGGCCCACGAAGGCGAAGACCCTCATCAGCGAGGACGTCGTGACCATACTGCTCGCAGACACGCTCACTAAAGGCGAGCGCAAGCTGGTCGACACCGGCCGCTCCGAACGGGTCCTGCAGCTCCGCCACGACTACCAGATGGCCATGCGCGACGACCTCGTGGGAATCGTCGAACGCCAGCTCCATCGCAAGGTGATCGCCTTCATGAGCCAGAACCACATCGACCCCGATCTCGCGGTCGAGGTCTTCGTGTTCGAACCCGCCGATGTGGTCTAGCCGCTGACGGGTGATGCCAGGGCGTGGCTCGCCGAGACCGACGCGGGCACCGCGGGCGGGCTCGCCCGGGCGATCGTCGACGCCCGGACGGAGGCCGAGCTGCGTGGTCGCGCGCTGCGGGCGCTCGCCGAGCTCGTCCCCGCGGACGTGCTGACCTGGGACTCGGTCGAGCTCGCCACGGGCGGCGTTCGTCACGAGGCGGTCCCGGCCGAGGCCGAGCCGCCCCGCGCGTTCGGGGCAATCGTGGGCGATGCGGCGGATCACCCGCTGCTGGCCGCGCATGCCGCCCGCCGGCGTCCGGCGCTGCGTCTCTCCGAGGCCGTCGAGCCCCGCCGCCCGTCCCACGGCGAGCTGTACGGCGACCTGCTCCACCGCTCCGGCGTCGAGTACCCAGTGCAGTGACAGGCGACGAGATCGCGGGCGGTCACGACCGGCCGCCCGCGTGCGACGCCGCTCAGCTCAGCATCGTCTGACAGCGTCTAAGCCGGCCGCTCCACGTGATCCTCGGACTGATGGCGGGCGTCCTCTCTGTCCTGACGGACCGGCTGATGCAAGCCGCTCTCAGAGGCCGCGCTCGCGGGCGTCACGGCTCAGGGCGCGGGAAATCTCCGACGGCTCCGCCTGTTTCTCAAGCGCGCCGATCCGCCCCTGTTCGCGGACGGACTCGCGATGGACCGCGTCCTGCAGCGCCTCGAGGAGCGCCTCAAGCTGGTCGATTCGCTCCTCCAGGGCTTCGATGCGCCGCTCGTGCCGTGCATCAATCGCCTGGGGAGCGGCGTCCTGCGCCCGCCTGCCGCGACCCAGTTGAACAACACGGCCGAGGATCGCAACTCGACGCACCGGGCCACCGCGTGGATTGCCCGAACTCGCCATGGTCGAAACCTCCGGCTGCCTCCTTCTCTGAAGCCGCGCGAAGGGAGGAGGAGCAAGACCCAACGAGCGGTCAGGCCGCACCGGCCTCACCCTCAAAGGTTACTCGTCAGCCAGCATGTCCGGGCACGTCTGCCGGCAAGCTGGGGCTCATCCCGGACTAGCGAAACTCCTTCGTTTTTTCGCCCGGAGAGGAGTAGGCTTGTGGGACTGGCCCTGCGGCCATCAACCCCGGCCCCCAGAGAGCAAAGACAGCCGAAGCGCGAGCAACGCGCCGAGGCAACAGACTCAGAGGCGCACGGGATTCCTGCGGGGCCAGTCGTTCGTTGAGGAGTGGCCTATGGGTGAGCCCGAGTTCTCGGTCCAGCTCCTCGGGGAGGCGGTGACGATCCGTGTAGGCAGCTCCCACCTCGAAGGGCTTGAGCCGCCGCAGCACCGCGGAGCCGATCCGCCCTGCCCCCACGGTCCCGACCTCCATGCCCGCCAGGTCATAGGACCGCGACACACAGACAGGTCGCGACCAGAACCCGGGGTAGCGCGGCCAGTCGAAGCCGGTTACTCCCAGCCCAGCCGGCTCAGTCGGTTCGCTCGCCACCGAGAGCGGCGCTCGTCATCGCCCGGCTCCGCTCGGGGCGCCGAGGGCCGGCACCGCGTCGAAGAGCGACGCGTAGTTGTCGATGATCATGTGTCGGCCCTTCAGCTCGGCGATCGTCGCGGCGTCGGCCACGCCGTCGCCGACAAAGCCTGCTCCGCCCTCGGGGCCGAGCGGGATGGCGATGAGCGGCGGGAACGTTTCCCAGCTGGTCAGCGGGCCGTCGACCGAGATCAGGGCTCCGATGTTGGCCGCGACCACGCCGGCCTGCTGTGTGGCGATGCCGGCCATGTCGCGGTCCGCGTCCGAGACGTCGCCGAGGGCGAACGCATTGGTCTCGCCGACCACGCGCAGGTGCTCGTCGACGCGCAAGTAACCGCGCTCGTCTCGCCGTTGCGCAAGGGATCCGCCTTCGAGGTATTCGGTGTGCGGCCGTACGCCGAACGCCCGGCGGCGAGCTCACTGGGGACACGGTAGTCCGCGGTCACGCCGGGCAAGCTGATGCTGACTCCGTCGCATGCGGCCATGGGATCATCAGGTCATGGCCATCGACGCGGCCGCTATTCGTGTGGCGCCGTCCCTGAACTCGCTGGCGGCCAAGGCGACTGTGAACTGCCTGATCGGCTGCGCTGCTGGAGAGATCACGGGCATGGCTATCGGGACCGCTCTGGGCTGGAGCAATATCGCCACTCTCGTCCTGGCGGTGGGCCTGGCGTTCCTGTTCGGTTACGCGCTCACGTCAGTTCCCCTGGTTCGGTCAGGGCTGACGGTGGCGGCGGTCGTCCCCATCGCGCTGGCCGCGGACACTGTGTCCATCACGATCATGGAGGCGATCGACAACGCCGTGGTCTGGGCTGTGCCTGGGGCCATGGACGCGGGCCTGACCGACGCGCTTCTCTGGGCGCCGCTGCTTGGGGGCTTCGCTGTCGCGTTCGGACCGGCTTTCCTCGTCAACCGCGCGAACATACGGCGTGGCAAGGGGTGTTGCCCCGGCTCGCGCATGAACATGGGCTGAGCGTGCATTGCGCCGGTCGGGTGACGGTTTGTGCTGCCCGGCAACGACGCCCCTTGACTCGGGCGGTGCGAGCCACCGAGAATCGGTGTAGGCGATCGAGGAGGACGGCATGGCGTGGAAGCTGGAAGGCCAGTACTTCGAGAATTGCTCCTGCGACGTGCCATGTCCGTGCACGGTGTCGCTGGACTTTGGTGCCGACCGCGATCGCTGCAACGCCTTCCTCGTGTTCCAGGTGGAGGCCGGCGATGTCGACGGGGTCGACGTGAGCGGTCTAACCGTCGCCGCGATGATCGACACGCCGAAGGTGATGAGCGAGGGCAACTGGCGCCTCGGCATGCTGATCGATGACCAAGCCTCCGACGAGCAGGCGGAGAAGCTCGGGGCGGTATTCGGTGGCCAGCTCGGCGGGCCGATGGAGGCGCTCGCTCCGCTCATCGGCGAGGTGCTCGGTGTGGAGCGTGTGCCGATGGAGGTCTCGCACCAGGACGGCACGCATCGCATCAGGGTCGGCGACGACGGCGAGGTGGAGGTGAGGGAGGTCGTGTCCTTCGGCAAGGAGAACGGTGAGCCGGCGAGGCTCGTGGGCGTCTTCCACCCGGCGGGCACGGACCTCACGATCGCCCGGGCGACCAAGTCGCGCGTAAGCGCGTTTGGGATCGACTTCGCCTTCGAGGGAGGCTCGGGCTTCGCCAACCCGTTCGCCTGGGCGGCGTAGCGTTGGAGGCAGCCAGGGTAAGTAGCGGCTCAGCGGTCCGGCTTCGACAGGAGCGGGCCCAGCTCGGCCTGCTTGGCCTGCTGCTCGCGCTTGCCGTCGTGGCCTGGCTGGTCACCGACAACCGGATGGGCGGCATGGAGTCGGTCCCGGGAATGGACCTCGGGGGCCTCGGTTTCTACGTCACCGTGTGGGTGGCGATGATGGCGGCGATGATGTTCCCCTCGGTGGCGCCTACCGTGTTGATGTACGACCGGCTGCGGGCGGGCCACCGCACGCGAGGGAAGGGGGCGGCGCCCGACGCGACGGCGCTCTTCGTGGCCGGCTACCTGTGTGTATGGACGGCAGCGGGGCTGGGCGCGTACGGCCTGTTCGAGCTGGTCCGGGCGCTCGACCCGGCGTTCCTGGCGTGGGACGAGGCGGGCCGCTACGTGACCGGCGGGGTGATCGTGGCCGCGGCCGTCTACCAGTTGACCCCGCTCAAGCAGGCCTGCCTGGTGAAGTGCCGCAGCCCCATGATGTTTCTCGCCGAGCGCTGGCGCCACGGCCGGGCCGGTGGCCTGGAGCTCGGCTTGCGGCACGGCGGCTGGTGCCTCGGCTGTTGTTGGGCGCTGATGGCGGCGCTGTTCGCCGTCGGCGTGATGAGCATCGGCTGGATGGCGCTGATCGCCGCGTTCATCGCCGGGGAGAAGCTGCTGCCTTGGCCGGCCGCCGCGCGCCGGACCGTGGCCGTGCTGTTGCTCGCGCTCGGACTCGGCGTGGCGTTCGTCCCCGCCGACGTGCCGGGATTCGCCACACCGGAGGACGCGATGCACGAGAGCGGCGGCCCCCACGGCGCGGGCATGCAGATGATGCCCTGAGCCCCTCCGCTGCACCCTCCGTGGCACGTACCGCAGACGCGGCCAGGCCCACCCGCTCACCTCGACCATGCATCCGGGCCGACCGCAAGCCTGATGGACGCCCGCACGACCGACACCTGGTGCCGTTTCTGCCGAACTCTCTCGATCTATAGTCCTTCCGTGTCGAGCGCAGAGGGCAGACGCGAAGCATTCCTCAGGACGAAGCTATCGCCGCCCGTTGATCGTGAGGTGATTCCAAGACGGCGCGCGCACAATCTTCTGGCCTCCGGGACGCCTCGCAGGGTGACCCTGATCCGGGGTCCGGCCGGATGGGGAAAGTCCAGTCTTCTCTCCTCTTGGAGCAGGGACCAAGCTGAGACCAGGCCGTTTGCCTGGCTTGCCGTGGATGATTTGGACAACGATCCGGTCCGGTTCTTTACGTACCTGATCGAGGCCGCTCTGACACTCGCTCCTGGCATTGGCGTTCAGTCGCTCAACATCCTGCGAGCACCAGGCGCTGACCTGACCAACGACGTCATTCCGCGCTTCATCAGCGAGCTGGAGTCCGCTCTACCCGGGCCGTCCGTCCTCGTGGTCGACGACTACCACCTGATTTCCAGCCCCGCGGTCCACGAAGGCATCGAGTTTCTGATCGCTCACATGCCTGTCTCGCTCGAGCTCGTGCTCTCGACTCGGGTAGAACCTCCGCTACCCCTGGCGAGGATTCGTGGGCACGGCGAGTTGCTCGAAGTTTCAATGCCCGAGCTTCGGTTCTCGGTTGACGAGGCGGATGCCCTCCTGAACGGGATACAGGGACTTGATCTTTCGGAAGAGCACGTACGGCTCCTTGTGGAACGAACCGAAGGATGGCCAGCCGGGCTGTATCTGGCCGCGCTATCCCTGCGTCACCGGGATGATCGCCAAGCCTTCATCGAAGCGTTTGCGGGTGACGACCGTCATCTGGTCGATTACCTCACGTCGGAAGTGCTGGCGGGACAGGCCGACGAGCCTCGTGAGTTCCTCATGACGACATCGGTGCTGGCCAAGTTCAATGCTTCACTTTGCGACGCGGTGACTGGCAAGTCGAATTCGGCCGATCGCCTGCGCGAGATCGAGAGATCGAATGTCTTCTTGGTGCCTCTGGATAACAAGCGTCAGTGGTACCGCTATCACCACCTCTTCGCCGAGCTTCTCAGACATGAGTTGCGTGTTGTTCGGCCGGAGCTGGAGCCCGATCTGGACCGCAGGGCAGCCGCCTGGATGCTCGAGGAGGGACTTCAGTCAGAAGCGATCACACACCTGCTTAGAGCGGGGAGCTATTCGGATGCAGTCGAATTGATCGCTGAGTCGTGGCATCCGATCGCTTCATCGGGAGGGCATTCGACAGTCCGAAACTGGCTCGACTCGCTTCCTCCTAATGTCATCGAGAATGACGCTCGCCTCTGCGTCGCGCGCGCTCTCGTTGCAATCAGTTTCGGCCAGCTCGATGAGGTCGAGGCCGCACTGGATTTGGCCACACAAGCCCCGCCTCCCCCCGGTCCATTCTTCGATGGCTTCGTCTCGGGGCCACATGCGGTAGGGATCCTGAGAAGCGCGTACCGGTGGCTCCTCGGCGATCTCGGCGGTTGCCGCCAAGTCGCCATAGCGGCGCTTTCTTCCGGCGAAGCGCGATCCCCCTGGGACTCATTAGCCAGGATACGGTTAGGTGCTTCGAGCTACTGGCTGGGCGATTTCGCGGAGGGACTGTCAAATCTGGAACTGGGGCGCGCCGGGAGCAGCGCAGCTTCGTTGAAACCCGCATGGATTTCGTCGCTTGGCCTGCTCGCCATGATCCGAATCGAAGAGGGTGATCCGGAGATTGCATCCGGTCTTGTCGCGGAAGCGCGCGACGTGATCCGAGAAGCAGGACTGGCTGAGTACTGGGTCAGCGCACCGACCAGCATCGCCGCCGGGGGGCTGATGATCGGCGACGGCAAGGTCATTGAGGCGATCGACGAGCTGAATCGCGGCCTGAAGCTCGCTGCTCGCGGCAGTGGTCCTACGGAGACTGCATACGGTCAGATCCTGCTCGGGCGAGCCCTGCGCCTTCAAGACGAGCGCGAACAGGCGAAGCGCATGTTGGCCGAGGCGCGCTGGACGATCGACGCTTCCCTGGACCCCGGGCCTGTGGTGGCCAGGCTCTTGGCGCAGGAGGAGGAGGCCCTACAAGTGACCCGCTCGGCTTCCTTCGAAGCCGAGCAACTGGAAGACCTCAGCGAACGGGAGCTGTCCGTACTCAGGATGATGAGCGGAGACCTGAGCCAGCGCGAGATGGGCAACCATCTCTTCATCTCCTTCAACACGGTCAAGACGCACACGAAGCACATCTACCGCAAGCTCGGCGTAACGCAGCGATCTGAGGCCGTGGCCCGGGCCCGCCAGCTCGACTTGCTCTAGGTCACCTACAGCTGGCGCCGTCCCGTTCTTGCACGGAGATCAGGTCGAGCCCGAATCTCTGCAGTCGGTCGAGGAAGCCGTAAAGCTGGCTCTGGTCGAACGGCTCGGTGAGGAACCAGGTCTGACCCTTGCTCGCCTGCATCGACACGCCGGGGAAGGGAAGCGCGAAGGTCTCACTCAGCCTGCCTCGCACGACGATTTGGTACTCGATTCCCTCCACCTGGCCTCACTCCGTTCTTTGGCGTACCGAAGTGCGGCCACTCTCAGCCCAGGCTGGGTGGCGTGTCATCACCCAGGCGCGATCCCACCCTGGGTGATCTGGGCTCTGGGTGATGCCAGCTCACCCAGACGCCGTGGACGATCTCTCCATCGAGAAGTCAACCCGATCAAGGGAGTGCCGACTGATGACGATCGATCCCGTCCAGTACGCCCGTCGATGGAAGACGCTCGGCGTGCTGTCGCTGAGCCTGGTGATCATCGGGCTCGACACCACGATCCTCAACGTCGCCCTGCCGACGCTGCAGGACGAGTTCGACGCCTCCCCCTCAAAGCTGCAGTGGATGGTCGACTCCTATCTCCTCGTCTTCGCGGGTCTTCTGCTCGTGTTCGGCACCCTCGGCGACCGCTTCGGGCGCAAGCTTGCGCTTCAGGCGGGCGTGACGATCTTCGGGCTCGCCAGCCTCTGCGCCGTCATGGTCGACTCGGCCGATGGGGTAATCGCCGTACGCGCCGCGATGGGCGTGGGCGCGGCCCTGATCATGCCCGCGACCCTCTCGATCATCGCGAACGTCTTCGCAGCCGCGGAGCGCGGCAAGGCCATAGCGATCTGGGCCGCTCTGGCAGCCGTCGGGGTCGGCCTCGGCCCGCTTGCCGGCGGGCTGCTGCTCGAGTGGTTCGACTGGTGGTCAATCTTCCTGGTCAACGTCCCCATCGCAGCCGTGGCGCTGCTACTCGGCATCCGCTACGTGCCCGAGAGCCGCGACCCCCGGCCCGGCTCGTTCGACGTGCTGGGAGCCGCGCTCTCCACGGCGGGGTTCAGCATCCTCGTGTACGCGATCATCGAGGCACCCGAGCGGGGCTGGTTCAGCGGCCTCATCCTCGTATCGCTTGCGGCCAGCGTCGTGCTGCTCAGCGCGTTCGTCTGGTGGGAGCGACGTATCGACGATCCGATGCTCGACCTCGGGTTCTTCCGCAGCCCTCGCTTCAGCGTCGGCACGGCCGCGGTGAGCGTGGCCTTCTTCGCCCTCCTGGGCGGGATCTTCGCGCTGACCCAGTACATGCAGTTCGTCCACGGCTATAGCGCAATCGAAGCGGGCCTGATCATGAGCCCGATGGCGCTCGGGCTAATGATGGGCGCCGGATCGTCGAGCAAGGCGGTGCTGCACCTCGGGATCGCCCGCGTCGTCGCCGCAGGACTGACCGGTCTGGCTATCGCCCTGGCGCTGACGATGTTCTGGGAGCCGAACACCAGCGCCTACGCGCTCGCTGCCTGGTTCTTCGGGCTGACCCTGGCGATGGGCTGGGTGATGGCTCCCGCTACGGAAGCAGTGGTAGGCGCGGTGCCGGCGGCCAAATCGGGCGTCGCGTCCGCCACCAACACCGTCGCGCGCATGATCTCCGGAGCCTTGGGCGTGGCGGTGATCGGCTCGCTCGCCAGTTCCCTCTACTCCAACGAGGTTGAAGGCTCCCTGGGAGCCCTACCGCCAGAAGCGCAGGCCCAGGCTGAGGACTCGGTTGGCGCTGCCAGCGCCATCGCCGGCCAGCTCCCGCCCGACGCGGCTTCCGAGCTACTTGCCAGGACCGGAGATGCCTTCACCCAGGCGATGGGCATCGGCCTTCTGTTCGCGGCAGCGCTCGCGGCCGCCACGGCCGTCGCCGTGCTCCGACTTCCTGCCCGACCGCGAGCTCGACGCGCCGGAGGCCGAAGAGGCCGAGCCCAGCATGCGCCCGCTCGTCGACAAGGAGCGCGAGTCCCTCGATCTGCAGCCGCAGAACTGAGAGGAGAACAACACCTCGCTCCGGCCCACCAGGCGCGGCCGGGGCAAGTTTGGTCGAGCGGGCTCCCTGAGCTCCTGGAAAGCAGATGAGGAAGCGGCCCCGGTCCCCGTCCCCGTAGGTCCGGGGCCCCGGTTCCGCCGATTCGGGAACTGCACGGCGCTGCTACCCGGGACCGGAGTGGCTAGGCACCTGCGCCCGGCTCGAATCACGCGCGAATAGTCTTGAGACGATTCTCGAGTGCGCACGCGTCTGACGTCACTCTGCGTCCCCGGCACGAGGGCCGACCGGCAGGCGAAAGCGCTGGGCCTCCCGTGCGACGAGGTCGTGCTCGACCTGGAGGACTCGGTGGCCACCGATCACAAGGACGAGGCGCGCGCGACGGTCGTCCGGACTCTGGCCGATCCGGCCTGGGCCTCACGGACGGTGGCGGTGCGCGTCAACGCGGACAGCGAGGCGGACCTGGAGGCGGTGGCTGGAGTCGCCGGCTCCGAGGGATTGACCGTGGTGCTGCCCAAAGTCGAGCGTCCCGAGCAGGTTGTCGCAGCCGCCGAGCTCTTGGCCGGCACAGGGATCGGACTGCAGGCACTCATCGAGACGCCTGCGGGGTCCACGGCCACACACGAGATCGCCGTCGCGGACGAGTCGCTGGTCGCGTTGCTGATCGGATACGCCGATCTGGGCGCCGAGCTCGGCCGCCGTGGAGCCGAGCGCGATCCGAGGCGCTGGCTGGTGCACCAGGAGAGCGTCCTGGGCGCTGCCCGGGTTGCAGGCGTGCAGGCGCTCGACGGCCCGTTTCTCGACGTCGCCGACGAGGTGGGCCTGCGCGCCTCCGCGCGAACCGCGCGCGATCTCGGGTTCGACGGCAAGTGGGCGATCCACCCGCGACAGGTCGAGGTGATCGCAGGCATCCTCAGCCCGACGGCGGCCGAGCGGGCCGAGGCGGAAGCCGTCGAGCGCGCACTTGCCGACAGCCAGGGAGTCGCGCTCCTCGAGGGCAAGATGATCGACGAGGCTCACCGGCGCCAAGCGCGGCGGATCCTCGGCCTCGGCTCGGGACCAGCCGCGCCGGCGCACGCGCGTCCAACCGTCGCGCGACGTGCCGCACGGACGCGAGCGGTGGCGGCCCCGTACGCCGACGAGCTGGAGATCGGGCAGGTATTCGACGCTCCGGGACTCACGCTGGACGCCGGCCTCGCAACGCTGCACCGCGCGGCATGTGGAGATCGGTTGCCGCTCGCGCTCGACGCCGAGCTGGCCGAGCGCGTGACCGGCACCCCTGGTGTGTTGGCACATCCGGCCATCGTCACCGACGTCCACATCGGCCAGTCCACGCAGCCGACCGGGCGGGTGCTCGGCAACCTGTTCTACCGCGGAATGACAGTCGCTCCGGTTCGGCTCGGCACCACTCTGCGCACCCGCACCGAGGTCGTCGCGATGGAACCGACGCGCGACGAAGCACGCGCCAAGGTGACGCTGCGTGCCACCACCAGCGACGCGGGCGGAAAGCCGATCGCCTCCTGTCTACGCTGCCCCTTGCTCCCTGCGCGGGAGCCCGTTGAGCCGTCGGGAACGGTCCCCGACGCGCCGCTCGACTTCACGGTGCCTGACTGGAACCTCGACGCACATCCACAGGGGGAGCCGCTCGTCGCCGGGGACCGCTTCGACGTGGAAAGCCATGAGACGGTCACGCTGGCACCGGAGCTGGCGCGAGCGACCCTGAACCTCGCCATGACGCACACGGATGCGCAGGCCAGCGCCCACGGCCGCAGGCTGGTCTACGGCGGCCACGCGATCGGCATCGCGCTCGCGCATGCCTGTCGCGCGTTGCCGGGCCTCGTCACGGTGCTCGCCTGGCGGTCCTGCGATCACCTGGGTCCGGTGTTCGAGGAGGATCGACTGAGGTCGAGAATCGAGGTGCTGGCGGGCGAAGGACCGATCGTCGACCTTCAGGTGATCGTCTCGAACGATGACGGCGACGTGCTCGACTGGCGGCCCGCCGTGCTTTACGCAGCATGACCGCCGGCATCCTCAGCGACCTCACCGTGATCGAGGGCTCCGCCTTCGTCGCCGCGCCGCTGGGCGGGATGACCCTCGCTCAGCTGGGTGCGGACGTGATCCGCTTCGACCAGATCGGCGGCGGCCTGGACCGCGACCGCTGGCCGTTGGCGGCGGGCGGACAGAGCCTCTTCTGGGCAGGGCTGAACAAGGGCAAGCGCTCGATCGAGATCGATCTTCACTCCGATGAAGGACGGGAGCTCGTCGCGGCCCTCGTTGCCGCCGCGGGCACACTGCTGACGAACTTTCCCGCTCGAGGCTGGCTCGCCTACGACACGCTGCGAGCACGCCGGGACGACCTCGTGATGGTCGCGCTCACCGGCAACCCGGACGGAACCAGCGAGGTGGACTACACGGTCAACCCCGCAACGGGATTCCCGTTCGCCATCGGCCCGCGCGACTTCGCCGGCCCGCTCAACAGCGTCCTGCCGGCCTGGGACGCGGTGATGGGCGGGCTCGCCGCAACCGGGCTGCTCGCCGCCGAACGCCATCGAGCGCGGACCGGGGAGGGCAACCTGATCAACCTCGCGCTCTCAGACGTCGCCTTCGCGATGGTCGGGCACCTCGGCCGCGTCGCCGAGGCGGAGCTCGGCGGTCGCGACATGCGCCGCGACGGCAACTACCTCTACGGCGCCTTTGGACACGACTTCGAGACCTCCAACGGCCGGCGAGTGATGGTCGTGGCCCTCACGGCCCGGCAGTGGAAGGCGCTGCTCGACGCCACCGGCACGCGCGAGCGAATGGCCAAGATCGCCGACGCGACCGGGTTCGATCTCGACACCGAGACGGGGCGCTTCGAGGCGCGGGACTTCATCGCGGCCGTCCTTCGTCCCTGGTTCGGCGAGCGCAGCCTGCCCGAGATCCGCCGGTGCTTCGCAGGCACCACGGTCTCGTGGGGGCCGTACCAGACCTTCACGCAGCTGGTCGAAGAGGACCCGCGCACCACCACCGACAATCCGATCTGGGAGAGGATCGAGCATCCTGAGGTCGGCACCTACCGGATGCCGGGCTCGCCGCTCAGCTTCTCCAATGTCGAGCGCGTCCCGGTTCGCAGAGCTCCCCTGCTCGGTGAGCACACCGAAGCGATCCTCGGCGAGCTGGGGGGCCTCAGCACCGTCGAGATCGGGCGGCTGCACGATGCGGGAGTCGTCCGCTGCCGCTGAGCGAACTCCCTCGCGAGATCCCGTCCGAGCCTGGCTGCCGCCGCCGCGGCGGCGAGAAGCTGCGCTATCGGTCCAGCTCGGACACGAGAGCTTCGATGCGCTGCGCGATGTCGTCGCGGATCTTCCGCACCTGCTCGAGTGGCTGGCCCGATGGATCTTCGAGGTCCCAGTCGATGTAGCGTTTGCCCGGGATGTAGGGGCACTCGTCGCCACAGCCCATGGTCACGACCACGTTGGCCTGTTCGGCGAGTAGGCGGGTCAGCGCAGTGGGTGTGCGATCGGAGAGCTCGATGTCGAGCTCCCGCATCGCCTTCACCACCTGGGGATGTATGCGATCGCCTGGCCGGGTGCCGGCGGAGGCCGAGCTGTGCCGGCCGTGCGATGCGCGTTCGAAGAGCGCTTGGCTCATTTGCGAACGACCGGCGTTATGCAGGCATACGAAGAGGACGTGTGCCATCGGTTCGAGCGGGCTGGGATCCTGTGGGGGCAGACTATCCATTGACAACAATGAGTTCAATCGATATAGATGGATAGATGGCTGTCGATCTGGAGCTGGCGCCGAAGCAGAAGCGCCCTGCCGGCGAGCCGTGCTGCGAGCCCGTCGTGTACCCCGACGTCGAGCGCGAGCACGCGAGCCGGATGGCCGAGGTTGCCAAGGCGCTCGGCGACCCGGTCCGCCTTCAGCTCGTCGACGTGCTTAGAAAGCACGCCGGCAAGGTCTGCGTGTGTGAGCTGGTGCCGCTGTTTGACATCTCCCAGCCGACGCTGTCGCACCACCTAAAGAAGCTGCGCCAGGCCGGCGTCGTCGACTCCGAGCGGCGCGGCCTCTGGGCCTACTACTACGTCAATCCCCAAGCGCTGGAGGAGCTGTCTGCATGGCTGAGCTGACCGACACCGACATCCGCGAGCAGGTGCGCGAGCGCTACGCCGCCGCCGCAACCGCCGTCGCTGAGAATACGGGTGCCGGCTGCTGCGGAGCCCCGGCCGCGATCGCCGGCTGCGGGCCCGACATCAGCTCGACCGACAAGCACGGCAACGAGGTGTTCGGCGTCACCCTGTATGAGGGCGAGGGCGACGCCGCCCCCAAGGCGGCCGTCGAGGCGTCGCTCGGCTGCGGCGTGCCGACGGCTGTGGCGGACCTCCACGAGGGGGAGACGGTGCTCGATCTCGGCTCGGGCGCCGGCGCGGACGTGCTGATCTCCGCCCGCCGCGTAGGTGAGACCGGCAAGGCGATCGGGCTGGACATGACCGACGAGATGCTCGACCTCGCCCGCGCCAACGCCGTCGAGGCAGGGCGTCGCGAACGCCGAGTTCGTCAAGGGGTACTTGGAGGAGATCCCGCTCCCCGACGCCTCCGTCGACGTGGTGATCTCGAACTGCGTGATCAACCTGGCAGCCGACAAGCGCAAGGTGCTCGCCGAGGCTGCCAGGGTGCTGCGTCCCGGCGGGCGCTTCGCGATCTCGGACGTGATCGCCGACCCCGACATGGACAAAGCCACCCGCGAGGACATGCAGCAGTGGACCGGCTGCGTCGCGGGCGCGCTCACCCGCGGCCGAGTTCGAGGCGATGCTGGCCGACGAGGGCCTCGCGGACATCGACATCCGCGAGACCCACCGAGTGCACGAGCACGCCGGCTCGGCCATCGTGCGCGCCCGCAAGCCCGGTCGATGACCGACGGCGATGCGGGAGTAGTCCACTGCCGCTGAGCGAAGGGCTTGCGTTCTCGATGCGGATGCTATTTAATAGCATCGTTAATTAACGGGCCCGTTACGTGCGCACCACCACCGACCAGTTAGATCTCACCTTCGCCGCCTTGGCCGATCCCACGCGCCGCTCGATCCTCACCCGGCTGGCCGAAGGGGAGGCGACGGTGAACGAGCTGGCGGAGCCGTTCTCGGTGAGCCTGCCGGCGATCTCGCGCCACCTCAAGGTGCTCGAGCGCGCGGGGCTGATCGTCCGCAGCCGGGAGGCCCAGTGGCGGCCGAGCCGGCTGCAGGCCGACCCGCTCGACGAGGCGGTGGAGTGGATGCAGTCCCGCAAGCGGACGTGGGAGGCCCGGATGGACCGACTCGACGCGCACCTGCGCCGGAAAGGACAGCGAGATGAGTGACTCGACCCCCGTGGCCGCCGATCGGGAGGTGCTGATCACGCGCATCTTCGACGCGCCGCGCGAGCTGGTGTTCAAGGCCTGGACCGACCCCGACGAGGTGGCGGTGTGGTACGGCCCGGAGCACTTCGACACGCCGCGCGAGCGAATCCGCATCGACCTGCGCGTGGGTGGGCGCTACGAGCTCACCATGGTCCAGCCCGACGGCCGCGAGTTCGCGATCGGCTACGACATCGTCGAGCTCGTGGAGCCGGAGCTGATCGTCCTGCGCTCGGACTCGATGCCGGAGATGGGCATGCCAGAGCCCACGGTCACGCGCGTCGAGCTCCACGACCACGGCGACAAGACGCGGATGACGCTCAGCGACGGGCCCTACCCGCCCGAGGCCCGCGGACACGCCGAGGCCGGCTGGAGCACCGCCTTCGACAAGCTCGCGACGCTGGTCGCCGGCTGGTAAGCGCCCGAGCGGGCGCTCTCCGCGGCCGCCCGCCGCCGGTTCAGTCGCGGGTGGTGAGCGAGTCGATCGCGACGGTGATCGCGAGGATGAGCGGAACGTCCTCGCTCGCCGCGACGTCGACGCCGTACGCGTCCCGCACGCGGAACCACTTCTTGGAGATCGTCGCGACCGTGTCGCCGTCGCGCTCGATCTCGTACTCGTGGTCCACGACGTTCCCCTTCGCCTTCATGTCGGCGCCGTGCTCGACGTCGATGGCGAAGCGATCACGGATCCCGACCAGCGCCTTGTGCACCGTCGCGGCGGTGTCGCCGCCGCGCTCGATCGCGATCCTGTCGCGGATGCTGAGCTTGCGCTCCTGGATCCGCGCCACCTCGTCTCCCGAGGCGTTCTCGAGGATGAAGGTCTGTCGTACGCGAACCGCCTTGCCGTTGACCTTGTAGGCCCGTTCGCCTTCACCGTTCTCGATCCAGAAGTCGTCGCCGATCGCCATCAGCTTCTCGCGCATGAGAAACCGCTGTCCGACCGGCTCGTCGTTGCCACGCCGCAGGAAACCCATGGCCCAACCATATGCGCTCCAGCTCGACCGCCCGCCGGGCGGCGGCGCGCGGCCGCCAGAATGCCTGACCGAGGTCCAGCTTGAGCCGAGCCGTCGAGGAGTCCAACCGCCGCATGCTGCGTGCCCGCGACGCGATGGACCGCGACTACGCGAAGCCGCTCGACGTCCCGACACTGGCGCGAATCGCCTACGTCTCGGAGGCGCACTTCATCCGCGTCTTTCGCGCCACCTTCGGCGAGACGCCGCATCGCTACCTGCAGCGCCGCCGCGTCGAGCGGGCGATGTTCCTGCTCCGGGAGACCGACCGCAGCGTGACGGAGATCTGCTTCGACGTGGGCTTCACGAGCCTGGGCACGTTCAGCCGCACCTTCACCGACATCGTGGGCGAGCCGCCGACGTCGTATCGGGGGCGCGCGGCCGACCTCAGAGCCGTCCCGGCCTGCTTCATGAAGGCCTGGACGAGACCGAGCAGTTTTGGAGAAGCCAGGCCGCGGCGCGAGGGCTAGCCTCGCTCTCATGGCGAACAAGATCACTCATACGCAGGTGTACGTGCTCGACCAGGACGAGGCGCTCGACTTCTACGTCGGGAAGCTCGGCTTCGAGGTCAACACCGACGCCGACCTCGGCTTCATGCGCTGGCTGACCGTCAACTTTCCCGGCCAGCCCGACCGTCAGCTGCTGCTCGAGAAGCCCGGCCCGCCGGCCCATGACGAGGCGACCGCCGAGCAGGTCCGCGAGCTGGTCACGAAGGGCGCGATGGGCATGGCGGGCATCATCGCGGTCGACGACGTGCACAAGACCTACGAGGAGCTCGTGGCGCAGGGAGTCGAGTTCACCGAGGAGCCGACCGAGCGCTTCTACGGCACCGACTGCGGGCTGCGCGATCCGTTCGGCAACCCCATCCGCATCGGCACTCCCAAGGAGGGCCCGATCGAGGTCCCCGAGAACGTCGCCTCGAATGACTGGTCCTGACCCGAGCTGACCCGGCCCAGGCGGTGGCCCGCATCTGGCCAACCTGCGCGGCGTGTTCGTACGCGGCGAGGGTGACCTCATCGAGGCCTTCGCCCCGCCCTACGGTCCCCCGGCTCAGGCCGTCGTCGACGCGGCGTTCAGCGCCACCGGCTGACCTGCGCCGGCACCCGTGCGACGAAAGCGCCGCGGGGGTCGGGCACCGGAGTCGAGCACGTCCTGGCCGTAACGCTCCTGCACCCAGCCGGGCTGGTAGACGGTGTCGAGGTAGCGCTCGCCGAGATCCGGGGCGATCGCCACCGCGGTGAGGCCGGGGGCGCGGTGCTCGGCCAGCCAGTCCATCGCGCCGCTGACCACGGTGCCGGTGGAGCCACCGAACAGGAATCCGCGCCTGGCCAGGCGATGGCAGGCCCGGATCGTGTCGGGCTCCTCGACCATCAGCACCTCGTCCACGTACTCCTCGTCGAGCAGCGGCGGGCGGACGCTCGTGCCCAGGCCGGGGATCATCCGGCGGCGCGACGGACCACCGAAGGTCACCGAGCCGACGGTGTCCACCGCCACGATCCGCACCGGGCGGTGCCATTCGCGCAGGTAGCGCGCGCAGCCCATCAGCGTCCCGGTGGTGCCGGCCCCGACGAACAGCACGTCGAGTTGCGGGAACTGACGCACGATCGCCGGCGCCGTCCTGCGGTAGTGCGCCTGCCAGTTGCCCGGGTTGCCGTACTGGTTGAGCCACACGTAGCGGTCGTCCGACGCGCACAGTCTTCGGACGTACTCGATCCGCGCCCCGAGGAGGCCGCCGGGAGCATCCGCCGCGGCGACCGAGATCACGTGCACCTTCGCGCCGAGCGCCTCCATCATGCGCCTGGTGGACGGGTTGCAGCGCGAGTCGGTCACGCAGAGGAAGCGGTAGCCCTTGCTGGCCGCGATCATGCTCAGGGCCACGCCCAGGTTTCCGGACGAGGACTCGACCAGGATCGATCCCGGGGTCAGCCTTCCGTCCCGTTCGGCGGCCTCCACCATCTCGGTCGCGGCCTTCAGCTTGATCGAGCCGGCGAAGTTGAAGCCCTCGCACTTCAGGAAGAGCGACTGCCCGAAGGCCGGCTCGAGGTCGAGGTAGAGCTCGTCCTCGTTGAAGTCCTGGGGAACGGTGATTATCGCCATGACGGCCTCGTCATCCGTGCCGGCGCAGCTCGTGGAAGAAATCGTCGACGACGAACAGCTGGCCTGCGGCGCCGAGCTCGTCGTAGGGCCGGGACCTCGGCGACCAGCACAGCCAAGCCGCCGATCGCGAGCGGCAGGGTCAGGATCAGGAGGCGCAGAAGCTGCAACACCGAGTAGACGACGCCCCGGGCGGTGCTGGACCCGGCCGCCTCGAACGCCCGGTAGTCCACCTCGGTCCGCCGCTCCGCCGGGGACCCGTGCCGGCGCTCGCCGGCGGGCACGGCCTGCCCGGCGTGGAGAGACGAGGTATGGCCGAGCTGGGCACCGTCGCCCATGGAGGTGTCGATGTCGAGCACCGCGGCCTCGCCCACGACCACGTTCCGCCCGAGCGTGACCGCGCCCGTCTCGATCACTCCGCCCTCCGCTCGGTAGCAGGTGAAGAACGAGTCCTTCCGGATCACCGCGCCGTCGCCGACCGTGAGGAGGTCGGTGCACACGGGCGTGCGCCGGGAGAGGATCAGGGCGCCCCGCCCTACCTTCGCCCCGAGCGCCCTCAGGTACAGCGCGTAGACCGGCGTGCCGGCGAACAGGACGAGCGGGTTGCGCTGCACCAGCGTCTTGACGACCCAGAAGCGGAGGTACGCCAGGCTCCAGACGGGGATCCGCTGCGGCTTCCAGCGGCCGATGAGCATCCACTTCGCCAGGATCGGGACGGCGCACGCGCCCAGGAAGCCGGCGGCGCCGACCAGGACCGAACGCAGGTAGACCTCGATCGCGCCCGAGCCGGCGGAGATCCACTCGTAGCCCGCCGTGATGACGAGCGCGGCGCCGTAGAAGTACGCAAGCACGACGAGCGCCTGGAGCGCGCCGCAGACGACGTACCGTGGCGTGCCCGACGGGCCCGGTGGCTCCGGGGCCGGCGCCTCCGCCGGCGCCGGGATGGGCGGCTCGGCAAGGGCGGTCGTGTCGTCCGCAAGCGAGGCGGCGAGGCCCTCGAGCGTCGGGTGCGCGTAGATGTCCTTCATCGACACGTGCGGGAGGTCGCCGCGCTTCCTGACCCGCGCGCAGAACTGGGCCATCACCATCGAGTCGGCGCCGAGGTCGTCGAAGAAGTGGCTGTCGGCCGGCACTTCCTCCATGTCCACGAGCTCGGCCAGCACCTCGGCGAAGGTCTCCTCGGTGGACGGTCCCGCGAGCGTGACCGTCATGGCAGCACCGAGGTCGCGGCGACCACCAGGCCGCGACCGACCACCCACCGCCCGCTGAAGTCCTCGAACCGGGGGGCCGGGACGTTCAGGCGGGCCTGGAACGTGCCGTCGGAGTGCAACGTCGTCGTCACGTCGGCGAAGTCCAGCCACCGCCGCGTCAGCGGGAACCAGGCCTTGTAGACCGCCTCCTTGGCGCAGAACAGGATGCGATCCCAGTGCAGGCCGGCGGACGCGCCGGCCAGGGAGCGCAGCCGCGCGCGTTCCTCGTCCCGCAGGACGAGCCCGAGCGCCTCGTCCGGGAGCGGGGCGTGGGGTTCGGCGTCGATTCCCAGGCCGGCCAGCTCGCCGGATCGCGCCACCGCGGCGGCGCGGTAGCCCGCGCAATGGGTCATGCTCCCGACCACGCCCAGTGGCCATCGCGGCGCGCGATCCCGGTCCGGAAGGATCGGCACGGCCGGCACCTCGAGCTGGCGCAGCGCCATGCGGGCGCAGTGCCGGACCGTGCCGAACTCGCGGCGTCGCTCCGGCACGGCGCCCGCGACCGCCGCGGCCTCGTCGGGGAACATCGCCGACTCCGGCGCGTCCGAGAACATCTCGGCGCAGGTCGACGCGGGGATCAGTGTCTCGATCACACTCGGACCGTCCCCGCAGCAGATGAGCTACTTCTGAGCGATGCGTGAGAATCCCCTCACACCAATGGGTTGTGCGCTCGCGCAGGCTGGGGTACCTTGGAAGAGTCGATCCTCAGCTCGGGTGTCGGGCGGGGGGTTGTGCCGCAAGCAGTAGGGACGACAGGCCTGAACAGGGCCTCGGCCGGACCTCGCTCAACGCTCACCGAGAGGAGTTGACCGTGGATCCGGTCCGTAGCAGCAGCGTCCCTGGGCACGAGGCGGCCTCGCAGATGGAGGCCGTGCTGCGGATGTTCCGGTCACGGCGCACGCACACCTGCCCCGGCTGCGGCCGAATGCTGGGGCAGTGGGACGAGGTCGTCCGCATGGTCGATCTCGTGTACCACGAAAGCTGCGCGCAGCAGCGCCTCCAGACCTGACCTGGCCGCAGTTCCCGAACAGCGAGCGGGCCGCGTCAACGGGCGGCCCGCTCGTAATACGGGCGTGGGCTAGGGCCGCGCCTCCGCGGCGGCCACGGCGCCGCGCTCCACGTCCAGGGTCGGCAGGATCCGCTCGAGCCAGCTCGGGATCCACCAGTTGCGGCTGCCGAGCAGCTGCATCACGGCGGGCACGAGCACCATCCGCACGAGCGTGGCGTCGAGGAAGATCGCCGAGGCGAGGCCGATTCCGAACAGCTTCAGGAAGACCTCGGGCGAAGCCACGAAGGCGAGGAACACGACGACCATGATTGCTGCCGCCGCTGTGATAACGCGCGCGGTCTTGGCCAGGCCGTCGGCGACCGCACGGCGCGTGTCCCCGTGCCTCAGGTACTCCTCACGGATTCGGGAGACCAGGAAGACCTCGTAGTCCATCGAGAGGCCGAACAGGATCGCGAACATCATCACCGGCATGAACGGCGCGATCGGCACCTCGTGATCGATCCCGATCAGCTCGCCGACCGCGCCACCCTTCGCGACCACCGTCATCACGCCGTAGGCGGCGCCGACTGAGAGCAGGTTCATGATCGAGGCCTTGAGCGAGATCAGGGGTGAGTGGAAGGCCACGAGCAGGAGCAGGAAGGAGAGGCCCACCACGCCGGCGATGAACAGCGGCATGCGCCCCTCGACGTAATCGCTCTGGTCCTCGAGCGCGGCGGTCACGCCGCCGACCTCGGCGGTGACGCCGGAGCCGCTGAGCTCCTCGGGCACGATCTCCTCACGCACGCGGTTGACCAGGCTCTCGGTCTCCGCGGCCTGGGGCGAGGAGGACGGGATCACGTTGACGATCGCCGCGTCGCCCTGCTCGTTGACCTGCGGGTCGGTGACGAATGCCACGCCCTCCTCGCCGCGAAGCCGCTCAGCGAGGGCCTCCACCTCGGCCTGCCCGGACTGATCCGGCAGGTCTGCGGCGATCACCAGCGGGCCGTTCGTGCCAGGACCGAACCCCTCGGTGTTCAGGTCGTAGGCCTGGCGGGTCATGGTGTCGGGCGGGTCGTTGCCGGCGTCGGGGAAGCCCAGGCGCATGCCGAGCGCGGGCGCGGCCAGCAGGAGCAGGATCGCCGTGGCGGCGATCGCGGCGGTCCAGGGCCGCCGCTGTACGGCGTGACTCCAGCGCGCCGCGGGCGACTCGCCGTTCCCCTCCGCCTTGAGCGTGCGCCCGAGCAACGGGATCCGCAGGCGGTCGACGTTCGGGCCGAGGTACGAGAGCAGCGCCGGCAGCAGCGTGATCGCGGCGAGCATCACCACGAGCACGGCCAGCGAGGCGGCGATGGCGACGCCGTACATGTAGGGCAGGCCGGTCAGGAGCAGGCCGAGGACGGCGATCACAACGGTGCCTCCGGCGATGACGACGCTGCGCCCCGCGGTGGTCACGGCCTCGACGACCGCGTCGTGGCGGTCCTTGCCCGCGGCCATGGCCGCCCGGAATCGGGTCAGCACGAGCAGCGCGTAGTCGATGCCCACCCCGATCCCGATCAGCCCCGACACCGCCGTGGTCCAATCGGGCACGTCGACGACGTTGGCGAGCAGCAGGATCAGGCCTCCCGACGAGATGCCGAGGCCGACGAGGGCGATCACGAGCGGCAGGCCGGCGGCCACCACCGAGCCGAATGCGATCAGCAGCACGATCGCGGCGCCCAGGAAGCCGAGCCCCTCCGGGCTGGCCGCCTCCTGGGCGGCGTAGATCGGGTCCCCGCCGAGCTTGATCTCGAGCCCGTCGCCGCTGTTGCGCTCCGCGGCGGCGATCAGCTTCTCGCCGTCCTCCTTGGGCACGTCCCAGCCGGCGACCGTCAGCGGGAGCGTGGTCGAGCCGATCTGGCCGTTCTCCGAGACCCGGATCGGGGTCTCCTCGGCGATGTGGTCGACCTGCTTGGCGTCAGCGAGGAAGGCGTCGATGCGCTCCTGCGCGGCGGGGCTCCTGGCGCCGTCCGGATCCTTCCAGACGACGTAGATCTCCTGGCCGGAGTAGCCGCCGAAGCGCTCCTCTGTCAGGTCGCTCGCCGCCTTCGACTCCGAGCCCGGCGTGTTGTAGTCGGCGTTGTATTCGCCGGCCAGGGAGGACCCCACGCCGATGATCACGACCATGGCGGCGATCCATGCCAGCACCATGCGCCCGCGGCGGCGGTACGCGAGGTCGGCGAGGCGGGACAGGGCGCGAGTCATCGTTTCGAAGCTCCTTCGCTGGTCATCGCGGTACACCATGCTTCAGCCGCACGCGCCGCGCCAATGGGGATTCCCGCCCAACCGAGGTGCGGTTAACCGAACCTCCGCCGCCCGGCGGGCTACAGTCGCCCCATGAGCGCCGACGGCAGCGGCCGTCCCCCGGCCGTCTCCAGGTCGCGGTCACCGGCCGCGCGCATGCTCGGCGCAGGTGCCCGCGGGGCCGAGCGCCTCGCCGGCGCGACCGGCGTGGACAAGGCGATCGAGGACGCCACCGAGGAGGCGATCGTCCGCGCCCTGCGCAGCCCAGCCGTCGAGCGGGCGATCGTGCGGGTGCTGGTACACGAGAACGCGATCGGGCGGGCCCTCGAGCAGGCGTTGACCAGCGACGAGGTCGTAGAGGCGGTCACGGAGGCGCTGGACAGCGAGGTCGCCGACCGCGTGTGGGAGGAGATTCTCGCGAGCCCGAAGGCGCAGATGCTGGTGGAGCGCGTCGCCGAGGCGCCGGAGGTGCGGGCCGCGATCGCGCAGCAGGGGATGGGCCTGATCACCGACATCGGGCACCGCCTCACCGCGATCACCGAGACGCTCGACGACGCCGCCGAGGAATTCTTCCACCGTCTGTTCAGGCGGCCGGGCCACGAGGCGGAGACCAACCAGGCCGGTCTGGCCACGCGAGCTCTCGCCGGAGTGATCGACCTCGCGCTCCTCGGCGTCCTGTTCTCGATCAGCTCCGGGCTGCTGGCGTCCATCATCCCCGCGATCTCCGGCGGTAGCGACGGCCTGTCGATCTGGGGGGTGCTCACCTTCGGGGTCGTCGGATTCGTCATCGGCGGCACGATCTTCGTCGCGTTCTGGGCCCTCATCGGGCAGACGCCGGGGATGCGCTTCCTCAGCATCCACCTCGATGCAAGCGGGTCGAGGGAGATCGGTGTGAAGCGCGCGCTCAGGCGCCTCGTCGCGGTGCTCTTGTCACTCCTGCCCCTGGGCCTTGGCTTCTTCGCCATCCTGCTGCACCCCCAGCGGCGCGGCTGGCACGACAGGATCGCCGGCACCATGGTCCTCTACGACGAGGAGAAGGAGCTGGCGCCCTGGGCCCAGGCCGAACGGACGTCGGGAGCCGCCGCGCCCTCGTCTCCGAGCCCTCCGGCCTAACTTCCTGCCGTCGCGGGCTGCCGGCTGGGATCGTCACTCTTCCGCTGCAGGTCTGCCTCGATCTCCTCGAGGCTGCGGCCCTTCGTCTCGGGCACCACGGCCCTCACGAACACGAACGCCAGCACGCCGATCACGGCATAGCCGAGGAACACGGGGCCGGCGCCCCACGCGTCGAGCATGACCGGGAAGGTCTGTGACACCAGGAAGTTCGCGCCCCAGTGCAGGCACACGGCGACCCCCATCGCGGTGCCGCGCACGCTCAGCGGCAGCACCTCGGGAAGCATCACCCACACCACCGGTCCCCAGGTCGCGGCGAACGAGACGATGAATCCCGCCAGGCACAGCAGGGTGATCACCGCGGCGGGGTCGCCCGCGGAGTCCGGCTTGGAGAGCAGCTCCGAGGAAAGCCCGAGGATCGTCAGGCTCGTGACCATGCCGATCAATCCGCCCAGCAGCATCGGCTTGCGTCCCACGCGGTCGACGATCCGGATCGCGACTATGGTGGCGGCCACGTTGAGAGCGCCGATCACGAGGTTGGCGTAGATCGCGGACTCGGGGCCGTATCCGACGCTGGTCAGGGTGGTCGGGGCGTAGTAGATGATCGTGTTGATCCCGATGAGCTGCTGCAGCACGGCGAGCCCGATCGCGACGACCAGCGCGGGCCGCACCCACTTCTCCTTCAGCAGCTCGAGGCCGCCGCCCTCCTCCCGCTCGTCGACTTCGCGGATCTCCTCGATCTTGCGCTCCGGCTGGTCCGCCCGGTCTCCGTCGGAGCGGACCTCTTCGAGCACTTCGCGGGCCTCGTCCTGCTCGCCGGTCCGGACGAGGAAGCGCGGGGTCTCGGGCATGAACGCCATGCCGACCAGAAGGACCAGGGACGGAATCGCGGCCAGTCCCAGCATCAGCCGCCAGTCTCCCGACGACGCCAGGATCGCGTTGACGATGAACGCGGCGAGGATGCCCACCACGATCATCAACTGGTTCAGGGATCCGATGGCGCCGCGGATCTTGGTGGGGGCGATCTCGGAGAGGTAGAGCGGGACCACGAGCGCCGCCGAGCCGACCGCCAGGCCGAGCACGAAGCGCGCGCCGACGAGGGCCCAGGCGCTCGGCGCCGCGGCTGCCGCTACGGCACCGACGGTGAAGGTGACGGCCGCGATCATGATCAGCCGCCGGCGCCCCAAGCGGTCGGAGAGCCCGCCCGCCGCGGCGGCGCCGACCATGGCGCCGAGCAGGAGAGCGGCCACGACCGCGCCCTGCATGAACGGCGACAGGCTGAAGTCCTCCGTGATGAAGAGGATCGCCCCGGAGATCACGCCCGTGTCGTAGCCGAACAGCAGCCCGCCCAGGGCGCCGAAGAAAAAGATCCTCCGGCCGCTCGCCTTGAAGGCCTCCATCTCCTGCTCCTTTCTTCGCCCTCGCTAGCGCCCCGGTTCCCGCGCCCGGAAAGACGAAACGGGATCGGGCGTATCCTCGGCTTGTCCCGTGCGGATCCAGATGCGATCACCTTTCGTCGGCGCGCTCGTGGCGCTGCTCTCGGTGGCGGCGATCACGGGCCTTGTCTACGCACTGCGCGAGGTCATGCCGGCGGCGTCCAGCGGGGTGCTGTACATGCTCGCCGTGCTGCTCGTCTCGAGCCAGTGGGGGCTGTGGCTGGGCCTCGCCACGTCGGTGGCCGGCGCGCTCGCGTTCAACTTCTCGCACATCCCGCCCACCCATCGCCTGGCGGTGGCCGACCCCGAGCACGTCGTGGCGCTCGGCGCGTTCCTGGTGGCCGCCGTGGTCGCCAGCACGCTCGCGGATCGCGCCCGCGCACGCGCGAGCGAGGCGGAGCAGCGGCGCAGGGAAGCCGATCTCACGGCGGAGATGGCTCGCCTGCTGCTGGGGTCCGCCACCACGAGCGAATCTCTCGCGGCGGTGGGCAGGAGGATCGCGGACGCCTACGGGCTGTCCTTGGTGGAGGTCGACCTGGACTGGCGCGGCAGCGACGACCGGCGCCGGGCGCTCCCCCTCGTGGTGTACGGCGAGCGCGCCGGGACCATGCTCATCCCGCGCGACGCGCCGGAGGAGGTGCGAGAGGCGCTGCGGGGGCGGATCGTGCCGGCGCTCGAGGCGCTGGTGGGAGCCACGCGGAGCCGGGACACGCTCGAGTCGCAGGTGATCGAGACGAAGGCGCTGCGGCGCAGCGACGTCATGAAGACCACCCTGCTCCGCTCCGTCTCCCACGACCTGCGCTCACCGATCACCGCGATCAAGGCGGCCGCGGAGGGGCTCTCGGGTGGCGGGATCTCGGACGAGGGCCGGGCCGAGCTGATCTCGGTGGTATCGGGCGAGATCACCCGGCTCGAGCGGCTCGTGGCCAACCTGCTCGACCTCTCGCGGCTTCAGTCGGGCGCCGCCCAGCCGCGCAGCGACTGGATCTCCGTCGACGAGAGCGTGCGCGCCGCCCTGGCGGTGGTGGCTGAGCCCGCAGGAGGCCTCGACGTCTCGATCGATCCCGACATCCCTCTGATCAGGGCGGACGCGGCCCAGCTCGAGCGAGCGCTCGCCAACGTAGCCGACAACGCGGTCCGCCATGCAGGCGCCGGACCGGTCAGCGTCCGGGTTCGCTCAACGGGTCCGCGCGTCCTGATCCGGGTGAGCGACCGTGGTCCCGGCATCGCGCAGGACGAGCTCGAGCGGATCTTCGAGCCCTTCCACCGCGTGTCCGGGGAGGCCGGTGCCGGCTCGGGCCTCGGCCTCGCCATCACCCGCGGCTTCGTCGAGGCGAACGGGGGCCGCGTGCGGGCGGAGTCGCAGCCCGGCCGCGGCACCACCTTCACGATCGATCTCCCGGTGCCGCCGCAGAGCAGGGCGCCAGAGGACGCGCCCGCGCGGGAGGGCAGCACCGCGTGAACGAGCGGCTGCGCGTGCTCGTCTGCGACGACGAGCCTCAGATCCTGAGGGCGCTGCGGGTGATACTCCGGGAGGCGGGCTTCGAGGTGCTGCCCGCGGCCACCAGGCGCGAGGCGCTCGACACCGCGGCCGTGACGCCGCCGGACGCCGCCATCGTCGACCTCGTGCTGCCGGACGGCGACGGGGTCGATCTGTGCCGTTCGCTGCGCGAATGGAGCGAGCTGCCGATCGTCGTGCTCTCCGCCGTGGGCGACGAGGCCGAGAAGGTCCGTGCCCTGAACGCGGGGGCGGACGACTACGTGACCAAGCCCTTCGGGCCGTCCGAGCTGATCGCCCGGCTGAACGCGGCGCTGCGGCGGGCCACGCCGCGGGACGACGCCGAGCCGGTCCTCGTCGCGGACGGCCTGCAGCTGGACCTGGTCGCCCACCAGGCCAGCCGGGACGGCGAGCCGATTCACCTGACGCCGATCGAGTTCGACCTGCTGCGCACCCTGATGCGCAACCGCGGCCGGCTGATGACGCACCGCTCGCTGCTCACCGAGGTCTGGGGGCCCGCGTACGCCGGCGACACGCAGACGCTGCGGGTGCACGTGGCGAACCTGCGGCGCAAGATCGAGTCGGATCGCGGCGCGCCGAGCTACATCACCACCGACCCCGGGGTGGGCTATCGCTTCACGGCCTGAGGCAGTGCTTCACGCGATCTTTATGCCTGCACGGGCGATCTTTACGGGGCCTTGACGCGTCACCGTCGAGACTGGAGCCGGTATGTCTGCCACGAGCGGCATCCAGCGCAACGGCGCGGTTCTCACGCGGCCGCGCGAGGTGGCCGCGGAGCATCCCGCGCTGGGGACACGGGTCAGGGTGCGGCTGCAACGCCTGAGCCTCGACCGCCGGCTCGCCGCGGGCGAGGCGGCGTGGGCGAGCGCCGAGCTGCGCTGGCGAGCGGCCCAGCTGATCTCGCCGCGCGAGCGGCGCGGGCTCGCCGAGGAGGTCGACCGCGTGTTGGAGGCCGCCGCTCGGCCACCGCGTCCGCGCGGGGCCGCCGCGCCGCTCGACCGCTACGGCGTGCTCGCGTGCCGCGGGCTCCTGCGCGAGCTGGCGGACGATCTGCGTCACGCCGAGCCTGTGCAGCCGCGCGGGGTCGCGCTCATCCGGCAGCTGCTGCGCGACGGCGCGTCGGCGCTCTACGCGCCTGACGCCGAGGGCGCCCTCGACGCGTCGATCCGGCACGCGCTGGCAGCCCTGCTGCTCGACTGAGCTTGGCCGAGTACCGCCCAAAGAACGGAGGACTGGAGCGGGTGCTCGGCACGGGGGCCCTGTTCTCCACGGCCTACGGCAACGTCGGGTCGTCGATCTACTACGCGCTCGGGCTGGTGGCGATCTTCGCCCTCGGCATGACGCCGGTGGTGTTCCTGATCGCCGGCCTCATCTTCGCCTGCACCGCGGCCACCTACGCCGAGGCCACGACGATGTTCCCGGAGGCGGGGGGCTCGTCGTCCTTCGCGCGCCGTGCCTTCAACGAGTTCTGGTCGTTCTTCGCCGCCTGGGGCCAGATGCTCACCTACATCATCACGGTCTCCATCTCGGCGTTCTTCGTCCCGCACTACCTCGGGGTGTTCTGGGAGCCGCTCGGCGAGTCGCCCGCGGACATCGTCGCGGGGATCGTCGTGGTGGTCCTGCTCGCGGCCGTGAACATCGTCGGCGTGAAGGAGTCGGCGGGCGTGAACGTCTTCTTCGCGGTGGCCGACTTCCTCACCCAGGTGCTGCTCGTGGTGGTGGGCGTGGTCCTGGTGCTCGATCCGGACCTGCTGCTGCGTCAGATCGACCTCGGGACGGCGCCGACCGTGACGGACTTCCTGATCGCCATCCCGGTCGGGATGGTCGCCTACACCGGCATCGAGACGATCTCGAACATGGCCGAGGAGGCGCGCGACTACGGGCAGACGATCCCGCGCGGGATGGGCCTGGTCGTGGTCGCCGTCTTCGTCATCTACGCCTTCCTGCCCGCGGTGGCGCTGTCCGCGATGCCCGTGCGCGACGGCGAGACCACGCTCGCGCTGCCGAAGGAGGAGGGCGGCTACGCCGACGACCCGATCCTCGGCGTGGTCGCCAACATCGACCTCGGCCCGCTCCAGGGCGCCGCCGAGATCTACGTCGGCGTGCTCGCCGCCACGATCCTCTTCATCGCGACCAACGCCGGCATGATCGGCGTCTCGCGACTCACCTACTCGATGGGGCAGTACCGCCAGCTGCCGGAGCGGCTGCGCGCGCTGCACCCGAAGTTCCGCACGCCGTACGTGGCCATCGCCATCTTCGGGCTGATCGCGTGCGTGACGATCCTCCCGGGCCAGGCCGAGTTCCTGGGGACGATCTACGCGTTCGGCGCGATGCTCTCGTTCACGATCGCCCACGTGGCGGTGATCGCGCTGCGGATCAACGAGCCCGAGAGGGAGCGGCCGTTCCGCGGCCCCGGGACGCTCCGCATACGTGGGCGCGAGCTGCCGCTGTTCGCCGTGATCGGCGGCGCCGGCACCGCCGCGTCCTTCGTGGTCGTCACGGTGCTCAATCGCGAGACGCTCATCGCCGGGACGGTCTGGCTGACGCTCGGCGTGGCGACCTACATCGTCTATCGCCGGCACCAGGGACTGCCTCTGACCAAGACGCACAAGATCGTGCTCCCCAAGCCGGCGGTCGAGCACGAGGTGGAGTACGAGTCGATACTCGTGGCCTTCGAGGACGGCCACTACTCGCCGGAGGCCGTCTCCACCGCGAGCCGTCTGGCGGCACGACGGCGGCGAGGGATCCACGTGCTCGTCACGATCACGGTGCCGCCCAACGTGCCGATCGACGCCGACACCCCCGAGCACGAGACGCGCGCCAACACCATCATCGACTCCGCGCGGGTGCGCGGCGGCCGGCGGGTCACCGGCCACTGGGAGAAGGTGCGGCCCGGGCAGGGAGGCAGGCGGATCGTGGAGGAGGCCAAGCAGATCCGCGCCCGGGCGATCGTGATGTCGCTCCCGCCGCGCCGGACCGGGGCGTCGCTGTTCGGGAAGACGCTCGAGACCGTGCTGGCCGAGCGCCCGTGCCGGGTGATTATCGACTCGTCGCGCGGAGTCGAAACTGGAAGGCGCGCGGCGTGACGTAAGCTGTGGGGGCAGTCTCCACCGTCGGGTGTTGCGCTCCCTGCGCCCCGCAGTGGCCGATCTGACCCGGGAGCCACGAGGGGATGATGCGTATGGCCGAGCAGGGCGACGGGCCTGGCTGGAAGTCGTCGAGCCGTGGCGAGCGTGCTTGGAAGGAGGCCACGGACCTTGTCGCGTCGCGCAACGCGGAGGCGCGCAAGGCCGGCAGGCTGGAGCGGGAGGCGTACGAGCGGGTGCGCGAAGACGTGCGCCGGGCCGATGAGGCACGCCGGCACGCCCAGCTGCTGGGCCGCCGCCGCACTCCGTAGCGCGGCGTAAGGCGCCGAATGCAAACGCGCCCGGTAGGCGGGCCGCTTCGCCGCCTCACGGCGTTTGGCCGCCGCCACCGGACGCTGCTGACCGTGGTGGGCTCGCTCGTCACGGCGGCGGTCCTCGTGCTGCTGCTGGCGGGCAAGCGCGACGAGTTCACCGACGCGCTCTCCAGCGCCACCGCGTGGGTCATCGCGGTGACCACGCTGTTGCAGATCGTCGCGCTCGTGTCTCGCAGCGAGGCGTGGCATCTCACGATCGAGGCGGCCGGCGGAGCGGTCGAACGCAGGATCCTCTATCGCGCCTCGAGCATGCAGGTCCTGGGCGGCGTCATCAACGGACACCTCGGAGTGGCCGCCCGCATCGCGGCCCTGCGGCGCTCCTCCCCGGAGGCCTGCCCGCAGGTGCCGACGCTGATCGCCGCCGAGTTCCCGATCCTCACCGTGGAGGCCACGCTCGCCGCGCTCGCGTCGTTCACGCTCGTGGGTCCGCTTGGCCTGCCGTGGTGGGCGCCGGTCGTGCTGCTGGGCGTGATCGGGCTGGCCAGCGCCGGCCTGCGACGGCTCGCGCTCGAGCGGGGTCGCGAGCTGTGGCGAGGGCTCGCGGTGCTCCGCAGCCGGAGCGGCGGGACCCGCGTCATCGGCTTCGTGCTCGTGGCGGTCTTCGCGCAGATCTTTCGCAACTGGCTGCTGTTGCACGCAGTCGGCGTGGACGCGTCGTTCTTCGATGCCATCGCGGTGCTGATCGCGTTGGTGACTCTTGCGCAGCTGCCGGTCGGCCCGAGTGTCGGCGCGGCCGCCGCGGTGCTCATCCTCGGCAGCGACGGTGTCGCGGCCGCCGCCGCCGCCGGGCTGCTCCTGACCGCCACGGGCACCCTCGGCGGCCTGCTGTTCGCAGCGTGGGCCGGCGCGGACGGGCTGTGGTCGGCCGCGCGGCGGAAGCGGCTGGGGCGCCTCCGGGTCCAGGAGGCACCCCAGGAGTAGACTGGCCTCGAGGGGACTCGCGTCCAGGTCCGATGAATTCCGCCCCGTTCCTCGAAGTCGTCGTCGAAGACCTCGAAGACGAGTGCCTGATCCGCGTGCGCGGCGAGGTGGACATCAGCAGCGTGGGTGTGCTGCGGGAGCCTCTCGCCGAGGCCCGCAGCGCGGGCGCCACCACGCTCGTGGACCTGTCCGGAGTCGGGTTCATGGACTCCAGCGGCCTGCACCTCATCCTGAACGCCGCGCTCGACGCCGAGCAGGACGGCTGGTCTCTCTCCTTCGTTCCCTCGCGTCAGGTGCTTCGCCTGCTCGAGGTGACCGGCACCCTCGAGGCGGTGCGGCTCGTCTCGCGGGAAGATTCGCCGTAAGGAGGCTCCCCTGACCACCGAGCGTTCCCTCGAGGCCGGCATCCGGCGCGATCTGCGCGAGGACCTGACCTACGCCGATTACCTGCGCCTCGATCTGCTGCTCTCGGCCCAGCAGCCCCTCAGCGGGCGCCACGACGAGCTGCTGTTCATCATCCAGCACCAGACCTCCGAGCTGTGGATGCGGCTGCTGATCCACGAGCTCGAGTCGGCCTGCCGCAAGCTCGCGGCCGACCGGATGAACGGCGCGCTCAAGGATCTGGCCCGCGTGAAGCACATCCAGCGCCAGCTGTTCGAGCAATGGGCGGTGCTGGAGACGCTCACCCCGAGCGAGTACGCCGACTTCCGCGACCTGCTCTCACGGGCATCCGGGTTCCAGTCGCTGCAGTACCGGCTGATCGAGTTCCGGCTGGGCAACAAGTCGCCGGAGATGCTCGAGGTGTTCGCACACGCCCCCGATGACCAGAAGCGCCTGCGCGCGGCGCTCGCCGAACCGAGTCTCTACGACGAGACGCTGCGGCTGCTGGCCCGGCGGGGCTTCGCGATCCCGCCCGAGCGCGCCGAGCGGGACTGGTCGGTGCCGCTCGAGCCCGACCCGCGCCTTGTGAAGGCGTTCAAGGCGATCTACGAGGCGCGGGAGCGGCACTGGGAGGAGTACGAGCTGTGCGAGGAGCTCGTGGACATCGAGGAGAGCTTCCAGCTCTGGCGCTTTCGCCACCTCAAGACGGTGGAGCGGATCATCGGCGGAAAGCAAGGCACGGGCGGCTCGTCGGGCACCGAGTTCCTGCGGGCCGCGCTCGACCTCCGCTTCTTCCCCGAGCTGTGGGACGTGCGCACCGAGATCGGGCGCTGATCGCTCGCACGAGACGTCCGCGGCGATCTATCTACACTGATTCGAGGGCATGAGCCCAACGACGGTTGTCACCGAGGCGGAGGATCGCCATACGGTTCGAGGAAGGCTCGTAGCGTGGCGTCGCAGTCGGCGCGGGCGTGTAGCGCTGTACGCGGGCTCGGTTGCGCTGGTCGCCCTTGCGTACTACCTCGCGGGCCGGCTTGGCCTCGAGTTCGCCTACCTCGACGGCGCGGTGGCGGCTCTGTGGCCGCCCGCGGGGCTGGGGCTCGCCGTGCTGTTCCTGTACGGCGTCCGGCTCTGGCCGGGGATCGTGATCGGCGATCTCCTCCTCGCCGACTTCTCCACGCCGCTCGGAACGGTCCTCGGCCAGACGGTCGGCAACACGCTGGCGCTGGTGCTGGCCGCCCTGCTGTTGCGGCGCCTGACGGGCGGGCGCGGCGAGCTGGCGCGCACCTTCGACGTCCTTGCCTTCGTGGTCTGCGCCGTCGTCGCGGCCACGGTCAGCGCCGCGTTCGGGCCAACGTCGCTGCGCCTCGGCGACGTTGTAGCCGCGGACGAGCTCGGGCGTGTCTTTCGAACGTGGACGCTGAGCGACGCGTCCGGGGTGCTCGTGGTGGCGCCGGCGCTGCTGACCTGGGCGGCAACGGGCGTGAGCGGCTTTCGCCGGCGCGACGTGGCGGAGGGCGCGGTCGGGCTCGTCCTGCTCGTGGTGCTGGCCGAGCTGGCGCCACAGCGCGACGTGCCCTACATCGTCTTCCCGGTGCTGCTGTGGGCGGCGCTCCGCTTCGGCCCGCGGGGCGCCGCCACGGCGATCCTGGTCGTCTGCTCGATCACCGTGTGGAACACCGCGCACGAGGACGGGCCGTTCGTGCGTGACTCGATCACCGACAGCCTGCTCGCCACGCAGCTCTTCATCTTGATCGCGGCGCTCACCTCGCTCCTCCTCGCCGCGGTGACGGCCGAGCGCACCGGAGCGGCCCGGGCGCTGGCGCTCAGCGAGGCGGCCCAGCGCGCGCTGGCCGACGAGCACGCGGCTCTGCGCCGTGTGGCCACGCTCGTCGCCGCCGAGTCGCCGCCCAGCCGCGTGTTCGAGCAGGTGCCCGAGGAGGTCGGGCGGTTGCTGGGCCTGCCCGCCGCGACCGTCGTCCAGTACCGCGGCTTGCGCACGGCGACGGTGGTCGGCGGTTGGAGCGAGGACGGGAGGCTGCGCTTCCCGGTCGGCACGTCGCTCGAGCTCGCCGGCGACACGGTTCTCGGCAAGGTGCTGCACAGCGGCAGCGCCCAACGCGTGGAGCGCTACGACGAGGCCGGCGGGAGCCTGGCAGACGCGATGCGAAGCGCCGGGTACCGCGCCGCCGTGGCGGCGCCGGTCACCGTGGCGGGCCGGTTGTGGGGCGCGCTGGTGGCCGCGACGGGGTCGGACGAGCCGCCGGCCGAGGGTGTGGAGCAGCGGCTGTGCGACTTCGCCGACCTCGTCGCGCAGGCCCTCGCCAACGCCGACGCCCGTGAGCGGCTGGCCGCGTCGCGTGCCGAGCTCGTTGAGGTCGGCGATGCCGAGCGCCGGCGACTCGAGCGCAACCTGCACGACGGCGCCCAGCAGCGTCTCGTCTCCGTTGCCCTTGGGCTGGGCATGGTCGACGCGAAGCTCGAGAGCGAGCCGGGGGTGGCCCGTGAGCTGCTCTCCGCCGCGCAGGACGATCTCGCCGGGGGCCTCGAGGAGCTGCGGGAGCTGGCGCGCGGGCTGCACCCCGTCCTGCTCACGGAGCGCGGCCTCGGCCCCGCGCTCGATGCTCTGCTGTCGCGGGCGCCCATGCCGGTCGAGATCGCGGAGCTGCCCGAGGAGCGCCTCACCGGCACCGTGGAGGCGGCCGCCTACTACGTCGTCGCCGAGGCGGTCACGAACGTGGCCAAGTATGCGAACGCCTCTCGCGCGACCGTGAGCATCCGCCAGTCGAACGGCAACGCGATGGTGATGGTGTCCGACGACGGCGTCGGCGGCGCCGACCCTGCACGCGGCTCGGGCCTGCGCGGGCTCGCCGCCCGCGTCGAGGCCCTCAACGGCCGCCTCGACGTGGACAGCCCGCCCGCGCGCGGCACCCGCATCACGGCGGAGATCCCCTGCGCCCGGCGGTGAGCACGCGTCACGCGATCGACTCGATCGCCGAGCGGCTCTAGCCCGCTCCCTCGGGCACCAGGATCCCGCGGCCCTGGAGCCGCCCGCCGTCGAGGTCCGCCATCGCGTCGTTGATCGCCTCGAGCGGATACGTGGTCGTGTGCAGGCTCACCTTGCCCTGGGCCGTCAGGGTCATCAGCTCGCGCAGGTCGTTGTAGGTGCCGACCAGGTTGCCGATGAATGAGATCTCGCGCGAGATCACGTCGATCGTCGGGATGTCGATGTTCTCGCCGTAGCCGATCACGTAATAGAAGCCGCCGTCCTGGACCATCTCGATGCCGTCCTGGATGGCCCCCTTCTCGCCCACGAAGTCGATGATCGCCTCGGCGCCGAGGCCGTCGGTCAGCTCCTTCACTGTCTCGACGTGCGAGCCATCGACCTTCACCGTGTGGTCGGCCCCCAGCTCTCGCGCGAGTGCCAGCGCCGGCTCGGACGGATCGATCACGATGATCTCCGTGGGGGTCATCGTCTTCAGGCACTGGATGCCGATGTGACCGAGGCCGCCCGCCCCGATCACCACCGCCCGGGTGCCGGAGCCGAGCACGGGAATGGCCTTCTTGACCGCGTGGATCGCGGTCAGCCCGGCGTCCGCCAGCGCGGCGATGTCCTTGGGGTCGAGCCCCTCGTCGAGCTTGACCACGGATCGCGCCGAGGTGTGCAGGAAGTCGGCGAAGCCCCCGTCCCGATTGATCCCCGGAAAGGAGCCGTTCGGGCAGTGCATGTCGTTGCCGGACCTGCACGGCCCGCACAGCCCGCACGAGATGAAGGGGTGGACGATCACGGTGTCGCCGACTTCCACGTTCGTCACCGCCGAGCCGATCTCGTGCACCCAGCCGGCGTTCTCGTGGCCCGGCGTGTACGGCAGCTCCACGCCGGACTTCTCGGCCCACTGCCCCTCCTGGATGTGGAGGTCCGTGCGGCACAGCCCCGCGGCGCCGATCCGCACCACCACGTCGAGCGGCCCGCTGGCCTTCGGCTCGTCGACGTCGTCGAGCTTCAGCGCCTCGTGGTAGGCGTGCAGCCTTGCGGCGATCATGGTGCGACCTCCTCGGGGTCTGGCGCGTGCCGGTGGCGGATCTCGAGCAGCGAGCGGCAGATGCCTCCGTTCACGTCGAGGCTGGTCCGGACGAGCCGCGCGCCCCGCAGCCATCGCCCGAGCTCCCCGGTCGCGACCGGCTCGCCGCTCGGCAGCACGAAGGCCGGCGCCTCCTGGTCGTGGGAGATCCCCAGCTGGGCGCGCAGCTCCAGGCACCGGCGCGCGTCGTGCACGTCCGGGAGGTCGGCCACCCGCTGCGCGGTCACCTGCTCGGGCGTCGCGCCGCCGGCCAGCAGCTCCTCGCACAGCCTGGCCTGGCGGGCGACGAGCGCCTTGCGCTGGAACAGCTTGCGCAGGCCGTCCAGCTCGTCGTCGTCCGTCTCGCCCGGGAAGGCCCCGGTGAAGCCCTCGCCGCCCGCGACCGCGGCGTTGATCTCGTCGCCCGTGTAGTGGTCCTCCAGTCTCACGTCCACCCGGCGGACTCCCGCCAGCCGGCGCACGGCGTCGCGGGCGTCGGCGGCCATCAGGTAGGCGAAGTTGGGGGCGCACTGCGGCGTCGGCAGACGGAGCCGGACCTCCACGTCGCCGTCGCGCGTCACCTCGCAGGACGTCACGAACCGGAGCGAGGTGATCGGCTCGTCCAGCTCGGGATCGTGGACCTCGCCGAGCGCCTCGAGGACGCGGGAACGGTTCGTCACGCGCGTTCTTCCACCAGCTGGGCGTCGTCCCGGGCGGCCGGGGCCCCGGCCTCGTCCGGCAGGCGGAGCTCCTCGGGCACGTCGATGTCGTACAGCTTGGCGGCGTTCAGCCCGAGGATCTTCTTCTTCCCCGCGGTGTCGAGCGCCGGATAGTCCGAGTACGCCTCGTCGGGCGGGTAGTTCCAGTCGACGAAGCCCTCCACCTGCCACTTCGGCTCCCAGATTGCGTAGTCGCTGGCGAACAGCATCTTGTCCTCGCCGACCCAGAAGAGCAGCTCGCCCATGACCTTGGCGAAGAAGCGCGGCCGGGCGTGCATCAACCCGCCGATCGCCACCGCCAGGCCCGCGTAGACGTTCGGCTCCTGCGTGGCCATGAAGCAGAAGTCCTCGATCCGCGGCAGGCCGACGTGCTCGACGATGAAGTTGAGCTCCGGGTTGTTCGTGGCCACGAAGTCCACGTCCGAGACGTCGAACGCGTCCTTGTCGAGGGGCCAGATCGTCGGGCCCTTGTGAACGTGGATGTTCTTGATCCCGAGCTCCTGGCACTTGTCCAGGAAGCGCTGGGACTCCGGGTCCTTGAGCGACCAGCCGCGTGACCCGTTTCGCCATTCGGCCGTGTAGAGCTTGACCCCCTTGAGGTTGTGGCGCTTGGCGTCGTCCTCGAGCTGGCGGAGGCCCTCGTCACCGTCGCGTGGATCGAAGCGCCCGTTGGCGATCAGCCGGTCCGGATACTTCTCGACCATCCTCGCGTTCGCCTCGAGCGTGTTGAACCCGTCGCGGTACCACTGCTTCAGGTAGGTCGACTGGAAGATGGCGGCGTCCACGTAGCCGTCCTCGAAGACGTCCTTGACGAAGTCCTCCTCGGAGTACTTCTGGAACTTCTCGATCGGCCAGTGCGTCTCCTCGGGAGCGAGGGACATGTACGCGTGAAAGCACTCGATCCAGCCCTTCGCGTACTGCTCCTGGCCGGGCACCCAGTTCTCCGGGCTGGCGTCCCAGAAGTGGACATGACCGTCGACTACGAAGAAGCGATCGCCGTTGCTGGTGTACACCTGGATCCTCCTCGAGTATTGGCCTCAGCGCGAAGGTACCACTGGGAGCTCAGCGGTAGCCGGTCGCATCCGCCGGCTTGCCGGGGTCTTGGACCTCGACCATGTAACGCCAGCAATCGGGTCGCGACCCGTCGAGGTCCGTGAAGCCGTACTCCTTCGCGAGCCCGCCCGACGAGAACGAGCCGCCGTTGTGGCGAGCCACGTCCGGGTCCGCGGCGAGCGCGGCCACGGCGCGGCCCACGAAGCGCGGGCTCTCAGAGATCGCCGCGAAGTGCGGTTGGAAGGCCCCGGCGTCGCGCCAGTTCTCCTCGGTGACGCGGAAGTTCTCGAGCATCATCTCCGAGCGCAGCCAGCCCGGCGTGAGCGCCACGGCGGCGCACCCGTGCGGCGCGAGCTCCTTGCCCTGGGCGAAGGCCAGCCGGATGGCCGAGGTCTTGGCCAGGTCGTAGAAGGCGTTGATCCGGTAGTTCTCGTCGTTGTACTCGCGCGTGCCGTCGGTCATCTCCACCACCAGGCCGCCGGGCCTGCGGATCAGAAGCGGCAGAGCGAAGTGGCTCGTGATCAGGTGCGTGTCGACGGCCAGGCGCAGCATCCGCAGGCCCTTGTCGAGGTCGTGCTCCCATACCGGCTTGTCGAGCTCCCACAGGAGCTCGCCGCCCCAGATGTCGTTGACCAGCACGTCGAGCCGCCCCTGCTCTGAGTCGATCCGCTGCGCGAGCGCTTCCACCTGGTCCGCCTCGAGGTGGTCGACGGCGACGTCGATCCCCTCGCCGCCGGCCTCGGTGACGAGCTCCGCGGTCTCCTCGATCGTCTCCGGCCGGTCGTACTCCGAGCGCCGCTCGCGGGTCGTGCGCCCGGTGCAGTAGACGGTCGCTCCGGCGTCGCCGAGCGCCACCGCGATGCCGCGCCCGGCGCCGCGGGTGGCGCCGGCCACCAGCGCGACCCTGCCGCTGAGGTCGTGCGTCATGAGGGGTCTCCTTTCTCAGGTGCTGGACAGTGCCAGTTGCCGCTCGTGAGGGGTCCGGACGGCCACCACCGCCGCCAGGACCAGCGCCCCGCCGGCGAGCTGGGCCGGACCGAGCGACTCGCCGAACACGGCGGAAGCCAGCGCGACCGTGACCACCGGCTCGAGCGTGGACAGGATCGAGGCGGCCGTGGGGCCCACGCGCTGCAGGCCGGCGAAGAACAGCGCGATGGCCCCGACCGTGGACACGACGGCGAGACAGCCCAGCCAGCCGAAGCCGGCGGCGCTCACTGCGCCAGGGTCGAGGTCGCCGCCGGCGAGGCCGGCGACGGTCAGGCTCACCGCCGCGCCCGTGCACACCAGCGTGCTGAGCGCGAGCGGTCCCACGCGGGCGGTCACGCCGTCCGAGATCAGGATGTACGCCGTGTAGACCGTCGCCGCGGTCAGGCCGAGCACCGTCCCGACGGTGTCAAGCGCGCCCGAGGCGGCCCCGGCCAGGACGAGCACGAGGCCGGTCGAGGCGAGCGCCAGGGACACCGCCGTGTGGCGCGTGGCAGGCTCGCGCCCGATCGCGATGGCCACGACCGCCACCATCACCGGATACGTGTAGACGAGCAGGGCCAGCAGCGAGGCGTCGATGCGGTCGAGCGCCGCGAAGTACGCGCCGGCCTGCGCGCCGTAGCCGATGCCGCCGAGCGCGAGGGCGAGCAGGACGTCGCGCCGGCTGATCGAACGAAGCTCGCGGACACCGCCGGTGCAGGCCAGGACCAGCCAGAACAACGCGGCGGCCAGCACGAACCGGGAGGCGAGGAGCGTGCCGACCGTCGATCCCTGGTCATAGGCGAGCTTGCCGAAGATGCCCATCGCCCCGAATCCGGCCGCGGAGGCGAGGCAACAGAGGGCGCCGACGCGAGACATGGGGCCCATCTTGCCGCAGGCCATTCCGTAGGAGCGACTCTGATTCCTACTCAAGACCCAGTAGAGTCACTTATGAATGCTCGACCTGCGCCGGCTGCGCCTCCTGCACGAGCTACACGCGCGCGGAACCATCGCCGCCGTGGCCGACGCGCTGCGGTTCACCCCGTCGGCCGTCTCCCAGCAGCTCGCGGTGCTGGAGCGCGAGGCGGGGGTGCCGCTGCTCGAGCGCGCCGGGCGGGGCGTGCGGCTGACCGACGCCGCGCTGGTGCTGGTGAGCCACGCCGGCGCGCTGCTCGAGCGGGCCGACATCGCGCAGGCCGAGTTGGCCGCGGCGGCGGGCACGGTGGCGGGCAGGGGAAGGATCGCGTCGTTCCAGTCCGTCGCGTTCCACCTGGCCGTCCCCGCGATGCAGGCGCTCGCGCGCGAGGCGCCCGGCCTGCGCTGCGAGCTCGTGGAGGCCGAGCCCGAGTGGTCGCTGCCGGCGCTCGCGCTCGGGGACGTGGACCTCGTGCTGGCCGACGAGTGGGAGCACCACCCGCTCGCCCGAGTCGAGGGCGTTGTCCGCGAGGAAGTCCTCCGCGATCCGGTGCATGTCGTTCTGCCGGCGGACCATCCGGCGCTGCGCCGCCACCGGGAGGCGGTGCCGCTGGCGGAGCTCCGGGGCGAGGCCTGGACCACCGGCCATCCCGGCACCCCCTGGAAGGCCATGATCGAGCGGACCTGCCGCGAGCTCGGGAAGTTCGAGCCCGACATCCGCCACCGCACCAACGACGCCGTTCTGAGCCTGGCGCTGGTGGCGGGCGAGCGGGCCGTGACGCTCCTGCCGGCGCTGGTGGACCCCGGCTCTCACCCGGGCGTCGCGGTGAGGCCCCTCGCCGAGGGCTCGGTGCACCGGACGATCCTGATGGCGACCCGTGCCGCGGACGCGGAGCGCCCCTCGGTGCAGGCGCTCTTGGCGGCGATCCGCACCGCCGCGGCGGGCGTGACTGCGAAGCTGGCCGGAAGGAAGCCCTCCCGCGACCACGTCATCGATCCGAGCTGATTCCCTCGAGGAACGGCACGAGGTTCGCCACGAAGGCGTTCCTCGGCGCCGCGGAGTTCGGGTCGTTGTGGGAGTACGCGCGCGAGCGGTCGATCAGCGTGAGCCGGCGCTTCGGGATCCCCGATTGCCGTGCCAGGATGCGCGCGGCCTCGAGCACCCGCTCGCCCCCGAGCGAAGCGGCGAAGGCGTAGATCGGCATCCGCTTCGGCAAGTCGTCCCCGTGCGTCGCGCGGACGCCGAGCACCTCCTGGGCGGGGTTCCGGTTGCCGGCCGCCACCGCCCCGGAGTCGATAGTCAGCCGCAGCGGGTGGTACCAGGCCGTGCCGTCCAGGCCCTTCAGCCGCCAGCCGGAGAACATGCGGGCGTAGCGCCGGATCGGGGTGAGCTCACCGGCCCTGACCCAGCCGCGCGGGTCGCCGCTCTTCGCGAGGCGGCCCAGATGCGCCTGGGCCGCCGCAAGGCCGGGCGGCGAGGTCGCGGTGTCGAGCGCGTATCCGTACTGCCCCGTGTTCGTGACCGGCACCGGCGGCTTGAGGTCGGCCGGCAGCAGCGGGAAGGCCTGGCCCCGCGAGGGGTCGTTCGGGTCGATCAGGACTCCGAGCGAGCCGGTCGAGTTGAAGAGCCCCGTGAACGGGGCGGCGATGCCGCCGAACGTGAGCCACGGGGACCCGCCTTGGAGGGCCGTCAGCCTCTGGCGCGCCTCGTCCGGAGTCACCGGCGTCGGGCTGCTCCCGCCGTCGATGTACACGAGCCCGGACAGCCCCTTGGCGCCGGGCGTGCCGCCGAAGTCCCAGGTGGCGTAGGCGGTGGTGATCGAGCCCCCGAGCGAGTGGCCGCCCACCACCACACTGCGCCCGCGCCGCTGGGCGCGCCTCACCACCTGCCTGATGTCCGCAATCTCCACGCGCATGCCCCACTTGCGGGCGAAGCCCACCTCCGCATTCGGGATGAGCCGGAAGTGCGGCTCGATGCGCGAGTCCACGAGGAAACCGAGGTAGTAGTCGAACAGCTCCTGCCCGGTGGCCCTGCCGCGCTTTGCCCGGTTCAGCAGGGAGTGGTCCTCGAGCAGGTTCTCGCGGCGCTCGACCGCCCACACCTGCCACCCCTCCGTCTTCTTGACGATGGTCCTGGCGAGCGGCGCGAAGTAGGCGGCGCTGGCCGAGGTGCCGGGGTTCAGGATCAGGATGTTCGGCGCGCGCCGCGGGCCCACCTCGAGCACGCCGACCTTGTCGTACCTCGCCGGCGTCGACCCGGCGTCGAAGCCGGGGATGCGCTCGAAGCGCACCTTGACCGCAGCCGTCGCGGACGGGGCAAGGATCGCGAGTATGGCCGCGGCCGTCATGGCCGCGAGGGCGTATCGGCGGCTCCTCACGGCGGACAGTCTCCCAATGAACGCCAAGGCGGCCCCGGGCGAGGGGCGCCGGGGCCGCTTTGGCTGCTGCTGGCTTTCGACGGATGGAACCGTTCCTACGGCATCATCTCCATCCGCACACACGCCCTCACGCTCGGGAACTCGAGGCGGAACTCCGGATCGGTCCGCGCGGCGATGCGGCACTCCATCCGGATCGCGGGCAGCTCGAAGCGGCGCTCCAGGGCGATCGTCCGCGCGTGCATCCGCACGCACTTCCGCATCGGCCGCCTCCCGTACAGCATCCTGAACTCCATCATCTTGACGGGGTCTCCGATGCCACGCTCGGAGATACACGTCTGCCTCGCCTCGAACCTGTCGAACATGTTCGGCTTGGCGACCGCGGAGGCGGGCAGCGTCATCGCCACCGCCACCGCGAGGCCGATGACGCTAAGCACGGCCTTCTTACTCATGAGAACTGCTCCTTCCGTCGAGTTGCCTTGCGACTTCACTTCCTGCACCTACTCCGTCCCGCAGCTGAAGCTGATCCGGCACACCACGCCGGCGCAGCCCACGTTGTCGCCGTTCGCGCCGGCCCAGTTGTCGTTGCCGGCGGCCAGAACGGTCGCCTTGATGCCCATGCCGCCGTTGCAGCCGGCCCTGTTGCGGTTCACCTGGGTGCCGAAGGCCTCGATGAAGATGCCGTCGGCGCCGTTGTGATGGGCGTTGTTCTCGTTGATGCGGGTGCCCGTGGCCTCCGCGGCGACCTCCACTCCCGCGCCGCCGTTGTACGAGAGCGTGTTGCGGAAGATCCTGTTGTTCGCCCCGTCGTCGACCTTGATGCCCTCGCCCGCGAGCACGACCTTGTTGCGGACGAGCCGGTTGTAGCTCGACAGCCCCTCCAGGCCGACCCCGGAGTCGCTGGCGCCCGAGATCGTGCTTCCGGAGATCCGGTTGCGACTCGAGGCGATCAAGCGGAACCCGCCGTCGCCGTTCTCGGTCATCGTCAGGCGCCTGAACTTGTTCTGGCTCGAGCCCTCCACCCAGGCCGAGGCGTCCGAGTTCATGGAGAAGCGCGTGTCGAGCACCCGTGACTTGGTCACCCCCGTCAGGCGCATGCCGGCCTCGAAGTTGACGATCCGGCCGTTCTTCACCGTCACCCCGCTGACCCCCGCCAGCGCGATCCCGTCGCCCTCGCCAAGGCCGGTAATGGTGTGGCCGTTGAGGTCGACCGTGACGCCCGACTTCGCGACGATGATGCCGTCGGCGACGCATCCGTAGACGTCGTGCTGGAGCGTCACGTCCTGGGTGATGTAGGCGCCGCAGTACACGCCGCCGCCCTGGGCGCGCGAGGGTGAGATCAGGCCCGTGAACGCGAACGCCGCCAGGACGAGCAGCGTCAGCGCGATCGCCATCGCCACGAACGGATCGAAGCGAAGCCGACGCGATCGTCTTCCCCTCCGCGTCGGCTGGAGGCTTCCGCCGGCTCCGCTGAGCATGGTCGAATCCATTCGTCTCCCTACCTGGTGGTCCGCGTGGGGTGAGTGGCCTGCCCTCGAGCTGCCTGCACCCGTGCTTCGCGCGGACGCGCCGCCTGCGACCTGGCGGCGGAAGGGTCCACGGCGGAAGATGTGCGGTACAGGAGCAAGAGACTCCTTCCGCGGCGACCCAGGACGACAGTTTCAGTTCCCAAACCCGCCTTCCACCTGTCCGTCACAAGCGCACAACCTCCTGTCGCCAAGACGGCAGCACGTGGACGGGCGGCGGGCGGCCGCCGGACGCCTGGACCAGCCCCACTACGCTCCCGGCGATGCCCTACGCCACCTCCGAAGCCCGGCAGCAGCTGCTCGACACGCTCGCCGAGGCGGCCGACGCGCTCGCGTTCGCGCTGGCGTGCCTCGCCGAGGCCTACGACAAGCTCGACGAGCACAACGGCGACCGGCTCGAGGAGGAGCTCTTCCAGCCCGTGCAGGCGGCCTACGGCCGGGCCAAGGCCACGCACTCCGAGTTCGCCGGCCGCCACGGAATGCCGGTGCGCCGCTTCGAGCAGCAGTCGGCCGGCGTCTCGCCGCGGGGCGCGCCCGGCTTCATCGACCAGGCGGTGGACGCCGTCGCCGAGGCGGACCGGGCGCTCGCCGAGCTGCAGGACTCGATGCTGCCGGTTGAGGCGGGCGACCAGGAGCTGCGCTCAGGGCTCGCCGCGGTGCGGGAGCGGGTGCGCGGGCTTCCCGGGACGGCGCGCGAGCTCCTACGCACACTGGGCCGTTAGCTCGGCGGCCGGCCGGCCGCGGCGGTGGTGATGCCAGGCGAGCGCGCCCGCGGCAACGACGGCGAGGGCGAAGGCGCCGTGGGTCAGCGCGTCGGCGGCTGCGCCGAAGGAGTGGCTGAAGGCGTATCCGATCAGGGTGAAGGTCGTGGCCCAGACGGCGGTGCGGCGAGGCTCACCTCGCCCTCGGCGGCGACGACGCCCCCGAGCACGATGGCGGTCTCGCCCGGCGCGACGAGGCCGACGAAGGCGCCGGTCTCGAGGAAAGCCAGGGCCGCGACGAGGGCGTAGGTCCAGGTGCCGAGCGTGTCCGACAGGTCGGTGAGGGCAGCCTCGAGGTCGGGCGGCTGGACGAGCCCGGCGGTGACGGCGGCGAACGCGGCGGCCGCGACGATCACGGCGGCCACCAGTGCTGCCCGGCCCCGCCGGGTGGGCACCGCGGCTGGGTTTCCAGACGCGAGCCTCATGCCGCCACCTGGGTGGCGGGCTCGCGGGGCGGCCAGGCGGGACGAAGGACGGGCTCGGCGCGGCGCGCGCGGACCGGAGGCGTCGCGGTGGGCCCGGACACCGCGGCATCCTCGTCGGCCCACCGGGCGAAGGTCTGGCGCAGGCCCCCGAGGGCCAGCAGGCCGAGCGGCGCGGGCAGCCATATCGCCACGGAGCGGTACGCGAGAACCGAGGCCAGCGCGAGGTCGGGCTCCACGCCGGAGGCGAGCAGCACGCCGACCATCCCGCCGCTTGCGGCGCCGGGCACCGGGATGGTGTTGGCGATCTGACCGACGAAGTAGGCGAGCACGAGCACGGCGAGCGGGGGAGGGGTGCCGAGCGCGTGCAGCATCGCCCAGAGCACCGCCCCGTCGAAGGCCCACCAGGCGATCGCGCCCAGCAGGCGCGGGTCGCCGGAGCGCACGAGCGCGATCGCGTCCCGCACCGCGCCGCCGATCGTGGCGGGGGTGTCTCCCAGCGCGGCCCTGGCGCGCTCGATGCGCGACACGCCCGGAACCGTGCCGGAGACTCCGGCGCCGCGGCCCGGCCGGCGGGCGGCGAGCGTCAGCGCGGCGGCGATGACCAGTATCGCGCCGAGGGCGGGAAGCGCAGTGAGCGCCAGGGAGCCGCCACCGTGGGCGAGCCCGAGAGCGAGCAGCCCGCCGGCCACGGCGATCGCGATCATGAAGACCGAGTAGAGCACCACGAGAAACGCGAGCAGCGTGCGCGCGGCGGCGCGCCCATCCAGACCCGCGCGGCGGAAGGCCCACACCGTCAGCGCGGCCCCGCCGGCTCCGCCCGTGGGCAGCAGGCGCGTGGCCGCGGCGCCGCCCAGGGCCACCTCGGCGCTCTGACGCAGGCCGAGGCGCCGCGTCGCGCGGCGGCCGACGAGCCACAGCAGCGCCACGTACCCGGCGAACGCCAGGAGCTCGAAGACGGCGGCGGCGGCGATCCAGCGCGGATCGGCGTCGATCGCGCGCTTCAGCGCATCGGCGAACGCCTGGAGCGGGCCGCCGGCCACGACGAGGAGGGCCACCGCCACGAGCGCGAGGCCGACCGCCAGCGCAGCACGTCGTGCCAGCGGCCGGAAGTCGAGCGCCGGAAGCGCGGTGGTGTCGTCGGATTGCATAGGAGCAAGCCTTCCGGAGGGGTGCCTCCAGGACATCGGGGTGGTGCCCTGAACAGCCACCCTGGTTCTGGGTGGAGCATTTCGTCAGCCGGCACGCGCGGACAGGGGGGCGACCACGCGTACCGGGGTGCGGGTAACCGCCCACTGCGTGCGTGTAGGAGCTCTCGCGAAGCGGGTAGGCCTAGGGGATGCCCGTCGTCGGCCTGCACTGCTCCCACGAGCAGATCCCGCCCAGCCGCCTGCTCGAGCACGCCAAGCACGCCGAGGCGGCGGGCTTCGGGGCGATCATGTCGTCGGACCACTTCTCGCCCTGGAGCGAGCGGCAGAGCGAGTCGGGGTTCGCCTGGTCGTGGCTGGGAGCGGCGATGGGGGCCACGGGACTGCCGTTCGGCGTGGTCAACGCGCCCGGCCAGCGCTATCACCCGGCGATCGTCGCCCAGGCCGCGGCCACGCTGTGCGAGATGTTCCCCGGGCGGCTGTGGGTGGCGCTCGGGACCGGCGAGGCGTCCAACGAGCACATCACGGGCGACCCGTGGCCCGACAAGGCCACGCGCAACGCCCGACTGCGGGAATGCGTCGAGGTCATGCGGGCGCTCTTCGCCGGCGAGACCGTCTCGCACGACGGGCTGGTGCGAGTCGACCGGGCGAAGCTCCACACTCGGCCGCGGACTCCGCCGCCGCTCGTCGGGCCCGCGATCAGCGTGGAGACCGCGCGATGGGCAGGCGAGTGGGCCGACGGGCTGGCCACGGTGAACCAGCCGCGCGACAAGCTCGTTGAGATGATCGACGCGTTCCGCTCGAACGGGGGCGAGGGCAAGCGCCTGGTCCTCCAGGTCCACCTGTCCTGGGCGCCGAGCGAGGAGGAGGCGCTGCGCATCGCCCACGAGCAGTGGCGCACCAACGTCTTCCCGCCGCCGACCTGCTGGGACCTCGAGATGCCCGAGGACTTCGACCGGCTGGCGCGCGACGTCACGCCCGAGCAGGTCCGCGACACCGTGCTCGTCTCGGCGGACCTCGAACGCCACACCGCGTGGCTCGAGGAGCTCGCCTCGCTGGGGTTCGACGAGATCAACCTGCACCACGTGGGGCAGGACCTCACCGCCTTCATCGACGTCTTCGGCGAGCACGTGCTGCCCCGCCTCGCCGCATGAGAATCAAGGCCACCAGCGACCTGTGGTGGAAGAACGCGGTGATCTACTGCCTCGACGTCGAGACGTTCTACGACTCCGACGGCGACGGCTGCGGCGACCTGCGCGGCCTCACCGAGCGGCTCGACTACCTCGGTGGCATCGGCGTTTCGTGCGTGTGGCTGATGCCGTTCTACGCGTCGCCGCGTCGTGACGACGGCTACGACATCTCGGACTTCTACGCCGTCGACCCGCGGCTCGGCACGCACGGCGACTTCGTCGAGTTCGTGCGCACGGCGCACGACCGCGGCATCCGCGTGATCGCCGACCTCGTCGTCAATCACACCTCCGACCAGCACCCCTGGTTCCAGTCCGCGCGCGCCGACCGGGGCTCGCCCTTCCGCGACTTCTACGTCTGGGCCGACGAGCGGCCCGAGGAGAAGCCCGGGGACGTCGTCTTCCCCGACAAGGAGGACTCCAACTGGGCGTGGGACGAGCAGGCGGGCCAGTTCTACCTGCACCGCTTCTACTCCCATCAGCCCGATCTCAACGTGGCCAACCGCGCGGTGCGGGACGAGATCGCGCAGGTCATGGGATTCTGGCTCGAGCAGGGCCTCTCGGGCTTCCGCATCGACGCCGTCCCGTTCCTGCTCGAGCCGATGGGAATGCCCGAGGGGGCGCTCGTCGACCCGCACGAGCTGCTGCGCGACCTGCGCGACTTCATCGCGCGGCGCAACGGCGCGGCGATGCTGCTCGGCGAGGTCAACCTGAAGCCGCCCGACGCGCGCGCGTTCTTCGGCGACGAGGGAGGCGACGAGCTGCACATGCTCTTCGACTTCACGGGCATGCAGGCCATGTACCTCGCGCTCGCCCGCGGCGACGCGGAGCCGCTGCGCACGGCCCTGGGCGAGGCGCCGCGGATCCCGCCGGACTGCCAGTGGGGGCGCTTCGTGCGCAACCACGACGAGCTGACGCTCGACAAGCTCTCCGACGCCGAGCGCGAGGAGGTGTTCGCCGCCTTCGGGCCGGACGAGTCGCTGCAGCTGTTCGGACGCGGGCTGCGCCGGCGGCTGCCCCCGATGCTCGACGGCGACGAGCAGGCGATCCGGATGGTCTACAGCCTGGCCTTCTCGCTGCCGGGCACGCCGGTGCTGTTCTACGGGGAGGAGATCGGGATGGCCGAGAACCTCGCGATCGAGGGGCGCCTCAGCGTGCGCTCGCCGATGCAGTGGTCGGACGAGCCGCACGGGGGATTCTCGACGGTGACCGACGCGGCCTCACTGTGCCGGCCGGTCGTCGACGACGAGCGCTTCGGCCCCGCGGGGATCAACGTCACCAAGCAGCGCCGCGAGGACGGCTCGCTGCTGAACTGGTTCGAGCGGCTGATCCGGCGCCGTCGCGAGTGCCCCGAGATCGGCTTCGGCACGCTCGAGCTCCTCGATGCCGGGGCCCCGTCGGTGCTCGCCCACCGCTGCGACTGGGACGGCTCGACGATCGTGGCGGTGCACGAGCTGGGCGGCAAGGCGGTGACGGCGGCGGTGGCGGTTGACGGGCCGGGCGACGCCGAGGCGCTCGTGGACCTGTTCTCCGACGAGGAGCACGCGCTCGACGGCGGGCGCGTGGAGCTCGAGCTCGAGCCACACGACTTCCGGTGGATGCGCGTCCGGCGCGCGGGGATGCGGCTGCCGCCCTAGGTGGCGCCGGTCAGGGCGCGGGCGTACGCAGCCGGACGCGCCGGCCGTCGAGCGTTCCGCTCATGAACGCGACGGCGCGGGTGTCGCTCGTCCGCCAGCGCAGGCGGAGGTTGCCGCTCACCGCGCCGCGGAGCCTCAGGCGGGCCGTCACCCTGCTTGCGCGGCGGTCCCACTCGACCGCTCCGCTCACCGCGACGTCGGGTACGAAGCGCACCCCGCCCAGCTTCAGCCGCACCGGCGAGTAGGCGAGGTAGGCGCCCGTCGCCGTGAACGAGCCGCCCCGCAGGCCGTGGCCCTCCGATCCGGACATGAGCCACCAGCGGGCAAGCGCATCGCCCACGACCCAGGCTGCCCCCACGCCCCGCGGCGGGCGAGCGGCGTCGAGCGGTCGCCGTCGCCTGCGCTCGCCGCGGCCGGGGCGCCGGCCGTGCCGCGCGGGAACTCGGGCACCCCGTGGATCTCGGGCGTGCGCTCCGCGCAGCTCACGTCGCCGGGCGACAGCGTCCTGAGGAAGCGGCGCACGATGCCCGCCGCGCAGCCGGGGTAGTCGGCGAGCGCGCATGGGCGGCGAGCCTACCGGGGCGCGGGAACGGGCCGGCGTGCCGCGGCAACACCGGCGCGGCAAGTGTCGCGCTTAGGGGCCCGTATAGGGCCCCTATGCATGACAGTCGACCGGGTCCGCTTGAAGGGGCGTGGCTCTGCGCACGGCGGGATGCCCGGGATCCCGGCGATGGCGAGGGAGTTCGCGCGGGCGGCGGTGGCGCGCCGTGGGAGCGCCGCGCAGGCGCCCGTGCTCGCCTCTGACGGCTGCCCCGCGGCCCGCCGCGGTGGAGCGGCGGCGGCCGGGACCCATTTCTTCGCTGCCTACCCGAGCGCGAGATGGGCGGCGATGGCGAGCACCGCCAGCCTGCCTGCGAGGGCGAATCCCCGCCGCACTCGGACCGTCAGCCAGCGCCCGGCGTGACCGGCGGCGAGCGTCAGCAGGAGGTGCCAGGCGGCCGAGGCGAGCCCCACGCCCGCTGCGAAGGCGGCCGCCGCGACGGGCCCGTCGAGGGAGAGGGCGGCGGCGACGGCGGCGAAGGACGCGATCGTCAGGGGATTGGCGGCGGTGATCGCGAGGAAGCGGGCGAAGTGGGTGCTGGGGGCGGCGGTGCGACCGGGGGCGGAGGGCGCATCGGCGGAGCGCGTGGCCTGCTGCTCGCCCCGCTCCCGCGCCAGCGCGACCAGCCCGTGCACCGCGACCGCCGCGATCACCATCGCCGCGACCACCCGGATCTCGCTCTCGTGGCTCGACAGCGCCGCTCCGGCGGCTCCTCCGGCCGCGGCCGCGATCGCGGCGAAGCCCAGGTCGGCGGCTGCCACTCCCATCCCGGCCGCCACGCCCGCTCGCGGGCCCGACACCACGCTGGCCTCCACCAGCAGGAGGCTCACCGCGCCCACCTGCATGGCGATGGCGAGGCCGGCTGCGAGTCCGGCGAGCAGGGCGGCGCTCGGGTCCATAGGCGCCATCCGTCGTACCTCCGCGACTGCGTGAACACAAGCAAGGATGAAGCAAATCCGCGATAATCGCGGCGATGGACGCCGTGGACAGCGAGATCCTCAGGCTCCTCCGCGAGGACGGACGGCTCTCCTGGCGCGATCTCGGAGCAGAGGTGGGCCTCAGCGCCAACGCCGCGGCGGACCGCGTGCGCCGCCTGCGCCGCGCCGGGGTCGTGACGGGCTTCGCCGCGCTGGTGGATCCCGCCGCGGGCGGGCGGCGGCTCGAGGCGGTGGTCGGCGTCACGCTCGCCGCGGGCACGGACTCCGACGAGTTCGCCACTGCCGCCGACCGCCTCGAGCCGGTCACCGAGGTGCTCCACCTCGCCGGCGCGCCCGACTACCAGCTGCGCGTGGCCTGCCGCGACACGGCCGAGCTCGACGTGCTCCTGCGCACGCTGCGAATGCGGCTCGGCGCCGCCGACACGGAGACGAAGATCATCCTGCGCTCCGGGCCGCCACCGACGGAAACCGAAGACGAGACTTAGCGCGCGGGCACCAGCTCGTCGAGCACGTCGGCCAGCCCGTTCAGGTCCCTCAGCTCGCGGGTGGGCGCGGGCTCGTGCCGCTCGCCGAGCCGGTTGATCCACACGGTCGCGATGCCCAGCTCGCTCGCCGGCGCGACGTCGTGGAAGTGGCTCTGGGCGACGTGCACGTGGAGGTCGCCGTCCGCGCGCGTGGACTCGTAGAACTCACGCCAGTGACCATGCGCCGGCTTGTACGAGCCGATTTCGGACGCCACCACCGTGCCGTCGAAGGGGACGCCGATCGCCTCGAGCGAGGCGTCGATCAGGTCGCGGTCGCTGTTCGTCAGCGCGGCGAGCCGCCAGCCGTGGTCACGGGCCTCGGCCAGCGCGGCCGGCACCTCGGGGAAGACCGGCCAGCCGGGCAGCGAGCGGCCGAGCGCGTCCCGCTCGTCCGCGGGCAGCTCGGTGCCGGTCTCGGACGCGAGCTCCTCCAGCACCGAGGCCATCACGTCGCGGTAGCTCGCGTCGGGCCGTTCGCGCTGGATGCGCGGCTCGATCTCGTGATAGCGCTCGAGCAGCCGATCGCCCTCCGCGCCCCCGAGCAGCCGCTCCAGCTCGGCGCGGATGCCCGCGTTCCAGTCCACGAGCGTCCCGTAGCAGTCGAAGGTGGCCCAACGCGCCGGTGCGTTCACGCCTGGCAGCATCCCAGATGTGACCGACCCGAAGATCGACCTGGTGCGCGAGCTGCTCGAGCGCTTCAACCGGAGCGACCGCGGCGCGATCTTCGAGCTGCTCTCGGAGGATTTCGTCGCCGAGGTCCCGCCGACGCTGTCGGCCGAGCCCGACGTGTACGAGGGCCACGCGGGCGCGCGCCGCTACCTCGACGCGTTCGACGGCCTGATCGACGAGGTCCGCTTCGAGGCGCTCGACTTCTACGTGGAGGGCGAGCAGGTGATCGTGGACCTGGTCCTGAAGGGACGGGGCGTGACCAGCGGGATCGCGGTGGAGCAGCGCTCCGCGGTCGTGCACTGGATCGAGAACGGCAAGGTTACGCGGATGGACCCCTACCCGGACCTGGAGGCCGCGCGAGCGGCGCTGCGCCGGCGCGACCTAGCCCTCGGCCTTCTCCTTCAACCCGTCCGCGGCGTTGCCGACCAGGAAGTCGCGCACCTTGGCCTCGGCCGGGCCGCGCAGCAGCATGCCGAGCATGCGGCCGGGGTCCGCCTCGAGCGCGTAGGTCGCGCGGGTGCGCCCGTCGCCGAGGTCCTCGAAGCTCCAGGAGCCGGTGAGCGACTTGGTGTCGCCCTTCTCCTGCACCCAGCGGATTCCCGTGGGCGGCTCGTACGAGAAGCGCAACCGCGCGCGCACGCTCTTCACCTTGGCGTCCGACTCGGTCTCCACGACCAGCGGTCGCCGCTCGCCGTCGCGCTCCAGCACCTCCACGTCCTTCAGCGAGCCCTGCCAGTCGGGAGCGTTCTCGATGTCCGAGGCGATCTCGTAGCAGCGCTCGATCGGCGCCTCGATCTCCACGCTGCTGTCGCCCTTGATGTTTCCCATGCGGCGAATCTAACCGGAGACCGCAAGCGGCTGCGTCAGCGTCCGCCTCCGGCCCAGCACCACGCCGGCTCCCACGAACGCCACCGCCATCGCCAGCACCACGCCGGCGCTCCAGGAGCTCGCCTCCACCACGGCGCCGCTCGCCGCAGCGCCGAGCGACACGCCGGCCACGAGCGCGGTCAGCGGCCAGGTGAAGGCCTCGGTGGCGGTGCCGGGCAGGGCCACCCGTTCGACGAGCTGGTTGCGCGAGGCGATCAGCGGCGCGATCGGCAGGCCGGCCAGGATGGCCAGCAGCCCCATCGACAGCGGCGAGCCGGCCAGCAGCAACGGCGCCACGCCGAGCGGCAGCAGCCAGGCGAAGACCAGGTGGGCCTGGAGCAGCGGCGCGTCGCCGCCGCGCGCGCCCCAGGCCAGCCCGGCCACCCCGCTGGCCGCGGACCAGACCGCGAGCAGCACGCCGGCCAGCTCCTTCGACCCCTCGGCCTCGCTGAACGCCGGCAGCACCACCTCCAGCGTGCCGAAGGTGAAGCCGACCGGCATGCTCGCCAGCACGAGCGTGCGCAGGCCCGGGGAGGCCAGCGCGCCCAGGCCGAACGCGGGACGGCCGGCCTCGGTTCGCTCGGGCCCCGGCTTGCCGCTCAGTCCGCTGAGCATCAGCGCGGTGCCGCTCAGCACACAGGCGGCCGACACGATCAGGGCGTACTGCGGGCCCACCGTGGCCACGACGATCGTGGTGAGCAGCGGCCCGGTCACGAAGATCACCTCGATCATCACCGAGTCGAGCGCGAACGCCCCGGCGAGCAGCTCGGGACGGCCGGGCAACAGGTATGGCCAGCGTGAGCGGAGCACGGACGACACCGGGGGGATGGCGAGGCCGGTGACGAGGGACGCCGCCGCCAGCACGGCCACCGCGGCGCCGGCCTCACCGGACAGCCAGATCGCCACGAGCCCGGCGGCGTGCGCGACGGCCAGCGGAAGCAGCATCCCCACGCCGCGCCGGTCGATCAGGCGCCCCTGGAAGGGGGCCCCGGCCGCGCTGCCGAGCGCGAGCGCCCCGGCGCAGAGTCCGGCGGCCGCGTAGGAGTCGCTCACCTCCTCCACATAGAGGAGGATCGCGAGGCCGCTGATGCCGATCGGAAGCCGGCCGATCAGCGTGGCCAGCACGATCAGGGCCACGCCCGGGGTGCGGAGGATGCGGGCGTAGACGCGCACCCCGTGAGGATGGCAAGCGCCGCCGGCCGGGCCGCCCCGCGGGCCTCAGCGCAGGAGCGCCCGCACCGCGCGCAGGAGGAAGAGCAGACAGAGCCGAATGTCGGCGGGCATCTCCACCTTGTGCCCCGCCCCGCCTAAGCTACGCCGCCGTGGAACCGGATGCGGTGGAGATCCGCGTGGTGGCGTGCCTGGTGGAGAAGCAGCGCACGACGCCCGACCAGTACCCGCTCACGCTCAACTCGCTGCGCCTGGCCTGCAACCAGTCGACCAACCGCGATCCGGTGGTCGAGTACGACGAGCCCGCCATCCGCGCGGCGCTCGACCGGCTACGCCGGCGGAGCTGGGCGGCGATGGCGACGTGGACGACTACGCGAGTTGCCAAGTACAAGCACACGCTCGACAACGCGCTGCGGCTCTCTCAACCCGAGCTCTCGCTTCTGACCGTCCTGATGCTGCGCGGGCCCCAGACCCCAGGCGAGCTGCGCGCGCGCGCCGAGCGCATGTACCGGTTCGAGTCCCACGAGGAGCTCGAGCTCACGCTCATGGAGCTGATCGAGCGCGAGCTGGTGGTGGCGCTGGCGCGCCGCCCGGGCGAGCGGGGCCAGCGCTATGCCCACCTGCTCGAGGGCGAGGGAGCGGAGCCGTCCGTGGAGGCCGGGCCGCCCGCGATGCCCGAGCCCGCGGCGCCGGCCGGACACGGCGGCCTGAGCGAGCGCCTCGACCGGCTCGAGGCCGAGCTGGCCGCACTGCGGGCTGAGCTCAACGCGCTGCGGGATCGGCTGGACGCCTGACCCGCGTGAAGCCGCTCAAGCGATCCGTCGCCCTCGTGATCGAGCGCGACGACGGCGTGCTGCTCGTGCGGCGGCCCGAGGACGACGAGAGCCTCCCCGGTGAGTGGGGCCTCCCGGCCGCCACGCTGCGCCCGGGCGAGGACGAGGGGGAAGCGGTGCGGCGGGCGGGCAGGGACAAGCTCGGCGTGGAGGTGCGGCCAGTCCGTGCGTTGGGCGAGGCCTCTGGGGAGCGCCCCGCGCACCGGATCCTCATGCGCGACTGGGAGGTGGAGATCGCGGCCGGGGAGCCGGCGGTGCCACAGCCGGGCGAGGGCACGCAGTACGAGTCCTGCCGCTGGGGCGAGGCGACCGACCTGCTGCCGGCTGCGCGGCACGGATCGCTGTGCGCCCGGGTGCTGCTACGCGAACGCGGAATTACCCCGGGCTAGGCTCCTCGGGGTGACCCCCGCCCCAGGGATCCTCGCGCGCGGGCCGTGGCAGTCGGATCAGGTCGAGGCGCGCTGGCTCGACGAGGCCTATGAGCCGCCGGACGAGATCCAGCGCCTGGCGGACGCAGCCGTGGACGGATTGCGCGAGCGCGGGTCCCCCGCGCACGACGGCCTTGCCACCCGCCTCGCTGGGTGGCGCGAGGCCTCCGGCCGGCTCATGCTGGAGCTTCAGCCGTCGCGCTGGGCGCTGCGGCTGGTGGAGGGCAACGCCTGCAACAGCCTGACGGCGCTGTGCGTGGTGCGCGCCGAGGACGGGCGCTGGCTGGCCGGCCACCGCGCGGGCTGGGTGTCGAGCTGGGCCGGGCGCTGGGCGCTGGGCGCCGGCGGCGCCGTCGACCTGGGCGAGAGCCCGGCCGACACGCTCGCACGCGAGCTGCGTGAGGAATGGCGCCTCGAGCCCGCCACCCTGAGCGTGGAGGCGCTGGTCGAGCTGCCCGACGGGATGGCGATGCTGGTGGGGCTGGCCACGGTCGCGGACGGCTCCGACCCGGTGCCCGACCACGAGCACGACGAGTGGGCCTGGTGGCCCGCCGCCGTGGACGACTGGCCCCCCGAGGCTGACCCCCGCCTCAGGCTGATGGCACGCCTATTGGACAGCTGACGCCGGTGCCGCCCACCCCGCAGTAGCCGCCCGGGTTCTTGGCCAGGTACTGCTGGTGGTAGTCCTCGGCGTAGTAGAGCTCCGGCGCGTCGAGGATCTCCGTGGTGATCTCGCCGTAACCGGCGGCGCCGAGGCGCTCCGCGTATCGCCCCAGCGAGGCCTGGGCGGCGGCCCGCTGGGCGTCGGACGTCACATAGATCCCGGACCGGTACTGGGTGCCGACGTCATTGCCCTGCCGCATGCCCTGCGTCGGGTCGTGGCCCTCCCAGAACAGCTGGAGCACCTTGTCGAACGAGATCTCGGCCGGGCGGAACACCGCGAGGACCACCTCGTTGTGCCCGGTGCGCCCGGTGCAGACCTCCTCGTAGGTCGGATTTGGGGTGTGGCCGCCCGCGTATCCAACCGCCGTGGTGTACATGCCCGGGGCCTGCCAGAAGGTGCGCTCGGCGCCCCAGAAGCAACCCATGCCCACGATCACCCGCTCGGTGTCCTCGGGGAAGGGCGGCTCGAGCGGCGTGCCGAGCACGAAATGGCTGTCGGGCACGGAGAACGGGCGCGAGTCGCGGCCCGGCAGCGCGTCGCTCGCGTCGGGCATCTCGGTCTTGTGGCGGAAGAGGAAGCTCACATGGTCGAGAATAGAGGTCATGGCCCTCGTCACCGACCTTGAGCTGCCCGAGCTCGATTTCTTCTCACCCGAGCTGAGAGGCGCGCGCTTTCACGAGACGATGGCTGAGCTGAGCGCGGCCGGCTGGCTCGCCGGCTCCGCGATCGGCTACTTCGTGCTCGACCGCGAGGCCGCCTCGTTCTTCCTGCGCACCCGGGCGGCCACCTTCCCCGGGATGAAGATCGCCGAGATGTTCGAGGTGCCCGAGGGCCGGCTGCTGGAGCAGATGCGGCGCAACATCCTGCACGTGAACGGCGACCACCACCGCCGCCTCCGCAACCTCGTCAACCCCGCCTTCACCCCTCGCGCTGCCGACCGCTGGCGCCCGGCGATGCGCGACTTCCTGGCTCGGCTCTGGGAGCCGCTCGCCGATGCCGGCCGCTGCGAGTTCGTGGGCGCGTTCGCCAAGCCCTACCCGTCGCTCACGATCGCCACCGTGATGGGCGCGCCGCTCGGCGACGCCCCGAGGCTCTACGAGTGGTCGAACCTGATCCAGCGCCAGTTCGACGGGCCCAGCCTGATGAACGAGCGCGAGGCCATCGAGCGCGCCTGCGAGGAGTTCTACGAGTGGGCCGGCGAGCTGATCGAGCGCCGCCGGGCCGACCCGGCCGACGACCTCATCTCCACTCTGATCGCGGCCGAGCAGGAGGGCGATCGCCTGTCGGACGTCGAGTGCATGAACCTGGTCCTGAACGTGCTGGTGGGCGGCGTGGACACCACGCAGTCGCAGCTCGCCCACGCCGTCCGGCTGTTCGCGGAGCACCCAGACCAGTGGCGGCTACTCGCCGAGCGGCCCGAGCTGGCGCCCGCGGCGGTGGAGGAGGTGGTGCGCTACGAGCCGATCACGCCGTTCACGGCGAGGCTGCTGCACAAGGAGGTGGAGTACCGCGACGTGACCTTCCCGGCCGGGACCATCGTGATGGTCTGCGCCTTCACCGGCAACCGCGACGGGGTGGACGGCGACGCCGCGGCGTTCGAGATCAGCGCCGACCGCGGCAACGCCAAGCCGCTCACCTTCGGCGCCGGCATCCACTACTGCCTCGGCGCCAACCTCGCCCGGGCCGAGCTGCAGGAGGCGCTCGCCTTCCTGCCCGCCCGCATGCCCGGGCTCGCGCTCGGCGGGGAGCCCGAGATCGGCTCCGTCCACGGCATCTACGGCCTCGATAGCCTGCGGATCCGGTGGAACGCGGCGTAGCCCTCTTCGATACGGACTACTCGATCCAGCCCGCGGAGTTGGCGCGGCTCGCGGAGGAGCGCGCCTTCGAGTCGCTCTTCTTCGTCGAGCACACGCACATCCCGGTGAGCCGCGAGACGCCGCGGCCGGGCGGCGGGGAGCTGCCGCGCCAGTACTGGCACATCCACGACCCGTTCGTGGCGCTGTCCTTCGCCGCCGCGGTCACCGAGCGCATCAAGATCGGGACCGGCGTCTGCCTGGTAATCGAACACGATCCGATCGTGCTCGCCAAGAAGACCGCTTCGCTCGACCGCCTCTCCGGCGGGCGCTTCCTGTTCGGCGTGGGGGCGGGCTGGAACCACGAGGAGATGCGCAACCACGGCACCGACCCGAAGCGGCGCTTCGCGATCCTGCGCGAGCGCGTGGAGGCGATCAAGGCGATCTGGACCCAGGACGAGCCCGAGTACCACGGCGAGTTCGTGGACTTCGACCCGATCTGGTCCTGGCCCAAGCCGGTGCAGGACCCGCACCCGCCGGTGATCGTGGGCGGCACCGGCGAGAAGGTGCTCGACCGCGTGCTCGCGTACGGGGACGGGTGGATCCCGAACCGGATCGCCAGCGTGGAGGAGCTGAAGGAGCGGATCGAGCGGCTGCGTGACCGCGCCGGCCGACACGTGGAGGTCACGTTCTTCGGCGCCAAGCCCGAGGCTCGGGCGGTCGAACGGCTGGGCTGGGCCGGCGTGGACCGCTGCGTCTTCTACGTCTCGCCCGACGTCGACGCCGGCGAGGCAGAGCGCCAGCTCGACGAGTTCGCCGCGCTCGTGCTGATGGGCCGGCTCGACGAGCTCGACCTGAGCCTCAAGCTTTCGAAGGAGGAGGAGGCCGAGCGGCTCGAGGCGGGCTGGGCCCGGCTGGAGGCGCTGCGGCTGGCGCTCGGCGGCAAGCTGCAGGGCTACGGGCTCGGGCCGCCCGTGTGCGCGCTGTTCGAGGGCTGGGACGCCTCGGGGAAGGGAGGCGCGATCAAACGCCTCGTGCGGCCGTTCGACCTACGCCATGTGCGGGTTGCCCAGTTCTCGGCGCCCACCCCGGACGAGAAGCGCCACCACTACCTGCAGCGCTTCTGGCCCGTGCTGCCCGGTGACGGCGGCATGACGATCCTCGACCGGTCGTGGTACGGGCGGGTGCTGGTGGAGCGGGTCGAGGGGCTCGCGACCGAGGAGGAGTGGCGGCGCGCCTATGGCGAGATCGTCGAGCTCGAGCGGTCGCTGACCGCCGGTGGGATGGTGCTGGTCAAGTTCTTCATGCACATCTCCGACGAGGAGCAGCTCGAACGCTTCGAGAAGCGCCGCGACGATCCGGTCAAGGCGTGGAAGCTGACCGAGGAGGACTGGGGGAACCGCGCCAAGCGCCCGCAGTACCTGGAGGCGGTGGAGGAGATGCTGGAGCACAACGACCTGGAGTTCGCTCCCTGGCACCTCGTCGAGGCCGAGAACAAGAAGTACGCGCGCGTGAAGGTGGTGGAGACGGTGATCGAGTGGATCGAGCGCGGGATGCGGGAGCGCGGAATCGAGCCGCCGGCGGTCGGAAGCTAGGCCGGGCTCAGGCCGCGAACAGCGTCAGGTCAGGCTCGCGCTCGCCGCGCAGCACGGCCAGTTCCACCTCCACGCAGGCGATCCCGCGCGACTCGGCCAGCGCGCGCGCCTGCGGCTTCACGATCCCGGCGGCCAGCACGCCCCGGCAGCGGGCCATGCCCGGCTCCTGGCAGATGCGCTCGAGGTAGCGGGTGAGCTGCTCGACGGCGTCGATCGTGCCGACCCGCTTGATCTCGACGGCCACGAACTCGTCGTCGGCGTCGCGGCACATCAGGTCCACCGGCCCGATGTCCGTGGGCCACTCGCGGCGGATCAGGCGAAGGCCCTCGGGCGGCGCGTCGGCGAGCAGCTCCTGCAACTCGCGCTCCACGCCCTCCTTCTCCAGCGCGGCGGCCTCGCCCATGTCGTGGGTCACGTCCGAGACCACCTCGGCGATGCGGATCTCGAGCCGGTCCTCGGTCGCCCCGCCGGGCTTGCGCACGATCATCAGGCCGGGCTCCTCCTCGATCACCGTGGGCGCGGTCATCCAGTTGGACGGCTTGAAGCCGCCGGTGTCTGCGTGCACCATCACCGAGCCGTCCGACTTGACCATCAGCAGGCGAAGCGCCTCCGGGAGGACGGCGGTCAGCCTTCCGGTGTAGAAGACCTCGCAGCGGGCGACGATCAGACGCACGCCGGCCACCGTATCCCCGCGGCCGGATGGCCTTAGGCAAGCTCTTTGAACAGCTCGCGCGCGTGGCGCACCACGAGGTCCGGGTGCTCCTCCGGCAGGAAGTGGCCGCCGTCCACGAGCTCGAGCATCATGTCGTCGGCGTGCGGCTCGAAGCCCCGCAGCACGACCTCCGGGATGGCCTGGTCGCGGCGGCCCACCACGAGCCGAGCCGGCACCGTCAGCCGCAGGCCGTCGTACGCGTGCTCGCGCAGCGGCAGCACCGAGCGCACGTAGGAGCGGTAGAGCAGCTGGGTGGCCTCCGCGCGGGCGGGCTCGCGGAGGCGCTCGGCGTACACCTCCGCCTCGCGCTCGTCGATCGCCTCGTCCGGCGTGCCGTGGCGCAGCATGAGCCGCACCGCACCGGGCCGGCGCGCAACCGCCTCGCGGCCGATGGCCGCCAGCGCCCAGGCGTACCAGGTGCGCCATGTCGCGGCGAGCAGGCGCGGCGACGGCCGCAGCCACGGGATCGGAGCGCTCATGGCGAGCAGCGCGTTCACCCGGTCGGGGTGGCGCAGTGCGAGGAGGAAGCCGGCGAAGCCGCCCCAGTCGTGGCCGATCACGCCGACCCGCTCGACCTGGAGAGCATCGAGCAGGGCGACGGAGTCGGCGGCGAAGGTCTCGCTGTCGTAGCCGCAGCCCGGGGCGTCCGTCCACCCGAAGCCGCGGAGGTCGGGACAGATCAGGCGAAACTCGCCCGCCAGCTGCGGTACCACCCGCCGCCAGCACCAGAAGTGCTGCGGCCAGCCGTGCAGGAGGAGCAGCGGCGGGCCCTCGCCGGCCTCGGCGACATGAACGCGCAGCGGGCCGGCATCGGCCGTCTCGATCTGCACGTGGCGGTGCTCTGCACATGCGATCTCGGGCGGCATGCCTGCGGGACGCTACACGCGTTTCGGCGGCCTCTGATGGGGTACGCAAACCCCATGAGCATCATCGACAAGATCACTGGACGGGCGAAGAAGGCCGCCGGCGACGTGACCGGCGATCCCTCGATGCGTTCTCAGGGGCGTCGAGAGGAGCGCAAGGGCGAGGAGAAGGAGAAGCTCGCCGACGCGCAGGACCGGGCCGACGAGAAGGCCCAGGATGTGGCGGACCTCGAGCGCCGCACCTGAGCTGCCGGCCGGCAACCAACAAGTCTTCGAGCGGGCGCCGGCAGGCGCCCGTTTGTCGTTCCGGGTGAGCCGTCAGGCGAGCTTGGTGATCGCGATGACGGCGCCGATCAGCACGAAGACGACGATCAGGACCTGGACCACGATCCAGAAGCGGGGCAGCTCCACCGCCGCTCCTCTACTCGATGATGGCCTGCCGCAGCGCGATGGCCACGGCGTGCACCCGCGTGTCCGCCTCGAGCTTGAGGATGGCGCGCTTGGTGTCCGACTTGACCGTCTCGGACGAGAGGCCGATGCGCCGCGCGACCTCCTCGGTGTGGAGGCCCTCGGCCAGAAGCTGGAGGATCTCGCGCTCGCGCTCGGAGAGCGGGGCGTCGGCACCGACCTGTGACATCAGGAGCGCGGGCGACAGCGAAGGATCCACGAACGGCTTGCCGGCCACCACCGTGCGGATCGCCCGCAGCAGGTCCTCGGGCGGCGAGCCCTTCATCACGTATCCGCGCGCGCCGGCGGCGATGGCGTCGGAGAGCAGGCGCTTGTCGCCATAGGCGGAGAACATGACCGTCTTCACGTCCGGGCTCGCCTCCGCGATGCGCTTGATCGCGGAGATGCCGTCGATGCCCGGCAGCCGGACGTCCATGATCACCACCTCGGGGCGCAGGCGCCGCACGGCATCCACGACCTCCTCGCCGCTCTGCACGTGTCCGACCAGCTCGAGGTCCGGGGTGTCCCCGAACATCAAGCCGAGCCCGTGGCGCACAGTCGGATGGTCGTCCACGGTGAGGCACTTGGTTGGTTTGACCATCACGCCAAACCCTATCCGCTGCTTGGCCGTACGGCCAATATGATCAGCCGATGTTCGATTCGATGGTCGTTGGCACCGATGGGTCGGAGACCGCCAGGGAGGCGGTGCGGCAGGCGACTGATCTCGCAAAGCGCCTCGGCGCCACGATCCATCTCGTGAGCGCGTACGAGCCCGTGCCCGAGGGGCGCCTGCGGGAAGAGCGCGAGCAGGTGCCGGACGACCTCCAGTGGATGGTCAACCCGCGCGAGGACGTGGCCTCCACGCTCGAGCAGGCCGGCGAGGCGATCAGGGAGCAGGGCGTGGAGGTGGAGACTCACGCGCGCGAGGGCGATCCCGCCGACGCGATCCTCGACGTGGCCGAGGAGCAGGGCGCCGACCTGATCGTGGTCGGCAACAAAGGGATGACGGGTGCGAAGCGCTTCTTGCTCGGCAGCGTGCCGAACAAGGTCTCCCATCACGCTCCCTGCAGCGTGATGATCATTCGCACTACGTAGGGCGCGGGGGTCAGCAGGGTGTGGCCGGCGAGCAGCGCAGCGCTCTTGCCGCGTCCGCGAACCCGTGGCCGTAACGCCCGTCGAAGCCCGGCTTGCCGAGGTCGCGCGCGGTCGCCTGGATGTGGTTCTGGACGGCGTCTGGGCTTGGCTTGGGACCGAGCTTGCGGGCTGCGATGACGAGCGCGGCGATCCCGCTCACCTGAGGCGCCGCCATCGAGGTGCCCTCGTATCCGCGCGGCATGCCGAAGCGCTGCACGCTGCGCCCACGGAAGGTCTCCTGGAAGATCCAGTCGGTCGCGCTGCGCGGGTCGCAGAGCGCGAGCTCCTGAGTCGTGCGCGGGTCGGCGTCCACGCCCCCGCCGGGCGCGACCAGGTCGAGGTCCGGGCCCCCGTTCGAGTAGTCCGAGCGGCAGCCGCTGCGCGTGGTGGCACCCACGGCGATCACCTGGTCCGCGCGCGCGGGGTAGGCCACGCGGCGGCCGAAGCCGTTCCCCGCGGCCGCCACGATCAGCGAGCCGCGGCGGTGGGCGAAGCGGATGGCGGCAAGGATCTCCGGGATCTCGGAGGGGACCACGTCGAGCTCGAACTCGAGGCTGAGGTTGATCACGTCGACGTCGCGGCGGGCGGCGTAGCGGATCGCCTTGGCGATCGCCACCGAGTCGCCCGAGCCTGCCGAGTCGAGCACGCGCAGCGGCATGATCTTCGCGCCGTAGGCCACGCCCGCGCCGCCCGCTCCGTTGTCGGTGGCCTGCGCGATCGTGCCGGCCACGTGCGTGCCGTGTCCGAAGACGTCGTTCGGATGCTGGTCGCGGTCGATGAAGTCGTAGCCGGGCACGAAGGTCTTGCGGCGCATGTCCGGAGCGCGGCGGTAGCGCTTGTATCGCTCGAAGGCGACGCCGCTGTCGAGCACGGCCACCACCGCGCCGTCGCCGCCCGGGGCGCCGGCAGCCTCGGCGAGCGACCAGGCCTCGGGCATGCCGATGCCCGCGGGCTCGAAGAGGTGCCATTGGCGGCGGAAGCCCGGGTCGTTCGGCGTGAACGTCTGCGAGGCGCGCGCGATGTGGTTGGGCACCGCGTACTCCACGCCCTGCCTGGCGCGAAGCTCCGCGATCGTCTCTCGCACCGAGTCGCCGTCCTCGATCTGGTGCACGCGCGCGCTGCCGCCCTTCTCGTACTTCACGACGACCTCGCCCGGGACGTATTCGGTCGCCGCGGCCGAAGCGGCCGGCGTGAGCAGCGCCACGAGGGCGCCGATCGCTAGGAGAAAAGGGCGTATCGGCATTGGGTTACGGTGCCCGAGGCAGTGTACGAACGCTTCAACAACCCGCATATGAGGAAGTTGTGACGGTCTGCGTAACAGGCGCCACGGGTTTCATCGGCTCGCACGTCGCAAAGCTTGCGTTCGAGATTCACGGGCCGCCACGCGTGACCTACCGCGACGCAGCCCGGCTCGACGTCCTCACCTCGACCGTCGAGGCCGAGCCCGTGAAGGCGGACGTGCTCGACCGCGGCGCGCTCCGGCGCGCATTCCGCGGCTGCGAGATCGTCTTCCACGCCTCCGGCTACGTCGCCTCGCGCCCGCCGGAGCGGGTGTGGCAGGTGAACGCGCTGGCGCCTCGGATCGCCGTGGAGGCCGCGGCGGCCGAGGGGGTGCGGCGGGTGGTGGTCACCTCGAGCGTCGCCGCGATCGGCCCCGCGCCGCCCGGCCGCGCGGGCACCGAGGAGGACGTCTACCGGGGTGGCGGCCTAGGCCTCACGTACCCGGACGCCAAGCACGAGGGCGAATCCGAGGCGCTGGCGGCGGGCGCCCGCCTGGGCGTGGAGGTGGTGGTGGTGAACCCCTCCTACGTTTTCGGCACACCGCTCGACCGCTCGCGGCCCGGCAAGACGTCCACGCGCATGATCGGCAACTACCTGCGCGGGCGGCTGCCCGCCGTGGTGGACGGCGAGGCCAACGCGGTCGACGTTCGCGACGTGGCCCGCGGGCACATCCGCGCCGCCGAGCGCGGCCGTCCCGGCGAGCGCTACGTGCTCGGCGGCCACGACGTGCGCTGGGCCGGCCTGCTCGAGCGGGTGGCCGAGCTGTCGGGCGTACACCACCCGCTGGTGGTGCTCCCCACCGAGGCGGGCGCCGCCGCCCGCGCGGTGCAGCGGCTGGGGCTGCCCGCGCTGGGCCTCTCGGAGGGCGTCGTGCTGATGGCCCAGAACTGGCGCTACTCGTCCGCCAAGGCGCGGCGCGAGCTCGGCTATCGCACCCGGCCGCTGGACCGGACGCTGAAGGACACGATCGACTGGTACCGCGAGCTGATCGACAGCGGAACGCTCGGCGGCGGGCCGCCCTCGCCACTGTCGGTTGCGGCGGCCGGCGTGCGGCTGGCCGGCCGCGCCGGCGTGCTCGGCGGTGTGCAGGCAGCGGAGCGCTGGGTGGGCCGGCGCCTGGTGCTGCGGCCGTGAGCGCCTTCTTCCCGCGCGACGAGTACTACATGCGGCTCGCCCTGCGCGAGGCCGAGCGGGCGCTCGAGCACGACGACGTGCCGATCGGTTGCGTGGTCGCGCACCAAGGCGAGGTGATCGCCGCGGCCCGCAACGAGCGCGAGCTGCGCGGCGATCCCACCGCGCACGCCGAGATCCTCGCTCTGCGCGACGCGGCGCGGCACCTCGAGGGCTGGCGCCTGCTCGACACGGTCCTCTACGTCACGCTCGAGCCCTGCGCGATGTGCGCCGGGGCGATCGTGCTGGCGCGGGTGCCGCGCGTGGTCTACGCGGCGCCCGACCCGAAGGCGGGCGCCGCCGGAAGCGTGCTCGACGTGCTCGGCGAGCCGCGGCTCAACCACCGCCCGGACGTGGCGGGCGGGCTGCTGGCGGAGGAGGGCGCCGAGCTGCTGCGCGCCTTTTTCGGGTCGCGGCGGGAGTAGATGGTCGGCACTTCCGAGAGGTTGGCCTGGGCGGTCGATGCGCTCGGCGTGGAGCCGGCGGACCGCGTGCTCGAGGTCGGCTGCGGGCACGGCGTGGCGGCCACGCTCGTCTGCGAGCGGCTCGACGGCGGGCGCCTGACCGCGATCGACCGTTCGGCCAAGATGATCGCGATGGCCACGCGCCGGAACGGGCAGCACGTCGCGACGGGCAGGGCGGTGTTCGAGACGGTCGCCCTCGAGCGGGCTGACTTCGGCGACGAGCGCTTCGACAAGGTCTTCGGCGTGCACGTGGCCGCGCTGTGGCGCTCGGACGAGGCCCTGGATGCGGTGCGGCGGCACCTCGCCCCCGGCGGCGCCCTGTACGTGATCAACCAGGCGCCGGGATGGAGGACGGCGGCGGACGCGCGCGGCTTCGTTATCGAGGTGGCGGGGTCGCTTCGCGAGCGCGGCTTCGCCGCCGCCGAGCCGCTGATCGGGCAGCTCGAGAAGGCGCCGGTTGTGTGCGTGGTCGCTCGCCCGGTGCCATGAGTATCACGTGCTCGGTCCGTTCAGCACCAGCTGGCTGACGCTGAACGGCACGCCGTTCGGGTCCGCGATCACGGCCGAGCGGAAGGGCGGGATGTCCTCGGCGACGGGCTCGACCACGCTTCCCCCGTTGGCCTCCGCGGCGGCCACCGCGCGGTCGGCGTCGTCGATCCAGAAGTCGACCGCCCAGCCGGTCTCGCCGCCGGCCGGCAGCATGGTGGCCACCACATCGCGAGGCACGGGCTGCTCGGGCTCGCCGCCGACGAAGCCGGGGAGGCGGAAGAGGCCCACCTCCATGTCACCTACCTGGAAGCCTTCGAGCGTCCAGCCGAACACGTTGCTGTAGAAAGCCGTGGCGCCCTCGGGGTCCGGCGTGTTGAGAGCGCTCATGCTCCAGGCGCCCGGCTCGTTGACCACCTGCGCGCCGCGGCGCTCGCCGGGCTCCCAGATCGCGAAGGAGGCGCCCTTCGGGTCGGACGCGACGGCGATCCGGCCGGCGGGGAGCGCGTCGAAGGGCGGCGCGAGCACCGTCCCGCCCGCTTCTTCGATCTTCTTGGCCGTGTCGTCGGCGCTTTCCACCTCGATGTAGGTGTTCCAGCCCGGCCCTTGCGACTGCGGCGGGAGCGAGGCCACGCCCGCGACATCTCGACCTCGAAGCCGCGCGACGAAGTACTCGCCCGGCGGATCGCCCGGCATCTCGCCGGGGCCTGTGAAGTCCCAGCCGAAGACGGCGCCGTAGAAGCCGGTTAGTTGTCCGGCATCGTGGCCCATCACGTCGACCCACGAGGGGACCCCCGGCTGGAATCCGTCGCGCTCGCTCATGTGCGTGCTCCTTCTCGTCGTCCGGGGATCGGAGTAACGTATCATAGAGTTGGAAAAACCAACTACACGATGAGAACCTACGGAGACCTCTGCGGGATCGCGCGGGCCCTCGACGTGGTCGGGGAGCGCTGGGCTCTGCTCGTAGTGCGCGAGCTGATCCTGGGCCCGAAGCGGTTCACGGACCTGCGCGGGGGGCTGCCGCACGTGGGGCCCGACGTGCTGGCCCAGCGGCTGCGCGAGCTCGAGGCCGCCGGCGTGCTGCAGCGCCGCACGCTCGCGCCGCCGGCAGGCTCGCGCGTGTACGAGCTGACCGAGCGGGGGCGAGCGCTCGAGCCGGTGCTGATCGAGCTGGGGCGATGGGGGACGTTCGCGCCGGTGCCCGCTGGGGATCCCCGGCTGGGGGTCGACTCGACGATGATCGCGCTGCGGACGCTGTTCGATGCCGGCGTTGCGGGGGATCTCGTCGCTCTCTTCGAGCTGCGCCTGGGCGACCAGGTGTTCCGGGCCGAGGTCGCAGACGGGGAGTTCAATCTCTCGCGTGGGGAGGCGCCGGGCGCGGAAGCGACGATCACATCCGACCCGATGACGCTGGCCGGGGTGCTGTGGCAGGGGTTTCCGGTGCGAGACGCCGAGCGAGCGGGCGGTCTGGCCCTGGAAGGCGACCGCCGGGCGACGGCGCGGTTCCTGACGCTGTTCCCGCTGCCCGAGCCGGACTCGGCTGCGTAAGGGCCGGGCGGGCGGCGGCGTCCGGCCGCTCGGCCATCCTCTTGAGGGACCTCTACGAAGGAGACTCGCAATGGAAGCTTCTGCGCGCGACGCGGCGGCGCGCCAGGCGGTCCTGGGGATGGCCCGGCTGTGGTGGCTCTGGCTCGTGTTCGGGATCTTCTGGATCGTGGTCGCGCTGTCGATACTGCAGTTCGACCAGGCGTCGATCACGACGGTCGGGGTGCTGATCGGGGCGATGTTCCTGGCCTCGGGGTTTCAGCAACTGGCGCTCGCCGGCCTCGTCGAGGGCTCTATGCGCTGGATCCTGATCATCTTCGGCGTGCTGATGGTGATCGCCGGAGTGATCGCGCTGATCAGCCCGGAGGAGACGTTCCACGGCATAGCGGACATCCTGGGCTTCCTGTTCCTGCTGGTGGGGCTGTTCTGGATCATCCAGGCGTTCGGCGAGCGGGACACGAACGAGCTGTGGTGGTTCGGCCTGATCTCGGGAATCGCGATGCTCGTGCTCGCCTTCTGGACGGGCGGGCAGTTCTTCATCGACAAGGCCTACACGCTGCTGGTGTTCGCCGGGATCTGGGCCCTGTTCCACGGGGTGGGCGATCTGATCAAGGCGTTCCAGATACGGAGCCTGAAGCTGCTGGCCGACTAGGCACGACGATGTCGCCGAAGCGCTGGCAGCGGCCCTGCTCGTAGTCGCGTGCGGTGAGCGCCGCGGCGATCGCGTCGCGCATGTCCTGGTTGGTGCGCGACGGCACGCCGAGCAGCTCGCACGCGGCCAGCGCTTCGCGCGTCCACACGGACCCGAGGTTCTCGACCTTGCCGGTGTCGGTGCGGCTGAGTCGCAGCCAGGCCTCCTGGACGGCGTCGTCTGCCTCGCTCAGGGAGCCGAGCATGCGGTAGGCCACCGCTCGCAGGCGGGTGCGGTGCTCCTCGAAGCGCTCCGCCAGCCAGTCGCGCTCATCCATCGGTCACATTCCTCCGTCGCGTCGGGTCATAGCAATGGACCCGCGGGACGCGGGCGACGTACAGCGCGACACCGACAAGGAGCACATGATGCGAGTTTTCGTCGCAGGGGTGACCGGCGCAATCGGAAGCCGGCTCGTTCCCCAGCTGATCGAAGGAGGGCACGAGGTGGTCGGCACCTCGAGGTCTCCCGCGAACGCCGAACGCATACGGGCGCTCGGGGCGGAGCCGGTCGCGCTCGACCTGCTCGACAGGCGCGCGGTGCGCTTGGCTGTCCTCGACGCCGAGCCGGACGCGATCGTCCATCAGGCGACCGCCCTGGCGGACGTGCGCTTCTCGAGGAACCTCGATCGCACCTTCGCGCAGACGAACCTCCTTCGCACCGTGGGAACCGACGCGCTGCTGGCCGCCGCGCGCGAGGCCGGCGTGCGCCGGTTCGTTGCCCAGAGCTTCGCGAGCGCACGGTACGCGCGCGAGGGCGGTTGGATAAAGACCGAGGACGACCCGCTCGACCCCAACCCGGTGCCGACGACGCTCGAGACCAACGCCGCGATGCGCTACCTCGACCAGGCCGTCACGGACGCGGGAGGGATCGCGCTTCGCTACGGCGGCTTCTACGGCGCTCCGAACGACGGGCTGATCGAGCCCATACGAAAGCGGCGGTTCCCGATCGTCGGCGACGGAGCCGGCGTCTCCTCGTTCATCCACCTCGACGACGCCGCCACCGCGACCGTGCTCGCGCTCGAACACGACGGAGCCGGCATCTACAACATCGTCGACGACGAGCCCGCCCCGGTGCGCGAGTGGCTGCCGGTGCTCGCCGAAGTGCTCGGCGCCAAGCCCCCCCGGAGGTTCCCCCGCTGGCTCGCGCAGCTGTTCGCGGGCGAGGCCGCGGTCATGATGGGAACCGAGTCCCGCGGCGCTTCGAACGCGAAGGCAAAGCGCGAGCTGGGCTGGGAGCTGCGGTATCCGAGCTGGCGGCAGGGATTCGTGGCCGCGTACGGGTCGGCCGTCAGCGTGACGGATGGACGCAAGGCTCGGCCGGCCGCTCGAACCGCCTAACGCGCGTGACGCAACGCCCAGGGGGGGTGCACGGTCCGCTCCGAACGCGCGGACGGCATAAGCGAAATCGAGGCGGGCCCGCCTCCGCCCTCGGCGACCCATCTCACGGTCGCCTCGCGGGTGTCGCACGCGACTCGCACGGCGGGGTAGCAAGCGTCCTGGCCGACGTACTCGTTGAAGCCGGCGAAGTCGCTTTCGTTGCCCGGAATGAAGGCTCGGATGTGCCAGCGCACGATGCACGCGTTCGGCCCGCAGCGCAGGACCCGGTAGTCGAGTAGCTGGATGGTGCCACCGGTGTGGAGCTGGCGTTCCCAGTAGCGGACGACCTTCCCACGGTTTGCGGCCTGGGCTTCCGCCCCGACGGAGACGGTCAGCACGGCGACCAGTGCGAGCAGCGCGACCCGCCTGTGCCCCAACGTCCGTCTGACGTGTCTCATGGTGCGCCTCGCATTGGTCGGGTCGTTGACGCTAACCCGGGCCAGGGCTCTCGGTTGCGCAGCCGAGCGACTAGGGCCGCGCTTCGTCACTACTGCGCGACGCGAGCGAGCGGAGGGGAGGGATTCGAACCCTCGGTGGACCGACCAGGTGGTAGGCGGAGAATCCGGTGAGCGGTCGCAAGCCAGGGCAGCGTACGAACGCCCGGGGACGCCTACGCCCCTATGTCGTCCAGGCTCACCGGGGCGAGACGAACCGTTGGGCGGCTCGCATGACGTCGCGGGTCTGACCGTCGTGAAAAATCTCGATCGGCGCCCTCGACCGAAGGTGCGGATTAGCGCCGAGCATCCACGACTTCACCGCCTGACGACGCATCCCCGTCTCGAGGACCCGGTACGAATCGATCCTGTCCCCGAGACAGATCGCGCATGAGCGCGACGAGACGACCCTGATCGACCTCGCGAGCCGCCGGTGAAGTCCTTGTGGGGTTGGAGGTCGTGCCGCTCGCCTCGTGTCCAGTCGCTTGATCCATGCTGACTGGACGGCGTGGCTTCGACACATGGCGTGTCCCGGGCCCCGGCCCAGGTGTCCCGACCGCCGCGCTACACCGCGCGAAGTGCCGCTTCGAACTCTCGGATGACGTCGAAGAGGTCGGGGCACTCCCAGATGCGACCGCGAAGCCGCTTCGTCACCTCCTTGAGGACGCCGACCTCCTCCAGCTCGGCCAGGGCGGCGCCGGAAGCGCGCTCGGAGATGCCGAGCCTGGTCATGACCACGCGGACGTCGAGGACGGGATGCGCGGGCAGGATGGCGATGACACGGCGAACCGCCGCGTCCGAGCGTGGGAGGCGCGTGAAACGCTCGAGCCAGCGTTTCTGCAGGTCATCGATGAGTGCGGCCAGGCGTTCGGCTTCGCGCGCGGCCGTGTCGGTGGCGTCGGCGAAGAAGTCGAGCCAGCTGTGGAGTCCGTCTCCGCGGAAGTCCTCCAGTCCCGCGAAGTAGTAGTTGCGGCGGGCCGCGAGGATCACGCTGATGGGCGGGACGTAATTCGGCGTAAGCCCGCGGCGGCGAAGAACCGTGTGGATCAGACAGCGCCCAACCCGCCCGTTCCCGTCGATGAAGGGGTGGACGTTCTCGAACTGGGCGTGAGTGATTGCTGCCTGCGCAAGCGCCGGCATATCGGTCCGGTTCATGAAGATGCACAGGTCCTCCATCAGCCGGGGTACCTCCTCGTGCGGCGGGGGCACATACGCCGCGCGGGTCGGCGTCTGCCCGCCGACCCAGCCCTGCTTGTCGCGCCACATGCCCGCGATCGGCTCGTCCTCACCGAAGCGCAGTAGAGTCCGGTGCACCGCGAGAACGTCCTCGGGAGCGAATGTCTTGGCGTCGGCTCCGAGCTCGACTGCCCCTGCCATCGCCCTGATGTTCCCCACGATGTCCGCTGCCTTCTGGTCGTCGGTCCGCGCCAGGTCGAAGTCGGCCAAGGCGATCCGCCGATGACCCAACTCCAGACCCTCGATGCGCGACGAGGCCAACGACTCTTCACGGAGCAAGTGGCGTGCAACGGCCTCCAAGGACACCAGCTTGAGCGGCGTGGCGTTCAGCTCACGGACCGTCGCCGACGCTATTTCCAAGGCGCCGGCGGTCTCGCCTGGCAGAAGCAGGTCGAGGTCGGCGATGGGGTCGGGTACGAAAGCTCCATACTTCGCTCCGCGCCGCTCCGCGGTTGTCTGGGCGCCGGGCTGACCGGTCCAAGTCCTCGTCACAAAGCGTCCGCGCGTACGTCCCAACTTCCTCACGAGCCTTCAGCAGCCTCGGGTGTTAACTGAAGGATAGTCGTAATCCTTCAGTTAGAGGAGGATCTAGCGAAACTCGCTGGCCCGGTCGGCCTCGCAAGCGCACGAGTCGCGCCGCTCGCTTGCGGAATACTCGGCAACCGATGTCGCAGAAGAACGTGGAGATCGTTCGCAGGTTCCTGCTCGTCGACCTCGACGAGGCCCTGACGTACGCCGATCCCGGCATCGTTTGGAACCCGATTGAGGAGTCGCCGACGCAAGGGCACGATGCGGTGCGGGCGAGCTTGGCGCGTTGGAAAGGCGAATGGGACGACTACAAGCTGATGCCCGAGGAGTTCGAGGACAGGGGCGACCGCGTCGTCGTGACGGTCCGCATGCGAGGGCGTGGTCGAGGAAGCGGCGTTGAGGTCGATGGCCGCTTCTACGACGTCTACACGCTCCGCGGCGGCAAGATCGTCCGCATGGACCAGTTCACCGAACGTTCCGAAGCCCTCGAAGCTGTGGTGCGGTCGGAGTAGGCGTGCGGAGTTTCAGCTGATCAAACGTCCGGGACGTAGAGCCCCTTCAGGGTTACTGGATCCGGCTGTCGTTCTCCGATGGCGCGGTGAAGGACGTCGATGTCGGCGGACTCCTAGAGGCCGGCGGAGTGTTCGCACCGGTCCGGGAGAGCCGCGAACTCTTCGGGCAGGTCCGCGTCAATCCGGAGACGCGGACGGTCGAGTGGCCGGGGGAGGTCGACCTCGATCCTGATGTCCTCTACGTCCGCTACGAGCCCGCGTCGGGCGTCCGGATCCAACGACGGATAGTGCGGGAACCCAGCTCGGCTGCACACGCGTAGACGCGCCCCGCTCGGCCTCCGGGGGGGCTGGCTTCCGCGCTCCTACGTGTATAGGGCAGTGGGACAGCGGCGGCGACCGAAGCCCAACCATCCTAAGGACCAAGGGGAGCCGCTTTCGCCCCTTATCTGTCGAGGGACCCCGCGTCAATCACGGGATCTCTCTGGTAGTGGGTTGACTGCGGTGCGATCGGGCTCGGCGGCGAGTGACTTTGCGGTCGAGGCGGTCGGCTGCTCGATCGTGCGCGCGGACGCCCAGCCTTATCTCGGTGCTCGGGCGCCTGGCGCCCGGCGACGTGATGGTTGATGGGGTCGGCGCCAGTACGGTGCGCAACTCCCTGCTGCCGCTGCGCGCGATCTACCGCCACGCCCTTGCGCTCGATGAGGTGGCGGTCAACCCGACGGCCGGCGTCCAGCTCCCCGCCGTGCGCGGGAAGCGCGAGCGGATCTCTGTGCCCGCCGAGGCGGCGCAGCTCATCGCCGCTGTGCCGCAGCGGACCGCGCCATTTGGGCAACCGCCCTCTACGCCGGTCTCCGCTCCGGCGAGCTGCAGGCCCTCACCGACGAGCTCGTCGACCTCGACTCCGACGTGATCAGGGTTCAGTGGAGCTGGGACCCAGTCGCGGGTCGCGTGGCGCCCAAGAGCCGTCCGGCCGACGCACCGTCCCGGTCCCCTCCGCGCTCCGCAGGCAGCTGCTCGAGCACCGCCTCGCCCGCGGCCGCCGTGGCGGCCTCTTCTTCGTCCGGCCGAACGGTCGCCCGTTCTCGAACCAGTCGCTCAGCCAGCGGGCCACGAGGACGTGGCGCGCCGCCGGTCTCGAGCCGATCGGCCTGCACGAGTGCCGACACACCTTCGCCTCGCTAATGATCGCCGCCGGCGTCAACGCCAAGGCCCTCTCGACCTTCCTCGGCCACGTCTCCGTGACCATTACGCTCGATCGCTACGGCCACCTGTTCCCCGGCTCCGAGAAGGAGGCCGCGGGCCTTCTCGACAGCTATCTCGAACGCTCCGTCGGAGGGGGTCTACAAAACGCGGAGGGGGAGGGATTCGAACCCTCGGTGGACCGAAAGGCCCACAACGGTTTTCGAGACCGCCCCGTTCAACCGCTCCGGCACCCCTCCGAGGAGCCATGATGATAGGCGGCGGCTGGGCTTCCGCGCCTGGGCGTGCCGGGGCCGAGGCGCGCTCTGGGGCAAATGCGCCAGGAATACGTCAGCCCGCTCTCGTCAGTCATTCGAGCAATGCTGGACGCGGCCCTGCGGGCGGCAGATACTGGCCGGGCGATGTCGCAGCAGAACGTGGAGATCGTTAGACGCAGCTACGAGCACTTCATGGCCAACGGTGAAGTCCGCGCCGGTGCCGATTTGGTCTGGGATGTGTCCAACCTCGGCTGGCCTGACCAGCAGGTCTACATCGGGGACGAGGGCGCAATGCAGTTCATGGCCGAGTGGGCCGATGCATGGGATGGTTGGGAGATGGAGGTCGAGGATTACATCGACGCGGGGGAGCGCGTCGTCGTCATCCTCAACCAGCAGGGGCGTTCGAAGGCGACGGGGATTCCGGTCGAGATGCGCTTCGCTCAAGTGTGGACGCTCCGGGACGGACAGGGGGTCAGGATGCAGCTGTACGCGAGCGTGGAGGAAGCCCTCGAAGCCGTAAGGCTGCCGGAGTAGGCGATGTCGCGGGAGAACGTCGAGATCGTTCGGCGCGTGTCGGACGCCTACAACCGCCGCGACGTGGAAGCGATGCTCGACGAACTCCACCCCGAGATCGAGTGGCACCCCTGGTTGCAGATTCAGCTCGGCGGTGGAGCCACCGTGTATCGGGGGCACCAAGCCGTCCGCAAGGGAATCCGAGAAGTTGAAGAAGCCTTCTCTGAGATCCAGGCAGAGCAAACAGAGATCCGGGACCTTGGCGAGCAAGTCGTCGCCATCGGTCACCTCCGGGGACGCGGCAATGAGAGCGGCGCGATAACCGAATCGGCAATCGCTTGGATCGTGGAGTTCAAGAGTGGCAAGGTGATTCGGGTCCGCGAGTATCTCGACCCTAAGAAAGCCCTCGCAGCCGTGGGGCTGCAGGAGTAGCGACAGCCGGCACCCCTCCGAGGGGTCCAGATGATAGGGACGCCATACTCGAAGGTGTGGGCGGTTCAAGGGGCACCCGTGGCTGACAATCTCCAGGCCAAGCAGCGCATGGCGGGGCGTGGGCTCGTTCGGCCGCGGCGTGGGCGGCTCGTCGCCGGCGTGATCGTTGGGCTCGCGCAACGGTTTGGCGTGTCGGCCAACGTTGCGCGCCTCCTCTTCGTCCTTTCGATGCTCCTGCCGGGCCCGCAGATCCTCGCCTACATCGCTCTCTGGATCCTCATGCCGAGCGAGTGACGGCCGGGACCGCTCGTCGCGGCATCGATGTCGCTCCCTTCGAGGAGCTGTCCGAACCCGCCCTCGTGGCCGAGCTCGCAGCCAAGGCCGAGCGGCGCGGCTGGGACGGATTCTTCGTGTGGGACCATGTCGCCTATCGCGAGCCGGTCAAGGCGCTCGCCGACCCGTGGGTCACGCTCGCCGCCGTGGCCATGAAGACGGAGCGAGTGACGATCGGGCCGATGGTCACCCCGATCCCCCGCCGGCGTCCGCATCAGCTCGCCCGGGAGACCGTCACACTCGACCGCCTCAGCGGCGGCCGGCTGGTCCTCGGCGTAGGCCTCGGCAGCGAACGCACCGGTGAGTTCGACCCAGACCGCTTCGGCGAGGAGGGCGATCCCAAGGTCCGGGCCCGGCTTCTGGACGACGGCCTGGCAAGCCTGCTCACCTACTGGGACGGCGGCTTCGAGCCGCGCCCGCTGCAAAGCCCGCGCATACCGGTCTGGGTGGCCGCGCGCTGGCCCAACCGGCGTCCGCTTCGCCGGGCCGCGCGCTATGACGGCCTCTTTCCCATCGACCTTCCGGACCCCGACGCGCTCGCGACCCTGGCCTCGGAGATGAACGCCCTGCGCCCAAGCTCAGGCGCGTTCGAGCTCGTCGTCGCAAACCCGCCCGGCACGGACCCCGCGCCCTGGGTCACCGCGGGCGCCACCTGGTGCCTGACCGACGTCGGCCTCCAGCCCACCCGCGCAGAGGTCGAGCAGGCGATCGAGGAGCTCCGCTAGCAGCAGCGCGTTCGTGGGCTTGATCACGAAGAAGAAGAGCACGGTCGCCACGATCAGGAAGGTGAGCATCGCGTTGATGAAGTCGCCGTACTGGAACCGGCTTCCGTTGATCGTGAACCTGAGCGCCGCGAGGTTGGGATCGCCGCCTATCGCAGTGATCAGAGGAGTGACAATGTTGGGCGCACCTTCGACCGTGTCCGGGCCGATCCTCCCGGCCGCCTCCCCCGTACCGTGTGTGGCCCAATGGATCAGATCGTTCAGGTCGTCGGCGCTCTCCTCATCCTGGCCGCGTTCACGGCTGCCCAGTTCGGCCGGCTGCGCACGTCGTCGCGGCTCTATCTCGTCCTCAACCTCGCCGGCTCGATCGTGCTCACCGCGCTCGCTTGGCATGAGCGGCAGTGGGGCTTCCTGTTGCTCGAGGCCGTCTGGGCCGTGGTTTCGGCGTGGGGTCTGTTCCAGGTTCTGCGCGGAAATGAGCCAGCCGCGGCGCATTAGAGTCGCCCGGCATGGACAGGGACGTGGTCATCGTCGGGGCCGGGGTGGTCGGCGCGGCGATCGCTCGCGACCTCACGCGCTTCGACCTCGACGTGACGCTGTTGGAGGCCGGCCCCGACGTCGGCGCCGGCACCAGCAAGGCCAACACCGCCCTGCTCCACACCGGCTTTGACGCCAAGCCCGGCACCCTCGAGGCGCGCCTCGTCCCCCGCGGGTGCGAGCTGCTCGCCGGGTACGCCGAACAGGTCGGCATCCCGGTCGAGCGCACCGGCGCTCTGCTGGTCGCCTGGGACGAGGAGCAGCGAGCGGAGCTGCCCGGCATCGTCGAGCGCTCGCGGGCGAACGGCTACGAGGCGATCCGCGAGCTCGACGCCGCCGAGCTGTACGAGCGCGAGCCGGACCTCGGCCCCGGCGCGGTCGCCGCGCTCGAGGTTCCGGACGAGGCGCTGATCTGTCCGTTCACGACGCCGCTGGCGTTTGCCACTGAGGCCGTGCTGGCCGGCTGCGAGCTGCGCCGCTCGACGCCCGTGACCGACATCGAGCGGATCCGCGGCGGCTTTCGCGTGCAGACACCCGGCGGCGCCCTGACCGCGCGAAGGCTCGTCAACGCCGCCGGCCTGCGAAGCGACGAGGTCGACCGCATGCTCGGCGGCCGCGCCTTCACCGTCACCCCGCGCCGGGGGGAGCTGATCGTGTTCGACAAGCTCTCGCGTCCGCTCGTCGAGCACATCCTGCTGGCGGTGCCGACGAAGGTGTCGAAAGGCGTACTCGTCTCGCCCACCGTGTTCGGCAACCTCATGGTCGGCCCCACCGCCGACGACGTCGTACGCAAGGACGACACCTCCTCCACCGCGGAGGGCCTCGCGCACCTGCGCCGGGAGGCGGGGCGGATCGTCCCGCGGCTGCTCGACTTCGACGTGACCGCCGTGTACGTCGGCCTCCGTGCGGCCACCGAGCACGCCGACTTCCAGATCCGCTTCGAGGACGGCTACGCCTGCGTGGGCGGGATCCGGTCGACCGGCCTGTCGGCTTCCATGGCGATCGCCGAGTACGTGCGCGCCGGCCTCGAGCTCGACCTGCGGCCGCGGGGGAAAACGCCGTCGCTGACGATGCCGAACATCGGCCAGGCCGAAGCGCGCCCGTTCCAGCGCGGTGAGCTCATCGAGCGCGATCCCGACTACGGCCGCGTTGTGTGCTTCTGCGAGCGCGTCACGAGGGGAGAGCTGCGCGACGCCCTCGCGAGCCCCATCCCGCCCGTCGATCTCGACGGGCTGCGGCGCCGCACCCGCGCCCACATGGGTCGCTGCCAGGGCTTCTGGTGCGGCGCGCAGCTGGAGGCGCTGCTCGCGGGGCGCGCCGATGCCTGACGGGCCGGTGGCGGTGGTGGGTGGGGGGCCGGCCGGACTGGCGGCCGCGGTGGAGCTGCGCCGGCTCGGGGTGCGCGAGGTGGTCGTGCTCGAACGGGAGGCGGAGGCCGGCGGCATTCCGCGCCACGCGCGGCACCAGGGGTTCGGGCTGCGCGACCTGCGGCGCCCGCTCAGCGGGCCGGCTTACGCGCGGCGCTGGGCGGAGCTCGCCCGCGAGGCGGGGGCTGAGGTTCTGGAGGAGACGATGGTGACCGGATGGGAGCCCGCGAGCGAATCCGGAGCCCTCGAGCTGACGAGCCCGCGCGGGCGCGCCACTCTCGATCCCGCTGCGGTCGTGCTCGCCACCGGCTGCCGCGAGCGCCCGCGCTCGGCGCGGCTCGTGCCCGGCAGCCGGCCTGCCGGGGTGATGACCACCGGCACGCTGCAGCAGCTCGTCTACCTGCGCGGGCTCCCCGCTGGGCGCAGGGCACTCGTGGTGGGGGCCGAGCACGTGAGCTTCTCGGCGATCCCGACGCTCGCCCACGGAGGCGCTCGGACGCTCGCGCTCACGACGGAGCTGCCGCGCCACGCGTCGCTCGCGGCCTTCCGGGCCGGCGCCCGGCTGCGCTACCGGGTGCCGGTCTGGACGCGCACGCGCGTGAGCGCGATCCGCGGACGTGGGCGCGTGGAGGAGGTCGAGCTGACCGACCTCGACACCGGGCGCGTGCGCAGCGTCGAGTGCGACACCGTTGTGTTCAGCGCGGATTGGATCTCCGACCACGAGCTGGCCGTGATGGCCGGCGTGGAGCTCGATCCGGAGACGCGCGGGCCCGCCGTCGATTGCCTCCTGCGCAGCTCGCGGCCGGGGGCGTTCGCTGCCGGAAACCTCCTTCACGGCGCCGAGCAGGCCGACGTGGCGGCGCTGGGCGGGCGTCACGCGGCGGCGGGCGTGGTGCGCTACCTGGAGGAGGGGGAGTGGCCGGCCCAGCGGGCGCCGATCCTGTGCGAGCCGCCGCTCGGGTGGATCGCCCCGAACGCGGTGACGGGTCCCGACGCGCCCCCGCGCGATCGCTTCGCCCTCCGCGCGCACGACTTCCTCCGCGCGCCCCAGGTGGAGATAGCCCAGGGCGAGGCGGTCCTCTGGAAAGGACGACTCGGCCGGCTGATGCCCGGGCGCTCGACTCGCATCCCGCATGGGTGGACCGCGAGGGCAGACCCGGCCGGCGGCGAGATCCGGGTGCGGCTCGCCCACCCGTAGCAGTCGTTTTCGGCGATCGGGCCAGCGGGTACACACCGACCGTGGAGCACGAGGAGCAGGCAGACCGGATGGAGCGCGACGCCGAGCGGATGGAGCACGACTCGGACCGCGTGGGAGACAACATCGACGAGGCCCGCAAGGACTGGGAGGCCAAGGAGCAGGACCCGAGCGTTCCCGGCGCCCAGCCCGAGCCGGACGAGGAGCAGGAGGCCGGGGCGGGGGCCGACGAGGAGCAGGAGCCCGTGGCCGGCGCGCAGGCCGACGAGTCACCCGGCGTGCCGGGCGAGGACGACACCGCCACCGGAAACCCCGACGCGGCCGGGTCGGAGGAGCCGGACTCCGGCGAAGACGGGTAGCGCCGCGCCGAAGCGCCGCGGAGGCTGAGCGCGCCCCGCGGGCGTGCGTACCCTGATAGACGTGCTCGACAGCTTCCGCGGACCCATCAAGGCCGGCTTCGTCGCGCTCTTCGCGGTCGGGCTCCTGCTGGTGTTCCTCAACCCGCCCTCCCTGTCGGGTGCCGAGGAACTGGCGGCCATCGCGGGCAGCGGGCTCGTCCTCGCCCTCCTCACTGCGTGGGCCTTCGTCGCCATGAGCGGCCGCGACTCGATGCCCGACCACGAGTTCGAGCGCCTCGTCAAGCGCAGCGAGGAGCTCGCGCGCGAGCCCGGGTTGCGCGCCGGCGCCGGCGAGTTCGACATGCTCGTGGCGGACGCCATCGACAGCCTGCCGCCCGAGTTCCAGAAGCTGCTCGACCGCACGCCCGTGGTGGTCTCCCAGCTGGGCGCCGAGAACCGCGCCTACGGCCACTACTTCGGCGACACGGTCGCGCGCGACAACTATCCCGACCGCATCGTGCTCTACCAGGACACCCTCGAGCGCGACTTCGGCTGGGACCCGGACCTGCTCCGCGCCCAGGTCGAGCGCACGCTTCGCCACGAGCTCGCCCACCACCTCGGGTGGCACGAGCGCGGCGTGGAGGAGCTCGGTCTCTAGACCAGCGCGGGCGTGGCGGCCGGCACGGGCCGCGTTAGGCGGTAGTCCACGGGATCGAAGTGGCGGGTACGCCGCCGAAACTCGAAGGTGAAGCCCGGCCACTGGACCGAGTTGCGCCCGTTTCGGTCCAGGTACCAGCTGCTGCAGCCGCTGTTCCACACCGACTCCTGGAGCCGCTCCTGCATCTCGGCGTTGAAGGCGTCCTGCACCTGTGGCCGCACCTCGGCGCATGCCGCGCCGCGCTCGTCCATCGCGTCGAGCGCGCTCATCACGTAAGCCATCTGGGACTCGAGCATGTAGACGATCGAGCTGTGGCCCAGGTTGGTGTTGGGCCCGTAGAAGATGAACAGGTTCGGGAAGCCGCTGACCGTGGTGCCAAGGTAGGCCTGCGGGCTGCCCTGCCAGGTCTCAGACAGCGTCCTGCCCTCGCGCCCTCGCAGCCGCCGCGCGATCGGCGGGTCGCTCGGCACGAAGCCGGTGGCGAACACGATGGTGTCGAGCTCGTGCTCGGCGCCGCCGCCGTCCACGATCGAGCCCTCGCGTACCTCGCGGATCCCGGACGTGACGAGCTCCACGCCCGGCGACGTGATCGCCGGATACCAGTCGCTCGACAGCAGGATGCGCTTGCAGCCGATCGCGTAGTCGGGCGTCAGGCGGCGGCGCAGCTCGGGGTCGCTGACGCCGCGGCGCATGTTGGCCCTGGCGAGCAGCTCGTGCCCTTTCAGTAGCCGCGGGTCGCGCGCCATGCCCGGTACGAGCAGCTCGTGCAGGCTCCAGACGCCGGCCCGCACCAGACCCTGCAGCGCCGGGACCCGCTCGTACAGTCGCTGCAGCCGCGGGCCGACGGGGTGATCGAGGTGGGGGATGATCCACGGCGGCGTGCGCTGGAACACGAACAGCCGGCTCACCCGCTCGCGGATGCTCGGCACCACCTGCACCGCTGTGGCGCCCGTGCCGACCACCGCCACGCGCATGCCCGTCAGGTCGTGGTCGTGGTCCCAGCGTGCCGTGTGGAAGCTGGTGCCCTCGAAGCGCTCGAGGCCGGGGAGGTCCGGCAGGCACGGCTGGCTCAACAGGCCCGGCGCCGTCACGAGCACGCGGGCGGAGAGGCGGCCGGCCGAGGTCTCGACGTCCCAGCGGCCGCGCTCGGGGTCCCAGGTCGCGTCCAGGAGCTCGCACCCGAGCCGGATGTGGGGCTGCACGCCGAAGCGCCCGGCGCAGTCGTGCAGGTAGTCGAGGATCTGCTCGCGCATCGGATAGGCGGTGGTCCAGTCCGACTTCCGCGCGAACGAGAAGGAGTAGAGGTTGGACGGGATGTCGCACTGGCAGCCGGGGTAGGTGTTCGCCTGCCAGGTGCCGCCCACGTCGGACGCCCGCTCGAGCACGACGAAGTCGTCGCGCCCGTCCAGCTTCAGCCGGATCGCCATGCCGAGGCCGCCGAAGCCGGCGCCGACGATCGCGACGTCGGTCTCGGCGGGCAGCGGCACCTCGGCCACGCTAGTCGCCCCCTCCGCCGACGGCAAGCCGAAGCTAGTCTTGTGGGCCGCTTGGAGAGGTGACCGAGCGGCTGAAGGTGCACGACTGGAAATCGTGTGGGCGGGTCAAACTGCCTCGAGGGTTCGAATCCCTCCCTCTCCGTCTTTCAGATGCCCGGTGAAGACCACGGGTGCTCGTCGGCGCGGTAGTCGGGGTAGTAGTCCATCCTGGCGAGCCGGCCGCCGCTGAACGTCCAAAGCTGGGCGTCGGTGCGCTCGAGCTGGACACCGCTCGCGCGACCGCGAGCTCGCAGTCGATGAGTCGTAATGATCCGCTGCTCGTCGATCTCGACCTGCTCGAGACGCTCGAGGCTGTAGTCCTCGAACGCCTGCTGCCAGTCGTCCACCCATCGCAGCCACCCCTCGCGCCCGCGGTGCACCGCCGAGTCGGGCAACTCGTGGTCGTGGACCTCCACGTCGGGCCGCACGAGCGACCAATCGGGCTCGCCGGTCCGGTCATAGGCGTCTCGCAGTCGCGCGAGCAGCTCGGCGCTTGACATCCTCAGGAGTATCCCCCGGCGACCAGCTGCCGCAGCGTCGACGCTACCGCCGGCGGATCGTGAGCCCTGGTCGCGGCGGCTGGACGTAACGGTCAGCGCGCGTGTGTTACGAAAGGCGCAAGCGGGTGAAGTGCCACAGGCGCCCGCCGAGCACGAGGTCGACCGCCAGGCCGGCTTCCGCCGCGCGCGCCCGCAGCGCGCCGGCGGTGACCATATGCGGGTCTCCGAACAGTTCGCCCACCACGATCCGGCCGTCCGGCCTCACCACGCGGCGCAGCTCGCGCAGCGCGGCCACCTGATCGGGAATCTCGCCCAGCACCGTGACGAGGTATGCGGCGTCGAACGAGTCGTCGTCATAGGGCATCTCGCGGGCGTCGGCGCGATCGCCGAACACGTTCGAGATGCCCTCCGACCTGGCGCGGCGCATCGTGTGGTCGAGCATCTCCTGTTGGATGTCGAGCACCTCGAGCCGCCCCTCCGGGCCGAGCCATCGCGCCACCGGCAGCGCGTAGTACCCCGTGCCCGGGCCCACCTCGAGGATCCGCGAGCCACGGGCGGGCGCCAGTGCCTCGCGCAGGCGCGCGCGAGTGATGAATGGGTGCGGGGCCTCCACCCAGAAGCGCTGCGAGTAGGGGCAGGCCGAGGGGTGCCTCCGCCACCAGAGCGCCGCGCCGGCCAGCCCCAGGCCCGCCCCGAGGCCCAGCCGCCAGGCAAGGCCCACCTCAAGCGCTCTCGGACACCGGCACGATCAGCCGGATGTGCCCCCTGGCGAGCATCAGCACCGGCGCCTTCCAGGCGCCTTCCGAGCCGTCCAGGGGGGCCAGCTCGCAGTCGACCAGCGTGAAGAACTCCTGGTCGCGCCGGTTCACATGGTCCGAGACCCGCGAGCGGTAGCCCTCCCTCGGCAGGGTCAGCATGCCCTCCACGCGATACCGGTCTGTCTCCACCACGACCCGTTCCTTGCGCACTTCCACGGCGCGCAATCTAGCGCCACGCGGCGCGGGCCCCCCCGACGCCGGGTGTACCTTTGCTGTGGTGGAACCCGCCGCGACCCTGCCGAAGGCGCCTGCCCTCGAGGCGGTCTTCAAGCCAGTGGATGCGCCCACGACCTTCGAGGAGACCGTGGAGCGCCTCGGCACCGCCATCCGGCTCGGCATCCTCGTGCCAGGCAGTCGCCTGCCACCGGAGCGCGACCTTGCAGACCTGCTGCGCATCTCCCGGTCCACCCTCCGCCAGGCGCTCACCACGCTGGTCCAGAGCGGCCACCTCGTCTCTTACCGCGGCCGCGCCGGCGGCACGTTCGTCGCGGAGGAGCCGCCTCTCGGCCAGAACGTGGAGGCCGAGGTGCTGGGCGAGGAGGCCCGCGCGGTGCTCGACTACCGGGTGGCCGTCGAGACCGGCGCCACCGTGCTCGCCGCCGAACGAGCGCGCGACCCGGATCTCGAGCGGCTGCGCGAGCTGACCTGCCACATGGACGGCGCGCAGCGCTTCGACGACTATCGCCGCGCCGACGTCCGCTTCCACATCGGCGTCGCCGAGGCCTCCTACTCGCCCCGGCTCGTGACCGCCATGACCGAGGTGCAGGGCCAGATGAGCGACCTGATCGCCCGGATCGCCCACCCGGAGGAGGTGCTGACTCGCGCCAACGACCAGCACCGCCGCCTGGTCCTGCTGCTGTGCCGCCGCGACATCGGCAACGCCGTCCGTCTCATGCGCGAGCACATGGACGGCACCGAGCACATCCTCGCCGGCCTGCTGCCCGAACGGCCCGGATAGCCGGGGATGCGACTCGGGTAAGCATCACGCATGACTCGACTCGCACCGGTCCTCCTCTGCCTGCTCGGATTAGCCGTCACGTCATGCGGCGGCGACGACGCCCCCACGCAAGAGGAGTACGCCGAGCGCGCGAACGAGATCTGCCGGCAGGCCGAGCAGTCGCTCGAGAACGTTGGCGAGAACGCCGAGACCCCCCAGGACATCGTGGAGGCGGTCGACAGGGTGATCGAGGAGTCGCGGAACGCGGTCGGCGAGCTCGAGGACCTGGAGCAGCCCGAGGGCGACGCCGGCCAGACCGCCCAGGAATTCGTGGACGCCACCCGCAAGGAGATCCAGGACGAGGGCATTCCCGCGCTCCAGGACCTGCGCGAGGCGCTCGAGAGCGGGGACCAGCAGGCGGTGGCGGAGGCCGCCCGGCGCTTGCAGGAGGTCGACGCGGGCAACTCCAACCGCGCCGCCCGCGAGCTCGGCGCGGACGAGTGCGCGGAGGGCTAAGTGACCTGAGTCGCGAGCCCCTCAGGCGCGCACGCGCTCGCCCGAGCGGTCGAACAGCGGCTCCTCCGCCACCTCGCCCTCAACCCACCGCCCGAAGACCTCCACCGCCACGTCCGTGCCCGGCTCGGCCTGCTCCGGCGGCAGGTAGGCATACGCGATCGAGGACTCGACGCTGTAGCCGTAGCCGCCGCTCGTCACGCGGCCCACCACGGAGTCCCCGCTTCTAACCGGCTCGTTGCCGAGCGCCACCGAGCGCGGGTCCTCGAGCGTCAGGCAGCACAGCACCAGGCGCGGGCCCCGCTCCTGCGCCTCCACCAGGGCGTCCCGGCCCACGAATCCGCCCGGCTTGTCGAGCTTGACCGCGAACCCCACGCCACCTTCGTAGGGATTCTCGTCCGGTGTCACGTCGGCTCCCCAGACGCGGTAGCCCTTCTCGACGCGCAGCGAGTCGATCGCCCGGTAGCCGCCGGCCACGAGGTCAAAGGGCCGGCCCGCCTCCCACAGCGTGCGCCACAGCGTGAGCCCGTACTCGGTCGGGCAGTACAGCTCCCACCCGAGCTCGCCCACGTAGGTCACCCGCAGGGCGCGCACAGGCACGTCGCCCACCGTCGTCTCGCGCACCGACATGTACGGGAAGTCCCCGTTCGAGAGCGACTGCGGCGTGAGCGGCGCCAGCACCTCGCGCGAGCGCGGGCCCCAGATCCCGAAGCAGGCCCACGCCGACGTGACGTCGTGCACCTGCACGGAGCCGTCCGCCGGCAGGTGGCGCTGGATCCACTCGCGGTCGTGGGTGCCGAACGCCGTGCCCGTGACGATCGAGAAGCGCTCCTCGCCGAGCCGGGCGACGGTGAGGTCGCACTCGATCCCGCCGCGCGAGTTGAGCATCTGCGTGTACGTGATCCGGCCCACCTCGCGCGCCACCTGGTTGTCGCACAGCCGCTCCAGCAGCGAAGCCGCGCCCGGGCCGGCCACCTCGATCTTCGAGAACGAGCTCTCGTCGAACAGCGCCGCAGCGGAGCGGCAGGCCAGGTGCTCGGCGCCGATGGCCGGCGACCAGTGCATGCCGGCCCAGCCGCGCGGCCGCAGCGACTCGTCGCCGTCAGGAGCGTTCGACTCGTACCAGTTCACCCGCTCCCAGCCCGACTTCTCGCCGAAGGCCGCGCCGTGCTCGCGGTGCCAGGCGTTGGCCGGCGACATCCGGAGCGGCCGCCCGGCCTCGCGCTCGTGGGCGGGGTACTTGATGTCGTAGTAGGTCTCGTAGGTCTCGCGGATCCGCTTCAGCGAGTAGGACGGCGAGCGGTACTGCGCCCCGAAGCGCCGCACGTCCATGTGCCAGAGGTCGAGCGACGGCTCGCCCGCGGCGATCCACTCGGCCATCACCTTGCCGATCCCGCCCGCGCCCGCCAGCCCGTGCGCGCAGAAGCCGGCGGCCACGAACAGCCCGCCCACCGAGGTCTCGCCGAGGCAGAACTCGTTGTCCGGCGTGAAGCCCTCCGGGCCATTGATCATTCGCGTGACCTGCACGTCCTCCATCTGCGGCACGCGCCGGCGCGAGTTCACCACGATCTCCTCGAAGCGGTCCCAGTCGTCCTCGAGCAGGCGGCCGTTGAAGTCGGCCGGGATCGCGTCGAAGCGCGCCTCGCCGTCGGGTAGGAAGGCCGGCGCGCAATCCCGCTCGTAGCCGCCCATCACGAGCCCGCCGCCGTCCTCGCGGAAGTAGATCAGGAGGTCCGGGTCGCGCAGCGTGGGCAGCGGGTTCGAGGGGTCGCGCTCGCGAAACGGCTGGGTCACCAGGTACTGGTGCGACATCGGCTGCACGGGGATGCGCACACCCGCCAGCCGCCCGACCTCGGCCGAGAACATCCCGGCGGCGATCACCGCCACCTCGCACTCGATGTCCCCGCGCTCGGTGCGAACGCGCCGCACGCGCCCGCCCGACGTGTCGATCCCCGTCACGCGCGTGGAGGTGAAGATGCGCGCACCGCCCTTCCGCGCCCGCTCGGCGAGCTCGAACGTGAGCTGCGACGGATCCAGGTAGCCGTCGGTGTGGAGGAGCGCGGCGCCGAGCACGCCCTCGGTCGACATCAGCGGGAACAGCTCCTGCGCCTCCTCTGCCGAGATCAGATCCAGCGGCAGCCCGAAGGTCTTCGCCCAGCCGGCCTGGCGCCGGAGCTCCTCCATCCGCTCCTCGCTCGAGGCCAGCCTGATGCCGCCGCACTCGACCCAGCCCGGGATGGTCCGGTACAGCTCGACCGAGTACATCATCATCTTCGTCAGCGAGACCGAGCCGCGCAGCTGGCCGACCAGCCCGGCCGAGTGGAAGGTCGAGCCCGAGGTGAGCTGGTTGCGCTCGACCAGCACGACGTCGTCCCAACCGAGCTGCGCCAGGTGATGCGCGATCGACGTTCCCCCCACGCCGCCCCCCACGATCACGCAGCGGGCGGCGTCCGGGAGCTCACGGAGAGCGGCCACCCGCCTCCTTGAGCCAGCCCTTGAAGCGCGCGTCCCCGGTCGTCTCCGCCAAGCGCTTGAAGTGCTTGTCCGCGTAGCCGGAGAAGTCGAAGTCGAGCTCGGACACGCTGGTCTGGACCACGCCCCACATCGCCTCGCGGAAGTCCGACATGAAGCGGAACAGCTTGAGAGCCGCGCGCCGGCGCGGCGTGGCCGGCTCGCCGAAGTAGGCCGCCAGCAGGCGCTCCTCGTCGCCGTGGTCCAGCTCGTTGTTCACCGCGAAGTTGCCGAGGTCGAAGAAGGGATCGCCCATTCCGGCGTACTCCCAGTCGACGATCACGATGCGCTCCCCGTCGTTCAGGAAGTTGGCGGTGAGCAGGTCGTTGTGACAGGGCAGGGGCTGGTGGTCGGCGTTTCGCCGCACCGCCTTCACCACCTTGCGGGCGCAGTCGCGCGCGTGCTGGAAGCCCTCGGGCAGGGTGCCGCCGCGGCTGTTCGCGACTTCCGCGTAGTCCTTCACGACCTCGGACACATAGAACTCGGTCGGCAGCTCCAGGCCCGAGTGGTGGAACCCGCGCAGCGCTCCGCCGATCTCGTCGATGCAGTCGGGCTCGCGCAACTCGGCGGCCGTGACCTCCCGGCTCTCGACGAAGCAGGTGACGAGGCAGGCCGGGTGGTCGAGCAGCGCCGCCACCTTCGGGCCGAGCCGAAGCTCCGCCGCCTTCTTGGTCGCAAGGCGCTCCGCCTCGCGGTCGATCCCGAGCAGGCCGGTGTTCTTGCCGGGCAGCCGCACGACGTAGTCCGTGCCGCCGAAGTTCACGCGGAAGTTGCGGTTGGTGATCCCGCCCTCCAGCGGCAGCACGCCGCCCTCCCGCGGACCCAGCAGAGCCGACAGCCGCGCGACCGCCTCGGTCAGCTCCGGGATCGAGATCTCCTCGTGCATGGCGCCACAGTAGCCCTCAGCCGCGCGGCGCGCCGTTCACAACCCTGGCAGTCTCGTGGCCTGTGACCGACGGCGAGCTGATCCTCGTCGCGGGGGCACTCCTCGCTGCCGGCATCGCGGCCTCCCTGCTCGCCGCGCGCGTCCGGCTGCCGGGGCTGCTGCTGTTCCTGGCTCTGGGCATGGTCCTGGGCTCGGACGTTACGGGCTGGATCGAGTTCGGCCAGGGAGAGGGCGACTACGAGCTGGCGCGCACGATCGGGATCGTCGCGCTCGCGGTGATCCTGTTCGAGGGCGGCCTGTCGGCAGGGTTCGAGGAGATCCGCCCGGTGCTGCGCCCCGCGCTCAGCCTCGCGCTCGTGGGCACTTTCCTAACCGCCGCGATTACCGGCGTCGCGGCGATCTGGCTGTTCGACCTGAGCACGCTGGAGGGCCTGCTGCTGGGCTCGATCATCGCGTCCACGGACGGCGCCGCCATCTTCGCGCTGTTGCGCGGCTCGACGCTGCGGCGGAAGCTGGCGCGCACGCTCGAGGGCGAGGCGGGGTTGAACGACCCGGTGGCCGTGCTGCTCGTGGTCGGTTTCGTGGAATGGATCCAGGACGACACCTTCGGGGCCGCGGACATGGTGCTGCTGTTCGTGATGGAGCTCGGCATCGGCGCGGCCGTGGGCCTCGCCGTGGGCTGGCTCGCCGTCCAGGGGCTGCGGCGGGTTCGGCTCGAGACGGCCGGGCTGTACCCGGTCGCCACGCTCGCCACGGCCGCCATCGCGTTCGGCGCCGCGGATGCCCTGCACGGCTCCGGGTTCCTGGCGGTGTACCTCGCCGGGCTGATGCTGGGATCGGCGCGGATCCCCGCCAAGCGCACGGTCACCGTCTTCCACGAGGGGCTCGGCTGGGTGGCGCAGATCGCGATGTTCCTCACGCTCGGGCTGCTGGTCTTTCCGAGCGAGCTCGGCGAGGTGGCCCTGGAAGGCACGGCGCTGGCGCTCGTGCTGGTGCTGCTCGCGCGGCCGGCCGCGACCGTGGTCAGCACGACCTTCGACCGCTTCACGACCGCCGATCGCCTTGTGCTCGGCTGGGCCGGCCTGCGCGGCGCCGTACCTGTCGTGCTGGCCACCTTCCCGGTGATCGACAACGTGCCGAACAGCGAGGAGTTCTTCAACGTCGTCTTCTTTGCCGTGGTGATCTCGACCCTGCTCCAGGGCACCACCTTCGAGCCGCTGGCGAGGCGCCTGGGGGTGACCACCAGCGAGCCGGCGCTCCCGCGCCCGCTGGCCGAGACCGGGACGATCCGGCGCCTCGGCGCGGAGATCGTCGAGTACCCGGTGGCCCCGGAGGACGCCGTGATCGGCCATCGCGTGCGCGAGCTTGGGCTGCCGCGCGACGCGCTGGTGTCGGTGATCGTGCGCGGGGACGAGGCGCTGCTGCCGCGCGGCTCGACACGGGTGGAGGCCGGCGACCGGCTGCACGTGATGGTGCGCTCCGAGGTCGCCGCCGGCATGGAGGATGTGGTGGCGCGCTGGGGCTCCGGTCCGGTGGTGGCCGACTCCCCGCCGCGTGGGCGCCTGACCGGCTCGTCGGTATTCAGCTCGCGCCGCTGGGACGAGGAGCGGGACGGCGACCCCGGATACCCGCGCGAGGTGGACGGCGTGGAGGTGCGGGAGCACCTGCGCACGCGCCGCGACCGCCGCGGGGCGCTCGTCTCGCTGACCGACGGGCGCTACGCGGTGACCGGGCCGACCGTTGCGGCGGGTGGCCCCCGCCAGATTCAGTCCTACGCCCGCCGCCAGCTGGCGCGCGAGCAGGACGACACAGCGCGCGCCTGGTGGCAGGAGGTGATCGGCGCGCTCGCACGCTAGCTCCCGGAGCTTGCGTCTATCCGCACATTCGCTTACAGTCGCCGCCGGACTCGACGAGGAGGGCGCACGGATGGCCGATGAATCTCTGCGGCGGGACGAGGAGAAGCTCGCCGAGCTGGGCTACAAGCAGGAGCTGGAGCGTGCTTGGAGCTCGTTCTCGAACTTCGCGATCTCGTTCACGATCATCTCGGTCCTCGCAGGGTGCTTCACGACCTACGGGCAGGCATGGAACAACGGCGGGCCTATCGCCATCTCGTGGGGCTGGCCGATCATCTGCGCGCTGATCCTGGCGGTGGCCTTCTCGATGTCCGAGCTGGCCTCGGCATACCCCACGGCGGGCGGCCCCTACTGGTGGGCGGCCAAGCTGGGCGGCCCCGGGTGGTCGTGGTTCACGGGATGGTTCAACGTCGTCGGCCTAATCGCCGTGGTGGCGTCGGTGGACTACGCATGCGCGACGTTCCTGGCCAACCTGCTCAACCTCTGGAGCTTCGACTTCTTAATCGACTTCTCGGGCGCCGTCGAGCTGGACGAGGTCTTCCTGCTGTTCGCGGTGATCATGGTGCTCCACGCCCTGATCAACATCTACTCGTCCCATCTCGTCGCGCTCTTCAACAACATCTCGGTGGGCGTCCACGTGATCGGCGTGGCGATCATCATCGCCATCCTGATCTTCGTGCCCGACCGGCACCAGAGCGCGGACTTCGTCTTCACCGACACGATCAACAACTCGGGCTTCTCGGACGGGTCGACCTCCAACTTCTTCTTCTGGCTCTACGTGCTGCCCGTCGGCTTCCTGCTGACCATGTACACGGTCACGGGCTACGACGCCTCGGCACACGTCGCCGAGGAAACGCACGAGGCGGAGCAGGCGGCGGCCAAGGGCGTGTGGCAGTCGGTCTTCTTCTCGGCTGTGATCGGCTGGTTCGTGCTGCTCGCGATCACGTTCGCCGCAGTGGACACCGAGGCCGCCGCGGGCGGCTCGATCCCGATCTTCACCACGGCGATGGAGTCGGGCTGGGCCGAGACCGTGATCCTGATATCCACGATCGGGCAGTTCTTCTGCGGCATGGCCTGCGTTACGTCCTGCTCGCGGACCTTCTACGCCTTCTCCCGCGACCGCGCGGTCCCGGGCTGGAAGATCTGGAGCGCCGTGAACAAGAACCGCGTCCCGGTCGCCGCCGTCCTGGCCGTGTGCGTCCTGTCGGCCCTCATCACCCTGCCGGCGCTCACCAGCAACGAGGCCGGCATCCCGGTCGCCTTCTTCGCGGTCGTCTCGGTCGCTGTGATCGGGCTCTACATCGCGTACGTGACGCCGGTCTATCTGCGGCTGCGCGCGGGCGACTCGTTCAAGCCGGGCTCGTGGACCCTCGGCGGCAAGTACCGCTGGGTGAACACGATCGCGGTCGCGTGGGTCGGCATCTCCGTGATCATCTTCTCGCTCCCGTTCACCCCGGCCGCCGTGCCGTGGAACGACGAGTTCGACTGGTCGGCGCTCAACTACGCGCCGCTCATGGTCGGCGGCGTGTTCCTCGCCGTGGGCATCTGGTGGATCGCGGGCGCGAAGAACAAGTACAAGGGCCCGGTGCGCACGATCGCCTTCGACGAGGGCATGGGGATCACGGAAGAGGAGTCGGTGGAGGAGGAAGAGCAGCCGCCGACCGCGCCGGCCACGCCCTAGGCGAGCTCGGCAGCTTCCGTCACGAACGCGCGCCAGCGCGCGTGCTCGGCGTCGCGCCAGGCGCCGTCCCGGCGCGGCTCGACCGAGCGGTCCACCGGCAGCAGCTCGGCGGCCTCGGCCAGCGAGCCGATCGTGCCCGAGCCCACGGCCGCCAGGACCGCGGCGCCGAGGACCGTGGCATCCGCGCCCGCGGCGTCGACGCGCACGCCGATCGCGTCGGCCTGGAGCTGGAGCAGCAGCGGCTCGTTCGTAAGCCCGCCGTCCACGCGCAGGGAGCTCACCTCCACGCCCTCCCGCATCGCGGCCACCACGTCCGCCACCCGCCAGGCGATCCCCTCGAGCGCGGCCCGCGCCACGTGCGCGCGCGTTGTGCCGCCATGCAGCCCCGCCAGGACGGCACGAGCGTTGGGCCGCCACCACGGCGCGCCGATCCCGGCCAGCCCCGGCAGCACCCGGGCGCCGGCGCTGTCCTCCACCTCGCGCGCCAGCTCGGCCAGCGCGGCGGGGCGCTCGGCGAGTCCTAGCTCGCGGCACATCCACTCGAGCATCGCCCCGGCGGCGAAGACGCCGCCGTCGATCGCGTACTCGGTGCGCCCGTCGATCGCCCAGGCCACGGTCGGCAGCAGCCCGCCGGCCGGCCGCGGCACCTCGCTCCCGGCGTGGCCGAGCACGAACACGCCGGTCCCGTAGGTCGCCTTGACGCGGCCCGGGGTCACGCAGCCCGCACCGGCCAACGCCGCCTGCTGGTCCACCACCTGCCCGCACAGGCGCAGCTCCACCGGCCATGACTCGTGCCGCAGCGTGCCGAGCTCGCCCGCGGTCGAGCGCACCTCGGGCAGCACGTCGAGCGGCACGCCGAACAGCTCGCCGAGGCGGGCGTCGAAGCCGGGCCGGCCGAGCGCGTGCAGCTGGGTCCGGGAGGCCGTGGAGGCGTCCGTTGCGAAACCGGCTCCCAGCCGGTCGCACAGGAACGAGTCCACCGTGCCCATCCGCAGTGTGCCCTGCTCGCGGGCGCGCTGCACGCCCTCGTCGCGCTCGAGCAGCCAGGCCAGCTTCGCGGCCGAGAAGTAGGGATCGAAGGGGAGCCCGCTCAGCTCGCGGATCTCGGCCTCGTGGGCGCCGAGCCGGTCGAGCACCTCCTGAGAGCGCTTGTCCTGCCAGACCACGATCGGGGTCAGCGGTGTGCCGCTCTCGGCATCCCAGGCGAGCACCGACTCGCCCTGGTGGTCGAGCCCGCACGCCACGACCTCGCCGGGCGCCTCCTCCAGCAGCTCGGCCACGGCCTCAACCACGGCGGCCAGCACCTCCTCGCCGTCCTGCTCGACCCAGCCCGCGCGCGGGTGGCGGCTCACCTTGTCGCGGCGCGCCTCCCGGATCGGCCTCAGGCGCTCGTCGAACAGCGCCGCCTTGACGCCGGTTGTCCCCTCGTCGATCCCAAGTAGAGTGCGCAAAGGTCGGCTGAACCAACCTTACTGCGAGGGGGACGATGACGCTCGAGGAGCTCCGCAGCGCGGCGGACGAGGGCACGATCGACACGGTGTTGCTCTGCATCGCCGACATGGAGGGCCGCCTTCAGGGCAAGCGCTTCACCGCGCGGCACTTCCTGGACGAGGTCGTGGAGCACGACGCCGAGGGCTGCAACTACCTGCTCGCCGTGGACGTGGACATGAACACGGTCGACGGCTACGACATGTCGAGCTGGTCGCGCGGCTACGGCGACTTCGTGATGAAGCCCGACGAGTCGACGCTGCGGCCGATCCCGTGGCACGAGGGCACCGTGCTGCTGATGGCGGACCTCGCCTGGGAGGACGGCTCGGACGTGGTGGCCTCTCCGCGCCAGATCCTGCGCCGCCAGCTGGCCCGCCTGGCCGAGCGCGGCTGGATGGCCACGGCCGGCACGGAGCTCGAGTTCATCGTCTTCAACGACAGCTACGAGGAGGCCTGGAACAAGGTGTACCGAGGCCTCGAGCCGGCCAACCAGTACAACGTGGACTACTCGATGCTCGGCACGGCCCGCGTCGAGCCGCTGCTCCGGCGCATCCGCAACTCGATGATGGGCGCCGGCATGCGGGTCGAGAACTCCAAGGGCGAGTGCAACTTCGGCCAGCACGAGATCAACTTCCACTGGGACGAGGCGCTCGCCACGGCCGACGACCACGTGATCTACAAGAACGGCGCCAAGGAGATCGCCGCCCAGGAGGGCATGTCGATCACGTTCATGGCGAAGCTCGACGAGCGCGAGGGCAACTCGTGCCACATCCACTGCTCGGTCGCCCACGAGGGCGGCGGCAACGTGTTCGCCGACGAGCGGGCGACGTTCGACCGCTTCGTGGCCGGCCAGCTCGCCTGCCTGCGCGAGCTGACGCTCTTCTTCGCCCCGCACGTGAACTCGTACAAGCGCTTCGTGCCCGGGTCGTTCGCCCCGACGGCGGTGGCCTGGGGCAACGACAACCGCACGTGCTCGATGCGCGTGGTGGGACACGGGCAGGGCCTGCGGGTGGAGAACCGCCTGCCCGGCGCCGACGTGAACCCCTACCTCGCCCTGGCCGCGATGATCGCCGCCGGGCTGCACGGCGTGGAGAGCGAGCTCGAGCTGGAGCCCGCGTTCGAGGGCAACGCCTACGAGTCCGACAAGCCGCGGGTGCCGCACACGCTGTACGCCGCCCGCGACCTCTTCGCGGGGTCGGACATCGCGCGCGAGGCCTTCGGCCAGGACGTGGTGGACCACTACCTGAACCGGGCCCGGATCGAGCTCGAGGCGCACGAGGCGGCCGTGACCGACTGGGAGAAGGTCCGGGGCTTCGAGCGGCTGTGACGCGGCGGCCCGTGATCGGGATCTGCACGGCCGTGGAGCGCGCGTCCTGGGGCGCGTGGGAGGCGGTGGTCTGCAACATCAGCCCGCGCTCCTACCCGCTCTCGGTGCAGGCCGCGGGCGGGCTGGCGCTGCTGCTGCCACCCGACGACGCCGTCGCGGAGCGGCCCGACGAGATGCTGGACCTGGTGGACGGGCTGATGCTGGCGGGCGGCTGCGACGTGGACCCGGCGAGCTACGGCGCCCGGCCGCACCCGCAGACGAGCGGCAGCTGGCCCGAGCGCGACCGCTTCGAGCTGGGCCTCACGCACCGAGCGATCGAGCGCGACATCCCGGTGCTGGGCATCTGCCGCGGCATGCAGATGCTGAACGTGGCCACCGGCGGCACGCTCGACCAGCACCTGCCCGACCAGGTCGGCCACGGGGACCACCGCCACACGCCGGGCGCCTTCAGCGACCACGAGGTCAGGCTCGAGAGCGGCTCGCTCGCGGCGCGCGCCGTGGGCGCCGGCAGCACGGCCGTGAAGTCGCATCACCACCAGGGCCTCGACGAGCTGGGCGAGGGGCTCGCGGCCACGGGCTGGTCGACCGAGGACGGCGTCGTCGAGGCGATCGAGCTGGAGGGGAAGCAGTACGCCCTCGGCGTGCTCTGGCACCCCGAGCAGGACGAGCGCAGCAGCGTGGTGGGCTCGCTGGTGGAGGCGGCGCGCGAGCACAGCCGGGCGGTGGCCCGATGAGCGTCGTGAAGGTCGTGGAGCCCGCCACGGAGGAGGTGATGGCCGAGCTTCCGAAGGCCGGGGTGGAGGAGACCGACGCCGCGGTGGCCCGGGCGCGCGAGGCCTTCCCGGGCTGGCGCCGCGTGGCGCCGGGCGAGCGCGCGGCCCTGATGCGCGCCGTGGCGGCGGTGGTGCGCGACCAGGCCGGGGAGCTGGCGAGGCTCGAGGCGCGCAACGTCGGCAAGCCGATCTCGGACGCGCGCGGCGAGGTCGGCATGGTGGCCGACGTGTTCGACTACTACGCCGGCGCGCCGGAGCGGCTGCTGGGCGACACGATCCCCGTGGCAGGCGGCGTGGACTTCACGTTCCGCGAGCCGCTCGGCGTGGTCGGCCTGATCACGCCCTGGAACTTCCCGCTGCCGATCGCCTCGTGGAAGCTCGGCCCGGCGCTCGCCGCCGGCAACACCGTCGTGCTGAAGCCCGCCGAGCTCACCCCGCTCACGGCCGTGGCGCTCGAGCGCATCGTGGTGGAAGCGGGCGTGCCGGAGGGCGTCTTCAACGTGGTCGTCGGAAGCGGCCGCGTGGTGGGGGAGCGGATCGTCGGGCACCCCGACGTGGCGAAGGTCGCCTTCACCGGATCGACCGAGGTGGGCAGGCGCATCGCGGCGCGCGCGGCCGAGACCGTCAAGCGGGTGACGCTCGAGCTGGGCGGCAAGTCCGCCAACTTGGTCTTCGCCGACGCCGACCTCGAGCAGGCGGCCGCCGCCGCGCCGATGGCCGTGTTCGGCAACGCCGGCCAGGACTGCTGCGCGCGCTCGCGCATCCTCGTGGAACGCTCGGCCCTCGACAGCTTCATGTCCGCTCTCGAGGAGGCAGTGGAGGCGATCAGCGTGGGCGATCCGCTCGACGACTCCACCGAGATGGGGCCGCTGATCTCGGCCGACCAGCGCTCGGCGGTGGCTTCCTACGTGGGCGCGGACGCGCCCGTGGCCATCCGCGGCGGCGCGCCGGAGGGCCGCGGCTACTGGTTCCCTCCCACCGTCCTGTGCCCCGTCTCCAACGACGACCGCGCCGCGCGCGAGGAGATCTTCGGGCCCGTGGCCTGCGTGATCCCGTTCCGCGACGAGCAGGAGGCGGTGCGGCTCGCCAACGACACCATCTACGGGCTGTCCGGCTCGATCTGGACGCGCGACGGCGCCAAGGCGCTGCGCGTGGCGCGGGCGATCGACACCGGGGTCATCTCGATCAACTCGAACACCTCGGTCCGGGTCTCCACGCCGTTCGGCGGCTTCAAGCAGTCGGGCACCGGGCGCGAGCTCGGCCCGCACGCGCTCGAGCACTACACCGAGCTGAAGAACGTCTACTACGCGACATGAGCAGGCTCGAGAACAAGATCTGCGTGATAACCGGGGCTGCCAGCGGCATCGGGGCCGAAACCGCCCGGCTCTTCTCCGCCGAGGGCGCCACGGTGGTCGGCATCGACCTGAGCCCGGACGCGGTCGGTGACCTCACCATCCAGGCTGATGTGACCGACCCCGCCGCGGTCGAGGCGATGTACGCGCAGACCCGTGAGGAGTACGGCCGCATCGACGTCCTCTTCAACAACGCGGGCATCTCGCCGAACGACGACGCCTCGGTCCTCGACACCTCGCTCGAGGCATGGCAGCGGGTGCAGGACGTGAACCTGAAGTCAGTATTTCTCTGCTGCAAGTACGGCATCCCCCATCTGCAGGAGAGGGGTGGTGGGTCGGTGATCAACACGGCCTCGTTCGTGGCCACGATGGGCTCGGCGACCTCCCAGATCTCGTACACCGCCTCGAAGGGGGGCGTGCTTGCGCTCTCCCGCGAGCTTGGGGTGGAGTTCGCGCGCCGCGGAGTGCGCGTGAACGCCCTGTGCCCGGGGCCGGTCAACACGCCCTTGCTCCAGGAGCTGTTCGCGAAGGACCCCGAGAAGGCCCAGCGACGCCTGGTGCACCTGCCTATGGGCCGCTTCGCGGAGGTGGGTGAGATCGCGAAGGCCGCGCTCTTCCTCGCGAGCGACGACTCGTCGTATGTCACGGCGTCGATGTTCCTTGTGGACGGCGGTCTCAGCGGGGCGTACGTGACGCCGCTCGGCTGAGCTCGAGGAAGCGCTTCGAGACCGCCCGGCCGGAGTCGTTCCACGCGCCGATCTTGCCGGCGCTCTCGGCGCGGATCGCCTCGGGGTCGAGCCCGGTGGCCACGGCGCGGGCATCGTCATGCCAGTCGTCGAACCAGGAGCGCAGGTCCGGCTCGGTGACCTCGGGGTGGAACTGCAGGCCCCAAACCGGCCGCTCCCCCAGCCGGAACGCCTGCCGGGCGAGCGCGCTGCGCGCGAGCGTCACGCCGCCGGGAGGCTCGAGCCATTCGTAGTGGTGGTACTGGAAGCTCTCGAAGCGCTCCGGCAACACGCCCAGCAGCGGATCGGCCTCGCCCGCGGGCGTCAGCTCGATCTCGTGCCAGCCGATCTCCGGCCGCTGCGCGCGGCGCACCTCGCCGCCGGCCGCCTCCGCAACCAGCTGCGAGCCGAGGCAGACGCCGAGCATGGGCGTGCCGCGCTCGAGCAGCTCGCCCAGGAGGCGCTTCTCGTCCCGCAGCCACGGGTACTCGTCCTCCTGGTCCACGTTCATCGGTCCGCCGAACACCATCGCGGCGCCAAAGCCGTCGTGCGCGGGAGGCGGCTGCTCGTGCGGGAGCCACTCCACCAGGTCGTGGCCGGCCGCGAGCGCCGGCTCGGCGAAGACACCGGCCGCGGCCTGGCGGTAGTGGACGACGGCCAGAACTCGCACTCTGGGGGAGAATGTACCCGTGGACGAGAGCCTCAGAGGACAGCTGCTGATCGCGGCGCCCTCGCTGTTCGACTACTTCCGCCGCTCCGTGGTGCTGGTGCTGGAGCATTCGGGCGAGGGCGCGATGGGCGTGGTGCTCAACCGGGAGTCCGAGACGCGCGTGGTGGAGGCGGTTCCGGCGCTGGCGTCGCTCGCGGAGCCGGACGAGCTGGTTCGCATCGGCGGCCCGGTGTCGCCGCAGTCGGTGGTGGCGCTCGGCGACTTCGAGGACGTCGGCCAGGCCGGCACGCACGTGGTGGGATCGCTCGGCACGCTCGACCCCGACGCCGAGAACGGCTCGCTACGCCGCGTGCGCGTGTACGCGGGCTACGCCGGCTGGTCTGCCGGTCAGCTCGACAACGAGCTCGAGCAGGAGGCGTGGCTGGTGTTGCCGGCGCGGCCCGGGGACCCGTTCGCCGACGGAGACATCTGGTCCGAGGCGCTGCGCAGGAAGGGCGGCAGCTATCGCCTCATGGCCACGATGCCCGCCGACCCGTCGCTGAACTGAAGCGACCTTAGCGACAGAGCTTGACCTGCCGGGCCACCGCCTTTGCCCGCGCGCGGTAGCCCTCGGCCGACACGTGCACGCCGTCGTCCGCGGTCCTCGATGGCCGTGCGAAAGCCCTCGACCTGGTTCGGGTCGTCGTTCGTTCCAAGGCTGAGGTGGATCACGCGCGGCAGCTTGCGGCCGTAGGAGCGCATCACGCCGGCGCCCCGGTGGGCGTGGCGGCTGACGGCGGTGGACTGGGTGACCTTCCAGCCGTCGAGCTCGCGCGGGATGTGGGGCTTGGTCCCCACCGCCAGCGAGTCGCCGTTCACGAGCAGGCGGCGTGTCAGCGCGTCGGCCGATGCCGGCGCGCACAGCAGCAGGCAGAGCGCGAGAAAGCTAAGGCGCCGCACCGCGCAGCGCCTCGTAGTCCCTTGCCATCGCGCGCAGGATAAGACGCACGGGCACCTCGGCGCCCTCGCGGGTGAAGTGGATGCCGTCGGACTGGCGGGCCAGCACGCGGTCGCCGTCGATCCTCAGCTCGTCGCTGTACTTGCCGTGGTTGATCGTGTTGAAGATGTCCACGTAGCGGGCGCCGGGCACCGCCGCGGCGCCGTCCTCCACCGCGTGGTTCTGGGTCTCGTAGATCGCGTTCTGCTCCTCGTCGCGCGCGGTGGGCGGCGGCAGCCAGTAGACGGGCCGCTCCCCGTCCGAGCCCAGCTCGCGCATCACCACGGCCGCCCGCCGCGCGTACTCGGTCTGCCACTCGGGGTCACGCCAGCCGTAGAGCTGGTCTCCCACCAACACGTTGAAGCCGTCGTTTCCGCCGATCACCATCACCACCGCGTCTGGCGCCCGGGCGGCGATCTCCTGCTGGGCGTTCAGCTCCCAGTTGAAGAACTCGGGGTTCGTGAGCCCGGTGGAGTTGCGCGCCGCGATCTCCACGTCGAAGAGGTCGTCCGGCAGCGCGTCGGTCAGCAGCTGCCCGATGAACTCCGCCTGGGAATCGCCCGTGACGAATACCTCCACCGGGTCCTCGGGGGTCGGCTGCGCGAAGGACTGCTGCTCGACCTTTCGCCGGTTCGGGCGCAGGATCGCGGTCGAGCCCTTCTCCAGCTCGGTCCCCTCCGCGGTCTTGTCCTCCTGCCCGAAGGCGAGGTCGAGCCCATCGCGCGGCAGGTGCAGCCCCACGGCGCCCGCCACGTCGTCGAGCGGGCGGGCCACGGACAGCACGACGTCGCGCGTGCCGCCCTGCTGCATGCTCTCGCCGGCCCGGACGATCGCCTCCGAGTTGAACAGGGCCGCGATGAGCAGGGCGATCACGATCACGCCGAGCACGCGACCGGCGGGCATCGTGAGGTCTTTGCGAAATCGGGGCGGCATCAGAACTGGTAGTAGATGAACGGGGCCACGCCCTCCTGGCCGACGGCGGCGTCAGCCACCACGAGGAGAACACCGAGCGCGACGCCCTGGGCGGCGACCGGCCGCGTCACCAGCCACGCCTCGCCGCGCTCCCAGAATCCGGTCGGCACCGCCTGGACGGCGATCGCGGCCACCGTCAGGAACACCATAGGGAGCGTCACGAGCGGGGACGGCCCGCCGGCCGTGACCTGGCCGAGCATGCCGAACGCGGTGGAAAGGTCGGGGGAGCGGAAGAAGACCCAGGCCAGGCACACCACGTGGAAGGTCACGAGCCAGGCCGCCCAGGCCGGCACGTGGACGCCCCGCCAGCGCCCACGCGCCCAGCGCTCCGCGCTCAGCGCCCCGCCGTGGATGCCGCCCCAGATCACGAAGGTCCACGCCGCGCCGTGCCAGAGGCCGCCCAGCAGCATGGTGAGCATCAGGTTGCGATAGGTCCTGCGCGGGCCGTCTCGGTTGCCCCCGAGCGGGATGTAAAGGTAGTCGCGCAGCCAGCGCGACAGCGTCATGTGCCAGCGCCGCCAGAAGTCCTGGAGGCTCAGCGCGAGGTAGGGCCGGTTGAAGTTCTGCGGGAGCACGAAGCCGAGCAGGAGCGCCAGCCCGATGGCCATGTCCGTGTAGCCCGAGAAGTCGCAGTAGATCTGCGCCGCGAACCCGTAGATGGCGAGCAGGACCTCGAGGCCGGAGTGGGCGCCCGGGTCGTTGAAGACGGGGTCCACGACGTTCCGGGCGAGCTCGTCGGCAACCACGGTCTTCTTGACGAGGCCACCCGCGATGAGGAACAGCCCCGGGCCCGCGAGCACCTCGCGCGGGTCGCGCGGGGTGCGCAGCTGCGGCAGCAGCTCGTTGGCGCGCACGATCGGCCCCGCAACGAGATGGGGGAAGAAGGCCTGGAGGATCGCGACGTCGCCGAGCGACGCCGCCCGCGTGTCCTCGCGGTAGACGTCCACAACGTACGAGATCGCCTGGAAGGTGAAGAACGAGATGCCGATCGGGAGCACCACCTGCACGAGCGGCAGGGGCGAGCCGAGCCCGATCGAGTCGAGCGATTCGTCCATCTCGGACACGAAGAAGCCCAGGTACTTGAAGACGCACAGCAGGCCGAGGTCGAACACGATGGCCGCGATCAGCGCCCGCTTGCGCGTCTGCTGCGAAGGTGTGCGCGCGATCACCCGCGCGGCTACCGTGTTCACGAGGCTGGAGGCGACCAGCAACAGGACCCAGCGCCAGTCCACCCAGCCATAGAAGACGTAGGAAGCGACCAGGATGAACGGACGCCAGGCCCGTGGATGCGGCATGAGCGCCCACGACAGGACGAAGACGATCACGAAGAAGACCGCGAACTCGATCGTGGGGAAGCTCACCGCCGCCATTCTGGCTGTCGGTGCGGTCTTCACAATCTTCCTTGCGCCCGGGGCGGCCGCTCCGGTGCTCGTCGTGGGCGACAGCCTCGAGGTCGGCTCGGGCCCTCACCTGCGGCCGGCGCTCGGCGGGACGGCGGCCGACGTGGACGCGGAGCCGGGCCGGACGAGCAGCCAGGGGGTGGGCGTGCTGGCTCGGCGGCTACGGCCGGAGCACGAGGTGATCGTGTTCCCGCTGGGCACCAACGACCTGAGCGCGGACGCCTTCGCCACGAGCCTGGCCTCGGTTGCGCGGCTCGCCGAGGGGCGGTGCGTGGTGGTGGCCACGATCGCGCGCCGGCGCCCGCCCGCCGCGGAGCTCAACCGGGTGGTGGCGAGCTTCGCCGCCACAGGTGAGGTGCAGGTGGCGGACTGGCGCGGGGCGGCGGCCGCGCCGGGGGTGCTGGGCCGCGACGGCACCCACGCCACCGGCCAGGGCTACGCGCTGCGGGCGAGCCTGCTGGCGGAGGCGGTGCGGGGCTGCCTGGCGGGCGCGGGCGCGGCCGGGATCCCGGCGCCGAGGAACCCGGACGTGCGGGTGCCATCCGGCGACGAGCGGGACGCGGGGCGCCCGGGGCGGGCCGCTCCGCCGCCCCGGCCCGAGGCTGCGCGGGGGCGGCCGGCCCGCCTGCCGACCGACGCGGCGCTGCTAGCGCTCGGCGTGGCGCTCCGCCGCGTGGCGATGCCCGTCGCGGCGGCGCTCCGCGACGCCAGAACGGCAGCAACCAGGGCCGAGCCCGAGCCGGTGCTGGGCGCCCCCTACAGCTCGATCTCCGGGTGCCGGGCGGCGAGGTGCTCGGCGAGGGCCTTCCTCACTTGCTGCCGTTCGCCGGACGAGGCCATGCGGTAGCGCCCCAGCAGCTCCTTCTGGCCCTCGAGCGGCAGCCCCGCGATCTCCCACCCCACCGCCAGGCGCTCGAAGAGGAACTCCATGCGGCGCTGCCAGCGGTCCTCGGCCGAGGCCGCCGGCTTTGCGTCGAGGTCGGCCAGCTTGCGGAGCGTGCCGTCGCTGAGGTCGTCGCGCAGGGTGAGCACGCCGCCCTCCTCGTCGCGGTAATCGGTGGTGGTCGCGGGCGCGGCGGGGGACTGCTCGCCCCGCCGGGCGCGCCGCCGGCTGCGGCTTCCCATGGGGAACATTCTGCCGCAGCCGCCGGGAGCCTTTCGTCGCCTACCCTGAGGCGGCGTGGGCACAGCGGTCCTTCCGGCTCGCCGGCATCTCGCCGTCTCGGCCTGGACGGTGGCGCCCAGCGCGCTCGCTCTCGCGGAGCGCGTCGTCGACCACGGCCGTCGCTGCGACGACGGCTGAGGCGTGCTCGACGACGTCCTGCAGCTGCTGGCGTGCCCGCACTGCGCCGGGCCGCTGTCAAGGCATGAGGGAAGCGCGGCGTGCCCCAACGGGCATTCCTTCGACGTGGCCCGGAGCGGCTACCTGAGCCTGCTTCCCGGCGACGCCCGGCTGGGGAGCGCCGACACGGCGGAGATGGTGGCCGCGCGCGAGGCGTTCCACGCGACGAGCCACTTCGAGCCGCTGGCGGAGGCGCTCGGCGAGGAGGTCGAGCGTGCCGGGCTACCGGCCGGCTGCGTGGCCGACCTGGGCGCGGGCACCGGTTGGTATCTCGCGCGAGTGCTCGACCGGCTGCCCCGGCGGGCCGGGCTTGCGCTCGACCTGTCGAAGCACGCCCTCCGGCGCGCGGCGCGGGCGCACCCGCGGATCGGCGCGATCGCCTGCGACATTTGGCGCCCGTTGCCGGTGCGCGCCTCGGTGGCCGCTCTCGTCCTCAGCGTGTTCGCCCCCCGAAACGGCCCCGAGATCGCCCGGGTCCTGCGTCCGGGCGGGGCGCTCGTGGTGGTCACGCCCACCGAGCGGCATCTCGCCGAGCTCGTCTCCGAGCTCGGCCTCCTGAAGGTGGACCGGCGAAAGCAGGAGCGTCTCGGCGCCGAGCTCGACGACCACCTCGACCTCGAACGCCGCGTCGAGCGCGAATGGCCGGTCGCGCTCACGCCCGGCGACGTCGCCAACGCCGTCGCGATGGGGCCCAGCGCGCGCCACGTCCAGCCCGGCCCCCGTGCCGCGGCGATGGCCGCCGGCGCCTCCGTGGCGATCTCGACCTACCGTAGGAACCCCGCATGAGACGGATGACCGCTTCCATCGCCACGCTCGCGGCCTGTCTTGCCGCCTGCAGCTCCGACCCGGGCCCATCGAGCGCTCCCGGCGCGGCCCAGCCGCCCCCTGAGCAGACCGCTGCCCCCGCTCCGGACGCCGCCATCCCTCGCGAGCCCGGCGCGCTCGCGAAGCGGCTCGCCGCCACCCAGGCCGCCCTGGCCGCCGCCATCGACCGCTGGCGAGGGGAGGGCGACCTCGGCACCCACCCGCCGCCGCGCGAGGTCTCGCTCTGGGCGCTCCACCAGCAGCGCATCCACCTGCTCCTCACCGGCCGCCCCCGGCTCGCCCGTGAGGTCCTGCCCCGCCTCCCCGGCGGAGCCGCGGCCCACGCGCGGGCCACGATCCGAGCCCGCCGCGGGCTCGGGAAGATCACGCCGCCCACCCCCGGGCGCTACCGGACGGGCCCGCCCGAGCCGCCGCGGCGGCTGCTCGCCCACTACCGGAAGGCGCAGCGGCGCTTCGGCGTCCAGTGGCCGGTGCTGGCCGCCGTGAACTTCGTGGAGTCCGCCTTCGGCCGCATGCGCAACTCGAGCGCCGCCGGCGCGCAGGGCCCCATGCAGTTCATCCCCTCCACCTGGGAGGCGTACGGGATAGGCGGCGACGTGAACGACCCGCACGACGCGATCATGGGCGCTGCCAACTACCTGAGCGCATCCGGCGCCCCCGGCGATCTGACCGGCGCCCTGTACGCCTACAACCCCTCGGACCTATACGTGCGCGCGGTGCTCGCGTACGCCGGCCGGATCAGGCGCGACCGAGACGCCTTCCTCTCCTACTACTCCTGGCAGGTCGTCGTGCGCCTGCCGGAGGGCGGCACGCGCCGCATCACCGGGCCCCGACCCTTCTGACCGCCGCCTCGGGCCGGCCGTTGTGCTCTGGGACGGGCGGTGGCGGCCGGCCGCGGTTCTTTTCCACGATCGCCGCGAGGATCAGGAGGAAGGCCAGCAGACCGGGGCTGTGTAGGGCGGTGCTAGGTGGTCTTGACGACGAACACCGAGCAGGGCGCGCGGTGGGTGACCGTGTTGGGGACGCTTCCGAGCACGCGCCGGTGCATGCCCTTGTTGCCGATCACGATCACGTCCGCCTCGCAGGCCTCGGCGAGCTCCACGAGCACCTCGCCCGGGTCGCCCTCGCGGGTGAGCGTGCGGCACTCCACGCCCGAGCGCCGCACCTCCTCCTCCGTGCGGTCCAGGATCGCGCGCAGGCGCGCCGCCGGGCTCGACCTCCACTGAAGCTCGGGATCCTCGTCCCCGGGCGGGCTGCCGTCCTCCTGGAAGACGCCGAGCAGGACGAGCTCGGCCTGGTAGCGCCGCGCCATCTCCGTCGCCGCCTCCACGGCCTGCGTGGCCGTCGCCGAGCCGTCCGTGCCCACCGCCACTCTCATCAACATGGCGAGCGAGTATCCCCCGCCGGAGGACGGAAGTCCACCGCTGAGCGAGCACGCCTCCCGGACGCGGGAGAGCTGGAACGAGGATGCGCCGAACTGGGTGGAGGGCGGCCGCAGGAAGTGGGCGTCGCAGACGCCGCTGTGGGGAGCCTGGGACATACCCGAGGAGGAGCTCCGCGTTCTCCCGGACGTCCGCGACCTGGACGTGGTCGACCTGGGCTGCGGGACCGGCTACTGGAGCGCCTGGTTCGCCCGCCTCGGCGCCCGCCCCGTCGGCCTGGACCTGTCGGAGGCGCAGCTCGAGACCGCCCGCCTGTTCCAGCACGAGCACGGCATCGAGTTCCCGCTCGTGCACGGGAGCGCCGAGGGGACGCCCCTTCCGGGCGCCTCCTTCGACCTCGCCTTCTCCGAGTACGGCGCGGCCACCTGGTGCGATCCCTACGCGTGGATCCCGGAGGCGCACAGGCTGCTGCGGCCCGGTGGGCGGCTGATCTTCCTCGCCGACTCCGCGCTGGCGGCGCTCTGCTACCCGCTGAGCGAGGAGCCCGTGGGCGAGACCCTCGTGCGCCCGCAGCGCGGGTTGCACCGCATCGACTGGCCGGAGGGGGAGACCGATTTCCGGCTGCCGCACGGTGAGATGCTCGCCCTGCTGCGCGGGACCGGGCTCGAGGTGGAGGCGCTCCATGAGCTGTATGCGCCCGAGGGCCCCGACGACGAGGTGCGCTTCTACATGCGCCGTGGCTGGGCGCGGCGCTGGCCCGCCGAGGACCTCTGGGTGGCCCGCCGCCCGCCGGCTCAGGCTTAGCGCACCACGCTCGGCAGCCAGTCCCGCACCGCGGCCGCCAGCGCGTCGAGGTCGCCCTTGAGGCTGTGGTTGCCCGGCAGCGTGACCACCTCGCGGCCAGCGGCGGGCGGCGGCATGCCGAAGGGGTCGCTGTCGCCCTGCACCACCAGCACCGGCACCTCCACGGCGTCCAGCTCGTCCAGGCGCGTCTTCTCCGGGCGGCCCGGTGCGTGCACCGGGAACGCCAGGCACAGCACCGCCACCGCGCCGGCCTCCGCGGCGGTGCGGCAGGCCACGCGCGCGCCGGCCGAGCGGCCGCCGGCCACCAGCGGGAGCCCGCTCAGCTCACCGCCGCGCAGGTGATCCGCGACGGCGATCCAGGCCGCGTCGAGCTGCTTCGCGGGCGCGGGCGAGCGGCGGCCGGCCACGAGATACGGCTGCTCCACGTGTGCCACGGAAAGCCCCGCCTCGCGGGCTGCGCCGGTGGCCGCGAGCAGGTCCTTGGCGCCGAAGCCGCCGCCGGCGCCGTGGCCCAGCAGCAGCGCGCCGGCCGGCTCGGGCGCCGAATGCAGGTGCGCCAGCGCGGGTCCGTGTGGGGTTTCCATCTCGATCTTCACGGTTGACCGATGAGTTAACGCCATTCACGCAGTCATACCGGCATGCGATCGATAACGTCGGGGCGGACGCTATGAGCACTCCCTCCACATTGGCGATCGAGGCCACCGGCCTCGTAAAGTCCTTCGGCGAGACCCGCGCGGTCGACGGCGTCGACCTGGCCGTGCGCAGCGGCTCCGTGTACGGAGTCCTGGGCCCCAACGGCGCGGGCAAGACCACGACCATCCGCATGCTCGCGACCCTCCTTCGCCCCGACGCGGGCGAGGCGCGCGTGCTCGGACACGACATCGTGCGCGACGCCGACGCCGTTCGCAGCGCGGTCAGCCTGACCGGCCAGCTCGCCTCGGTCGACGAGGACCTGACCGGACGCGAGAACCTCATCCTGCTCGGCCGGCTGCTCGGCCTGGGCCGCGCCCGGTCCAAGGACCGCGCCGACGAGCTGCTCGACGCCTTCGGCCTGACCGAGGCGGCGGGCCGGCTCGTCAAGAACTACTCCGGCGGAATGAGGCGGCGGCTCGACATCTCGGCGAGCATCGTCGTGACCCCCGAGCTGATGTTCCTCGACGAGCCCACCACCGGGCTCGACCCGCGCTCGCGCAACCAGGTCTGGGACATCATCCGCGCGATGCAGGCAGGCGGGACCACGATCCTGCTCTGCACCCAGTACCTGGACGAGGCCGACCAGCTCGCCGACGGCATCGCGGTGATCGACCACGGCAAGGTGATCGCCGAGGGCACGCCGGGCCAGCTGAAGGCCTCGGTCGGCTCGGGCGCGCTGCACGTGCGGCTGCTCGACCCCGACCAGCGGCCCGAGGCGGAGCGGATCCTCTCCCGCGAGCTCGGGACCGTTCACCTCGAGCCGGACCCCGCCGCCCTGTCGGCCTCGTGCGCCGACTCCGACCGGGCCGCGGAGGGGATCGCGGAGCTGGCCCGATCCGGGGTCAGGATCGCCGACTTCTCGCTCGGCCAGCCGAGCCTCGACGAGGTGTTCATGGCGCTGACCGGTCACACAGCCGAGGACCAGACCGACGGGAACGGAGCCATTCCTGAGGAGGAGCGCGCAGCATGAGCACGCCCACGACCAGGCCCCAGACCGCGCCGGACGCCGACGCCGCCGCTGTCCGAAAGGCGCTCAGCTCAGCCGAGCGGCCTCCACGCGCGAGCGCCACTTCGGCGGCACTCAGCTTCGGGTGGCGCGGGATGCTCAAGATCAAGCACGTGCCCGAGCAGCTCATCGACGTGACGATCACGCCGGTGCTGTTCACGCTGCTGTTCACGTACATGTACGGCGGCGCGATCTCGGGCTCGACCGGCGAGTACCTCCAGTTCATCCTGCCCGGCACCCTCGTGATGTCGGTGCTGTTCACCACCGTCTACTCCGGCGTCGCGCTCAACACCGACATCACCAAGGGCGTGGTCGACCGCTTCAGGTCGCTGCCGATCTGGCCCGCGGCGCCGCTGGTGGGCGCCGTGGTGGGGGACAGCGTGCGCTACGTCCTCGCCGGGACGGTCGTCGTGATCGTCGGCGTGATCCTGGGCTACTCGCCGGAGGGCGGGGTGGACGGGATCATCGCGGCCATGGCGCTCGTGGTGCTCTTCGCGTTCGGGCTGGCGTGGGTGTTCACGACGGTCGGCCTGCTCATGCGCTCGCCCAACGCGGTCATGAATACCGGCTTCATGGCGCTCTTTCCGTTGCTGTTCATCAGCAACGCGTTCGTGCCGCCGGAGACGCTGCCGAGCGCGATCGAGGCGTTCGTGGACGTGAACCCGTTCTCGCACCTGGTCACCGCCGCGCGCGGGCTGATGGACGGCACGGCCGAGGCCGGCGACATCTTCCTGGTGCTCGGGGAGGCCGCGGTGGTGACGGCGGTGTTCGCGCCGCTGACGATGCGGCTGTACCGCACGCGGGCCTAGACGCCCACCACGGTCAGGCCGAGCGCGCCGCGGCCAGGCTGCGTCCCTCCAGAGTCGCGCGAGATTCCGCCTGACTTCGACGATCGTGTGGCGAGCGGTCAGGAGGGGGGTCGCTCCTCAGCAGCGAATCGGCCGCGTCGGAGTCGGCGTCGAGTATCGTTCAGCAGGGCACTGGAGTCGATGTACAGGCTCACTCGCCGCGGTCCTCGGCCAGCGCGTCGAGGACGGGTTGCGCGGGCTCGTGCTGAGGCACCGCGGCGGGAGGGCTCTGACAGCAGGGCGGCTCGGCCCCAGGGTCGCGCCGGGAGCGGAGGCCCCGCCCGTCCCGGCGCGCCGCCGCGGTCTTCGTCGATTCGCCCGGCTGCCGGACCTGGCCGCTCCCGCGTCGCGACTGGCTGGCGATGCGCGAGCTGCCGCGAGTGCACCGCGAGCTCGGCTACGTGACGCGTGTGGCGCGAGCCTGCGTTGCTCGCCGCCTACCTGCGCGGGTCCGCGGCGCGTGGCGAGCGAGCGTGTGGTGATCGCTGGGGTAGCAGGGGTGAGCGAGGGCGGGGCGCGGGTGGCGTTCGAGGATCCGGGGCACCCCGACCACAGGGCCGGGCTCGCCCTGGCGGGAATCGAGGCGGTGCCGGTGCCGGTGGACGAGCGAGGGGTCGAGCTCGAGGCGCTGGAGGCGAGCGGGGCCGGCGCGGTGGTGCTCACGCCTGCGCACCAGTCGCCGACGGGTGCGTTGCTCGCGCCGGAGCGCCGCCAGGCGCTGGTGGCGTGGGCGGCGGAGAACGACGCGACCTTGATCGAGGACGACTACGACGAAGGACGGCATCGCGTCGATCGCGGACCTGCTGAATCCCGAGGCCGCGGCGTAGCGTTACGCGAGCTCCGGCGCGCCCAGCGCGGCCGGTGCGCGTTCGGCAGACCGATTTCGCACGATGAGCAGGACCGCGGCGATGAACAGAGTCAGCCCCACGGGCCCGAAGGGCGTCACGTGGAAGGTGATCGGCACCGCCGACAGCGCGAGCAGGAGCCGCACCGCAATGGAGCGGCCCCCGTCGGCCCGGGGCGACAGGACCGCCGCGCGGCGATGGCGGCGACCAGCCACCCGGCGCTGCCGACCGTCTCGAACGCCGTGATGATCTGGCTGTCCATGTAGTCGTCGACCAAGGCGGCGCGCTCAGGCGTGGGGCCGCTTAGGTTGTCCACCAGCAGGCCCATGCCGATTCCGACCAGGGCCTCGAATACGAGGTAGACGACCGCGAACACCGCGACCGCGATGCGCCCGACCCAGGCCGCGGTGCCCTGGACGCCCCGAAGGAGCAGGAGCATCACGCAGGCCATCAGCGGGATGAACAGCATCGACCCGAGGTGGACCGTCTGCCACCTGGTCAAGTGCTCCTCGACGGTTGCGTAGAACTCGTCGCCGACCGGATGGAAGAGGAGCAGGATCCCCCACAGGAGCGGCACGCCGACCAGGAAGGCGACCTCCAGGGGGCTGAACGGGCGGGGCTGTGCTTCGGCGCTGTTGGTCATGCGGAGCTCAGCCTTCCGACCGGCGCGGTTGCCTTTTCTGCCGACTGGCTTCGCGTGTAGATCACGACCGCGACGATGAAGAGGCCCAGGCCGGCGGGTCCGTAGGGCGGCGGGTGGACGGTGATCAGCAACCCCGAGATGGCGAGCAAGATCGGGACAGAGACGGGGGCGCCCGCGTGGCGGTAGAGCGCGATCCCTGCCGCGATCGCCGCGACTATGAGCCCCAGGCTTCCGATGGTGCCGAAGACACTGAAGGGGCCAGCCAGGACGTGCTCGGCGAAGTCCTGGACCAGGTCTGCCCTCAGCGCCGGTCCCGCCTGCGGGAATCCGTTCAGCTCGTTGACCAGAATCCCGACGCCGATTCCCTGCAACACCTCCCACGCGCTGTAGAAGACGACGAAGGGCACAAGGGCGATCCGGCTGACCCACGCCGCGGTCCCCTCGACGCCACGCAGGAGCAGCCAGACGACGGCGGCCATCAGGGGGATGAAGAGCATCATTCCGATGTGAACCACCAGGAAGCGCGCCACGACGTCCTGAGCATCCAGGTAGATCTCCGTGCCGTCTCCGCCGGGGTGGAAGAGGAGCAGGATCCCCCACGCGACCGGCACGCCGATGAGGAACGCGAGCTCGGCGGGGCTGAACGTGCGGGGCTGGTGAGTGTTCATGGTGCTCCTGCCTTAGACGGGCGCCGGGGTGGGCCTGGGCTCTTCGGATACGTCGGGAGCCGGCGGGTCCCTCGGCTCGATCGGCGGCAAGGCGTCACGCTCCGCCCCGACCTTGGGCAGCCACTCGAGCCAGCTCGGCAGGTACCAGTTCCAGTCGCCGAGCACCTTCATCGACGCCGGCAGCAGCACGCCGCGGATGATCGTGGCGTCGATCAGCACCGCCACGGCCAGCCCGAGCCCGAGCTCCTTGAAGTCGATGAACTCCAGGGTCACGAAGACCAGGAACACGCCGACCATGACGAACGCCGCGCTGGTCACGGTCCCGGCGGTCGTGGAAATCCCTCGGCTGACGGCCTCGTCCGTCGACATGCCGCGGTCGTACAGCTCCTTGACCCGCGACAGGATGAAAACGTGGTAGTCCATCGACAGCCCGAACAGGACCACGAACAGGAACAGCGGCAGCCAATTCGTGACCCCGCCGTTCGAGGTGAAGCCGAGCAGCGACTCCAGGTTTCCGTTCTGGAAGACCAGCACGAGCACGCCGTAGGCGGCCCCGACCGAGAGCAGGTTCAGGACGATCGCCTTGATCGGGATCACGATCGACCGGAAGGTCACCAGCAGCAGCAGGAACGCCAGCCCGAACACGAAGGCGAAGATCAGCGGCAGCCTGCTGTTCAGGTTGTTGGCGAAGTCCTCCGAGTTGGCGGCGTCGCCGGTCACGTTGACTGTCGTTCCCTCGACCGCTCCGACGGTCGCCGGGATGATCTCGTCCCGCAGCTCGTTCAGGGCGTCGACCGAGGGGTCGTCGGTGCCGTTGCCACGAGTCGGGACATTGATCTGGGCGACCGTGCCATCCTCGCTGTAGAGGACCTCGGTCCCGGGCTTGAACGCATCGGGGCCGTCGACCGCGACGAGCAGCTCCTCGATGCCGGCGGCGGCGGGACCCGAGCGCACGTCGTCGGCCTCGACCACCACGGTCGCCGTCACGCCCTCGGCCGGGAACGCCTCCTTGACCGTGTTGTAGGTCTGGATCACCGGCACGTCCTGCGGGAAGTCGTCGACGCCGCTGGTGACGCTCTTCATCTGGAGCGCCGGGATCGCCAGGGCCACCAGGAGGCCGGCCGCCAGCAGGATCGCCAGGGCGGGGCGCCGCATGACGCGGCCCGTCAGCGCCGTCCAGAAGCGCGACTCGCCCGCCGGGCGGCGGCGGCCGATCAGGGGCACGCGTCCCTTCTCGACCCGGTCGCCGAGCCACGACAGCATCGCTGGGAGGATCGTCAGCGAGGCGAAGACGGCGATCGCGACCACCAGGATCGTGCCCCAGGCGAACGACACGAACGACTTGTCGCCGCTGATGAACATGCCGGCCATCGCCACGATCACCGTCACCCCGGAGATCAGGACAGCCCGCCCAGAGGTGGCGGCGGCGGTCTCGAGCGAGCCTCGCTCGCTCCGCCCGGCGGCACGCTCCTCGCGCTCGCGCCGGAGGTAGAAGAGCGAGTAGTCCACACCCTACGGCCAGCCCGATCAGCAATACGACGGCGGGGAGGTTGCTGTCCGCCGGGACGAGCTGGCTCGTGATCGAGACCAGACCCAGGGCGGCCATCACGGACGTGAGGCCGATCAGCAGCGGCAGACCCGCCGCCACGAGCGTCCCGAAGGTGATGATCAGGATGATCAGCGTGATCGGCAGGGAGAGCATCCCGGCCTTCTTGAGGTCGTCCGTGATGACCCCGTTGATGGCCTTGTTGGCGCTGGCGCCGCCGAACTGCTCGACCGCCAGATCGGGATGATCCGCCTGAGCGGCAGCCACCGCGTCGAGAGTGGGGGCGACTCGATCTTTCGTCTCCGTCGAGTCGCCGGCGATCTCGAACTGCACGAGCGCCGCGTGGCCGTCGGCCGAGACCTCGGCGTCACCGGTCAGCGGTGACTCCACGTTCTCCACGTACCGGACCTGCGAGAGGCGGCCGGTCACGTCCTCGACCGCCGCCTGGAACTCGGGATCCTCGATCGTGAGCTCGTCGCTCTGAACGAAGACGACCTCCTCGGTCGGCCTCATGCCGGCGTCCTCGAGCGCCTGCTCGGCTTCGTGCGCCTCACCCGAGAACTGGTCGACGTCGGAGATGTCCTTCTGTACGACCACGTTCGAGCCGACGTAGAAGGTCACGAGCACGAACGCAAACCAGCCCAGGATGGCCTTCTTGCGGTGCCGGCCGCTCCAGTGCGCCATCCGGCGCGCCAGGTTGTGGGGCTGTGGCGCGTGTTCGGTGCCCGCGCCGTTGCCTGAGGTGTCCGGCCGGTCCGGCTGTGGGTCGCGCTGGATGATGCGAGTCTTCATCCGCCGACCGTCCCATCTGCCGCCGCTGGGCGTAAGGCGGGAAACTTGCGTTTCGGGGGGGCGGGTTTCTGGTGTTTGACGTAGGGATTGGTAGGAGTAGGCTGCGCAATGACGCCTCCCATGCCGAGTGGACTCGTCCTCGTCTGAGGGCAACGGCCGGGAGGAGAGACATGGCCGTCTCAGCACCGCCCTGGAGCGCAGGTCCGGGCGTATCGCACGCGCCCGAGCCGTCCCTGCTCTGGGCCGGAGCGCTCGCGGGGTGTGCGGCCGCCGCCGTATCGGTCCAACTTGCGCTCGCGAGCGACCACGTCGCGGAGCCCGGGCTTCAGGCCGCGCTGGTCGACTGGATCACCCTGCCGTACATCTTCGCCGGGCTGGTGGCGTGGTGGCGGCGGCCGGACAGCCGCTTCGGACCACTGATGGTGGCCGCGGGCTTCGTCATGTTCCTGTCGAGCCTCCAGTGGGCGAACGCGCCCGGCCCGTACACGCTCGGACTCGCGTTCGACATGCTCCCCGTGGCGCTCTTCCTCCACCTGTTTCTCGCGTTCCCCGACGGTCGGCTGGAGGACCGCCCGGAGCAAGTCGTCATCGCGGCCGCCTACGCGGCGGCGATCGGGCTGCAGTTCGTGAAGATGCTCCTGGGAGCGGGCGGGCCCGACAACCTGCTGGCGGTAGTCGCCGAGCCGGCCGCGGCCGACGTCGTGCAGGACGTTCAGCTGATCGGACTGGCCGTCCTCGCCCTGATCGGGATCGTGCTGCTCGCCGTGCGCAGGCGCCGCTCCGGCCGGCCGCTGCGCCGCGCGGTCTCGCTGCTGGTCGACTCCTTCGCGCTCGGGCTCGTGATGATCGCCGCGCTAATGCTGGCCGGCGCGTTCGAGCTCCCGGCGTTCGAGACGATCCGGCGGGTCACCTTCGGGGTGATCGGAGTCGCGCCGGTCGCCTTCCTGGTCGGCCTGATGGATGCGCGACTCGCCCGCTCGGGCGTCGGCGACCTGGTTGTCGAGCTGCAGGCCGATCCGCCCCCAAGCGCTCTCCGCGACGCCCTGGCGCGCGCCCTTCGCGACGAGTCCCTGACCCTCGCGTACTGGCTGCCCGAGTTCGAGAGCTGGGCCGATCTCGACGGCCGGCCCATGGAACTGCCCGGGCCGGGTTCGGGCCGGGCGACGACCGTGATCGACAGGGACGGAGCGCACGTCGCGGCCCTGCTGCACCACCCCTCGCTGGACGACGAGCCGGAGCTCCTGGATGCGGTCAGCGCGGCGGCCGACATCGCGCTCGAGAACGGGCGCCTGCACGCTGAGCTCAGGGCCCGCCTGGTCGAGCTCAGGGGATCGCGCGGCCGCGTGATCGAGGCGGGCCAGAAGGAGCGCGAGCGGCTCGAGCGCGACCTCCACGACGGCGCGCAGCAGCGGCTCATCGCCCTCTCGCTCGATCTGAGCCTGCTCGAGGCGCGCCTCGGCGACCACCCGGACGCTCAGGCGAGCCTCGACCAGGCGCGGCGGGAGATCGCCCTGTCGCTCGAGGAGCTCCGCGCCGTGGCGCGGGGCATCCATCCGGCGGTGGTCACCGGCCATGGACTGGGCGTGGCGCTCGAGTCGCTCGCTGCGCGCGCTCCGGTGCCTGTCCGGCTGACGGTGGGGGTTGAGGGGCGCGTGAGGGAGCGGCTCGAGGTGGCGGCCTACTACGTCGTATGCGAGAGCCTCGCGAACATCGGCAAGCACGCCCAGGCGACGTCGGCGACGATCGACGTTGCCCGTAGCAACGGGCACATCGTCGTGGAAGTCGTCGACGACGGGATCGGCGGCGCGGACAGCGAGCGTGGAACGGGTCTGCGCGGCCTCGCCGACCGCGTCGAGGCGCTCGGCGGGCGCCTGCGCGTCTGGACCCCACTCGGCGGCGGGACGCGCGTCAGGGCGGAGATGCCGTGCGACTAGCGATCGCCGAGGACTCGGTCCTGCTGCGCGAAGGGGTCGCGCGGCTGCTCGGCGACGCGGGATTCGAGGTGGTCGCGCAGTGCAGCACCGCCGATGAGCTCATGCTCAAGGCGAACAGCTACGAGATCGACGTGGCGATCGTGGACATCCGCCTGCCGCCCACGCACAATGACGAGGGCCTGCGGGCGGCTCTGGAGATCCGGGCGAACCATCCCTCCGTGGGGGTGCTGGTGCTGTCGCAATACGTGGAGGTGGGCCTGGCGATGAAGCTGCTGGCCGACTCCGCCGAGGGCGTCGGGTACCTGCTGAAGGACCGGATCAGCGACGTCGAGCAGTTCGTCGCCGCGGTGCGGCGCGTGGCAGCAGGCGGCTCGGCGCTCGATCCGATCATCGTGTCGACGCTGCTGGCCCGGCGGCGCGCCGACGATCCGCTGGCAGCGCTCACGCCGCGCGAGCACGAGGTGCTCGAGCTGATGGCCACGGGCAGCTCGAATCAGGGAATCGCCGACCTGCTGGTGATCACGCTGCGCGCCGTCGAGAAGTACGTGTCGAGCATCTTCGGCAAGCTCGGGCTGCCGTCGACCGGAAGCGAGTCGCGGCGGGTGCTGGCGGTGCTGATGTTCCTGCGCTCGTGACGTGCGAAGTCGGCGATCAGGCGCTGGAGCGAAGGTCGAACCACACGCCCGTGCCGCCGGTGCTGCTGATGATGCCCCAGCCGTCCGCGATCCGGTCGACCAGCACAAGCCCCCAGCCACCCGAGGTACCGGGGGACGGGTCCACGCGGTCGCAGCGGAACCCGTCCCCCGGTTGAGTCACCTCCACCCGTAACCGCCGGGGCCAGTGTGTGAGCTCCACCTGCAGAAATTGATCCGGTCCGACCCCCGCATGGAGCACAGCGTTGGTCACCAGCTCGGTTACGAGAAGCAGGACGTCCTCCCGGAGCGCGGCGGGGATCGCTCCGTCGGCGCCGCGCACGGCTTCCCTCGCCGCCGGGGCGGCGTCGAACCCTCCGTGTACCGAGAAAGCAAGGCGGTCGCTCATAAGGCTCATGCTCGACTCAAGTGCTGCGGCCGGCCGGGGATTTGGGCCGATAGGAGCACTCGCCATTGCCTGGAGCGAAGCGCGCCCGGCAGCTTACCACCGAGAGGGCGTCCGAGCTAAAATGGTGGGTCTCGCCGCCACGATGAGCTATCGCGAGACACAGCATCTGCGAGTGTTGATCGCCAACGAGCGCAAGGATCGCTTGGCGCTCGTTGCTCCTGTCGTGGCTTCGCTTGGGCACGAGGTGATCGCCCGCGAGATCGACGTCGACGACGTCGGCCCGGTCACCGCCCGGGAGCGGCCCGACGTCGCGCTGGTGGGGCTCGGCGAGAGCTCCCAGCACGCCCTCAGCCTGATCGAGAAGATCGTGCAGGAGGCGGCATGCCCGGTGATAGTCCTCATCCACGCTCCCGACCCGGAGTTCGTCAGGGAGGCGTCCAAGCGCGGCATCTTCGCCTACATCACCGACGGCGACCCTGAGGACTGGCAGACCTCGATCGACATCGTGCTGCGCCGCTTCGCCGAGTACCACGACCTGGAGGGGGCCTTCGGTCGCCGGGCCGTCACCGAGCGGGCGAAGGGTATCCTGATGGAGCGCCACTCGATCGACGACGCTGCTGCGTTCGAGATGCTGCGCGACCACGCGCGTAGAGCCAACCGCAAGCTGATCGACATTGCCGCCGCTGTGGTCGACGGTCATCCGCTGCTGCCGAAGGGGAGCGGGGCTCCTCCCTAGCGGACCGCTATGGTCGGGGGTCGGATGGTGACGATTTGAGGCTCAAGGACCAGCGTCGTGCGGACAAGCTGAGGCAGGTCGCTCGGCGCTTCAAGCACGGCTCCACGCAGGCACGGCGACTGTCGCCGGTGAAGCGCGCGGCCGAGGCCGAGCGCGAGCGGGGCAGGCGCGCCCGGACGCGCTGAGGAGCGGGCGTCAGCGGTCCCGCAGCGCGATCAGGCCGCCCGTCACGCCGAGGTAGGCGGTGCCCGTGGGCCCGATCGCCAGGCCGGCGTAGTTGTTGTTGAAGCCGAGGCCGCTGCCGGCGTAGACCTTGAAGGCGGTCCTTCGCGTGCGGGCGCTGATCGCTCAGAGTACGGCTGGCGTGAGAGGGGCGGGGTCGCGGGTGTAGGTGTAGATGAGCCCCGTCCGGATCGACAGCGTAGCCGTAGTTGTTCTCCACGTAGTCCGGCGCCATGAAGGGGTTCTGCGGCGCCCTGGTGGGCCGCAGCTTCCCCGGGATTGCCGGGGCGCCCTGGTACCTGGCAGGGTGGTGCCGAGCGGGTCGGCGATGGGCACGGCCGCCGCCGCCGCGGGCATGGCCAGCGACATCAGTGCGATGGCGAATGCTGTCCGGCGGGCGGCGTGCACCCGCCGGACCCTGTTGCCCGGGCAGAGGGAAGGTCACGGGGCAAGGGCGCTCGACCCGCCGGGCTGAGCTCAGCGAACGCCCAGCAGGACGTCCACGAGCAGCTGGTCGAGGCGCTCGTTGGCGTAGCCCCGCGTGGCCAGCGCGTCGAGCGCGTCCGCCTCCGTCTTCAGCTCGTCCGCCCCGCCGGAGCCGTCCACCGTCGGCCGCGCCAGCTCGGGGGTGCCGGCCGCGGCCAGCGCCTCCTCAACCTCCGGCAGCGAGTCGAAGTGGCGCGCGCGCTCGGCGAGGGCCAGGTACGTCCGCATGCATCCGGCTGCGAATTCCCACACCCCATCCGGATCCTCGTTGCGGTAGGCGTGCGCGTCGAAGTGACGCGGGCCCTCGTACCCGGCCCTCTCGAGCAGCCTGACGAGGAGGAAGGCCTCCTTCAGGTCCTCGGCGCCGAAGCGGAAGTCCTGGTCGTAGCGGCCGATCCGCTGCGCGTTCAGGTCGATGTGGAACAGCTTGCCCGCCCACAGCGCCTGGCCCACGCCGTGCACGAACGACAGCCCGGCCATCGTCTCGTGCGCCACCTCGGGGTTCACGCCGACCATCTCCGGGCGGTCCAGCGTCTCGATGAAGTGCAGGGCGTGCCCGATCGTGGGCAGGAAGATGTCCCCGCGCGGCTCGTTCGGCTTCGGCTCCATCGCGAAGCGCAGGTCGTAGCCCTGCTCGACCACGTAGTCGGCGAGCACGTTGATCGCCTCCCGGTAGCGCTCGAGCGCGTCGCGGGGGTCCTTGGCCACCGCGGCCTCGGTGCCCTCCCGGCCGCCCCAGAAGACGTACACCTCCGCGCCCAGCTCGGCGCCGAGGTCGATCGAGCGCATCGCCTTGCCGACCGCGGCCCGCCGCACCCCGCGGTCGTTCGAGGTGAACGCGCCGTCCTTGAACGCCGGGTGCCCGAACAGGTTCGTGGTGGCCATCCCCACGCCGAGGCCGGTCTCGTCGAGCGCCGCCTTGAAGCGGGCCACGATGCGGTCGCGCTCCGCCGGCTCGGTGCCCCACGGCACAAGGTCGTCGTCGTGAAGGCTCACTCCCCAGGCTCCGAGCTCGGCGAGCTTGCGCACCGAGTCGGCGGGGTCGAGCGGCTCCCGGGTGGGACCGCCGAACGGATCGCGCCCTGGATTGCCGACCGTCCACAGGCCGAAGGTGAAGCGGGGCTCCATCAGGCGGCGTCTGGGAGCGGCTCGACGCCGAGGTAGCGGCGCTGGGCCACGGGGTCGTTCGCGAGCTCCTCCGCGGTCGTCTCCGTGGCGATCTGCCCGGTCACCATCACGAGCTGGCGCTCGGCCAGCGAGGTGGCCACGCCGAGGTTCTGCTCAACCACCAGCAGGCCCATGCCGCCGGCGGCCAGCTCCTTGATGGTCCTCACGAGGTCCTCGATGATCGTCGGGGCGAGGCCCTCCGAGGGCTCGTCCATGATCAGCACGCGTGGGTTCGTGACCAGGGCGCGGCCGATGGCGAGCATCTGCTGCTCCCCGCCCGAGAGCGAGGTGCCGCTCACCTTCCTACGCTCCGCGAGCCGCGGGAAGAGCTCGTACACACGCTCGGCCGTCCATTCGGCCTTCGACCTCGCGCCGACGATCTCGAGGTGCTCGTCGACGGTGAGCGACTCGAACAGCCGGCGCCCCTGGGGCACGTAGCCGATGCCGCCGCCCGCCACCTTGTAGGCGGGCTTGCCGAGCAGCTCCACGCCGTCGAGCCGCACCGAGCCCGTGGCCCGGCCGAGCAGCCCGACGATGGCCAGGCAGAGCGTCGACTTGCCCATGCCGTTGCGCCCGATGAGCGCCACGGGCTCGGCGCCCATGCTGAAGCTGACGCCCTGCAGCACGTGGGCGCTCCCGTAGTACCCGTGGAGATCCTCCACCTGGAGCAGCGGCTCGGTCATGTATGGCTTCCGAGGTAGAGGGCGTGCACGGTCTCGTTGGCGCGGATCTCGGAGGGCGTCCCCTCCACGATGACCCGCCCGTCGTGCATCATCGTGACCCACTCGGCCACGCGCAGCGCGACGTCCATGTCGTGCTCGATCAGGATCAGGGTGATGGACGGATCGAGCGCCAGCAGCATCTCCGTCAGGGTCACGCGCTCGGCACGGGAAAGCCCGGCGGCGGGCTCGTCGAGCATCATCAGCTGGGGATCGGCGGCCCGGGCCATGCCCACCTCGAGCTGCCGCTGCTCGCCGTGTGACAGCTCGGCGACCATCACGTCCAGGCGGTCGCCCAGGCCCGTCAGGTCCGCCATCGCGCGCGCCTTCTCGCGAACCTCGGCGTCCGCCTTCGTCTTGACCAGCCGGAGGTGACCGTCCCCCACGCCCAGCACGGCCAGGTAGAGGTTGTCCTCCACGCTGAGGCCGCCGAAGAGCCGCGAGGTCTGGAACGTGCGCGACAGCCCCATGCGGGCGCGTGTTCGGGCGGGCGTCGCCGTGACGTCCCGCCCGAACAGCTCCACAGTCCCCGCCGTCGGCGGAAACTCCCCCGAGATCAGGTTGAACAGCGTGGTCTTCCCGGCGCCGTTAGGCCCCAGGATCGCCCGCCGCTCACCTGCGCCGACCGTCAGGTCGGCATCGGCGACGGCTACGACGCCGCCGAAGCGCCGGCCGATCCCCCGAAGCTGGAGGATCGGCTCGGCGCTGTCAGCGGATGCTGCTACCGCGGACATCAGCCCCCGAAGGAGACCTCCTCCGCGTTGCCGACCCAAGGGGGCGGCTCGCCCTTCTCGCACTTCGGGTTCTCGCGATCGGGCGCCGGCGTCTCGGGGCTGAAGACCCCGTTGAAGGTCTGGTCGACCTCTGGGATCCGGGCGAACGTCTCGACGTCCGCCACGCCGTCACCCGTCTTGTCCTTGACGATCCGCTTCACGTAGACATCGCTGATCGCCTGGCGGTTGTCGTCCAACGTCACGTCGCCGTAGGGCGCCTCCTCGCCCGAGAGCGACACCTCGGCGAGCGCGTCCTGGAGCGCCTGCTGGTCGGAGACATCCCCGCCGGCGGCCTCCAGACCCTTCACGAGGGCCCGGCCGGCGGTGTAGTAGCCGTAGGTGAAGACCGACGGTCCGGTA
>CAWIGR010000016.1:0-90375 GCA_963835705.1 uncultured Thermoleophilaceae bacterium
AGCAGCTCCGCCCGCACGAAGTCGTCGAGGTCGCCGTCCAGCACGCCCTGGGCGTTTCCGGCCTCCACGTTCGTGCGGTGGTCCTTGACCATCGTGTAGGGGTGCAGCACGTAGGAGCGGATCTGCGAGCCCCAGCCCACGTCCTGGGCCTCGCCCTTCTCCTGCGCGAGCGCCTCCTGGCGGCGACGCTCCTCGAGCTCGATCAGCCGGCCGCGGAGCATACGCATCGCCGTGTCGCGGTTCGACGACTGTGAGCGCTCGTTCTGGCACTGCACCACGATGCCGGTCGGCTTGTGGGTGATCCGCACGGCCGAGTCCGTCTTGTTCACGTGCTGCCCGCCCGCGCCCGAGGCGCGGTAGGTGTCGATCTGCAGGTCCTCCGGGTCGACCTCCACCTCCACGGCGTCCTCCACGAGCGGCGCCACCTCAACGCCGGCGAACGCGGTGTGGCGGCGCGACTGGGCGTCGAACGGGGAGATCCGCACCAGCCGGTGCACGCCCTTCTCGGCCGAGAACAGCCCGTAGGCGTTCTCGCCGCGCGCGATGAACGAGGCCGACTTGATCCCGGCCTCCTCCCCCGCCGACGCCTCCTTCAGCTCGACCTTCATGCCGCGCCGCTCGGCCCACCGCATCAGCATCCGCAGCAGCATCTCGGCCCAGTCCTGCGAGTCGGTGCCGCCGGCGCCGGCGTTCACCGTGACCACGGAGTCGCCCGCGTCGTACTCGCCGCTGAACAGGCGCGCCTCCTCGAGCTCGGCCAGCCGGGCCTCGATGCCCGCGCGCTGCTCGTGGAGCTCGGCCGCGATCGAGTCGTCCTCTGCCGCCATCTCCTCGAGCGCCTCGAGGTCGTCGACGTCGCTCTCGAGCGAGCGGAAGCCCTGCAGGCGCCGGCTGACCGACGCGTGCTCGGCGGAGGTGCGGGCGGCGGTCTCCTGGTCGTCCCAGAAGCCGGGCGCCTGCATCAGGTCCTCGAGCGCCCGGACGCGCTCCGTCAGCCCTGCTGGGTCAAAGGTAGTCCGCGAGCAGCTTCAGCTGGTCGCGGAGGCCACTGGCGCTATGCGCCATGGCACTTCTTGTACTTCTTGCCGGAGCCGCACCAACAGGGGTCGTTGCGGCCGATCTTCTCGTGCTCGTCGAGGCGCCTGGTCTCCACGACCGGGACGGAGTCCGCCACCTCGTCCGCGGCGAGGTCGGCGGCCTCGGCCATCCCGGTCGGGATTGCGGTGCCCGCCGCCGCGGCGATAGCGTCGCGGCCCTGCGCGGCGTGCCCGCCCGAGTAGTTGAGCCGGCCCGAGGTGGTGCTGCTGCCGCCGCCGCCCCAGCGCTGCGCGGGCTGCTGGGGCTGCTCCTGCTCCACCGAGACCTCGACGTTGAAGATGTAGCGCGCGAACTCGTCCCAGATGTTGTTCATGAGCTCCGTGAACATCTCGAAGCCCTCGTTCTTGTAGGCCACCAGCGGATCGATCTGCGCGAACCCGCGGAGGTGGATGCCCTCGCGCAGGTAGTCCATGTCGTGCAGGTGCTCGCGCCAGCGGTTGTCGATGATCTGCAGCAGCATGTAGCGCTCGAGCGCGCGCATGAGCTCCTCGCCGAGCTCCTCCTCGCGCTCGTTGTAGGCATCGACCACGTCCTCGCGGAGCTTGTCGATCAACGCCTCGCGGCCCTCGCCCTCGCGGATGTCCTCGGTGTCGTATGACACCGGGTAGATCTGCTCGAGCTGGGTGAACAGCGCGTCGAGGTCCCACTCCTCCTGGTACTCGCCCGCCATGTACTCGTCCGCCAGCCGCTCGATCGCGTCCGAGATCTGGGTGCGGGCCACGTCCGACATGTCCTCGCCCTCGAGGATGCGGTCGCGGTACTCGTAGATGATCTCGCGCTGCTGGTTCATCACGTCGTCGTACTCGAGGACGCGCTTGCGCTGCAGGAAGTTCTGGTCCTCGACCTTCTTCTGGGCGCCCTCGATCTGCTTGGTGAGCATCTTGTGCTCGATCGGCAGCTCGTTGCCCTCCTCGTCAGCCTGGGCGAGGAACTTGTTGTCGAGGATGCGGTAGATGCGGTCGCCAGCGAACAGCCGGACGAGGTCGTCCTCGGCTGAGAGGTAGAAGCGGGACTCACCCGGGTCGCCCTGGCGGCCCGAGCGGCCGCGCAGCTGGTTGTCGATCCGGCGTGACTCGTGGCGCTCGGTGCCGAGGATGAAGAGGCCGCCGGCCCCCGTTACCTTCTCGCGGTCCTCGGCGACGCGCGCCTCCATCTGCGTGAAGAGCTCGTCCCAGGCGCTGTCCCACTCCTCGCTGCCCGGCTCCAGGCCGCGCTTCGTGAGCTCGAGCTGCGTGAGGTGCTCCTCGTTCCCGCCGAGCTTGATGTCCACGCCGCGGCCGGCCATGTTGGTGGCGATCGTGACCGCGAACGGCTGCCCGGCCTCGGCGATGATCTCGCCCTCGCGCTCGGCGTGCTCGGGCTTCGCGTTCAGGACGGTGTGCTTGACGCCGAGCTTGTCGAGCTGCTGCGACAGCAGCTCCGACACCTCCACCGAGATCGTGCCCACGAGCACCGGCTGGCCCAGCTTGTTGCGGTCCTCGATCTCGCGGGCGACCGCCGACCACTTGCCGTCCTTGGTCTTGTAGATCTGGTCGTTGTTGTCCTCCCGGATCATCGGCCGGTTCGTCGGGACCTCGACGACCTGGAGCTCGTAGATCTTCATGAACTCGGTGGCCTCGGTCAGGGCCGTGCCGGTCATTCCCGCGAGCTTGTCGTAGCGGCGGAAGTAGTTCTGGTAGGTGATCGTGGCGACGGTCTGGTTCTCCTCCTGGATCGCCACGTCCTCCTTCGCCTCGACGGCCTGGTGGAGGCCCTCCGACCAGCGGCGCCCCTCGAGGATGCGGCCGGTGAACTCGTCGATGATCTTCACCTGGCCGTCGATCACGGCGTAGTCGACGTCCTTCCTGTAGAGCGACTCCGCCTTCAGCGCCTGCTGGAGGTGGTTGACCAGGTGGCCGTACTCGGCCCGGTAGAGGTTGTCGATGCCCAGGAAGCGCTCGGCCTTCTCGACGCCCTTCTCGCTGACCGAGACGGTCTTGTGCTTCTCCTCGGGCTCGTAGTCGTAGTCGGCCTCCCAGTCCTTGGACTTCGCCTCGAGGCCCTCGGGCTTCTTGCCCGGCTCCATCGTGCGCGCCAGCTTGGCGAACTTGTAATAGAGGTCGGCGGCCTTCTCGGGCTGGCCCGAGATGATCAGCGGGGTGCGCGCCTCGTCGATGAGGATGTTGTCGACCTCGTCGACGATCGCATAGCCGTGCCCGCGCTGGGCCTTCTCCTCGAGCGAGTCGGCGAGGTTGTCGCGCAGGTAGTCGAAGCCGAACTCCGAGTTGGTGCCGTAGACGACGTCGCGCGAGTACGCCTCCATCTTGTCGATCGGGTGCATCTGTGACTGGATCACGCCGACGGTCACTCCGAGCAGGTCGTAGATCGGCTTCATCCAGTTGGCGTCGCGGCGGGCGAGGTAGTCGTTCACCGTGACGAGATGGACGCCGCCGCCCCTCCTCGGATGGCCCTTCTCGTCGCGCGCGGCGAGGCCGTTCAGGACGATCGGAAGCGTGGCGGTGAGGGTCTTGCCCTCGCCGGTCTTCATCTCGGCGATCGAGCCGTCGTGCAGGACCATGCCGCCGATCAGCTGCACGTCGTAGTGGCGCTGCCCGAGCCCGCGCTTGCCGGCCTCACGGGTGAGCGCGAAGCACTCGAACAGCAGGTCCTCGAGCGGCTCCCCGTTCAGGTGGCGCTCACGCAGGGCCGCGTAGCGCTCGCGCAGCTCATCGTCCGACTCGAGCTCCAGCTCGGGCTCGTAGTCGTTGATGCGGCCGACGTTTCGCTCGAAGGTCTTGAACTTCTTGGACTCGCCGACCCGCAGCGCGCGGTCGAGAATGGACATCGAAGTTACGGTAGCAACGCCGGGGCGGCGTCAGGAGCCCCATCCGGCCACGTAGCCGGGCGTCTCGATCGCCGGATCGAGGCGGGGATCGGGCTGGGGCGAGGCGACCGCGGTGCCGAGGGGCAGTACGCCCGCCCAGACGGGCAGTTCGTAGTCCTCCTCGTCGTCGACCGGGGGCCCGGTGCGCACCTTCGCCGATGCCTCGTCGAGGGACAGCGTCAGCACCTTCGTGCCGTTCAGCTCCTGGCGCGAGGGCGCGCGAACGTCGGCCCAGCGGCCGGGCACGAGCTTCTCCGTGAACAGCTCGAGCGCCTTGAGCCTCTCCTCCTCGGGCTCCACCGCGCTGGCCTCGCCGAAGACGACGACCGAGCGGTAGTTGACCGAGTGGTGGAAGGCCGAGCGCGCCAGCACGAGGCCGTCGACGAGGGTGACGGTCACGCACGCCGGCGCGCCGCGCTCGAGCGTGCGCAGCATGCGGCTGGCAGCCGAGCCGTGGAGGTAGAGGCGGTCGCCGAGCCGGGCGTGCAGGGTGGGGATCACCACGGGCGCGCCGTCGTGGACGAAGCCGACGTGGCTGATGAGCGCCTCGTCGAGGATGGCGTCGATCGTCTCGCCCTCGTACTCCCCGCGCGCGGGGACGCGGCGGACGCGGGTGCGGTTGGTTGGAGCGGTGGCCATTGTGGACTCAGACTAGGACGGGTGTGGCCCTGCGGACAGGGCCGCTTGGGCTTGAGATCAGTGGGCCGGTTGGCAGCGTGTTCGCGGGGGCTGCCGCGCGACCTACGCGGCGCGCTCCTGTCCCTTGTGGGCCTCGCGCCGGCCGCGGCGCTTGTCGCGGTGCTTTTTGACCTGACGGGCCAGGTCGTCGGCGAGCATGTTGATGGAGTGGCCCATGTCCGTGGAGTGCTCGCTGGCGCGCAGGGTCACGCCCTTCAGGTGCAGGGTGGCCTCGGCGATCTGCGAGTCCTTGATCGCCGGGTTCCCCTCCTCGCGCAGCTCGATCTCGAGCTCCGCGAGGGGTGAGACCTGGCGGCCGACCTTGGCGAGCTTCTTCTCCACCCGGGAGCGAAGCTCGTCGTCGACCGTGGCACCGTTCCGGCCCTTCACCTGGATGCGCATCTGCCCTCCTCGGTAGCCGTCGTCCGATGGTAAACCCTCCGCGCGCACTCGGCCGAGCAAAGTGCTTGCGGCAGGCGCTACATCAAGCCCTTCGCCACGCATCAGCGCCCGGGCGTGCGTGCGAAGGCGAGCGCGGCCACCTTCCTCGTGCCGGCCTCCCGCAGGGCGGCCGCGCAGGCGGCGAGCGTGGCGCCCGTGGTGACCACGTCGTCGACGAGCAGCGCCGCGGGCGGCACCCGCGCCCGCGGCTCGATCGACCCGGCCGGGCCGCCGAGCCGGGCGCCTCGGCCCCGGCCCACCTGCGGCGGACCCGGTCCGCGGCGGCGCAGGCAATCCGATGGCGCCAGGCCGGTCCTGCGCGCGATCGCCCCGGCGAGCACGGCGGCCTGGTTGAAGCCGCGGCGGCGCGACCGGACCGGGTGGAGCGGCACCGGGACGAGCGCGCCCTGAAGGAGCCCCTTGGGCGCCAACGCCACGGCGAGGGCGGACATCTCCCATGCGAGCGAGAGGGCGGCGTGGAACTTCAGGGCTCGGACCATGTCGCGCCCGGGCCCGTCGTAGGCGACCGGCGCCCAGACGCGGACGCCGGCGAGGCAGACCGGCTCCCGCGGCAGGAAGACGAGCGCGCCGCGGCAGGCACGGCAGAGAGCGCGCCCGCGCGGAGCATGGGAGCCGCAAGACCAGCAGAGCGGCGGGGCGAGGAGGGCGGCGGTCACGGCGCCCGCCCAGCTCGGCGGCGATCGTTCTGTGCGGAAGTCACCCCGCCAGCATGGCCCTCCGCGTGCAACAGGTGGGCACTCCATTGCGACAATCCCGTGCGTGTCCGGTGACGAAGCGGCGGGCCATCCGCATATCCAGTGGCTCTCGGATCCCGCCGTGCTCGCGCCGCTGGCGCTGTTCGCGGGAATCTACGTCTGGCGCTTCCTCCGGGTGCGCCGTGAGGCCGCCGCGCGCGGTCGCCCGCCCAGCGGCGCGGGGCCGCTCCAGGCGCTGGCCTTCGCCGCCGGGATGCTCGCGCTGCTCGCCGCGCTCGTCTCACCGATCGACGGCCTCGGCGAGGACTACCTCTTCTCCGCGCACATGGTCCAGCACGTGCTGCTGGGCGACATCGCGCCGCTCCTGATCCTCCTGGGCCTCTCCCGCACGATCATGAGGCCCGCCACTCGCCGGCTGATGCGGCTGGAGCGGGCGCTCGGCCCGCTCGCCAACCCGGCCACGGGCATCGCCGTCTGGCTGGCGATCATGTACCTCTGGCACGTGCCGGCGCTCTACGACGCGGCGGCGGAGAACGCGTTCGTGCACCTGCTGGAGCACGCCTCGTTCTTCGCCGCCGGGGTGGCGCTCTGGTGGCCGCTCATCCAGCCCGTCCCGATGCGCCGCCGCATGACGGGGCTCCAGCCGCTCGGCTACATCGCCGCGGCGAAGGCCGGGCTGGCGGCGCTGGGGCTCTACCTGGCCTGGAGCTCCACCGCGCTCTACCCGTACTACGAGCAGACCCCGCGCATCTGGGGCCTGTCCCCGGTCGAGGACCAGAACATCGGGGGCGTGATCATGATGGTCGAGCAGTCGTTCACGCTCGTGCTCGTGATGGTCGCGCTGTTCGTGCGGATGCTCGCCCAGAGCGAGGAGGAGGAGCGGCGGCGCGAGCGGCTGGAGGAGCGCGCGGAGGCGAAGGAACGGGCGCCCGCGGAGGCGCGCTGACGCCGCCGAGACGCGCTCGCCGATTCGCGCAGACGCGATACTCGCCCAGCCATGTCGGAGCAGAACGTCGAGATCGTGCGCCGGATGATGGACGCGCGGAACCGCGGGGACATCGATACGGTGATGACGTTCGCCGCGCACGACATCGAGTTCGACCTGTCGGCGTCAGCCGGGACGTTCGCCGGGGTCTACACGGGCCATGAGGCCCTGCTGCGTCTGTGGGCGGCCTGGTCCGAGGTCTTCAGCGAGATGATCTGGGAGGCGGAGGAGTTCATCGATGCGGGCGACGCGGTCGTCGTTCCCGTGACCTTCCACGCGCGAGGCCGCGGAAGCGGAGTGGAGACCGTCACGCGGGCGGTGCACGTGTACTGGGTCAGTGACGGCCAGGTAGTGCGCTACCGCCAGCTCCAGGACCGTGCGGCAGCCTTCGAGGCGGCGGGGCTGCGGTTGCGCTAGCCCTTCTCCCCGAACGCGCTCCTCGGCAGCCGCGTCCGGGAGGTTTTTACCGTCTACCGGCCAGAACCTCCCGCTTTCGTCAGCGACGGCGGCGGGGCGTGAGGTTTCAACGCCGAGGCCTGCTATCTACCCTTCGAGCACCTCGCCGTCGGGGATGCGCCGCGGCCCCACCACCTTCACCTCGCCGCGCACCTTCACGTCGCGCCCGAAGGTCACGTCGCCCTCCACGGCGAGGCGCTCGGCATCCACCAGGGACGGCGGGCCGTCCGGGAAGCGGGGCTCGAAGTCGCCCATCAGCTTGAAGTGGTCGGGGTCGAGCTCCACCACAGGTGGCCGCTCGCGCGCCGTGCTCACCGTCCAGTCCTCGCCGAGCCGGTACGCGTCCGAGCGCACCACTAGCAGGTCGCTGGTGGTCTTGACGGGCGTGAAGCGGCTGCGCGGCACGCGTAGCGCTCCCGCGCCCTCGAACACGCCGATGGCGGCGCCCATCGCCGTCTCGAGCTGCACCACCGCGGGCGAGGACGGGTCGGTCGGGTCGACCGTCTTCCGGTTGACGATCATCGGCAGGCCCAGCACTCCGCCGCGCTCGGACAGCGTGCGCTTGAGCGCCTGCAGGTCGACCCAGATGGTGTTGCAGTTGAAGAACCGGTGCCGCGACACGTCCTCGAACGCCTCGCGGTCCTCGTCAGGCGTCTGGGCGGTCTCGCGCAGCACCAGGCCGCCGTCCTCGCGGCGACGGGCCAGATGGCCGCCCTTGCGATCGCCCTCGGTGCGGTCGGTCGACTCCGACACGAACGGCAGCCCCTCCCGCGCGAACCAGTCGAGGATGCGCACATCGAGCACGGCGCCCAGGTTGTCCGAGTTCGACAGGAAGAGGTAGCGGTAGTCGCGATCGAGCAGCTCGTCGAGCATCCCCGAGCCTGCCAGCGATGTGTAGACGTCGCCGTGCCCCGGCGGCGCCCACTCGAGCGCCGGCTCGTCGGGCCAGCTGACCGGCTCGTAGCCGTCCTCGAGCAGCTTCGGCACCTTGCCCTGGAGGAAGTCGAGCGGCAGCCCGTCCACGGCCAGGTCCGGGTAGCGCTCGAGCGCCGCGAGCGTGTCGTCGCGCGTGGCGAAGCTGTTCATCAGGAGCAGCGGCACCGGCGCTCCATGACGCTCGCGCAGGTGGAGGATCTGGCGGACGATGATGTCGAGGAACGACAGCCCGTCCTTCACCTCCAGCAGCGACTTCGCCTTCGTCATTCCCATGCTGGTGCCGAGCCCGCCGTTCAGCTTGAGGACCACGGCCTGCCCCAGGGCCGAGCCGTCCGACTCGGGCAGCTCCGACGCGTCGGGCAGCTCCTCCAGCGGCTCGAGCGAGGACTCGGGCAGTGTGCCCTGGTCGCCCTCGCGCAGCAGGCCTTCGTAGTGGGCGAAGGTGTCGACCGCCTCCTCGGGCAGCCCCTCGGCCCGCATCTTGTCGGTGGCGGCGCTCACCGCCCCGATGCTATGACCCAGCGTCTCCCGGCGCGATGACGCCGGACTCGTAGGCGAGCACCACCGCCTGCACGCGGTCGCGCACCTCGAGCTTCATCAGGATCCGTGCCACGTGGGTCTTCACGGTCGTCTCGGAGACGATCAGGGCGGCCGCGATCTCGGCGTTCGACATTCCGCGTGCCAGCAGCTTGAACACCTCGAGCTCCCGCGGTGTCAGGTCGTCGAGCCCGCTGGGCTGCTCGCCCCGGCCTCGCGAGGAGCGGGAGAACTCCTGGATCAGCCGGCGCGTGACGGACGGCGCGAGCAGGGCGTCGCCCTGGGCCACGAGCCGGATCCCGGCCACGAGCTGGTCGGCCGGCACGTCCTTGAGCAGGAAGCCGCTGGCGCCGGCCCGCAGCGCGTCGTAGACGTACTCGTCGAGGTCGAAGGTCGTCAGCATCAGCACCTTCACGGCCGTGTCGCCGTCGCCGCCCACGATCCGCCGCGTCGCCTCGATGCCGTCCATCTCGGGCATCCGGATGTCCATCAGCACGACGTCCGGGGCGAAGCGCTTGACGCTGTCGATCGCCTGGGTGCCGTCGCCGCACTCGCCGACCACCTCGAAGTCCTCCTCGGCCTCCAGGATCATGCGGAAGCCGGCGCGGATCAGCGCCTGGTCGTCGACGAGGAGGACTCGGACACTCATGCGACCGCCCCCCGCGACAGCACGGCGCCCGGCACCAGCGGGCGCGTGGGGAGACGAGCGCGCACCGCGAAGCCGCCGTCCGGACGGCTGCCGGCCTGCAGCAGCCCGCCGTAGAGCTCGACGCGCTCGCGCATCCCGACGAGGCCGTGGCCTCCGCCCAGCTCGCCGAGCTGCTCCCGCACGTCGTCCGGGTTCTCGCCGTCGTCCTCGATCGAGAGCACGACCTCGTTCGGCTCGTAGGAGACGGTGACGCTGGCCTGCGCGCCGCCGCCGTGCTTCAGGGTGTTGGTGAGCGCCTCCTGCACGACGCGGTAGGCGGTCAGGTCGACACCCGCGGGAAGCTGCGCCCGGTCGCCCTCCACGTGCACGTGCACCCGCAGCCCGGCCGCGCGGGCGCGTGCGGCGAGCTCCTCCACGCGGTCGATGCCGACGGGCCCGTGCAGGTCCTCCCCCTCGCCGTGGTGCACGGGGCCGAACAGGTGTCGCAGCTCAGCCAGGGTCTCGCGGCCGGTCCGTTCGATCAGGTCCGCCACCTGCACTGCCTGTTCGGGGCGCTTCTCCACGATCCGGCGGGCGCCGCCCGCCTGCACCACCATCACACTCAGGTTGTGGGCGAGCACGTCGTGTAGCTCGCGCGCGATGCGCGAGCGCTCGCGGGCGATGGCGCGGCGCTCCTCCTCCTCGCGGGCGTGCTCGGCGAGCTCGGCATTCTCTGCGAGCTCGCGCGCGAGCATGGTCTGGTTGCGGATCGTGCGACCCGCGAGCCACGGCACGACCCCGAAGATCGCGATCGGGAAGAACCAGTCGCTCGGGTCGAAGATCAGCACGACCGTGAGCAGCGAGAGGACCACGAGCGTGAGCCCGCGAATCGCCTGGGGCCGCTCCAGGTGAGCGCCCGCCGAGTACGACGCGGTGGCCATCATCGCGACCGAGATGAAGATGTATGGCGGCGCGGTGAGGACCGCGGCGGCGAGGGGCAGGCCGATGCCGCAGCAGACGACCGGGACCAGCGGCCTGTCCCGGCGCCATAGAAGCGACAGCCCCATCAGCGAGATCACCAGCAGGTTCAGGACCACCGATCCCTGGCGGTCCGTCGACGTGAGGACGTTCACCCAGCCCGCGGCGATGAGCACCGCCACCAGCAGGCGGTCGTGCAAGCGCCAATCGCGTCGCAGGCGGCTCATGGGCCCGCTCCCGTCATCCCCGCCGCCTCCTGCTCGATCGGGAGCCGGGCCCTGAGGGCAAACCACTCACCCGAGGGACCGGCGTTCAAGAAGCCGCCGTAGAGCTCGGCCCGATCTTTGAGGCCCGGCAGCCGGTCTGACGCACCGCCCTCGCGGTCGTCGCGCACGCCGAGGACGAGATCGCGCTCTCCGTAGCGGACGAGCACCTGGGCCTTGGTGGCTCCCTTCCCGGCCGCCGCCTCCAGCGCGTCCTGCACGATGCGGTACGCGGTGAGGTCGAGCCCTGGCGCGAGCGGACGGGAGTCGCCCTCCTCGCGCACGGTCACGTCGAGACCGCCTTCGCGCACGCGTTCGACGAGCGCCCGGAGACGCCCCAGTCCGGGCTGCGGCGCCAGCTCCGGCCGGTCGCCGTCGCGGCGCAGCACACCGAGCAGCCGGCGCATGTCCACGAGCGCCTCGCGCCCGGTCTCCTCGATGGCGGCGAAAGCTCTCTCGGCGCGCTCCGGCTTGCCCACCGCGAGCACGCGCGGGACCATCTCCGCCTGAACCACCATCGCGCTGACGCTGTTCGCGACGACCGCCTGAAGCTCCGACGCGATCCCCTCGCGCTCGTCCTCAACGGCGGTGCGGGCGCGATCCGCGCGCTGACGCTCGATCAACTCGGTCTTCTCGCGCAACTCCTCCTGCAGCCGTGCACGGTTTCGCAGGACCCGCCCGACGAAGGCGGGCAGGCTGAAGAGGGCGAAGAACCAGAAGAAGTACTCGGCGCGCTCGAGGCCGCTCTCGATCATCAGGGCGGCGAAGCTCCCCGCCATCACCGCCGGGAACGCGATCCGGAAGACCTTGCGGTCGGCGTAGCGCCCGATCGAGTAGAGCAAGAGCATCGCCGCGAGGAAGTGCACCGTCGTGTCCTGCGTGAGGAAGCCGCCGGCCACCGCCTGCAGCGCTGTCGGAAACGCGAACAGGAGGGCGGCGAGCAGGGTGTTGCGGCGCCGCCAGGCAAGGGCCGACTGCGCCGCGATCGCGGCGGCGACGGTGAGCGGGATGTTGTCGCCGTGCGAGGGGACCGCGAAGACCTCGATCACCGACGCGACGACGAACAGCGCCGCCAGCGCGACGTCCGCGCGGAACGGATCCATCGCCCGCACCCGCGCGTGAATGCCTCGCAGCCAGTTCACGGGGGTCACGGTACCTCCGGGGAGGTGCGCCGGCATCGTCCGAAAGGATGACGCCAGATCCGCGCCTGGGATGACCCCAAATCCGCGTCAAGGCCGATACGCGGGCGCCCAAGCGACGGGAGTCTGCTTTCCATGGCCGAGTGGACGACAAGCACACAGGCAAACGCGCGACCCGACCAGGTGCTCGAGGTGCTCACGCACCCGGACGCCATCCGCCGCTGGGCGCCGATCGACTTCGACGTCGAGGACTCGACGGCGTGCGGTTGGCGGCCGGTAGCACCGCGCGTGTGAGCGGCAAGCTCGCCGGTGTCCGCGTGGGCTTCGACGTGGAGGTCCACTCGGCCGACGAGGACGGCGTGGGGCTGACCGCCCACGGTCCGATCGGAATCGACGTCCGCTACGAGCTCACTCCCACGGATGCCGGGAGCGAGGTCACGGCCTCGGTCGCGCTGCGCCGCAGCCGCGGCATCAGCGGGCGCCTCATCTCGCAGGCGACGGCGGCGCTGCTGTCCGCCGGCGCGCTCGACGGCGCGGCGCGCGGCATCGCCCGCGCCGCCGAGCAGCCCGTCCTGGCCGTGGCCTGACGGCGCGGCGAGCTCGGGCTCAGGCGGCGGCGACCGCCGCGCCCGAGGGAAGCTCGAAGCGGCCTGCGACCTCCTCGAGGATCGCCAGCATCGCGTCGGTGGCCGGGGAGCGGTAGCGGCCGGCGAGCGTGGCGGCGGCGATGCGCCGGGCGGGCGCCGCCCGGCCGAGCGTGCGGACCACGATGTCCTCCCGCACGTTCGTCAGGGCCAGGCTCGGCAGCAGCGAGATGCCCACGCCGGCGGCGATCAGTCCCTGCACGACGTTGTAGTCGTCGGACTGGAAGCCGATCTTCGGCTGGAACCCGGCGGACTGGCAGGCGGCCAGGTGCAGGCCGCCGCAGAAGCTGTGGGTGCCGGTCTCCTGGATCCAGTTCTCGCCGGTGAAGTCCTGGAGCCGGACTCGCGGCCGGTGCGCGAGCGGGTGGCCCTTGGGCAGGGCGAGGTACAGCGGGTCGTCGAGCAGGTGGTGCAGCTCGATGCCGTCGTAGAGCCGCCGGAAGTCGGATTCGTCCAGCTCGCGGTACTCGAACACCAGCGCGACCTCGAGCTGGGCGGCGCGCAGCATCTGCGCGGCGTCGTCGGGCTCGCGCTCGACGAAGCTCAGCTCGACGTCCGGGTGGCGCTCGGTGAAGAGCGCGACGGCGGGCGGAAGCAGCGAGGCGCCGGCGGTGGGGAACGAGGACAGCCTGACGCGCCCGCCGCGGACGCCGGCCATCGCCTCCAGCTCGGCCTCGGCAGCGGCGAGCCGGGCCAGCACCACCTCGGCGTGGTCGACCAGCGCGAGGCCGGCCTCGGTGAGGCGCACGCCGCGGCTCGTGCGGTCGACGAGCGTGGCGCCGGCCTGCCTCTCGAGCGCGGCGATCTGCTGTGAGATCGCGGGCTGCGTATAGGAGAGCGCCTCGGCGGCGGCGGAGAACGAACCGTGCTCAGCGACAGCTTTGAGCACCCTCAATTGCTTGACGTCGAGCATAACTGGAGCTTATCGAAGCCAGCAGAAGTTCGAATTTGAGCTTATGGCCACGATCAACGACAATGTTCGAGGAACATCAAACGGAACCAAAGGGGGAAACCGATGACCGACAAGACACTCACCATCCGCCGCGCTGATGCCACCGACACGGGCGCGCTGGTCCGGCTCGCAGCCCTCGACAGCGCCTCCCCACCGACCGGCGAGGCCCTCCTGGCCGAGGTCGGCGACGAGCTCTGGGCCGCCGTGGAGGTCGACTCCGGCGCCGCGATCGCCGATCCGTTCCGCCCGAGCGGCGAGCTGGTCGACCTGCTTCGCCTGCAGGTGTCGCTGGACGGCCGGGCGAAGCGCCCGGAGCGGCGCGCGCTGGCGCGGCTGCTGCCGCGGGCCGCCTAGCGCGGGCTCAGGGCGGGTCCTTCCGCGCCAGCCGGCGCGGAAGGCACGAGCCACCTCATTCCGCGTCCCACGAGCTCAGGTAGCGCTCCTGCTCCGGGGTCAGCGAATCGATCTCCACGCCCAGCGACTCCAGCTTCAGGCGGGCGATCTCGGCGTCGAGCTGCGGCGGCATCGCCAGCACGCGGTGCTCGAGCTCACCCCCGTTCAGCGTCAGGTGCTCCACCGCCAGCGCCAGGTTCGCGAAGCTCATGTCCATCACCGCAGCGGGATGTCCCTCTCCCGCCGCCAGGTTCACCACACGGCCCTGCGCCAGCAGGTTGAGCCGGCGCCCCTCGCCGACCTCGTACTGCTCGACCAGCGGCAGCACCTGGCGCACCTCGCCGCCGGCGAGCTCGCGCAGGCCCGGTAGGTCGATCTCCACGTCGAAGTGGCCCGCGTTGGCCAGCACGGCGCCGTCCTTCATGCGCTCCATGTGCTCGCGCCGAACGACCGCCCGCGAGCCCGTCACGGTCACGAACAGGTCGCCGCGCTCGGCGGCCTCGAGCGCGGGCATCGCCTCGTAGCCGTCCATGCGCGCCTCGAGCGCTCGCATCGGATCGACCTCGCAGACGATCACGTGCGCGCCGGCGCCGCGGGCGCGCTGGGCGATCCCCTTTCCGGTCGCGCCGTAGCCGAACAGCACCAGCGTGTGGCCCGCGAGCAGGAGGTTGGTGGCGCGGAGGATGCCGTCGAGGGCGGACTGGCCCGTGCCGTAGCGGTCGTTGAAGGTGCGCTCCGTGCGCGACTCGTTGACCGCGATCACGGGGCAGCGAAGCCTCCCCTCCGATTCCAAACGCCTCAGCCGGAGCAGGCCCGTAGTCGTCTCCTCGGCTCCTCCCCGCACATCCCGCTCCCATCGATGGAGGAGCATGAGCAGATCGGCGCCGTCGTCGAGCGTGATGTCGGGACCCCACTCGGCCAAGGAGGCGACGTGCTGAGCGTAGGTCTCAGCATCCTCTCCCCGACGAGCAAGTACCGGTATCCCGTCCTCCACGAGCGCGGACGCGACATCGTCCTGCGTCGTGAGGGGGTTGGCGGAGCAGAGCCGGGCGTCGGCGCCGCCCGCCGCGAGCGCCCGCATGAGATTCGCCGTCTCCGCCGTGACGTGCAGGCAGGCCGCGACGCGAGTCTTGGAAAGGGGTCCTTCTGTCCGAAACCGCTCGCGGATCGAGCGGAGCACCGGCATCTGGCCCTCCGCCCACTCGACCCGCGCCCGCCCCGCAGAGGCGAGCGACGGGTCGGCGATGTCGGCGCTAGTAGCGGTAATGGTCGCTCTTGTACGGCCCCTCCACCGGCACGCCGATGTAGGCGGCCTGCTGGGAGGTCAGCTCGGTGAGCCGCGCGCCGAGCGAGTCCAGGTGCAGGCGTGCGACCTTCTCGTCCAGGTGCTTCGGCAGCACGTAGACCCGCTTCTCGTAGTCCTCGTTCTTCGAGAACAGCTCGACCTGGGCGATCGTCTGGTTCGTGAACGAGTTCGACATCACGAAGCTCGGGTGGCCGGTCGCGTTGCCGAGGTTCAGCAGGCGGCCCTCCGACAGCACGATGATCGAGTGCCCGTCGGCGAAGCGCCACTCGTCCACCTGCGGCTTCACGTTCAAGCGCTCGACTCCGGACACGCGCGCCAGGCCGGCCATGTCGATCTCGTTGTCGAAGTGGCCGATGTTGCCGACGATCGCCTGGTGCTTCATGCGCTCCATGTGACCGGCGCCGATCACGTCGCGGTTGCCGGTGGCGGTGATGAAGATGTCCGCCGTCTCGACGACGTCCTCGAGCGTCACCACCTGGTAGCCGTCCATGGCGGCCTGCAGAGCGCAGATCGGGTCGATCTCCGCGATCAGGACGCGCGCGCCCTGGCCGCGCAGCGACTGAGCGCATCCCTTGCCGACGTCGCCGTAGCCGCAGATCAGCGCGGTCTTGCCGGCGATCATCACGTCGGTGGCCCGGTTGATCCCGTCGATCAGCGAGTGGCGGCAGCCGTAAAGGTTGTCGAACTTCGACTTGGTGACCGAGTCGTTGACGTTGATGGCAGGGAACAGCAGCGTGCCGGCCTGCTGCATCTCGTAGAGACGGTGCACTCCGGTAGTGGTCTCCTCGGTCACGCCCTTGATGCCCTCGCCCATGCGGGTCCACTTCTGCGGGTCCTCGCCGAGCGTGCGCTGCAGCAGCGTGAGCACGACGCGGAACTCCTCCGAGTCGGCCGAGGCGGGATCCGGCACGGCGCCGGCACGCTCGAACTCGGCGCCCTTGTGCACGAGCAGAGTGGCGTCGCCGCCGTCGTCGAGGATCATGTTCGGCCCGTCCTGCCCGGGCCAGCTGAGCGCCTGCTCGGTGCACCACCAGTACTCCTCGAGCGTCTCGCCCTTCCACGCGAACACCGGGATGCCGGCCTCGGCGATGGCCGCGGCGGCGTGGTCCTGGGTCGAGAAGATGTTGCAGCTGGCCCATCGGACCTCGGCGCCGAGCGCGACCAGCGTCTCGATCAGCACGGCTGTCTGCACGGTCATGTGGAGCGAGCCGGTCACGCGGGCGCCGCGCAGCGGCTGCGACTCTCCGAACTCGGCTCGCATCGCCATCAGGCCGGGCATCTCGTGCTCGGCCAGGGTGATCTCCTTGCGCCCGAACTCGGCGAGCGAGAGGTCGGCGACCTTGAAGTCCTGGGTGGTCTCGGTGACTGTCATGCGGGGCTGTTCTCCAGTGTCTTGGTCGGGGGGTCGAGGGCGAGCAGGCGCTCGTGCTTCTCCTGCTCCCAGCGAAGCCAGTTGCCGGAGTCGATCCCCTCGGGACGCTCCGGGCGCTCCTCGAACCAGCGGTCGAGGGCGTCGCGCAGGTCGCCGTCCGCGGCGAGGCGACGGGCGAAGGCCACGTCCGAGAGGGCGCAGTCGAACCGGGCGAGCAGCTCACGCAGCGTTCGCAGGCGCTGCAGCTCGCCCGGCCCGAAGACGCGGTAGCCGGACGGCGTGCGCGGGAGCTCGATCAGGCCCGCGCTCTCTATGTAGCGCAGCATTCGCGGCGACCACCCCGTGGTCGACGCCGCCTGGTTGATCGTGAGCCCCTCCATCGCGCGAGGGCAAAGCTTAACACGATCGTGTCAAGGTTTGGCGAGAGCAGCCTTGAAGCGGTCCAGCGGCTCGACCGGCGTGGGGTCCACCCGGTCGAGGACGGCGAGATAGACGCTCGCAAGGTCGCCGAGCAGCACCAGTGACAGCACTCGCTCGAGCCGGCTGTCGCCGCGGGACTCGACACGCACCACCGGGGCGCCGGCCTGCTCCACCTCGTTGGCGGTGAGGTCGATGCGCCTGTGGATGCGCGGATGCTGGTCGGGATCCTCGAGGAACACGGCCGAGAGCGGCGCGAGGGCCCGTCCGCGCGGCCATCCGCAGATCTCGTTGTGGTTGGCCTCCGGCAGCTCGCTCCAGAACGCCGCGGCGTCCGCGTTCTCGTTCAGCTGGGTCTTCCAGCGGCGCGCCGGGGCGGCCGTGGGCCCGGCGCCGTGAACGACCGGGATGGTGCCCTGGAGCGCCCTCGCGAGCGCCTTCGCCTGCGAGTTCTCGGGGGCGTCGGGGCCCCATTCCTCGACGAGCTGCTCGAGCAACGCGGTGGCCGTGTCGATCTCGGCGTGGACGCCGGGGGCGGCCCCGCACAGGGAGGCGCACTCGAGCGTGGCGACGATCATGTAGAGGACCGCGGCGCGCGGCTGCATGCCGGCGGGCACACCGATCACCGGAACGGATTCCTCGCGCGCGAGCTCGGCCAGCTTCCCGCCCGTGGTGAGCGCCACGCGGCCGGTCCCGGCGGCGCCGGCGGCCTCGAAGCAGGCGAGCGCCTCCTCGGTGTCGCCCGAGTAGCTGGCGCAGAGCACGAGGCTGTCCGGCGGGATCCACGCCTCGAGCGCGTAGCCGCGCACGGTGGTGATCGGGCGGGTGGCGCGGTCGCCGAGCGCGGCGGCGGCCAGGTCCCCGCCGATGGCCGAGCCGCCCATGCCGCAGACGACGAGCCCGCCGGGCCGGTCGCGCCTGTCGATGCCGGCCGACTCGGCCCGCCAGAGCGCGTCGCCGAGCTGGAGCGGCTGGGCGAGGACGTCGCCCAGCATGTGCCGGGGGTCGGCGGCCTCGATGGTCTGGCGGTCGAGGGTCATGACATGACCTGTCCAGCCCGGACCTCTTCCCCAGCAGGGATCTCGGCCGCAGGATCGATTCGTGCCCCCTCGCCGATCGTCGCCCCCTCCCCGATCACCGCTCCGGCGCCCACCACGGCGCCGGGCAGCACGCGGGCGCTCTTCCCGACCCGGACACGCGTCGCGAGCACGCACTCCACCACGGCGGCGTCGGCCCCCACGACCACGCGGTCGTGCAGGACGGAGCGCTCGATGCGCGAGTCGCTCCCCACCGAGCAGTGGCGCCCGAGCACCGCCTGTGGCCCCACGTGCGCGCCCGACAGCAGGCAGCCCTCGTAGACGAGCGAGCCCGTCTCGTCGCGCGGCGGAAGCTCGGAGCGCACCCGCCCGGCGAGCAGGTCCCAGGTGGCCTCCAGGTAGCGGTCGGGGGTCCCGATGTCGATCCAGTAGCCGGCCGCACGGAAGCCGTAGAGGCCGTGACCGACCAGCGCCGGGAAGATCTCGCGCTCGAAGGAGACGGCGCGGCCGGACGGGATCCCCTCGACCACCTCGCGCTCGACGATGTACGCGCCGGCGTTGATCCGGTTGGTCGGCACCTCGCCCTCGGTCTTCTCGAGGAACGCCTCCACCCTGCCCTCCGAGTCGGTCGGCACGACGCCGTAGCTCGCGGTGTCGTCGACCTCCTGGAGCGCGAGCGTCACGCGGGCGCCGGAGCGCTCGTGCTCGGCCAGCTCGGCGGTCAGGTCGATGTCGGTGAGCACGTCGCCGTTGAGGACGAAGAGTCGTTCCTCGAGCAGGCCCTGGTCATAGGCGAGGCGCACCGGGCCGGCCGTGCCGAGCGGCTCGTCCTCGATCACGTAGCGCAGCCGCATGCCGTCGTAGATGTCGCCCAGGACGCCCTTGACGTCGCCCGACATGAAGCCGCAGGAAAGGATCACCTCGTCCACGCCGTGGGAGTGCGCCCAGTCGAGCATGAACGACAGGAACGGCCGGCCCGCCAGCGGCATCACCGGCTTCGGGGTGGTGTAGGTGAGCGGGCGGAGCCGGGTGCCCTCACCCCCGGCTAGGACGAGCGCCTGCACTACCTGCCGATCCCCTCGTAGGTGAAGCCGGCCCGCTCGAGCTCGTCGCGGTCGAGGAAGTTGCGGCCGTCGACCACGAGCGGAACCCGCATCCGGTGCCTGACGTCGTTCTCCCAGTCGAGCTCGCCGAACTCGGGCCACTCGGTGACGAGCACCACGGCGTCGGCGCCGTCCAGCGCCTCGAGCGCCGACTCGCAGATGCGCGCCCCGCCGAGCATGCCGCCGGCACGGTCCGCCGCCACCGGGTCGTAGACGCGCACGTTCGCGCCCTCACCCTGGAGCCGGCCGGACAGCACGAGGCTGGTGGCCTCACGGATGTCGTCGGTATGGGGCTTGAAGGCGACGCCGAGAAGAGCCACCTCCTTGCCCTCGAGCGACCCCAGGTGCTTCTGGAGCTTGCCGATCGTGCGCCGCTTCTGGAGCTCGTTGACCTCGATGACGGCGGTGAGCAGCTGGAAGTGGTAGCCGGTGTTGCCGGCGAGCTGCTTGAGGGCCTGGACATCCTTCGGGAAGCAATTATTGAGTACTAAAGATCCACTGACTATGATGGAGTGGGCGCCTGGAACCTCGAGTGAGAAGACGGGCCCGCAGGACGGCTTGCGCGCGATCTCGGCGATCCGCACGCGCACACTCGCCTCGTCGCGCCGGCGATAGCCGGTGGAAGCGATTCGCTTCGTCTGCCTGGCGATGCTCGCGAGCGCGCCCGGCCGGTCGCGCTTCGGTATCAGCTCGATGGCTCGCTCCACCTGCTCGGCGCCGGAGATTCGGATCCAGTGCGTGTCCTTCGTCGACTTGGCAACCCTCCCGATCCGCCGGGACGCCACGATCCCGAGGTCGCAGAGCAGCCGCAGCACGCCGTCGGCCAAGTCGTCGCTGACCGTTCCCAGCTCGATGATGACGCTCGGGCCCTGATCGATGAGGGACCACGACCCGTCGCCCTCGAAGAGCCCCGACAGCAACGCCCATTTGTCTCGCTCCGGGCGGTCCCAGACCAGGTCGGGAAGGCGCTGCTCGTAGCTGTTGCGGCCGAGCCCCAGCACGTCCACCCACCACGACGCGACGAGTCGCGAACTGACCACGACCCTCTTCGATGTGGGGGTGAGATACGCCCGTGGCCGAAGGCCATGGCGGGACCAGTACGCCAGAACCTCGTCGACCAGATGGTCCTTGCGCTCGGGATGGAAGCTCCACGTGAGCCTGGAGCCGTTTTCGCAACCCTCGGCGATGTACAGCCCGGCCACCCGCCAAAAGTCCTCGTCCAGATCGATCTCGTGCCTGACGAAGTTTCCGTTCCGCGCGGTGCCAAAGGTCGCATTGCGGACGGAGACGTCGCCCAGGCAGGCCTCGTCGAACCGCATCGCGCCCGTGCGCTTCACGTCACCGGTGCGAGCGGCCGCAGAGGGCACACGGGTGAAGATCTCGCGCCGCTCCTCGATCGGGCGGGACACCAGCGCCGCGACCTCCTCGCGGGCGGGTCGCACGATCAGCCGCTCGGGCGACAGCTCGGCGGCCTCGACCGCCGACAGGATCGACGCCATCGCGGCCGAGTCCGCCGGCTGGTCGCGCCTCATCGCGATCGGCAGCCAGTCGTCCTCGGTCAGGTCTTCTGCTAGCACGCGCCGTAGCGGCGCCCCGTCGGCGTCGGTGACCAGGAAGGGATGGTCGGGCGTGCAGCGCACCCGGCGGCCCATCTTGGTGCGGACCTCCAGGAGGTCGCCCTCGTGGTCACGCCGCGTCACACACATCACCGGCAGGAAGATCGGCTCCTGCTGCTCGGGCAGGAAAGAGAGCACCTCGAGGCTCCCAGGGGTGATCACCCCGTCCTCCGGCTGCTCCTCGCCGTCCTCCGCGAGCCGTCGCCAGAGCCCTTCGAACGTGAGCAGCGTCGTCCGCCCGTGCCGGCGCACGAGCACGGTCTCCTCGCCGGCCAGGCATGACCCCCCATAGCCGATGCCCGCCCGCAGGAACTGCGAGCCGATCCGGTCGTCCAGGCCCATTCCCCGGGCCACCTCGAGCACGTCCGCGCCCAGCTCCTCGGACACGTTCGCGATCTCGTTGATGAACGAGATCTTGGTCGCCAGGAAGGCGTTCGAGGCGAGCTTGATCATCTCGGCGCTCGCCACGTCTGTGCTGACCACCGGGGCGTCGAGCGGCGCGTACAGGGCGCTGACGCGCTCGGCGAAGTCCCGCGAGCCGTCGTCCGCGCCCACCACCACGCGGTCGGGCTTCATGAAGTCGGCGACCGCGCTCCCCTCCTTCAGGAACTCCGGGTTCGCGACGTAGCCCGTACCTGGCCGGCGGCGCTGGATCGAGCGGCCGGTGCCGACCGGCACGGTGCTCTTCATGACCAGAGCGTGGTCGCTCGACTCGCCCAGCTCGGCCAGGACCGACTCGACGCGCGAGAGGTCCGCGTCGCCCGAGTAGGTCGGGGGCGTGTCCACGCAGACGAACAGCAGGCGGGCGTTCTCGAGCACCTCGCCCATGTCGGTGGTGAAGTGGAGCCGCTCGGAGTTCTTCTCCACCAGCTCCGGCAGGCCGGGCTCGTGGATCGGGACCTCCCCGCGCGACAGCGACTCGACCTTTTCGGGCACGATGTCCCGCGCCCACACCTGGTGGCCGAGCTCGGCGAGGCAGGCGGCCGTGACGAGGCCCACCCAGCCCACGCCGATCACGCCTATCGGCTCCTTCGCTGCCATGGGCCGCTAGACGCCCCGCACGGAGCGGGCGATCGCCATCATTTGCTTGTCGGACAGCGTCAGCAGCAGCGTGTTCGAGATCCAGTAGACGGCCCTCGGCGTGCGCCACGCCACCATCCTCACGCGGTCGCCGTCCCGCACCAGCTCGTAGGTGCGCTTCCCGATCGTGCGCGTCTCGGTGACGCCGTCCAGGATCGGCGGGTTCCTCCAGGTGGTGCCCTGGAGCCCGTAGTACTCGCCCACCTCGCCGGTCTGGAGCACCATCCGGTAGCCCCCGTAGAGGCGCCCGTCGGTGCCGCGGATCTTGTAGACGCGCGGCGGCCCGGCGTAGATCGACCCCGTGGTACGCAGCGCCGGGTAGAGGGCGGGCAGGGTCGTGCCCAGGCCCGCCTCGATGCCTTGCAGGGCCTGGTCCCGGCCGAAGCCGGTGGCGTCCTCCAGGCCGAGATCACCGACCGACGGCAGCTTCTTGCGCTTGCCCCGCTTCACCTTGCGGGTGGACTCCCCGCGCGGCCCTGGCGTGTCCTCCACGTTCAGGAACTCGTCGACCATCTTGCTCATCTGCTCGGGCGTGGAGTCCACGTAGCTCTCCCCCAGCGTGCCGCGGAAGCGCACCTCGCGGATCGGCTGGTCGGCCGTGCCGAGCGCCAGCTTGGTCAGGCGCAGCACCTCCGAGCGCGAGCGCAGCGCGGCGTCCGTGCTCGTGTTGCGGCCGAAGATCCTGAACAGCCGGTCGCGCTTGGAGATCAGGTCGGTCACCACGATCTGCTGCTTCACCTGTCGCAGGAAGTCCTGCTGGCGCGCGGCCCGCACGATGTCCGTGTCCTCGTGGCGGAAGCGCACGTACTGGAGCGCCTTGCGGCTGCACAGGCGCTGGTATCCGGGCTGGACGTCGATGTAGGCGTACGCGGCCGAGTCGTTGAAGTAGCGCCGGTCGATGTCCACGTAGACGCAGCCGATTGCCTTGACCGCCCGCCAGAACCCCTTGAAGTGCACGTTGACCACGTGGTTCACGCGGAGGCCGGTGACGGACTTGACGGTCTCGAGCGTGAGCTCCGGCCCGCCGAGATCGTAGGCGGCGTTGATCTTGTCCGTGCCGTGCCCTGGGATCTCGACCCTCAGGTCGCGCGGCAGCGAGAGGATCGCCGTGGCCTCCTCCTCCGCGTCGAGACGCACCAGCATGATCGTGTCCGAGCGGGCGCCGGAGGCGCCCTCCAGGTTGTCCCTGGGCCGGCGGTCGGAGCCGAGGATCATGATCGTCTGCGGCTTGCCCGGGTCGGTCTCGGCCAGGTTGCCCGCGCCCAGCTTCAGCTCCGGCCCCAGCTCGAGCGCGTCGACCACCTTGTCGACCTCGTGGAAGGCCGCCACGGCGGTGGCCCCGGCCGCCGCGAAGATGCAGAGGACCCCGCCCAGCAGCAGGCGTTTCCACAGTCCGGGTCGGGGGATGTCCTGGAACATCAGGCGATCTTCAGGGGACGCTCGTCACGGCCCAGGTGGGCCGGGAGCAGCTTGACGAACTCGACCAGCGTCCTCCGATAATCCCCCAGCGACCGGACCGACACCCATTCCTCGGGACCGTGGTGGCCGTCTCCGACCGGCCCGCACTCGACCGCGGGCACGCCGGCCTCGAGGAACGAGATCGCATCCGATGCGCCGTCGCGCCCCACCCCGATGCGCTCGCCGGGCGGCGGCGCCACGCGCGAGATCGCCTCGCCGAGCGCCTGCACGAACGGGTCCTCGCGCGCCACGATCGCCGGGTGGCGGTGGAAGGTCTTGATCACCCGGGCGTCCGGCAGGGCGTCCACCGCCGCGCGGATCTCGTCCGGGTCCTGGCCGGGCAGATAGCGCACGTCCACGTCGATGGCGCACAGGTCGGGCACCTTGTTCAGGGCGTCGCCGCCCACGATCCGGCCGAGGTTGATCGAGGGCCGGTCGAACAGGTCGGACGATTCGCGCGCGAACGGCAGCACCTCGATCTGCCGGAAGACGTCCACCGCCTTCAGCACCGCGTTGTCTCCCACCCAGGGAGTGGACCCGTGCGCGGCCCTGCCGGTCACCTCGATGCGCATCGCCAGGACGCCCTTCGCCTGGATGCCGATGTGCATGTCGGTCGGCTCGCCGGTGATCGCGAAGTCGCCTATGTAGCCCTGCTGGACGAGGTAGTCGGAGCCCCGCGCCTCGATCTCCTCGGTCTCCTCGTCGGAGACGCACACGAAGTGCACCCGCACCCGCTCCTCCGCGGCGAGGTCGTGGACGACGCACATCATCGCCGCCAGCCCGCCCTTCATGTCGTAGGCGCCGCGGCCGTAGAGGCGGTCGCCCTCGATTCGAGGGGTGAACTGCTCGGGGCGCCCCGGCACCACGTCGAGGTGGCCGTGCAGCACGATGGTCGGCCCCTGCTCGGGGCCGACGGTGGCGGCCAGCACCGGCCGCCCGTTGTGGACCGTGCCCGTCACCTCCACGTCGCGAGCCTCCAGCCAGCCCTTCACGAAGCCGGCGGCGCTCTGCATCCCCTCTTGGGTGGACGTGTCGTAGGTGATCAGGCGCTCGGCGAGCGCTCGTTCATCCATCCGCGAGCGAGGATAGTGCCTCCGCTTCGCCCCGGGAGCGGCTGCTAGCCGGGGCGCCGGTGGCGCACGGATCCGAATCGGGCGAAGTCGCGATCGAGGGTGACGATCTCACAGCTGTGCTCTGCCGCGACTGCCGCGATCACCGCGTCGGCGATCAAGTCGCCGAGCGCGTCTCCCTCGTCACAGAGCCGGCGCAGGAGGGTGAGGTGACGGGGCCCGGGCGCGACCGAGAGGTGAAGCGGCTGCGCGCAGGTGGCGTCGATGAATTCGAACGCGTCCGGGCGGGGCGTCGGCACCTCGAAGATCCTGCGATTGGTCGCCAGGCGTAGGAACGATCCCCAGACGAGCGTCGGGACCGTGAACCGCTCGTCGCGTACCAGCATCTCGTCGAACCAGCCGCGCACGGCCGTGTGGTCGGGGTGGTCCGCGCGGTGTGCGGCGAGCACCACGTTGACGTCCAGCAGCAGCACCGGGTCAACGCCGGTCGTCGAGCTCGAGACCCTCGTCGAGCGCCTCGTGCAGCGCGCGGTTGGACGTCAAGTCGATGCCCGGACGGGGGCCGGTGCCGCCGCGGAAGACCGGCACGGCGGGTGTCTCGCGCCGATGCACGGGCTCGCTGAGCTCGCGTTGCAGCGCGGCGTCGACGACCTCGCCGAGCGTCTGTCCGCGCTCACGAGCCCGTCGCTTGGCCGCGGCGAGCAGCTCGTCCGAAATCGAGATCGTGGTGCGCATGATGCGCAGTCTAATGCATCACATACATCACCGGGCGGCCCTGAGCGCCTCGACCTCCGCCCGGACCCAGCAGCCGGCGATGTGGTCGTTCACCAGCCCACAGGCCTGCATCGTCGCGTACGCGGTGGTGGGGCCCACGAAGCGGAAGCCGCGCTTCTTCAGCTCCTTGCTGAGCGCGGTCGACTCCGGCGTGGTCGCGGGCAGGTCCTCGAGCGAGCGCGGAGCCCGCCGCCGGCGCGGCGGCGCGAAGGACCACACCAGCTCCGCCAGCGGACGGTCGAGCGCGGCGGCGGCCTTCGCGTTGGCGATCGCCGCCTCGATCTTGCCGCGGTGGCGCACGATGCCCGCGTCGCCGAGCAGGCGGGTCACGTCGCGCTCGCCGAAGCGGGCCACGCGCTCGATCTCGAAGTTCGCGAACGCCTCCCGGAAGTTGCTGCGCTTGCGCAGGATCGTGAGCCAGGAGAGCCCGGACTGGAACCCCTCGAGCACCATGCGCTCGTAGATGCCACGGTCGTCCCGCACGGGCCGGCCCCACTCCTCGTCGTGGTATGCGGTGTAGTCCGGCGTGGAGGCGCCCCACGAGCAGCGGCGGCGGCCGTCGTCTCCGCGAACGAGGGCTTTCACGCGGGCTGACGCTATACCCTCGCGCCCGTGCGCTCCCTCCTGGGATCGGCCTGCGCTGTGGCGCTCGGTGGCCACGTCCGACACCGGCCGCGCCGCCGGACTCGCCGCCGCTGTCATCACGGCCAACGTGATCGCTCTCGCCTTCACGGTCGTGTTCGCGCGCGTGCTGGGCGCGGGCGGCTACGGCTCCCTGGCCGCGCTCATGTCGGCCTTCATCATCCTGATGGTCCCGGGGTCCGCCCTGCAGATCGCGGTCGCGCGCGAGGTGTCGCGGGCGGTGGCGGGCGGGAGCGACGACCCGGCGGCCGGCGTGCGGCGCTGGGGCGCCCGGCTGGCCGTGGCGACGGTCGTAGTGGCGCTGCTGGCCGTCCCGCTGCGCGACGTGATCGCGGCCACCGTGAACGTCGACGAGGCCTGGGCGGCGGCCGCGGTGCCGGTGAGCGCGATGCTCTGGATGCTGATCTCGGTCGAGCGCGGCGCGCTGCAGGGCTTCGAGCAGTACCGCACCGTCGGCCTCAGCATCGTGGCCGAGGCGGGGATCGCGGCTCGTCTTCGGGCTCGTCCTCGTGGCCCTGAGCCTGGACGTGACCGGGGCGTTCCTCGGCACGCCGCTCTCGATTCTGGCGGTGGGCGCGGCGCTCACTATCCCCCTGCACCGGCACCTGCCCCCCCAGGGCGCCCCGGTCGCGGTGGCCCGGCTGCGCGACCTTCTGCTCGGCGCCTGGGCGCCCGTGCTCGGGCTGACGCTCCTGTTCGTGCTGCAGGAGGTGCACATCATCGTCATCAAGCACGAGGCGAGCGACGACGCCGCGGGCTCCTGGGCGGTCGCGGCGGTGGCGGCGAAGGCGATCATCTGGGTGGCGGTGGGCCTCGGCCTGTACCTGCTCCCCGAGTCCGCCCGCCGGGCCCACGTCGGGGTGGACGCCCGGCCGGTGCTCGTCCGGACGCTCGGGCTGATCGCCGTGCTCGGGGTGCCGATGGTGCTGCTCTACGCGGTCGCCGGCGAGCCGTTGCTGCGGATCGTGTTCGGCGACGACCTGACCGACGCCGCCTCCGCGCTGCCCTGGCTCGGCGCTGGCGATGACCCTGCTGGCCTGCAGCTACCTGTCGGTGCAGTACCTGCTGGGGCTGGGCCGGGCGGGCTTCATCGCGCTGCTCGCGGTGGCCGCCGTGGTCGGAGGTGGCGCTGGTGGCCGGCATCGGAGCCGACCTCGAGGAGGTCGCGCTGGCGCTCATGGGCCTTCAGCTCGTCTGCGCGGCCGTGATCGTGACGCTGTCATTCCGCACCCGCGCCGGCCCCGCGCAGCCTGAGGACGGCGTAGTCGCCGAAGCGCTCGATCTCGATGTAGCGCCGGGCGAGCTCCCGGTCCAGGATCCGCACCCCGCTGGAGCGCCCCGCGCCGTTCGGCTCGGCTTGCGCGGCCACGGGGCTGAGCCAGCGGACCACTAGCCCGGTGCGGGACCGGCGCAGGTCGCGCACGATCTCGCGCTGCACCTCTGCCGTGGTCACCACGCCGGGCTGCATGACGTCGTAGCGGGTCGGGTTGGGGCGGCCGGCCAGCACGTAGACGAGCGGGTTGCCCACCCGGACCAGGTCGTGGCGCGGGTTGGCCGCGAAGATGGGGCGCCCGGCGGGCACGCGCTCGTGCACGGACTGCACGAGCTGCTCCAGCGCCCGGGCCTCCTCCCGCGGCCCCTTCACGCCGTCGGCCACGTCGAGATGAAGCCGGTCGAGCGGCGGCCCCGAGACGAGCTCCCTCCGCTGCGTGTCGAGCCCGTGGAGGGCCACGAGCACCAGCGGCAGGGCAAGCGCGAGCGCCGCGGGCCGCCGGCCCGCGAGCCACTCCCGCGCCGCCCCGCCGGCCAGCAGGACGGGCAGCACGGCGGCCAGCGGGACCAGGTGAAACTCGTCGGCCCGGGCGAGCAGGTACCCGAGCCCGGCCACGGCCAGCGGAAGGGCCGCCCAGAGGCGCACGGGCGCCCGCGTGGCGGCGGCCACGACCAGCCAGAGCGCGAGCCCGCCGATGAGGACATACGGGAGGTAGAAGGAGAGGATCTTGTTGGGCTCGAAGGCGCCGTCGTACGCTCCGGGCAGCGGCAGACGCTGGAGGCTCTGCTCGTCGAGCGCAAAGCCGATCGTCTGATCCCACAGCTCCGCGGGCGCGGCGATCAGGAAGGGCGCCATCAGCACGGCGGCGGTGAGCGCCGCGGCCGCCGCGGACCGCCTGGCGGCGGCCGGCCGCCGGCGCCGCGCGAGCAGCCGTCCCCACGGCCGCCGCGGCGCCCAGGTCGAACCGGAACGCGAAGGCCGCGCCGCACAGGACGCCGGCGCCGACGGGCGAGCGCCGCGCCAGCAGCAGTGCGCCGAGGCCGAGCGCCAGGGCGGTGGCATTCGGGTGCGGCAGGGTGGGGTGCGCCATCACCGCGACCACGGCCACCCAGGCCGCCAGCGCGAACGGCTCGGGAGCGTCGCGCCGCACCAGCGCGTAGGCGAGCACTCCGACGAGGGCGTCGAGCCCCACGCGCACGACCCGCCAGGCGAGCAGCGACGGGCCGAAGACCGCGTCCAGGGCCCCGACGAGGTAGTACTGGCCCGGGCCGTAGTTCGCGTAGAAGTCGCGATACGGCAGCTCGCCGTCGACGATCCGGGCGGCGGCCTGGAGCACGAGCCCCTCGTCGTGCGGGTTGATCCCGTCGAGGATCGTCAGCCCCGACAGCAGTGCCCCGAGGCCGAACAGGAGCGCGACGCGCGCGCTTTCAGGCACGGTGCCGCAGCAGGCGCGCGAGGTGGCGGGGCAGGGCGCGCGCCGCCTCGCCAAGGCCGCCGTGCTCGCGCAGGGCTGCGAGGACGTCCGGGTACTGGCCGTAGGTGGCGCGCAGGAGCGTGCCGCGAGGGGCGCGTCGTCGCGGGATGCGCTCGTGCTCGAGGCAGAAGCGCACGAGCGGGCGGGCGCACTCGGACCACCTGAGCGAGGGCGCGAGCTCGCGCACCCGCGTGGCCGTCGCCGCGTAGGCCGCGCGGTCGTCCAGCAGCGCTGCCAGCGCCGCGCCGAAGCCCTCGTGGTCACCTGGCGGCACCGCGCGGCCCAGGCCGCGGCGATCCACCAGCTCGCCGATCGAGTCGCCGCTCGAAACGACCGACGGCAGCCCGGCCCAGAAGTGGTCGAGCACGCGCGTGCGGAAGGAGAAGCGGGCCTCGAGGTGGTCGGAATGCGCGCACACCCCGATGTCCGCCTCGGCGAGGTAGGCCTCGCGCTCGGCGTAGGGGATCCAGCCGCGGTTGAAGTGCACGCCCTTCCCCTCGAGCCCGCGCTCGCGCGCGAAGGCGATCGCCTCGTCCGCGCTGCTGGGCACCTCGCCCTGATCGGAAGACGGACGGCCCGTCCCCATGAAGACCAGGTGCACCGCGCGCCCGCCGGCGCGCAGCCATTCGACCGCGCGGATCGGCGTGAGCGCGTCGAGCCAGCGCCAGATGCCGCCGGCCCAGACCAGCACGCGGTCATCCGCCCCCACCCCGGGCAACACGCCCTTGAGGACCGGTTCCGGCGCGCTCCGCACGGGCCGGTCGGGCAATCCGAACGGCACCACGTCGACGTATGAGCGGAAGGTGGGATCGGCCTCGTAGCGCTCCGGCTCCACGAGGCCGGCGAGGGCGAGGCCGCCGAGCCACAGGTCGCGCTGCTTCTCGCTCGCGCAGACCACGAGGTCCGCGACGGCGCACTGGCCGAGCATGGACCTCCATGCGCGGCGCTGGGACAACGCTCCGCCGCCGTCCATCGCCTCGAGCACCTCGATCATCTGCGGGTTGTAGAGGTCCGCCACGAAGCGGATCGGCATCCGCGCGACGTAGCGCAGGAGCTGCGGCGGCAGGCGCTGCGCCACCACCACGTCGTGGCGGCGGAGGGCCGCGAGCAGGGCGTCGAAGTCGGCGAGCCCGGCCTCGATCAGCTCCCCCGGAACGGCGCCCGCGTCGCTGGGACCGGGCGCCGCTACCGACACCTCGCAGTGCCCGGCGACGGCCCGGGCCAGCTCTGCCACGCGGATCGCCGGACCCGCCATCGCCTCGCCCACCGGCTCGGCGGACACGAACAGGACGCGGGTCACGGCCCCGCCGGGGCCCGGCCGCGCAGGCGGAAGAAGAACCGCGGCTTGACGAGGCCGGCGCTGTCGAGCCAGCGGTGGAGCTGCCGCAGCGGCGGCTGCAGCACCTTCCCGGCGAGGTGGCGGTCGATCGGGGCCGCCTGCTCCACGACCGAGCTGCCGAACACTTCGTCGAGGAGCGCGCGCAGCGACGCCTCGGTGAAGAAGTGCTTGTGGTCCACGTCGAGCATGTGGCTGAACTCCACCGGCACCTCGCCGAAGTCCTGCGTGCAGTTGGGCGTGGTCACGAGCACGCCCAAGCGCGCCACCCGCCGCGCCTCGCGCAACAGCCGGGCCGGCTCATCCAGGTGCTCGACCACCTCGAGCAGGATGACGGTGTCCACGGATCCGTCGGCCATCGGTACGCGCTCGCCGTCGTAGACCTCGGCGTCCACTCCGATCGAGCGGGCCCTCTCGACGTACTCCGGACGAACGTCGAGCGCCTTGACCTCGAGCCCTCCGTCCGCCAGGACCTTGCTGTAGCCCCCGAGGCCGCAGCCCAGGTCGAGCACCGATCCGCCGGCGTGCTCGCGCACGAACTCGACGAGCGCGGCGTCCACCTGCTCCATCGGATCGGCGTCGCGGTACCAGCTGCGGGTGTCCCGCGGACCTCGCCTCATCCGCGCACTCCCGCCACGAGCTCGCGGCTTGCCGGGCTGATGACCCACATGAGCCCGGCGTATAGCGCGGCGCCGAGCGGCAGGAGGACTACCAGCGGCGCGTCGCGGAGCAGCCAGAGCAGCCCGCCCATGACCGCGGCAGCCAGGACCGCCGGGAGCAGCGTGCGGGGCGCGGGGAAGAAGTCGAAGTAGCGCCGCATGAGCACGTACGAGCCGGCCAGGATCAGCACCTCGGAGGCGACGGTGACCGCGGCCGCGACCACTATGCCGTATCGCGGCACGAGAAGAAGGTTCAGTCCCACGTTGAAGGCGAGCGCCGACAGGTTCAGCCACAGCGCGCTCATCTGCCGCTCCTGTGCGATGAGCGCGTAGCCGAACACCCCGTTGATCCATGCGAGCGCGCCAGCGGCGAGCAGGATCCGGAGCGGCTCCGCGGCGTCCTCGAAGTCCTCACCGGCGGCCAGCTCAACCAGCTCCGGGGCCACGACCAGGCCGCCCGCCACGAGCGGCGCGCCAAGCACCACGAACAGGTCGGTCGACAGCTGAATGGCGCGCCGCGCCCGGGGTTCGTCGTTCGCGACCGCCTGCGACAGGAGCGGGAACGTGGTGGTGAGGAAGACGGTGCCGAAGACGAGGGTCAGCTCGAGCATCCTGTAGGCGAGCGTGTAGAGGCCCACCTCGGCGTACGGCTCATACAGCGAGATGATCAGCGTGTCGGCGCGGAAGTAGAGCTCGTTGACGGCGAGCGCCACGCCCAGCGGCAGGGCCGCGCGGAGCAGCGTGCGCCAGACCTTCGTGTTCGCGAGGAAGCGCACCCGGGTGAGCGGCCGCGTCAGGTGCATCGTCGTGACGGCGGTCACCAGCGCGCCCACCGCCGCGGCGCCCATGACCGCGTAGAAGCCGAGGTCGAGCGCGGCCACGAGGGCCACCGCGCCGAGCGCGGCCGCCCGTCCCAGCACGTCGCCTACGACGGCGCGACCCATGCGGAGCCGGACCTGCAGCACCGTCACGAAGGCGCTGTTCAGCATCCCGAACAGCAGCGGGAACCCGGCGAGGAGGATCGCCACGCGGACGTCGTGGTCGTACGGGAGCAGCAGGCTGATCGCCGCGGCCACGGCGATCACGACGACGGAGAGGAGCAGCCGGAGCGTGAGCGTGTTGCCGACGAGCTCCTCGGTGCGCGAGGGGTCCCGGCTGATCTCGCGCACCACGATCGTGAACAGCCCGACGTCGGCGAGCACCGCGAACAGCTGCATGTACGTGAGTGCGAGCGTGTAGCGCCCGTAGTCGTCCGGGCCGAGGTAGCGCGTGACGACGGCGATCGAGACAAGTCCGATGGCCAGCATCACGCCCCTGCCCGCCACCTGGACGGCGGTGTTGGAGGCGACCAGGCGGCGGTTGGAGCTCACCGGCCGCCCCGGGCGGCGGCGAGGACGCGCCAGCAGGCGGCCATCAGGAGCACCACGGCGCCGACCGCGACCCAGTGCGGCGCGATCAGCTCGGTGCTGTACTCGAAGTTGAAGCCGCCGCGGTCCCTCGGGTCGAGCACCAGGTAGAGGATCGGGACCACGATGCCGAGCAGGGCGGCCGCGACCAGGGTCAGCAGCCGCGAGCCCACGCCGCGCCAGAGGATCAGGGTGAGCAGCGGGAAGATGACCACTGAGGTGCGCGCGGCGAACAGGAGGGCCAGCGGGATCGTGAGGGCGAGCGCGACCAGGGCGGCGCGCGGCAGCGACAGCGGCCGCGGGCGGTCCGCGGGGAGTGGGGTTTCCGAGCCGCCGGCGGCGCCGGGCCGGCGGCGCAGCAGCACCCACCCGGCAAGCAGGAAGGCCAGCAGCAGCGCGCACACCACGCCGGAGATCGCGTAGCCGGCCCGCACCCCGTCCTGCGGCGCGAACTCGAACGTCACGTCGCGGCAGCCGGCCGGGGCGCCCCAGCCGTTCGCGTAGCCGTTGATGGGAAGGGGTTTGCCCAGCGAGTGCCCGTCGCAGGTGGCCCGCCAGCCCTCCGAGTAGCTCTGGCCCAGCACCAGCCACCCAGGCGACTCGAATGCCACGCGCACCCCCTCGACCGAGCTGTGGCCGAGCGTCCCGGCGTCGAGCACCCGGGGCCCTCCCGCCGCCGCGGCCCGCGGGTCGGCCGCCGGCGAATGCATCCGCAGCAGATGGATGCTGAAGGCGGCCGGCAGCGACCGGACACGCTGGACGCCTTCGCCCATCGCCACCGCGCCGGAGCACGCCCGCGCTCGCAGCGGGCGCCCCGCATCCAGGTCCTCGACCGGGCCTCGTGGCCGCAGCGGCACGGTGCGGCGCCCGACGCGCACCGCCGCGTCCCCGCAGCGCGCCCTGATCGGGCCGGCCCGGGCGGGCGCCACCGGCGCCAGGCCCGGGACCTCCAGGGACGCGATCCCGACGGCGCGGGTGGTCCCGCCGGGGCCCGGCTCCGTGTCGAGCACCGTCAGACGGAAGCTGCGCGCCCGCGCCGGGCGCGGCAGCTCCACCAGCCCGTCGGCGGCCACCGGCAGCGGCGCGGTCTGACCGCCGGGCCAGGTCAGGCGCACGCTGCTCGGGCGCCGCACCCGGCCTCCGGCGAAGTCCATCCGCAGCCTGCTCACGCTGAGCGGCCGAGGGGCGCTCCACGAGATCCACGGGTAGGGCGACGACGGGCGCGCCCAGATCCCCACCCAGGCCGTGTCCGGATCTCCGTCGAATGCGCTCGACGAGCGAAAGCGGGGCTCGTTGTGGAACCTCCCCGAGGACTCGAACGTGGCGGGGCTCTCGAGACCGGCCAGACGGTCGAGCTCGGCGTCGCCCGCGTCCACGGACGGGGCCACCCAGGCGTCGACCGAGTACGAGCGGGCCGCGGGAGCGAAGATCACGCGGTCGAGCTCCTTCTCGGCGTCGCGCCGGTTCCGAGCCAGCTCCAGGAGCGGGCTGCCGGTCTGGCGGTCGCGCCGGAACGGGGCGTCGGCCGTCGTGCGCTCGAAGACGTAGGTCAGAGAGACGCGGCTCAGGTCGCGGCCGGCCAGCGCGCGCGCCGCCATCACCGGCGGCCGCAGCGGCTGGCGCAGGCGCACGCCGGGAATGCGGATCTCGCGGAAGCCGCCGTTGCCGCGCAGGTTCCCGGGCGGCTGGCGCACGCCCGTGATCATGACCCGCAGGGAGCGCACGTTCTCGAGGCCCACCCGCACGCGGTTGCGGCCCGGCCCCAGCTTCGCCCGCTTGCCGCCCACCTCCACCTCGGTCTCGACGCCGCGCCAGTCGCGCACCGGGAAGAGGTCCACGTAGGGCACGTCGCGAGGCCGATCGAAGCCGATCTCGATCCAGCGCTCGCGCGGGTGGAGGTAGCGGTCGGCCGCCCACACCGTCTCGGGATCGCCGTCGAAGGCGGCGATCGCCGCGTACTCGGGGAACTCGAGCAGGCCGCCGGAGCTGGGCGCGCGCAGATAGCGGGCGCCCTCGAGCGCCGCCACGGTATGGGCGTCGCCCCCGCGCTCGGGGAAGGGCTCGATCAGCGCGAAGTTCTCGTCGATCCGCTCGTCCTCGGCGAGCGTGGCGCCGAGGTTCTGGTGGCCGAACTCCGGCACGAAGCGGCGGCGGCGGTTGGAGTCGGTGATCACGACCCCGGCGCCCTCCGCCGCGCGGCGCCGCAGCTCGTCCGTCGTGAGATCCCCCGCGTAGAGGATGGGGGCGCGGTCGGGGAGCGCGCCGAACGCCGCCAGCCCGGCCAGCCCCTCCGCCGACCCGTCCACGATCGTCGCCGGGCCGGCCGGGGCCACGCTCACGAGCCCGCGTCCGGGCGGCACGTCGTAGCGGCGCACCTGGGGCAACCGAGCCCCCGGCCCGAGCTCGCCGCCCGCCGGCGGCACCGAGCGCTCGGGCCCGTACCTCCGCGACGGCTGCGCGTACCCCTGCCCGGCCAGCACCTCGGCGGCGGCGGCGGCGTTCAAGGCGCCGCTGCGCGAGACGTCGTCGTCGCTCCCGGATACCACCGCGCCGGCGCCCATCAGCCGCAGCAGCGGCTCGAGCTGCCCGGGCAGCAGCCGGCGCTGCTGTACGAGCCGGTCGATCGTCCAGAGCAGGTCGGTGGCGCGCGGGTCCGAGTACGGCGTCTCGTAGCGCACGGCCACCGGCCGCTCCGTCACGCGGGGCAGGATCGCGTCGGTGGTGCCGCCCCAGCTGTAGTTCGCGAAGATCTGGCCGGGCAGCACCACGGCGCGACTGTTCGGCGGAAGCTCGCGGTCGAGGTCGTCGCCTGCGCTCGTCCACGCCCCGGGGATCTGCTTCCAGGTCAGCTGCTCCTCCACGGCGGTGCCGCGTACGAGCGGCAGCGCGCCGAGCAGGATGAGTGCCGCGAGCGCCACGGACAGCGCCACGGGGCCGGCGCGGGCGGCCCACCCGCGTGGTGCGTCCCGCAGCCGTGCGAGCGCCACCTGCGCGAAGAGCGCCAGCAGTCCCCCCACCCCCACCGCCACCAGCGGCGCGGCCTTCTGGGTCGTGCGCATGAACCGCACCAGCGGCACGTTGCGGTAGACCCACTCCATGCCGTCCCGCGCGGGGGTGCCGTTCGGGAAGCCGGCGACCTCGATCGCCACGCCCACCAGGAGGAGCAGCAGCAGGAACGGCGCGTAGCGCGAGCGCCCGGTCCACACGAAGCCGGCCACTGCGATCGCCGGGAGGGCGAGCGACGCCACGACGACCAAGGGATTGAAGAGCAGCGTCCCGGCCTCGCTGAACAGCGGCCGGCTCGCCCCGAAGAAGCCCACGCCGATGTAGGAGGTCCAGTAGGCCATCAGGCGCAGCGCCTCGGGGGCGCTGTTCGTGCCCCAGATCGAGCGTGGCTGCTCGGTGAACTGGAGGAAGTCGATCCCGTAGCGCGCGTGGACCAGCAGCGGCGCGATCCACCAGAGCGACGCGAGCGTGCCGAGCACGCCGACACGCAGTAGGAAGGCGCCGGCGTCGCGCCACCGCACGGCGCCGATCAGGGGCTCGTAGAGCAGGAGCACGAGAGGGCCGACCAGCATCCAGCCCACCACGGCAGCGTTGATGCCGCCGCCGATCGAGGTGAGGACGAGCGCGAACGCGGCGGCCCACCACCACCCGCGCCAGTCGCGCCACTCGCCTGACACGCGCACCCCGCGATGCACCACCAGCAGCAGCCACGGCAGCACCGCGTACCCGAGCAGGATCAGGCTCGTGCGGCCGGTGAAGATCACCGTGTACGGGTTGAGCAGGTAGAAGCCGGCGCCCAGGAGGTGCGGGACGCCGCGCGGCCGGCCGAGGAAGGCGTCGAGCAGCCGGAGCATCCCCCACGCCGAGATGGCGAACAGCAATCCGAGCCAGATCCTGTGGGCCACCCAGGAGCTCAGGCCGATCCCGTGGAGGAGGGCGAAGAAGGGGCCCATGGGCCACAGGTAGCCGCTGTACTGGGCACCCTGGACCGCGCCCAGATCGATCGATGGCGACCAGGCCGAGCCGACCTCGGAGACGAAGGCCGCGGGGTCGACGTGGAGGTCGATCTTGGTGTCGCTGGTGGCCCACCCCGGCCGCTGAAGGACGGCCAGCGCGAAGGATGCCGCTGTGAAGCCAAGCGCCATGGTCTGGTCCCGGGACGGTGTGCGCATTGGCGGCGCGGAGATTAGAGTGCCTCCTCCGCGTGTCGGCGACAGCAGCCCAGCCAGCCCGCGGGGGCCTTGCGCTGCTCGCCATCGTCGCCCTCGCCGTGGGCATTCGCGTCGTCTACACGCTCGTCGAGGCGCCCTGGCCCCCGCCCGGGCTCGACGACCAGTTCTACTTCAGCGCGCTGCCCAAGCTGATCGCGGACGGGCACGGCTTCGTGGCCCCCTTCAAGTACGTCTTCGACGACACGGTCGTCGCCACCGCCGAGCACCCGCCCTTCTATTCGGTCGTGCTGGCCGGGCTGGCGGAGGTGGGGCTCACCTCGGCGGACGCCCAGCGCCTCGCCGGCGCCGCCTTCGGCGGCGGGACCGTGGCCACGCTCGGGCTGCTTGGGCGCCACCTGGCCGGGTGGCGCGCCGGCCTCCTCGCGGCCGGGCTGGCCGCGATCCATCCCACGCTCGTCGCCGCGGACGGCGCGCTCATGAGCGAGTCGCTCTACGGTCTCCTCGCCGCGTTGATGCTGCTGGCCGCGTACCGCCTGCTCGAGGCCCCGGCCCCGGGGCGAGCCCTGGCCCTGGGGGCGGTGGGGGGACTCGCAGCCCTCACCCGCGGGGAGGCGCTGCTCCTGCTGCCCCTGCTGCTCGTGCCGGTGCTGCGGCGACCGGGCGGCGCGCGCACGGCTGCCGTCTCCGTGCTCGCCTTCGTCGTCGTGCTTGCCCCCTGGACCGTCCGCAACTGGATCGTGTTCGACCAGCCGGTGCTGGTGGCCACCAACTCCGGCACGGCGATCGCGGGCGCCAACTGCGACGAGACCTACGCGGGCGACAGGCTCGGCGGGTGGTGGCCCGACTGCATCCGCTCGCACCCCGGAAACGAGGCAGAGCACCACTCCGACGCGCTGAAGGACGGGCTGCGCTACGCGAAAAACCACGCCGGCCGCCTGCCGGCGGTGCTGGCGGCGCGGCTGGGGCGCGTGTGGAGCGTGTACGACCCCTTCCAGATCCCCGAGGGTCGCTCGCCGCGGGTGCAGAAGGCCGGCGTGATCCTGTTCTTTCTGCTCGTGCCGCTGGCCGTGGCCGGCGGGCTGGCGCTGCGGCGCCGCGGCGTGGGCATCTGGATCCTGATCGCGCCGCTGGTGGTGGTGTCGGTCACGGCGCTCGTCACCTACGGCAACGTGCGCTTCCGCGAGCCGGCCGAGCTGTCGGTGGTCGTGCTCGCGGCGGTGGGTATCGACGCGCTGTGGCGGCGACGGACGAGCGGATGAGGCGGAGCTTCGGGTTCTGGCTGGCCGCGATCGTCGCGGCGGGCGTGGCGATCCGGGTGATCCACACGCTGCTCGTGGCGCCGTGGCCGCCGGGGTTCTTCAACGACGAGGCCTACTACCAGGCGATGGCCGAGCTCATCGCCCGCGGGGAGGGCTTCGTCCGGCCCGGGGAGTTCCTGGGCGAGGGCGTCTCGATCCCCACCGCCGAGCGGCCGCCGCTCTACCCGCTCGTCCTGGCCGGCCTGGTGGAGCTCGGCGCGCGGAGGCGAGGACCCGATGCGCCTGCTCGGAGCGCTCACCGGAGGCGCCACCATCGCGCTCCTGGGCCTGCTGGGCCGGCTGCTGGCGGGCCCGCGCGCCGGTCTGATCGCCGCGGGCCTGGCCGCGGTGTACCCGACGCTGATCGCGGCCGACGGCGCGCTGATGACCGAGTCGCTCTACGGGATGTTCGCCGCCGCGGCGCTCCTCCTGGCACAGCGCCTGCTCGACCGGCCGGGCCTGGGCGAGGCGGCGCTGCTCGGCGCCGTGGTCGGGCTCGCCGCGCTCACCCGAGGCGAGGCGCTCATCCTGCTCCCGCTGCTGCTGCTCCCGCTGCTGCGGCGCCCGGGTGGCTTCAGGGCGGCCGCCGTGGCGTGCCTGGCATTCGTGGTCGTCCTCATGCCGTGGACGGCAAGGAACTGGAGCGTCTTCGACCGCCCGGTGCTCGTGGCCACCGAGGGCGGTCAGACCATCGCCGGCGCCAACTGCGAGGCGACCTACAACGGCCATCTCATGGGCAGCTGGCAGGTGTCGTGCGTCCGGCTGTCGGGCCACGAGAACGAGGCCGTCGACAACAACGAGGCGGGGAGAGAGGGGATCGAGTACGCGCTCGACCACGCCGAGCGGGTGCCGCTCGTGCTGGCCGCTCGCGTCGCTCGAACGTGGGGCTTCTTCTGGCCGGGGCAGGTGCCGGAGGGACGCGCGGACTGGGTCGTCTACCTCGGGGTGGTCATGTACGTCGTGCTCCTGCCCCTTGCCGCGTACGGCCTGCTCACCCTTCGCAGGCGCGGCGTGCCCGTGGCCGTGGTGGCCACGCCGCTCGTGGTCGTGACGCTGGCCTCGCTGCTCTCATACGGGTCGGTGCGCTTCCGCCACACCGCCGAGCTGTCGCTGGTGGTGCTGGCGGCGGTGGCGATCGACCGCCTCTGGCGCCGGCGGACGGAGGAGGCGCCGGCATGAGGGCGCGGCCGACCGCCGCCGCGGCGCTCCTCTACGCCGTGCTCGCCGTCGCGCTCTACGCCCCCGCGCTCGTCCCGGGACGCACCCTCAGTGCCTCCGACTACCTGTGGACCGCCGCGCCCTGGGCCGCGGAGCGCCCGGCGGGCGTGCGGCCGTTCGGCTCCAACTACGAGCTGATCGACTCGGCCGTCCAGTTCCAGCCCTGGCTCGAGTACAGCCGCGACCGGCTGGCGGACGCCCCGCTCTGGAATCCGCACGTCGCGCTGGGCCGCCCGTTCCTCGCCAACGCGCAGTCCGCGTGGCTCTCGCCCTTCAGCCTGCCCGCCTACGTGCTGCCGTTCTGGTGGTCGCTGGGCGTGATCGCGGTGCTCAAGGTCTTCGCCGCCGCCTTCGGCACCTTCCTGCTGGCCCGCGCCCTCGCGATCGGGTACGCGGGCGCGCTGCTCGCCGGCCTCGTCTACGCCTTCAGCCTCTACTTCGTCGTCTGGATCTCCTGGCCCCAGACCGGGGTGTGGGCACTCCTCCCCTGGCTGCTCCTGCTGGCCGACCGCGTGCTCCGCCGCCCCGGGCCGCTGCCTGCCGCCGGGCTGGCCGCGGTGGTGGCGCTCCAGTTCTTCGCGGGCCATCCCGAGTCGAGCTTCCACCTGCTCGTGACCACGGTCGTGTTCTTCGCCTTCCGGCTTGCCGTGCTGCGGCGCGCGGGCGGGGTGCCCACCCTCCGCGGCCCGCTCCTGGCGTTCGCCGCCGCGCTGGCGGGCGGCGCGGCGCTCGCCGCATTGACCCTCATCCCGTTCCTCGAGCTTCTGTTCGGCTCGGGCGACGTCGAGCTGCGCCAGAACTTCTCAGAGCTCGCGCTCCCGGAGCGCTACCTGCTCGGCTTCGCGCTCTACGACTACTGGGGCCGGGCGACCCATACCGCGGTCGGCGCCTTCGCGCAGGAGCGCGCGCTCTACGTCGGTGCGCTGCCGCTGCTGCTCGCGCTCGCCGCGCTGCTCACCCGCCCCTCGCTGCAGCGCGCCGGCGTTGCCGTGTTCGCGCTGGTGACGCTGGCCATCGCCCTCGGCCTGCCGCCGTTCCCCGACATCGCCCAGCGCATCCCCATCGTCCGCACGGGCAACCACTTGCGGGTCGTCGTGCTCACGATGCTGGCGCTCGCCCTCCTGGCCGGGTGGGGCCTCGAGGACCTCACGGAGCGCGCGGTGCCGCGCCGGCGCCTCGTGCTCGGACTGGCGGCCGCGCTGCTGGTGGCGCCCCTGGCGATCCTCGCTGCGCGCGGAGAGCTCTCGGCGGGGCTGCTCGGCCAGGCGGTCGAGATCGCGGCCGGCACGGCCTGGCCCGAGCCGCCCGCCGACGGGGACGACCTGCCGGCCATCCGCCTGGCCGCCCTGCTCGTGTGGCTCGTGTTCATGGGCCTGACGGTGGCCCTGGTGGCGGCCCGCCTCGGCGGCCGGCTGGCGCCGGGCGCCTTCGCCGCGCTCGCCCTGGCCCTCGTGGCGGCCGACCTCTTCAAGGCCGGCATGGGCGCCACCCCGGCGATCGACCAGGACGTGGCCGAGCAGCCCTCCACGCCCGGCCTGGAGCGGCTGCGCTCCACCGGGCGCTTCGTCGGACTCGAGCGGCCACTCGGGCCCTCGCCCGTGATCCCGAACATGGCGCTGCCCTGGTCGCTCCGTGACGCCCGCAGCTACGACCTGCCGGTGGAGAAGCGCTACGACACGCTCTGGCGGCGCGCGATCAAGGACGGTGGGCCGACCGAGACCCCCACCACCAGCGCGGTTCTGACCGAGCGGGCGCTCCCGGCCTTCCGGCTCATGGGCGTGAGCGCGATCGCGCAGGACCCCGCCGATCCGCCGGTGCGGCGACCGCGGCTTCCCGTCGACTACGACGAGGAGGACCTGCGGGTGTACGCCAACCCGGGCGCGATGCCGAGGGTGGGCGTGGTCGGGGCGCAGACCGTGGTGGACGGCGAGGACGCGGAGCTCGACGCGGTGCTCGCGCCCTGGTTCGACGGCCGCCGCACGGTGGTCACGTCGACGCAGCTGCCCGGCCTCCCGGAAACACCGCCGGCGGGCCCGGCCGGCACCGCGCGCATCGTGAGCGAGGAGCCCGAGCGGGTGGTCGTGGAGGCCACGGCGCGACGCCCCAGCGAGCTGGTGCTGGCCGACCTCCATTATCCCGGCTGGCGGGTCACCCTCGACTCCGCCGAGGCGCCGCTCCACAGGGTGGATTACCTGCTGCGGGGGACCACCTTGCCACCGGGTCGGCACCGGGTCGTGTTCAGCTATGAACCTGCCTCCTGGCGGATCGGCTGGATCACGAGCCTGGTCGCGCTTGCCGGACTCGCGGCCGCGCTGCTCGTCGGCTGGCGCGGCAGGCGGCGCCCCACCTCGTATCCTGCCGCGCCGTGCTCTCGGTCCTGATGCCCGTGTTCGACGAGGTCGCCACCGTCCGCCAGGCCATCGAGGACGTGCTCGCGGCCGACCTCGGCATTGACGCTGAGCTGATCGTGGTGGACGACGGCTCCACGGACGGCACGCGCCACATGCTCGAGGGCGCGGAGTGGCCCGAGCGGGTGCGGGTGCTGTACCACGACCACAACCGCGGGAAGGGCGCCGCCGTGCGCACCGCCCTCGCCGCCGCCAGGGGCGAGTTCGCCGCGATCTTCGACGCCGACCTGGAGTACGAGCCGGCTGACCTCGCCACGCTGCTCCCGCCGCTGGTGGAGGGCCGGACCAACGCCGTCTTCGGCGTGCGTGCCTTCGACGGCTACACCAGTCACTCGTTCCTGTACGTGATGGGCAACAAGCTCGTGACGCTGGTGGCCAACGTGCTCTTCAACGTCTACCTGCGCGACCTCATGACCTGCCAGAAGGCCATGCGGACCGAGGTCTTCAGGAGCCTCCCGCTGCGGGCGTCGGGGTTCACGATCGAGCCCGAGATCGCCGCCAGGCTGATCAAGAGCGGCGAGCGGATCTTCGAGGTGCCGGTGCGCTACAACGCGCGCAGCTTCGAGGAGGGCAAGAAGCTGACCGCGCGCGACGGCGTGCGGGTGGTCGGGACGTTGATCCGCTGCCGGCTCACGTCGCGCTGACCCGGTCGGTCTCCGCCAGCAGCCCCCCGGCCAGGACCAGCGCTGGGAGCGTCACGGCCGGCATCTGCCAATCCCAGTCGATTGAGGCGTGCAGGAGCCAGGCGGCGCACACCGCGCACGCCCCGGGCGCGAGGGGCGCGTGCGCCCGGAGGGCGTTCCGGCCACACACCGCCACCCCGCCGAGGAACAGTCCGAGCAGCACGAGCCCGGGCAGGCCGAGCTCGGTCGCCATCTCGACCACGACCGAATGGACCTCGACCGCGCCCGCGTCCACGTCGCGCTCCTGGCGCCAGAGCACCCGGAAGGCGCCCGAGCCCTCGCCCTGCAGCGGGTGCTCGAGGAAGGCCTGCGCTCCGACACGCCAGTACTCGTAGCGCAGCGAGCTGACCGCCACGAAGCGGGAGGGCTTGGCTCCCACGTTCTCCCCGCTGCCCGCGCTCTCCACGAGACCCCCGATCACGAGCCCCACCACGCAGGCCGCCGCGGCGGCGGCGGCGAGGGCGGGCAGGCGGACGGCGTGGCGAAGGGTGCCGAGCCGCTCGGGGTCGCGGCGCTCGGCGGCGACCATGCGCGCCGACGCGAACGCCATCAGCGCCGCCAGCGCTGCCAGCACGACGAGCGCGATCGCGCCGTCGCGGCGCTGCGCGGCGTCGCTTCCCTCGAGGGCAGCCACGCCGGGAAGGGCCGCGGCGAGCAGACCGGCGAGCGAGCCCGTGAGGAGGCCTGCGATCGCAGCGCGCAGCTGGGGACGCGACGGGACGGCGGCGAGCAGGAAGACAAGCCCGATCACCGCCACCGCGAGCGCGCCGCGTGAGTACGACAGGTACACGCCCATGCCGAGCGGTGCGCACGCGGCGGCCGCGGCGGCGCGGAGCGCCCCGCGGCGGGACGTGTCGCCGGCCAGCCGCACGCAGAGGAGGAACCCCATCGCGGCGAGGAGCCCCTCGGCGTTCCAGTAGGTAAGGGGCTGCTCGAGGCGCCCGCCGGCGACGAAAGAGCGGTCGAGCTCGACGACGCCCGGAAGGAGCCGGCCGGCCAGCCCGTAGCCGATCACGATCAGGGTGCCGGCGGCGAGCGCGGGCTCCACGGCGCGGGTCACGCGCGCGTCGCGGAGCACCGCGGTGGCGGCCAGCAGGACGCCCAGGTAGAGGAGCAGGCGCTGGGCGTTGTCGACCGCAGGTCCGGTCAGCGGCGCCCAGGCCACGGAGATCGCGCTCCACGCCACCAGGCCGGCCAGTCCGGCGGCCGCGACCCGTCCGGGCAGGGTCGCCGGCACCGGGAGCGGGCCGGCGAGCGCCAGCAGCAGGACGAGCGCCCAGGCCACCGCGGTGGCCGCCGCCCGCGGCCCGTCGAAGTAGCCGCCGGTGAAGAACGCGATGACCGTCGGTCCCGCCAGCAGCACCGTGGCGGCGGGGAGGATGACGGCGCGGCGCATCGGCGGCAGCGTATTGAGCGCTACGGTGGCCCGATGCGCTCCGTGCTGCCCCGGGCCGCGATCGCGCTGGTCGCGCTGGCCGCCGTGGCCTGGTCGGTCGTGCTCTGGCGCGGGGAGCGGATCGGGCGCGACGCCTCCAGCCGCATCATCATGAATCAGGGGCTGAGCGACGCCGAGTGGGCGCGCGAGGTTGAGCGCCTGCGCGACGCGGAGCTGCTCGACCCCAGCACGAAGTGGCCGGTGGCGCGGGCCGGAGCGCTGCTGCAGCGCGGCCGCCGGGCCGACGCGGCCCGCGTGATCGAGGACGTGGTCCAGCGCGAGCCCGACAATGTCGAGGCGTGGATCGTGCTGCGCGAGGCGGCCGAGGGACGCGACCCGCGACAGGCGGCTCGGGCACGCATGGAGATCCGGCGCCTCAGCCCGCCGGTGCCCGCCGGCTGAGGCCCACCGCCACGGCGCTCGCTTCGCGGGGGATGTCGGTCTGCGCCCTGTACTCCGAGATCGAGGAGCTGCTCGGCGAGGAGGCCGGGATCCGGCGCGAGGGGGCGCTCTTTGCTGCCGTTGTCGTGCTCGCCTGCGGCGCCTGGAGCGCGCCGCTCGCGGCGAGCGCCGGCCTTCACCTGCCGGTCGAGCCGCGCAAGGGGCAGCTGGTGCGGCTGGAGGCCACGGCGGCCGCGAGCAGGATCAGCGCGACCACGCTCACGGCCCAGCCCACCGTCCAGCTCAGCGGGTGATAGCGCAGCTGGACGGTGTGCTCGCCGGCCGGGACGGGCACGCCGCGAAGCAGGTAGTCGACCCGCTCGAGCGTCATCTCGCGGCCGTCGACCTCGGCGGTCCAGCCCGGGTAGTGGACGTCGGCCAGCACGAGCAGCCCCGCGCGGGACGACTCCGTGCGCACCGACACGCGCTCGGCCTCGTCCGCGACGATCCGGGCGTCGCCGCCGAAGCCCGGCCGCTCGGGCAGGCCGGGCAGGCGGGACTCCACGACCGCCTCGCGGCGGGGGTCGAACCCGGGCTCGGTCACGGCGGCCAGGGCGGCATCCTCACCGTCCACCACGCGCTGCCCGGACACGACCCACGCCCGCGGCTGGGTCTCGTCCAAGCGGTAGAGCCGCGCGTCCCGGCCCCGGTAGACCTCCCTCAGGCCCGCCACGTCGAGCGGCTCGGGCGCGGGCTCCGGCTCGTAGGGGGGCGTGGCGGCGCGGCCGGTGGCCCCCTGCAGCACGTGCGTCACGCCGAGCAGGCGCAGGGCCCGGAGCGCCCGGGGCGTCACGTCCCGCAGCTCCAGCGGGATGTCGAGCAGCCCGGCGGCCACGCCCTGCGAGCGAGGGTCCACTTCCTTACGCCAGAGGCGGTCGAAGCGCCGCACGATCGGGAGGTCGTAGCCACGCGCCTCGCGCAGGCCGAAGCTCATCGGGATCACGTTCTGGGGCACCTCGGAGGTGCTCACGAAGCGGGCCGGGCCCTGCCCCGCGAGCACCCGGACCGCCTCCGTGGCCGGCACCTCGGCGCGGTCGCGCTCGATCGCCGGGTTGTAGCCCATGCCGGCTCGGAACAGGTCCACGCAGACCAGCAGCAGCGCGAGCACGGCGAAGGCGCCAGGGCCGACGCGCCCGCCGAGGCGCAGACCGAGCAGCGCCGCCGCGGCGCCGGCCACGGTGATCCAGACGATCATCGACGCCTGCCCGATCACGGCCACGTGACCCGGGTTCGTCACGAGCGTGGGCGCGTCGGCGAACAGCCACGCCACGCGGAAGGCGTCGCCCAGCTCGGCGAGGTCGACGCCGCGGGCCACAAGGCCCACCACAACCGGGGCGGCGAGCAGGACGGCGGCCGCGGCCGGGAGGAGGGGCCGCCTGCGGAGCAGCTTCTCGCGCCGCCCGCTCAGCTCGTCGAGGCCCCAGCCCGCCAGCAGGGCCAGGGCGAGCATCGTCAGCACCACGAGGCGGGTGTTGTGACCGGCGCTGAAGACGGGCAGCCGCGTGATCACCTGCAGGAAGGGCGGGACGCCGAGCGCCACCGCCAGCCACAGCGCGCCGAACAGGGCCACGGCGATTCGGGTGGCGGTCGGCCGAAGGGCGAGGGCGGCCACCGCGAGGAGCAGGGGCAGCGCTCCCACGTAGAGCGCGCGCTCGAGCAGGAAGGGCCGCAGGGGGGTCTGCGTGGGACGGCCCCACCAGTCGCTGAGGAAGAACCCCAGCGAGTCCTGGAACGGCAGGTGCACGTCCACCGACTCGCCCGCGCGCTCGCGCAGGTCGGCGGACAGCCAGAGCAGCTCGGCGAACGGCACCAACGTGACGGCGGCGAGCGTGACCCCGCCGGCCAGGCCCCCGGCGAACGCAAGCAGCGGCGCGCGCAGGCCGGCGCCCGAGCGCCACAGCCGCAGCGCGAGGAACGCCACGGCCGCAACCAGGGCGTGGAAGCTCGACTCGGGATGGCCGCAGAGGAACTGGAGCCCCGTCACGGCGGCAAGCCCCGCGCCGGCAAGCAGGCCGGGCCGCCGCACGACGGCGTCGGTGGCCGCCAGCAGCCAGGGGATCAGGGCCCAGACCCCCGCGGCGGGGTAAGAGAGCCAGGTGACCATCTTCAGGCTGAACGCGAAGACCAGGCCGGCCATGAGGGCTCCGGCGAAGCGCATTCCGAGCGAGCGGCCGAGGAGGTAGGCGCCGAAGCCCGCCACCCACAGCTTGAGCACGGCGACCCAGCCCAGCGCGGTCCAGAACGGAAGGACGTAGAGCGGCCAGGTGAACGGGCCGAAGGCGGCGGACTGGGCGTTGGCGTGGAGGGGCCGCCCGGCCATGATCGCCGGGTTCCACAGCGGCACGCCGGGGAACTCGTCCGCCACCTGGCGCTGGAAGAGCTGGCCGTGGCGCGGGGCGTCGCCCAGCTCCGGGTTGCTCGGCCGCTCGAGCTCCGGGGGCTTCACCCCGACCCACGGCGGCTCGAACCAGAGCGAGTCCGAGTTGGACAGCGTGCGGCCGGGCAGCAGCGCCGGGCCCACGAAGACCAGCGCCACCAGGAGGTAGACGAGCCCGGCCGCGAGGGCGGGCCGCCGCCGCAGCGCGCCGGTCAGGGTTCCAGCCCTCGCGCCCGTCTCCGGCCCGCCACGGCCACGGCGGCCACGGCCACGATCGCCAGCAGCGAGACGATCCATCCGATCCGCCAGCTCAGCGGCTCGTAGGTCAGCTCGATCCGGTGGCTGCCCGCCGGGATGCGCACGCCGCGCAGGAGGTAGTCGACCCGCTCCACGTCCGCCGGCTCGCCGTCCACCTCGGCCTTCCAGCCCGGGAAGTGCACGTCGGTCAGCACGAGCAGGCCGCTCGCCTCGGCGTCGGCCTCCACCACGACTCGCTCGTCCTCGTAGCGGGCGATCCGGGCGCTGCCCGCGGTGCCCGCGCCCGCCTCGCCCTCACGCGGCACGCCGGGCAGCGCCTCCTCGGTCACCGCCACCTCGAGCGGGTCGAAGCCGGGCGCCGTGGTGGCGGCCAGCGCCTCGTCCTCCCCTTCCACCACCCGCTGGGCGCCCACCACGAAGGCGCGCGGGACGGCGTTCGCGTTGCGGTAGATCCGGGCGTCGGGGCGGTCGTAGGCGATCCGCAGCCCGGGCAGGTCGAGCGGCGGGTCGTGCGGGTCCTGCATCACGTCGGTCACGCTGAGCAGGCTCATCCCGCGCAGCGCGCGCTCTGTTGGCTCCGCCCGGCCGGTCGGCGGGATGAACTCGCCGGGCGGCGCGGCCGTGGCCCGCCAGAAGTCGTCGTAGCGGCGGATCACCGGGTAGTCGTAGCCGCGGGCGTCGTACAGGTCGTACTGCATGGCCAGGTCCGGCTGTAGCGGCTGGCCGATGCCCGGCCGGTTGAACCCGGCGAAGCGGTTCGGCCGGCGCTCCTCGAGGTAGCGCAGCGCGCCCGTCGAAGGCATCTCGGCGTGCTCGATCGGGATCGCGGGATTGAAGCCCATGTTCGCGCGGGACAGGTCGGCGGTGAGCACCAGCGCCGCCAGGGCGACGAAGGCCGCGGCGGGGAGAAGCACGCGGCGGGCCCCCGCGTAGCCGCGCAGCCGCAGCACGATCAGGGCGAGCGCCGCGCCGGCCAGCACGAGCCACTGGAGCAGGGCGCTGAGGCGGACGATGTCGTAGGTGGACTGCGGCACGGGGTCGCCTGCGGCGCGCAGCACGTCGGCGTCCCGCGCGCGCCCGGCCGCCGGCGCAGGGGGGTCCTCGAAGCCCCAGGCGACGGCGAGTGCGTCGCCGAGGCGGTCCAGCTCCATGGCGCCCACAGCGGGCAGCGCCACGAAGGGGACGGCGAAGACCGCGACCGCGGCCGCGAGCGCGAGGTCGCGGCGCAGCTTCGGCGGCCGGTCGGGCCGGGTGAGGTCGTCGAGCCCCCAGCCAGCCAGCAAGGCGAGCGCGAACAGGACGAAGATCACCATCCGGCCGTTGTGGGCCGTGCGGAAGCCGGGGAGGGCGGTGACGGCCGAGAAGAACGGATCGGCGCCGACCACGACGAGCAGGCAGACCGCCCCGAAGACCGCGACCGCGATGCGCGTGGCCGTGGGGCGCAGGATCAGCGCGATCGGCGCCAGCATCAGCGTGATGCCGCCGGCATACCAGCCGCGGTTGCTGACGATGCCGGCGAGCGGCGTCTGGGTCGGCCGACCCCAGTAGTCGAACAGGAAGAGGGTGCCCAGGTAGCGGGCGTCGGCATGGCCCGGCTCCCACCCGAGCCGGCGCTCGTAGTCGCCCGAGTGCGCGAGCAGCTCGAAGAGAGGCACGAGCATTGCGGCGGCCATCGCCGTGCCGGCGGCCAGTGCCGCCGCGAAGACCAGGGCCGGCCGCACCAGCAGCGAGCGGTTGCGGCCCGCGCGCGACCAGGTGAGGAGCAGGCGGAAGCCGAAGAACAGCACGGTGGCCACGAGCACGTGGAAGCTGGACTCCGGGTGCCCGCCGAAGAAGGCGAGCGCCACCAGCGCGGCCAGCCCGGCGCCGGGGAGCGCCGCCGGACGGCGCACGATCAGCTCGGACAGCAAGAGCAGCCAGGGGAGCAGCGGGAAGATGTTCGTCAGGGGCCAGGCCAGCCAGGCGACGAAGAAGGTCCCGAACGAGAAGACGAGGCCGGCCAGCAGCGCGCCTCCGAAGCGCATCCCGAGCGCGCGCCCCAGCATGAACGTCCCCAGGGCGCCCACCCACAGCTTGAGCGCGGCAATCACGGCCAGCGCCTTCCAGAACGGCAGCACGTAGGCGGGCCAGATGAACGGCGAGAACACGGCGGACTGCGCGTTGGCCAGGAACGGCCGTCCCGCCATCACGTGCGGGTTCCAGAGCGGGACGTCGGGCAGCGTGTCGCGGGCGTGCCGGAAGAAGGGGTGGAAGACCGTTATCGCGTCGGCCAGCTCGAAGTTGGCCCCGCCCCAGCGGACCTCGGGCGGCGCCGAGGCCGTCCACGGCGCCGTGCTCCAGAGCATGTCCGAGCTGGACAGCGTGCGGCCCGGCCACAGCCCCTGCCCGACGAAGACCAGCGACACGACCGCGTAGAGGATCGCCGCGCTCAGCACCGGACGCGCCGCCAGTCGGCCCATGCCTCGCCTACGCGCTGGACTCTGACGAGTCGGCCACGGCCTCGGCCGCGACCGGAGCGGGCGCCGCGCTCAGGCCCCGGACGTTCCGGCGGGCGAGCAGCAGCTCCCTCACCGCGGGCACGAGCGTGCGCAGGATGGACAGCTTGGAGGCCTCGCGGTTCACCCACACGATCCCCACCTCCCGCACGCGATATCCGAGCCTGCGGGCCATGGCAAGCGACTCCGCGTCGAAGACCCAGCCGTCCAGGCGCTGGCGGGAGAACACCGCCTGGGCCGCGACGCCACGCCAGAGCTTGAACCCGCAGTACACGTCGCGGCTGGGCTCGGCCATCAGCAGGCGGGTGAGCGCGATGAACGGCCAGCCCACCAGGCGCCGTCTCAGCGGCTGCACCCGGCCCACGTCCGCTCCCGGGGCGAGCCGCGAACCCACGGCCACATCGACGTGCTCGATCGCCTCCAGCATGCGGGGGAGCGAGTCCAGCGAGGGCGAGCAGTCGGCGTCGCAGAGAAGGCGCAGCTGTCCGGCGGCCTCGAGCATGCCCCTCCGTACGGAGTAGCCCTTGCCGCGGTTCACGTCGTTGCGAAGGACCCGCACGGGCCTGCCGTGGGCCTCGGCGCGCTGGACGGTCCCGTCCGTGGAGGCGTTGTCTACGACCAGGATCTCGTACGGCAGGCCGCTCTCGTCCAGGCGCTCGCGCAGCGCCACGAGGGTGCCGGCGATGGCCTGCTCCTCGTTGTAGGCCGGCACGATCACCGACATCCACGGCTGGCGCATCCCGGTGAACATAGCGCGGCTCAACCCGCCGGCGGTCTGAGCCGGTAGAACAGCACGCCGCCCGTCACCACCGGCCGCACGCCCAGGCTGCGGAACAGCTCCCTCCCGCCTCCAGGACGGTCGCGCTCGACCACGATCGCGGTCACCCGCTTGGCCCGGATGAACCGCCGGAGCTCGGCGGGCGACGGCACGCCCTCGAGCCCCACCGGCGAACCGAGCAGATCACGCCAGGCCGCGAAGCGCTGGTAGCTCTCTGGGAAGGCGCCCACATAGCCGGCCGCGAGCCCGAACGAGAAGTCGGCCTGGGCGTGCCAGCGCATGTTGGGGCCCCAGGTCGGCACGGTCAGCACGTGGTCGGATTGCTCGAGCCGGCGCTCGTGACCGTCCCCGGCGAAGAAGGGCAGATCGGTTAGCCGTGTGCTCCACTCGCCGTGGCCGGCCGCGGGGAGGAGCAGCGCCAGCCCGGCCAGCGCGAGCGCCCAGCGCGCCCGGGTGGGGCGCCACGCCAGCCACATGGCCACCATCACGCCGGCGGCCAGGAAGGCAAAGGCCGGGAAGCGGAGCGGGATGGCGTAGCGCAGGAGCGGCAGGCCGTCGAAGACCAGCCACGGCATCGGGATGCCCGTGTCGCGGCCGGCCACCTGGAGCGCCGTTCCGAGCGACGCCACGGCCGTGATCAGGAAGGCGGCGCCGGCCAGGAGCGCGCGGCGCTCGCCCCGGTGGGCGAAGGCAAAGGCGCCGAGCAGCACGAGCAGCGGCAGGCCGACGTAGGCGGCGCCGGTGGCCCAGCTCGGCTGCGTGACACCGAGCCGCTCCGGCGCCGCGGCCACGAGCGGCCCGGGGACCAGGAAGGAGACGAGGTCGGCCGGGAAGTCGGTGAGCGCCTGCTCCGGCAGCGTGCGCGAGCGGAAGAAGACGTTGTAGAGCAGCGGGCTGGCCAGCACGGCGGTGCCGGCCAGCGCCGCCCCGCACAGCAGGGCGGTGCGCCGCAGCCGGTCGCGGAGCTCGGCGTAGAGCGCGTACGCGGCCAGCATGACGAGCGCGCCGAACAGCACCGCCGTGGCCAGGACCTCGGTCGAGGTGAGGATCTGGGCGGTGAGGGTGGCGGTGAGAGCGAGCGCGAAGCGGCGGTCCGACAGCGAGCCTTGCACGTGGCGCAGGACGAGCAGGACCATCAGCGGCACGAGCGCGATCAGGGCGAGCTGCGGCGCGCCCCGCAGCTGGCTGAGCATGTAGGGCGAGAAGCCGAACAGATAACCCCCGACCAGCGAGGCGGGGACGGACCCGGTCACGTGCCGGCAGAGCAGGAACGCGGTCCAGGCGGCGAGCGCCGGGGCGGCGAGCGAGATGAGGTTGAACGTGACCTCGGGACCCAGGGCCAGCGTCACGGGCGACAGCAGCAGGCTGGGCCCGGGCATGGAGGTGACCCAGGCCAGGTTGTAGCCGTCCGGCACGAAGATGAGCTCGGTGTAGAACGGATCGAGCCCGTTGAGGAGCGCGTGCGGCCACCAGGCGAAGAACCACAGGTAGGCGCTGGGATCGAGATCGTTCGCCGCCAGGAGCTTCGAGCTCGGGTCGTCGAGCACCCACGGGCCCCAAACGAGCAGCGCGATGCCGCCGTACAGGAGCAGCGGCCAGGCCACGAGGCCTATAGCTCCGAGGGCGAACCGGCGCTCTCGAGCGAGGAGGCGCGGGAGGCCGGAGGACGGTCGAGCCGCCCGAAGCGAAGCCGGAGCAGGTCCAGCAGCATGCGGGGCGCGTCCTTGTGCGCGCTGACCCGCGAGGCCTCGGCGTGGCGCCAGCGCACCGGCACCTCGGCAACCGTCCAGCCGAGCCGGCGGGCCCGCACGAGCACCTCGGCGTCGAAGCCGAAGCGCTCGGTGTGAAGCGACGTGAAGCACGCCACGGCGGCCTCCGCGCCGAACACCTTCAGCCCGCACTGCGAGTCCTGGATCCCGGGCAGCACCAGCAGTTGGAGCAGCCTGTTGTAGGTCTTCCCCGCCAGCTCCCGCGGCCGGGGCTGGTGGACCTCGATGTCGGAGCCGGGGAGGTCACGCGAGGCGATGACCACCTGGCAGTCGCCACCCAAGCGGGCGCGCAGGCGGGCCAGCTCGTCGAGCGGCGTGCTGAGGTCGGCGTCGCTGAACGCGCGCTGCGCTCCGCTCGCCCTCAGCATGCCCTCCCGCACCGCGGCGCCTTTCCCGCGGTTGGACGGCAGCCGCAGCAGGCTCAGCTGTGGCCAGCCGCGCGCCGCCTCCTCGGCCGCCCGGGCCGTGCCATCCCGGCTGCCGTCGTCCACCACGATGACCTCGTACGGCTCCCCGGCGGAGTCGAGGTGAGCGCGCATCACGCCGAGCGTGCGCGGCAGCCGGAGCACCTCGTTGTAGGCGGGCACCACGATGCTGAGCGCCACGCCCGTCATGGCGCCGTGCACACCATCCCGACCGACACGCCGGCCGGCAGCCGCACGCCGCGCTCGATCAGCTTCGCCTCGGCGAGCACGGGCAGCTCGAGCGCCCGGCCGAGGGCGGCGGGAGCGAGCGCGAGGTCCGAGCGGCCCCGCCCGGGCGCGAGCCGCCGGGCGGTGCGCACCGCCGCGACCGCCGGGAGCAGGAAGCTGAAGAAGTACGAGCGCACCACCGGCTGCCAGCCAGCCTGGGCGACCATCCTCTGCAGTCGCCCGAGCGTGTAGCGGCGGCGGTGGTGCATCGACACGTCGTGCTCGCTCCAGAGCCACGGGTAGGCCGGCACCGTCAGGACCAGTCGCGCGCCGGCCAAGGCGACCCGCCGGAGCTCGGCCAGCGCGCGCCGGTCGTCGTCGAGGTGCTCGATCACGTCGGTGGCCAGGATGAGGCCGAAGCGCCCGTCGTCATAGGGAAGCTCGTCGACGCGAGCCCGCAGGACGCCGCCCAGGCCCCGCCGGTGGCAGAAGGTGACCGCGTCCTCCGACGCGTCCACGCCCTCCACCTCGCCCAGCCGGCCGAACTCGACCAGGTTGCGGCCCGTGCCACAACCGGCGTCGAGGATGCGGGGAGCGGGCGGCAGGCCGGCCCGGCGCAGCAGGCTCCAGATGACGGCGCGGCGGCCCCGGAACCACCAGTGGCTGTCCTCCAGCTCGTAGAGCTCGCGGTAGCGCCATTCGTCCAAGGGGGGAGAACATACCGGCGACTCAGTAGGGCCAGTGGTCTCCGTCCGGCAGCCCGAGCCGCCGGGCCACGGGCCGCATACGCGCCACCAGCGCCACCTTGATCAGGCAGTTGCGCAGGAACCAGGGCACCCCGCGCAGCTGGCGGGCCGCGTTGCGCAGGCGGTCGCCCGGGTCGAGCTCCTCGCGCCGGTACTCGGCGAGCGAGCGCGTGCGCCCCAGGTAACGCCAGCCCCCCGAGAGGAGGAGCAGGCGGAGCTGGGCCAGCATCACCCCCACCGCGTTGTAGGCGTCGTGCACGAGCATCGTCCCCCCGGGCGCCACGCGCTCGCCCCAGCGCTCGATGTCCGCCCGGGCGGGCCCGTACCGGTGTGCGCCGTCCACGTAGAGCAGCGCGGTCTCCCCCTCCACCTCGCCGAGCGCGTCCTGCGAGCTGCGGCGCACGTGGCGCACTCCCTCGTCCACCCCCGCCCGGCGCAGGTTCAAGTGGAACGCCTCGTGATCGGCCTCGCCGAGGGCGGCGTCCGGGGTGATCTGCCGCGGGCCCCGGTCGCCGCCGCCGTGCGGGTCGATGGCCACCACCTCCACGTCGTCGGCTGCCGCCTTGCGCAGGACGATGGTCGAGCGGCCGCGGAACGAGCCGATCTCGACGATCCGCCCGCTGCGCAACCGCGCCGCCGCGCTCTCGAGGCGCTCGGCCTGGTCGTCGCTCAGCCAGCCCTCGACGTCGGGGGGAGCCGCTATCGCTTCCCCGCCACCCGGGGCCCGGCCTCCGGCACGGAGCCGTTGCCCGCGTACGCGTTGGGCGCCGGCCCCTCCGGCGCCATCCCGCCGGTCCGCCGCATGACCTCCAGGAACGTGGCCGCCGATCGGTCCCAGCTGAAGGTGCGGGCGCGTCGCTCCGCCGCGTGGCCGAGGCGCTCGCGCAGCTCCGGCGACTCGACCACCTCGTGCGCGCGGGTCACGAGCTCGGCATCGTCCTTTGCGAGGAAGCCCGTCTCCCCGTCCACGACCGACTCGGTCAGGCCCCCCACCGCCAGCGCCACGCTCGGCGTGCCGCAGAGGGCAGCCTCCATCACGGTCAGCGACCAGCCCTCGGAGGCCGACGCGGTCAGGTTCACCCAGGCGCGGCCGTACAGCTCGGCCTTGCGGGGGTTGTCCACGTAGCCGTGCATCACGACCCGCCCGCCGATGCCGCGCCGCTCGATCTCGGCCTCCAGGTCCGGCCGGTGGTCGCCCTCGCCGACCACGTCGAGGGTCAGGCCGGGCACCGCCTCGACTACCTCGAAGAGCCGCTCGATGCGCTTGTACGCCTTGAGGCGGCCCACGAATACCGCGCGCGGCTCCGGCGCGCGCTCGCCGGGCGCGAAGCCCTCCGGGTCCACGCCCAGGTACTCGACCGTGATGTTCTCGCGCGGGATGCCCTCACGGACGAGGTCGTCGCGCGCGGCGTCCGAGATAGTGAGGAAGGGCGTGCGGCGGTAGAACAGCCGCAACGGCATCCGCTCGAGGATCCAGTAGAGGAATTTCCCGGTCCTCGGGAACTCCTCGAGGAAGAGCTCGCGGTGGACGTGGTGGATCATCGCCACCCGCGGCTTGCGCAGCCACAGCGGGGTGAGGAAGGTGATCCCGTTTATCACCTCGAGCACGACGTCGGCGTCGCGGCCCACGCCGCGCAGCACCGCCAGCATGCCGCGCGGGAAGACCGTGCTGCGCGTGCCCATGCGATGCACGACCAGGCGGTCCCCGAAGCGCTCCACCCGCTCGCAGCCCGGGTACTCGCCCGCCACAACCGTCACGCGGTTGCCGGCCGCGACCCAGCGGCTGATCTGAGCCCACAGGTTGGCGCCGTTGCCCCCGGTGTCGTGGTGCTTCCAGTCCCGGTCGGCCAGCACCAGGATGTGGAAGGGCTGTCCGTGCGCGGGCGAGCTCATCCGGCGCGACACGGTAGCGAACCTCCCGGGCGGCCGGGCGCTCCTGGCGCTCGGTGCCCGCGCCCAATATGGTGCCCGCGCATGAACGCCAGCCTGTGGCTGTTCCTGCCGACCTACAACGAGGCCGGCAACCTGGAGGGCATGGTCCGCGCGACCGCGCCCCGGCTCGAGGGCGCCGCCCCGGGCGACTGGGGCCTGCTCGTGGTGGACGACGCCTCACCCGACGGCACGGGAGCCGTAGCGGACCGGCTGGCCGAGCAGAACGAGCGGGTCGAGGTGCTCCACCGGCCGGGCAAGGAGGGGCTTGGGAAGGCCTATCTGGCCGGCTTCGCGCACGCGCTCGACCACGGTGCCGAGCTGGTGATCGTGATGGACGCGGATTTCTCCCACGACCCGGAACACCTGCCGGCGCTCCTCGCCGCCGCCGCCGGCAGCGACCTCGTGCTCGGATCGCGGTACGTCGACGGTGGGCGGATCGTCGACTGGCCACCGCTCCGGCGCGTTCTGAGCCGGTCCGGGTCGGTCTATGCCCGGGCCGTCCTCGGCGTCGGCGTGCACGACCTCACCAGCGGTTTCCGCTGCGTGCGGCGGGCCGTCCTGGAGGCCGTCGAGCCGTCCACGCTGCGGGCCCAGGGCTATGTGTTCAACATCGAGCTGACCTACCGGGCGCTCCTTGCCGGGTTCAGGGTGACCGAGGTTCCGATCTGCTTTCGCGACCGCACTGAGGGCGAAAGCAAGATGTCGCTTCCGATCGCCTTCGAGGCGCTCATGCTGGTCCCGAAGCTCCGCAGCCTCCGGCGCCCCGTGGCTGAGCAGCAGGAGGGGGAGGCGGCTCCCCCGGGGCGGCGGATCCGCTGGCGTTCTCCGCGCTGGCCGCGGCGACCGGGCGGCCTGCTGGGCTCGGCCGGAGCCGAGGCGGCGGGCGACCGCAGCGACGGCTAGCGCCCCGGCCGCCACGCCGGACGTCGCGTGAGCGCGGGCCGCCGCGGGATACGGGGCCAAGCCTCGAGCCGCTCCGCCGGCCCGTCGCGCAGGGCGGCGCTCACCTCGCGGGGGAAGCTCTCGCGGAAGACCGACGAGTCGAAGCGGCGAGCGTTCTCGACGCACGCCTCCGGGTCCATGGCCGCCGTGTCGAAGCCGGAGATCGTGTCGGCCAGGTCCGCCGGGCCCCCGTTCCACAGACAGCCGGTCACGCCGTCGACCACGTTCTCGAGCAGTCCCCCGGCGGCGCGCGCGATCACCGGCCGGCCGGCCGCCTGCGCCTCCACGGCAGCGATCCCGAACTCCTCGGGCCCGGTCACCACCAGCGCCCGGCAGCCCGAGAGCAGGCGTGCCGCCTCGGCGTCGTTCACGCGCCCGGCGAAGCGCACGTTCGGCTTGGCCAGGCGCTCGAGCTGGCGTCGCGCCGGCCCGTCGCCGGCGATGACGAGCGACGCGCTCAGCCGGTTGAAGGCCTTGACGGCCACTTCGATCTGCTTGTGCGAGACGAGCTCTGAGAGCACCAGGTAGTAGTCGCCGACGGGGCCGGGGCGGAAGCGCTCAGTGGCCACGGGCGGATAGACGATGCGCGAGTCGCGGCCGAAGTAGCTGCGGATCCTGCCCTGCGTGGTGCGCGAGTTCGTGATGTAGCGGTCCACGCGCTGCGCGGCGATCCAGTCCCATTCGCGCCAGCGCCGGAAGAGCGCGCGCAGCAAGGCGCGCGAGACCGGGTCCGACCGTTCCGCGAGCGTGCGGTGGCGCTCGTTCCATGCATAGCGGAACGGGTTGTGGCAGTAGCAGACGTGGACCGTCTCCTCCTCACACAGGACGGCGTGAGCCCAGGCGCTCGAGCTCGACACCACGAGGTCGTACCCGGACAGGTCGAACGACTCGATCGCCGCCGGGTAGAGCGGCAGCAGCGCCCGGAAGGTGCGGGTGGTCGGGCGCACGCGCTGCAGGAACGAGGTGTGGATGCGGCGCCCCGCAAAGAGGCCTTCGGTTCCATCCTCGTCGTAGACGGGGGTGAACACATCGGCGTCCGGCCACAGGTCGCACATCTCGAGGAACACGCGGTCGGCGCCCCGCACGCTCACGAGAAAGTCATGGACCAGCGCCGTCCTCCGTGACACTGCCTTCAGGCTCACGGGGCGCCAGTCTATGTGCGCTGTCACGCGGGCCGCCTACCGGGGTACTAGGCTCTCCGCGCATGTTTCGAGCGCTCACCGCCGTCGTCATTGCCGCCGCCTGGCTGGCCGCGCCCAGCGTGGCGCTCGGCCAGAGCGCCGGCGACGACCAGTACGTGGACCCGTTCCAGGGCGGGGAAGGTGGCGGCCAGGAGCAGCCGCCACAGCAGCCCGCGCCGGCGCCGGAGCAGCCCGCGGCACCCCCACCGTCCGAGCCCGCGGAGCCGGCTCCGGGCGGCAACGGAACGGTCGAGCCGGCGCCCACGGCCGAGGCCACGCAGGAGGCCTCCCCTACCCTGCCGCGCACCGGCGCGCCCGTGGTCCTCTTCGCGGCGACGGGCTACGCGCTCCTGCTCGCCGGGATCGCCATCCGGCGCAAGGTGACCGCCTCGCCGCGGTGAGGGTCGGCGTCGACGGTCGCGCGCTCCGACCCGGGGCGGCGCACCGGCGCGGCGTGGCGCGATACCTGCGGTGCCTGCTGGAGGCGCTGGCGGAGCAGCGGCCGGAGGACGAGTACGTGGTGCTGGTGACCGGCTCCGAGGAACCGGAGCCGTTCCGCGCGCCGAACGTGCGGTCGGTGCGCAGCCGGGTGCCGGGCCGGCTGCTTTTCGGCGCCGGGGCGGTCCTGGGCCGGCCCCGGCTCGACCGGCTGACCGGAGGCTGCGACGTGGCGTGGGCGCCCGCCCCCGCGCCGCTGGCGCTCTCCCCCGGCCTCCCGGTGGTCCTGACGCTGCACGACCTGTCGTTCGAGCATCCTGCGGACTACACGCCCTACGAGCGGGTCTGGCACGGGCTCGCCCGGCCGGAGACCCTCGCGCGGAGGGCGACCCGGGTGATCTGCCCATCGGGTGCAGTGCGGGAGGCCGCCGTGGCCCGGTGGGGCCTCTCCCCCGAGCGGGTCCGGGTGGTGCACTCGGGGGCGGGGAAGCCGGCCGGCGCGGCCGCCGCGCCGGCCGCGCGCCCGGCGCTGCCCGCGGGCGTCGCTCAGCCCTATCTGCTCGCGGTCGGGGCACTCGAGCCGCGCAAGCTCCCCGGGGTTCTGGTCGAGGCGCACGGGCTGGCCCGCTCGCGGGGGCTCCGGGCCGGGCTCGTTCTCGCCGGCGACGGGCCGCTTCGCGGCGAGCTGGAACGCTCCCGGGCCACCGTGCTCGGCCACGTGTCCGATCAGGCGCTGGAGGCCCTCTATGCGGGAGCGGTTGCGCTGGCCTGCGTGTCGCGCGACGAGGGGTTCGGCTTCACGCCGGTGGAGGCGCTCGCCCGCGGGACGCCGGCGGTGGTGGCCGACCTGCCCGTCTTCGAGGAGACGCTGGGGGAGGGCGCCGTGCGGGTGCCGCCCGGCGACGCCGAGGCGCTCGCCGCTGCGCTGCTCCGCCTCGAGCGCGAGACCGGCCTGCGCGAGCGTCTGGTGGCGGCCGGCCGCGAGGCGGTCGCGGAGCTGTCGTGGGAGCGGGCGGCCCGGGAGACGCGAGCGATCCTCGCCGAGGCGGCCGCATGAGCGCGTTCACGATCGTCACCGTGATCCACGACTCGGCGGCGGAGCTCGAGTGTTTGCTCGACTCGGTCGAGCTCTACCTCGACCCGCCCCCGGCCCTGGTGGTGGTGGACAGCGGCTCGAGCGACCGGGGGGCGGAGCTGGCCCGAGCGCGTGGCGCCACGGTGATCGCGCTCGACGGCAACCGCGGCTTCGGCGCGGGGTGCAACGCCGGGCTCGAGCTGGTGGATGAGCCGGTAACCGCGCTGGTGAACCCGGACGTCGAGCTCCTTGACGGCGGCTTGGCCCGGCTCGCCGACGAGGCGGCCGAGACAGACGCCCTGTTCGCGCCCCGGCTCCTGAACAGCGACGGCAGCGTCCAGGACAGCGCCCACCCCACGCCCGGGCGGCTGCAAGGCCTCGTGCCCGCCCTGCTGCCGCGCCCCCTGCTGCCCGGCCGCCTGCGGGAGCGGTACGAGCCCTGGCGCAGCGACAATCCGCGTTCCGTCGGATGGGCCGTCGCCGCCTGCCTCGTGGCGAGCACGGACCTGCTGCGCCGGCTCGGTCCCTTCGACCCCGACGCCTTCCTCTTCTACGAGGACATGGAGTTGTGCCTGCGCGCCCGCCGGGCGGGCGTGCCGACGCTGCTGCGGCCGGGAGTGGCGCTGAGGCACCGCGGCGGGGCGTCGGTGGGACCGGCGCTGGGCGAGGGCGACCTACCCCTGAGGGCCCGGCGCCGCCGCGAGGTGCTGGCGCGCGAGGGCCATGTGCCGCTGCTCATGGACGACATCGCCGAGGCCGCGACCTACGCGACCCGGGCGGCGGCCCGCCGGCTGACCGGCCGCGGCGGGGACGTCGAGGCGGCCCGACTGCGGGCATTGAGGGAAGCGCGGCGGAGGGAAGTGCCGTGAGCGGCGCCCCGGCCCGCGCCGAGGCGAGTGTGGGCCGTCAAAGGCTGAGGGCGCGGTAGCGATGAGCGGCCTCGTCGCCATCGACGCCCGCGCCGCCGTCCGGCGCGAAACCGGCGGCGTCGAGCGGGTCGCTCGGGAGATCGCAGGGCGTCTTCCCGCGCTTCGGCCCGACCGCTACGTCGTCGTGCGCCCGCGGCCGCGTCTAGCCCATCGGGCGGGGCATGCCTGGGAGCAGCTCGCGCTGCCGCTCCTCGCCCGCGAGGCCGACCTCCTGTACTGCCCCGCCAACCTCGCCCCGGTCGCCTCGCGCCGCAACGCCGTCGTGATCCACGACCTCGCCGCCCTGGCCCACCCCGAGTGGTACGGCCGCGCGTACGCAGCCTGGCAGCGCGCCGTTCTCCCCGCCGTGGCCCGCCGCGCCCGGACCGTGCTCACCGTCTCGGGCTTCGCGCGGGGCGAGATCGTGGAGCGGCTAGGCGTGCCGGCGGACTCGGTTGCGGTGGTGCCGAACGGCGTGTCGGCCGCCTTCTCGCCGTCCGCTGATTCGGGGCCGGCGCGCGCCGCCTTCGGCCTCGACCGCCACTACGTGCTCGCGCTCGCCACGCGCAGCGCGCGCAAGAACCTGGCGGTGCTGGCGGAGGCCGCCTCCAGGCTCGGCGAGCTCGGCATCGAGCTGGTCATCGCGGGCGGCGGCCGCGGCTACCTGCGCGGCGGCACGGCGCCGCCCGGCCGCGCCCTCGGCTACGTGGCCGAGTCGCTCCTGCCCGGCCTCTACACCGGCGCGCGGGCGCTGGCGATGCCGTCGCTGTACGAGGGGTTCGGCCTCCCCTGCCTCGAGGCCATGGCGTGCGGCACGCCGGTGGTGGCGGCCGACCGGGCCGCCCTACCGGAGACCTGCGGCGGCGCCGCGCTGCTTGCCGAGCCGAACGACCCCGAGGCGTTCGCGGCCGCACTGTTGCGGGCCGCGGCCGACGACGCCGAGCGTGCCCGCCTGATCGCCGCCGGCCATGACCGCGCCGCCCGCTTCACCTGGAAACGAAGCGCCGAACTCACCGACGCAGCCCTCGATGCGGCGCTAGTCGGCGGTTAGCGCTCGTACCGCAGCACGAACGGCCCGCAGGGCCGGCCGCCATTCACCTGTGGCCTGCCGTCGATCCCCTTCGGCGTGATCGTCAGCCGGTTGCGGGTCACGCGGACCTGGCCGTAGCTGAACGCGTCCACGATCGAGCAGCGCATCCCGATGCCGGCCGGCGGCGGCGGCTCGAAGAAGGCCGTGTCGACCAACGCGCCGGTGCCCGGCCGGTCCACCGTGTCGTCGATCTCCAGTGCGTAGTTGGCGGTGGCCGCCGATCCGACCGTCACGTCCAGGATCCCGCTGTTGCGTGGCCCGCCGGGCTCGAGCGTCTGGAAGCGGGCGTCGTTCACGAGCGTGGCGTGCACGTCCGAGGACAGGAAGACCACGTTCTTCACGCTGTCCGAGAGGAACCTGAGCATCCGCCGGCGCTCCGCCTCGTAGCCCTCCCAGCGGTCGTAGGGGAGCACGTAGTACTGCTGGATCGCGAGCTCGTTGACGATCACCTTGAACCGCGCCGCCGAGCGACTGATCGCGCGCCGGAACCTGCGGAACTGGGCGTCGCCGAGGTAGTCGCGGTTGGGGTCGCGGATCCTGTCGAGGCACTGCTGCGACACCGGCTCCGCGAGCGACGGCGATGCGATGGCGAACACGTCTCGGGTGCTCTGGGGCGCCGTCGGAGCAAAGTCCGGCTCGCCCGTCTGCGGGTTGTCGCACACGCCGCCCTCATCGGCCTTTGCGTCGCGGAACGAGCGCGCGTCGAGGAAGAAGAGCTCGAGGTTGCGGCCCCAGCGCACCGAGCGGTAGAGACCCCGCCCGCGGCTGTAGCTCACCGGCGCGTAGTCCGTGAACGCCCGCACGCCACGCCGGAACAGGGTGCGCCCGTCGATGTTCACGCCGTTGGAGAAGGTGCTCTCCGCGGGCGAGAAGTCGTTCACGAACTCGTGGTCGTCCCAGTGGGAGTAGAAGCCCGCGGAGCGCCGGACCGCTTGGAGGTGCCGGTTTCCGAGGTTGCGCCTGTACTTCGCCCACTTCTGCGGCACGGTCAGCGCGATCGGCCGCAGGGCGCCGGGCACCTCGCTGTCCGAGTAGATCGTGTCGCCGAGGTGGAGGTTGAAGTGGTTGCGCTCGGCCCTCATGCTGCGGAAGACACCGCCGGCGTTCCAGTAGGGAGCGCTCCGGCCCGGGGCCGGGCTGAAGTCGGTGTCCCCGGTCCAGGCGAACTCGACCCTCGCGCTCACGCCACGAGCCGGGGCGGTCACGAACGTGCCCACGGCGCTCGTGCCGCGGCCCGCCCGGAAGCGGTACCAGTAGCGCGTGCCCGGGCGCAGCCCGGCCACGCGACGCCGCACCGTGAGGTCATTGGCCGGCCGGGCGGCCAGCGCGAAGTGCCTGAGCCCGCGCGTGAAGCGACGGTCCGCGGCGACGTCGAGCACCACGACCACGGCGCGGTCGGTGCGCCCCCAGAGGATCGCCGAGCGCGCCCGTACCTCGCCCGCCGTGACGCCGAAGGAGAAGCTGGCGGTGCGCCCGCGATCGGCGGATGCCGCCGCGGGGACGCCGAGCGACAGGACGAGGGCGACCAGAAGTGCGTGGGCTGGGCTGAGCATGCGGGGAAGCTACGGGGGCGCCCTCCTGGGCGCAAGCCACCGTCCCCTTGCTGCAAGACATGAATCGTGATTCACTTCTTTCATGGCATACCGGCGCACCGAGAAGACCGAGGCGCGCCGGCTCGCCACACGCGAGCGGATCGTGGCCGCGGCGCTCGAGCGGGTCGCCCGCGGCGGCTACGCCTCGGCCGGGATCCAGGCCGTTGCCGCCGACGCCGGCGTGGCGGTGGGCACCGTCTACCGCCACTTCCCCTCGAAGGGCGATCTCTTCGCCGAGGTGTTCCGGCACGCGTCGCAGCGCGAGCTCGACGTGGTCGTGGACGTCTCGGGCCCCGACGGCCGCCCGGCCGCCGAGCGCGTGGCGGGGGCGGTCGAGGCCTTTTGCCGGCGGGCGCTGGCGGGTCCGGTGCTCGCCTACGCGCTGATCGCCGAGCCGGTCAACCCGGCCGTGGAGTCCGAGCGGCTGCGGTTCCGGATCGGCTATCGCGACGCCTTCGCCCGCGTGCTCGAGGACGGCGTGCGCGACGGCGAGCTGCGCGCCCACGACGTCGGCACAGTCGCGGCGTCGCTCGTCGGGGCGCTCGCCGAGTCGCTCGTGGGGCCGCTGTCCACCGCGAACGGCGGCTCCCGCGAGGCGCTGATCGCCACTCTCGTCCAGTTCTGCCAGGAGGCTCTTCCAAGTGCTCACGAGCGCGTCCACGCATGACGTCCTGAACCAGGCCCCGCCGATCGTTCCCTACGACGTGTTCGAGGCGGACGTCGCGCTGCGCGAGGCACTCGAGCGCGAGGGCGGCGGCTGGGGCGTCGACCGACTCCGCGACGCCGGCCAGCTCGCCGGCAGCGCCGAGGCGCTCGAGCACTCCGAGCGCGCGGAGCACAACGAGCCCGTCCTGCGCACGCACGACCGCTACGGGAACCGGATCGACAGGGTCGAGCTGGACCCCTCCTGGCACTGGTGCCTGCGCCAGGCGATCGAGCGCGAGATGCACTCGCTGCCGTGGCGCGATGCGCAGCCCGGCGCACACGTGGTGCGCGCCGCCCTGTTCCTCGTCTGGAGCCAGGTGGGATCAGGCGTCATGTGCCCCGTGTCGATGACGTACGCGGCGATCCCGGCGCTGCGGGAGACCCCCGAGCTGGCCGCCGAGTGGGAGCCACGCCTGACGCGGCCGAGCTATGACGACGGCGCCCTGGCGGGCATGGCGATGACCGAGAAGCAGGGCGGCTCGGACGTGCGGGCCAACAGCACGCGCGCGGAGCCCGCCGGGGACGGCACGTACGAGCTCAGCGGGCACAAGTGGTTCTGCTCCTATCCGCCCTGCGACGTCTTCCTCACGCTCGCGCAGGCGCCCGGCGGCCTCTCATGCTTCCTGTTCGAGGGAAGCGACCCCGGCTTCCGCATCCAGCGCCTGAAGGACAAGCTCGGCACGCGCTCGCTGCCCTCGAGCGAAGTCGAGTTCCACCAGGTGCGCGGCCGGCTGATCGGCGAGGAGGGCCGAGGCGTGGCCACGATCATCCGGATGGTCAACCACACGCGGCTCGACTGCCTGCTCGGCTCGGCCGCCTCGATGCGGTGGGGCGTGGTCCAGGCCGTCCATCACGCCCGGCACCGCAGCGCCTTCGGCAAGCTGCTGGCCGAGCAGCCGGCCATGCAGAACGTGCTCGCCGATCTGGCGGTGGAGTCCGAGGCCGCCACGGCGGCGGCGCTGCGGCTCGCGAGGTCGTACGACAACGGCGAAGCCGCCTTCCGGCGCTTCGCGACCGCCGTCATGAAGTACTGGGTCTGCAAGCGGGCCGCGCCGCACGCGGCAGAGGCGCTCGAGTGCCTCGGCGGCAACGGCTACGTGGAGGAGTCGGGGATGCCGCGCCTGCTGCGCGACTCTCCGCTCAACTCGATCTGGGAGGGGTCGGGCAACGTGGCGGCGCTCGACGTGCTGCGCGCCACGGTGAAGGAGCCCGAGGGCCTGCCGGCGTTCATGGCCGAGTGCGAGCTCGCGCGCGGCGCCAACCGGCTGCTCGACGCCCACCTCGACCGGCTGCGGTCCGCGACCCCGCCCGCCGAGCCCCAGTTCGGGGCCCGCCGGGTGGTGGAGGAGCTGGCGCTTGCGCTGCAGGCGAGTGTGCTTGTGCGCCACGCGCCCGCCGAGGTGTCCGATGCGTTCTGCGCGGGGCGGCTCGGGGAGGGAGGCCGGGTGTACGGCACCCTGCCCCCCGGCGTCGATGCCGCCGCCGTCGTACGGCGGGCAATAGCCGGGTAGCCCGATGCACGTCCGCGAGGCCACCGACGCGGACCGTCCCACCCTCCAGGGCCTCCTCTCCGAGCGAAACGCCGCGGTGGTGGCGCGGCTCGGGCGGATCGAGAACGCGCTCGAGCACCCGGCCCTGATCGCCGAGACCGACGACGGCGCCCTCGCCGGCGTCCTCAGCTACATCACAGACGGCGACGAGTGCGAGATCCTCACCCTCCACGCCGCAACCCCGGGTACCGGCGCCGGCACGGCGCTGATCCAGGCCGTGGAGAGCAAGGCGAGGCGCCTCTGGGTGCTCACCACCAACGACAACGTCGATGCTCTTCGCTTCTACCAGCGCCGGGGTTTCCGCCTGAAGGAGTTGCACGCGGGCGCCGTCGACGAGTCGAGACGACTGCTGAAGCCCGAGATCCCCGAGACCGGGGAGTACGGCATCCCCCTGCGCGACGAGATCGTGCTTGAGAAGGAGGCATCCGCGTGGAGACCCTGACCTACGAGGCCGACGGGCGCATCGCGCGCATCACGCTCAACCGGCCCGACCGCGGCAACGGGATCACGCTCGCCATGCCACGCGAGCTGGCCGAGTGCGTCGAGCGGGCGAACCTCGACCCGGAGGTCCACGTGATCGCGCTCGCCGGCGCCGGCAAGGGGTTCTGCGGCGGCTACGACCTGGTCGAGTTCGCGGAGGGCGGCGTGCTGCCAAACCACGATCCGTCGCAGCCCTGGGACCCGGTCGTGGACTTCCAGATGATGAGCCGCAACCTGCGCGGCTTCATGAGCCTGTTCCACTCGGACAAGCCGGTGATCTGCAAGGTGCACGGCTTCTGCGTGGCGGGCGGCACCGACATGGCGCTCTGCTCCGACCTGCTCGTGATCGCCGCCGACGCCCGCATCGGCTACCCGCCGGCCCGCGTCTGGGGGGTGCCCACCTCGGCGCTGTGGGCGTTCCGCGCCGGCAACCAGCGCGCCAAGCGGCTGCTGTTCACCGGCGACCTGATCGACGGCGCCACCGCGGCCGACTGGGGCCTCGCCGTGGAGGCGCCGCCGGCGGACCAGCTCGACGAGCGCTTCGAGGCGCTGCTCGAGCGGATCGCGCTCACCCCGGTGAACCAGCTCGTGATGATGAAGCTGCTGGTAAACCAGGCGCTGTTCGCTCAGGGGCTCCAGGCCACGCAGGCGCTCGGCGTCTTCTTCGACGGCATCGCCCGCCACACCCCGGAGGGCTACGAGTTCGCCCGCCGCGCTGCCGAGGCCGGCTTCAAGCAGGCCGTCCGCGAGCGCGACGAGCCGTACGAGCAGTAGCGAAACTTTGCCATCGCAATTAGGTTGGGGGGCCATGACCTCGTGGACTCGCCGCGCACTCGCCTGCGCGCTGACACTGGCGCTCATCCTCGCTCCCACCGCTCTCGCGGAGGCCGCCCAGCGCGAGAACCCCGTCGACGTGACGGTGATGACGCGCAACATCTACCTGGGCGGGAACATCTTCCACCCGATCGGTTCCCAGGACATCGCGGAGTTCGAGCGCAAGTCCGGCGAGCTCTGGGCCGAGGTGCAAGGCACCGACTTCGTCGGCACCCGCGCGCGGCTACTCGAGCGCGAGATCAGGCGGACGAGGCCCGACCTGGTCGGGCTGCAGGAGGTCGCCCTGTGGCGGCGGGGCCCTGACGGCGTCAAGGACGGCGCCAACACGCGGGCCACACAGGTCGTCTACAACTTCCTCAAGACGTTCCGGCGACGGCTGGCACGCGGCAACCTGCGCTACACCGTGGCCGTCAAGCAGCGGGAAGCGGACATCGAATCGCCAATCGACGCCGGCTACGACATCCGCCTGACGATGTTCGACGCGATCCTGGTGAGAGAGCGCGAGGACCTGCGGGTGATCCGCAAGCTGAAGTCTCAGTACGAGACGACGATCGGCGTGCCCACTCCCGGCGGCACGCTCAGGAGCAGGCGCGGCTGGGTCGCCGTGGACGTGAACTTCAAGGGCAAGCGCTTCCGCTTCGTGAACACCCACCTGGAGGCGGCCGCCGACTCCACCCGCGAGGACCAGGCCCGGGAGCTGATTGGCCCCGGCGGCCCGCTTCGCGGCAATCGCCAGCACGTCGTGGTCGGCGACTTCAACTCCGACCCGAACGGCACGGAGTCCCCGTCGGGGGCGTTCGACATCCTGGCCGGCTTCGGCCTGGTCGACACGTGGCCGCGCCCCGGCTTCGGGCCCGGCTTCTCGTGCTGCCTGAACCAGTCCGACGCGCGCGACACCAACGCGGACGGCTTCGACCATCGCATCGACCTGATCCTGGCCAAGCCGAAGCTGCGCGCGATCCGCGGTGAGGTGGTGGGCGACGAGCTCGGTGACCGGGCGTTCAACGGCCTGTGGCCGTCCGATCACGCGGGCGTGGTCACCCGGCTGCGGCTGCGCTGATCCGGGCCGGTCAGTCGTCGAACCGGCCTGCAAACAGGCCGACCACGGCACCCTGCGGATCCTGGGCCACCAGGATCCGCCCGCCCGGCACGTCGCTCGGCGGCACCATGATCTGGCCGCCCAGCTCGCCGACGCGGCCGGCGTCGGCGTCCACGTCGTCGCTGCCGAAGTAGACGAGCCAGTGCGACGGCATCGGGCCTGCGTCGGCGGGCATCCCCATCATGCCCCCGTTCACGCGGTCGCCGTTGTAGATGCCCCAGTAGGGCTGGTCGCCGCCGGCCATCTCCTCGGTGCGCCAGCCGAACAGCCCCGCGTAGAAGCGCCCCGCCGCCTCGGGGTCCGAGGTGTTGAGCTGATTGAGCGTGAGCGCACCGGGGCCGTTCACGAACGTCGCGCCGATGCTTCCGTGCGGCTCCCAGACGGAGATGAACGCGCCGGTCGGATCCTGGATCACGGCCATGCGGCCGGCGTCCATCACGTCGAAGGGCTCTGCCATCACGACGCCTCCCAGTTCCGCCGCCTTGGCGGCGGCCTCGTCGGCGCTCTCCACCGTCACGTACGAGCTCCATGCGGTGGGCATCCCCTCCTGGCCCCTGAACAGAGCGGCCACCGCCTTGCCGTCAAGGAGCAGCATCGTGTAGACGTCGTCGCTTTCCGGGATCGGCTGGTCGTCGGGGTCCCACTCGAACAGCCCGGTGTAGAAGCGCTTGGCGCCGTCCGGATCGGTGGTGGCCAGGTCGGTCCAGCTGAAAGTTCCGGGTGCGTGGCTCGTTCTCTCGCCCATGAGCGCGACCCTATCTATCTAGCGCTCGGCCAGGCGGTTGACGAACCAGAGGAGCGCGCCCAGCGCCAGCAGCGCGCCGGCGCGGCCGAACGTGGCGAGGTCGTCGATCGCCGCGTCCACGATCAGGCCGATCGAGACGATCGCCCCGAGCACCGGGAAGAGCGCGGGCGCGTGGAAGTGGTCGTGCTCGACCTCCTCGCGCCTGAGCACGAGCACCGAGATGTTGACGATCGTGAACACCGACAGCAGCAGCAGGACGGTGGTGTCGGCAAGCGACTCGAGGTCGCCGGTCGAGATCAGGATCACGGCCACCACGGTGGTGAACGCGATCGCCACGATCGGCGTGCGGCGCCCGGGCAGGACGCGCCCGAACACGCCCGACACGATTCCCTGGTCGGCCATGCCGTAGACGATCCGCGACGCCATGATCATGTTGATCAGGGCGCTGTTCGAGACCGCCATGAGGGCGATGAACGAGAACAGCTTGGTCGAGATCCCGAGCGGGCCCACCTCCACGACCTCGAGCAGCGCGGCGTCCGACCCGCTCAGCCGCTCGGTCGGCACGACGTACGAGGCGGTCAGCGTGACCAGCAGATACAGGACGCCGGCGATCGCGATCCCGGCGAACAGCGCGCGCGGGAAGGCGCGGCTCGGGTCCTTCGTCTCCTCCGCGACGTTGACCGAGTCCTCGAAGCCGATCATCGCGTAGAAGGACAGCGCGGTGCCGCCCACGATCGCCAGGAAGACGCTCTCGCCCTCCTTGAACTCGAAGTTGCGCGAGAAGTCGCCGGAGCCCTCGCCGAGCGCGGCCGCGCCGATCGCGAGGATCAGGATCAGCCCGGTCACCTCGATCGCGGTGAGGACCGCGTTGACCCCGACGGACTCGGAGATGCCGCGGAGGTTGATCGCGGCCACGATCAGGATCAGCCCGATCGCCGCGAGCACCAGCGGGAGGTCCACGAACTCGCCGAGGTAGTCGCCCGCGAAGGCGCGCGCGAGCGTGCTGGCGGAGGCGATGCCGGACGACATCACGGCGAACGCGACGACGAACGTGAAGAACGGCGCCTTGAACGCGCGGTGGGTGTAGAGCGCCGCGCCGGCGGCGCGCGGGTACTTGGAGACGAGCTCGGCGTAGGCGAAGGCGGTGAAGATCGCCAGGATGAACGCGGCCAGGAAGCTCGTCCAGATCGCCCCGCCCACCTCGGCCCCGACCTCCCCCACCAGCGCGTAGATGCCCGCGCCGAGGATGTCGCCGATGATGAAGACGGTGAGGAGCTTCGGGCCGATGGCGCGGCGGAGCTTGGTGTCCTCCTCGCCGGAGCCGCGCGCGGCAGCGTCCATGCGCACCGCTTGCCCAGGGCACGGTCGGGCTCAAACCACGTCAGGCGGCGGTGAACTGCGTGGCGGCGAGCTCGGCGTAGAGGTCGTCGCTCCGCACGAGCTCCGCGTGGGTGCCGGTGGCACGCACCCGGCCGTGCTCCAACACCACGATCCTCCGGGCCGACACGACGGTCGAGAGCCGGTGGGCGATCGCCAGCACGGCGCGGCTCTCACCGGCTCGGGCGACGGTGTCGCGCAGCGCCATCTCGTTCACGGCGTCGAGCTGTGAGGCCGCCTCGTCGAGCAGGAGCAGCGCCGGCCGGCGCAGCAGCGCGCGGGCGATCGCGATGCGCTGGCGCTCCCCGCCCGACAGGCTGGTGCCGCGGGCGGCGATCTCCGTGTCGAGCCCGTCCGGCAGCCGGTCCACGACTTCCTCGAGCCGCGCCTCGCGCAGCACGGTGCGAAGCGCTTCCTCGCCCGCGTCAGGCGCGGCGTAGAGCAGGTTGTCGCGCAGCGTGCCGGCGAGTACCGGCGCCTCCTGCTCGACGTAGCCGATCTGCCCGCGCAGCGCCGCCCGCGGCCAGCCGCCGACGTCGCGCCCCTGGAAGCGGATCGAGCCCGCGTCCGGCTCGTAGAAGCGCTCGAGCAGCGCGAACAGGGTGGTCTTCCCCGCGCCCGAGGGCCCGACGATGGCCGTGACGCCGCGCGCCGGCACGTCGAACGAGACCTCGTGGAGGACCTCGGGCCGGTCGGGCCGGTATCCGAATGAGACCCGCTCGAAGACCACGAGCGGCGGGGCGCCGTCGGAGGCGGCGGCGGGCGAAACGGGCGCGGCCGCCTCGTCCTCCTCCACCGGCAGCGTGGTCACCGCGTCGATCCGCCGGACGGCGGCCAGGCCCTGCTGGAGCTGGGTGGCACCCTGGGCGACCGAGGCGATCGGGTCGGCCAGGTAGAACAGGTAGAGCAGGAACGCGATCAGGTCGCCCACGCCCATGTCGCCCGACGCCACCCGCGCGCCGCCCACACCGAGCACCGCCAGGAACGCCACCTGCACGATCAGCCCCGTGGCGGTGCCCACGATCGCCTGGTAGCCGGCGCTCTCCATGCCGCGCTCGTAGGCCCGCTCGGCGGCGTCGGTCACGGCCCGCGTCTCGCGCTCCTCCGCCCCGCTCGCCTTCACCGTGCGCAGGCCGCCGAGCGCCCGCTCGAGCGCCGCGCCCAGCCCCCCGACGGCCTCCTGCTGGCGCTCCGTCGCGCGCATGATGCGCGGCAGCACCAGGCCGACCGCGCCGCCCACCACCACGAGCACGGCGAGCGTCACGCCGAGCAGCACGAGGTCGACCACGCCCATCAACACGATCGAGGCGACCAGCGTGATCGCCCCCATCACCAGCTGGACGAGCGCGGTGGACGAGACGCTGCCGAGCAGCGTGGAGTCGGAGGTGGCCCGCGCCACGAGGTCCCCGGGCGCCTCGCGGTCGAGGGCGCTCAACCGCAGCCGGAGCAGCCGTGAGGCGAGCTCGCGCCGCGTGCCGAGCACGATGCGCTCCGAGGTGCGCTCCAGCAGCCAGAAGTTGATCGCGATGATCACGGAGCTGAACGCGACGAGACCGCCCAGCACGAGCAGCGGCTCGAGGAGCGACTCGTCGTCCGCGAGGGCCTCGATCACCTCACGGGCGGCGAGCGGCTGGGCGAGCCCGCCCGCCGCCCCGAACAGCGCGAGCACCATGGACAGGATGAGCGTGCGGCGGTGGGGCCGGACGTGGGCGAGCAGTGCGGGCCAGCTCACCTACGGCACGATACGAGCACGTGCCAGGACCAGGGGCGCGCGGGCGGCACCCTGCGCCAGACGAGCGCATCCAGTCCCTTCAGCGGCCGGTGGAGCCGGTGGCCGAGCGCCCGGCTCAGCGCCTCGAAGAAGTAGAAGCTCGGGTAGGAGAGCTCGACCTGCTCGAACGCGCGGGCGAGGGTGGCGACGTCGGCGCGGGTGAGGGGGTGCTCGTCCTGGGTGCCCACCCACTCGAGGCCGCGGGCTCCCCACAGCCGGCCGCGCGCGAGCCGCAGCAGCGGGTTCCGGTCCTGGTTCTCGAAGAACACCGCGCCGCCGCCCGGGCGCAGCACCCGGTGCAGCTCGGCGGCCGCGGCGGTCACGTCCACGTGATGCAGCACCCATTTGCCCACGACCAGGTCGAAGGACTCGGCCGGCAGCGAGGTGTCCTCCGCGGGAGCGACGAGGAACGTGGCCTCGAACCCCTCCGCCCGCGAGCGCGCCAGCTCCACCATGCCGGGCGAGATGTCGAGGGCGGTGAGCCTCGCCCCGCGGCGCAGGAGCTCCAGCGAGAGGTCGCCCCCTCCACAGCCGAGCTCGAGCACGGACGCCCCCTCGACCGGCCCGAGCGCATCGAGCAGGACCGCGTCGTACTCGTCCGGGGCCGCCGGGCCACGGGCCGCGGCCTGCGCGTCGTAGAACGCGCGCTCCCGCTCCCTACGAGCCGCCTGCGACCTCCAGGAACGCCTCGTAGCGCTTGACCTCGCGCTGCGCGCGCGAGCGCTCCTCCGAGTCCTCCTCGGCGCGCTCCGCGGCTTCGCGCGCCTCCTTCAGCCGCGACTCGAACGCGGAGCGGTCGATGTCGTCCGGCGCGATCGCCTCCTCCACCAGCACGAGGGCGGAGTTGTCCACCACCTGGAGGTAGCCCTCGCCCTGGGCGAAGCGCACCACGTCGGAGTCGCTCTTGTAGAGCCGCAGCTCGGTCGGCTCGAGGATGGCCATGAGCGGGGCGTGGTTGGCGAGCACGCCGATCGAGCCCGTGGTGGTCCGGGTGGAGACCATCTCCACCTCGTCCTCGAACACCTTGCCCTCGGGCGTGAGGACCTCTACCGGGAAGCTATTCCTGGCCATTGTCCTCCTCGTCGGAGGAGTCCTGCGACTCCGCCTCCGAGCTCCTCTTCCTCGGCCTCCTCCTCCCCGCGCGCCCCGCGGGCCGCCTCGGTCACCTCGTCGATCGAGCCCTTCATCAGGAAGGCCCGCTCGGGGATGTCGTCGTGCTTGCCCTCGATGATCTCCTTGAAGGACCGCACCGTCTCCTCCACCGGCACGTACTTGCCGCCGGTCCCGGTGAACTGCTCCGCCACGAAGAACGGCTGCGACAGGAAGCGCTCCACCTTGCGGGCGCGCTGCACCGTCACGCGGTCCTCGTCCGACAGCTCGTCGATGCCGAGGATCGCGATGATGTCCTGCAGCTCCTTGTAGCGCTGCAGGATCTCGCGCACCTGGTTCGCCACCTGGTAGTGCTCCTCGCCGACGATGTCCGGCTTGAGGATCGTGGAGGTGGAGTCGAGCGGGTCGACGGCCGGGTAGATGCCCTTCTCAGAGATCGCGCGCGACAGCGTGGTGGTGGCGTTCAGGTGCGCGAACACCGAGGCGGGCGCCGGGTCGGTGAGGTCGTCGGCCGGCACGTAGATGGCCTGGATCGAGGTGACCGAGCCCTGGCGGGTCGAGGTGATCCGCTCCTGGAGCTGGCCCATCTCCGTCTCGAGCGTGGGCTGGTAGCCCACCTGCGAGGGCATGCGGCCGAGCAGCGCCGACACCTCCGAGCCCGCCTGCACGAAGCGGAAGATGTTGTCGATGAAGAGCAGCACGTCCTGGCCGCCCTGCTCGCGGAAGTACTCCGCCATCGTCAGGCCCGACAGGGCCACGCGCATGCGCGCCCCGGGCGGCTCGTTCATCTGGCCGAACACGAGCATGGTCTTGTCGATCACGCCCGACTCGCTCATCTCGAGCCAGAGGTCGTTGCCCTCGCGCGAGCGCTCGCCCACGCCGCAGAAGGCCGACAGGCCGCCGTGCTCCTTGGCCAGGTTGTTGATCAGCTCCTGGATCAGGACCGTCTTGCCCACCCCGGCGCCGCCGAACAGGCCGACCTTGCCGCCCTTGGCGTACGGCGCCAGCAGATCCACGACCTTGATGCCGGTCTCGAAGATCTCGCGCGTCGGGGTGAGGTCCTCGACGCTCGGGGCGGGCCGGTGGATCGGCCAGCGGTCGTCGAACTTGACCTCGCCGGCCTCGTCGATCGGGTCGCCGAGCAGGTTGAAGATGCGGCCCAGCGTGCCCTCGCCGACCGGCACGGTGATCGGGCCGCCGGTGTCGCGCACCTCCACGCCGCGCGAGAGGCCGTCGGTGGCGTCCATCGCGACGGCGCGAACGCGATCGTCACCCAGGTGCTGCTGCACCTCGAGCACGAGCTTGGTCGAGCCGCTCTCCTCCTCGCCCGCCTGGGCCTCCTCGCCCTTTGCTTCCTCGCGCTTGAGCTCGATCTCGAGCGCGTTGTAGATCTCGGGCAGGTTCTCGTCGGGGAAGGACACCTCGACGACGACGCCCTGGACCTCCTCGACGGTCCCGACGTTGCCGTCCTCGCGGCCCTGCTCCTGCTCGGCCTCGGTCTGAGTCGTTGCTGCTTCCACTCGGTTCAGTCTCCTTGAGTACCTATCGAAGTCCCTCTGCGCCCGCCACGACCTCCATGATCTCCTGCGTGATCTCCGCCTGGCGCTGGCGGTTCGCCTCGAGCGTCAGGTCGTCGATCATCTCCCCGGCGTTGTCGGAGGCGCTGCGCATTGCGCTCATGCGCGCGCCGTGCTCCGAGGCCGTGGATTCCAGCAGTGCCCTGTAGATCGAGATCTCCACGTAGTCGGGCACGAGCCGCGCGAGTATCTCCTCCGGGTCCGGCTCGTAGATCCACAGCGCGCGCGAATCCCGCTCCTCCGGCTTTTCCTCCTCCTCGTCCTCGTCGCCGAGCACGTCAGCCTGCTGAAGCGGCAGGAGCGTCTCGTGGCGGACCTCCTGGTTGACCGCGGAGATGTAGCCGTTGTAGACGATCTCCACGCGGTCCACCTTGTCGTCGACGTAGGCGGAGGTGAGGCCGTCCGCGATCGCGCGGGCGTCTGAGAAGGCGGGGCGGTCGGTGAAGCCGGTCCAGCTGCCGCCGACCTCGAGCTTGCGGAACTCGAGCGAGGACAGCCCGCGCCGGCCCGACACGTACCAGAGCACGCGCTTGCCGTCCGAGCGCAGCTCGGCGGCGCGCCGGTTGCCGGCCCGGATGATCTGCGAGTTGAACGGGCCGGCCAGGCCGCGGTCGCCCGTCACCAGCAGGAGGCCGACGGTCTCCACGCTCTCCTTCTCCTCGAGGATCGGCAGGCTGGGGATGTTCTCGGCGGCCTGTGAGGCGCGCGAGGTCATCCGCCGGATGGCGTCCGCGTACGGGCGCATGGCCTGGATCCGCTGCTCGGCGCGGCGCAGGCGCGCGGCGGCCACCATCTCCATCGCGCGCGTGATCTTGCGGATGTTCTTGACCGAGCTGATGCGCCCGCGGATGTCCTTGAGGGACGCCACCTAGGCGCGGGCCTCCTCGGCGTCCTTCTCCTTGCCGGGCTCGTCGTCCTCGGCGCGAACCTCGGTCTCGGCGGTCTCCTCGTCCTCGCCGGACTCGTCCTCACCGCCGCCGTCGTCGCCCGACTCCCGGCCCTCCTCGGCGCGGCCCTCCTTGTCGCGCTCCTCCCTGGAGAGAACGCGGTCGGACTCGCCCTCCTCGATCGGGTTGCCCTCGGCGTCGAAGTCGGGGCCGAAGTCGTCGATCGCCTCGGCGATGCAGCTGCCGAGCCGCTCCTCGATCGAGTCGTCCCAGTTGCCCTCCCCGATCTGGTCCATCAGGTCCGAGTCCTCGGAGTGGAGCCGCTGGAGCATCATCTCGTGGAACTCGCCGATGCGCTCGACCTTGATGCGGTCGAGGAAGCCGCCGGTGCCCGAGTAGATCGCCGCCACCTGGTTCTCGATCGGCCAGGGGTCGCGCTCGTCCTGGTTGAGCGCCTCGACCAGCCGCGCGCCGCGGTTCAGCGTGGCCTGGGTGTCGGCGTCGAGGTCGGAGCCGAACTGGGCGAACGCCTCGAGCTCGCGGTACTGCGACAGCTCGAGCCGCAGCTTGCCGGCCGTCTTTCGCATCGGCTGCGTCTGTGCCGAGCCGCCCACCCGCGAGACCGAGATGCCGACGTTGATCGCCGGCCGCACGCCGGAGCGGAACAGGTCGGACTGGAGGAAGATCTGCCCGTCGGTGATCGAGATGACGTTGGTCGGGATGTAGGCCGACACGTCGCCCGCCTGTGTCTCGATGATCGGCAGCGCGGTGAACGACCCGCCCCCGAGGTCGTCGTTCAGCTTCACCGAGCGCTCGAGCAGGCGCGAGTGCAGGTAGAAGACGTCGCCCGGGTAGGCCTCGCGCCCGGGCGGCCGGCGCAGCAGCAGCGACATCTGGCGGTACGCGTAGGCGTGCTTGGTGAGGTCGTCGTAGATCGCCAGGGCGTGCTTGCCGTTGTAGAGGAAGTGCTCGGCCATCGCCGCGCCGGCGTACGGGGCCAGGAACTTGATCGGCGCCGCCTCGTCGGCCGGGGCAGCCACGATGATCGTGTGGTCGAGCGCGCCCGCCTCGTCCAGCTGGCGCGCCACGTCCACGACGGTCGACATGCGCTGGCCGATCGCCACGTAGATGCAGACGAGGTCCTTGCCCTTGTTGTTGATGATCGTGTCGATGCAGATCGACGTCTTGCCCGTCTGGCGGTCGCCGATGATCAGCTCGCGCTGGCCGCGGCCGACGTTCGTCATCGCGTCGATCGGCTTGATGCCGGTCATCATCGGCTCCTTCACCGGCTGGCGCGACACCACCCCGGGGGCCTTGAACTCGGCCGGGCGGGTCTCCGAGGTGTTGATGTCGCCCTTGCCGTCGAGCGGCTCGCCGAGCGGGTTCACGATGCGCCCGAGCAGCTCCTCGCCGACCGGCACCTCGAGCAGGCGCCCGGTCCGCTTGACCTGGTCGCCCTCCTCGATCTTGTCCCACTCGCCGAACAGCACCGCGCCGACGTTGTCCGACTCGAGGTTGAGCGCCAGCCCGGTCACGTCGTGCGGCAGCTCGAGCAGCTCCATCGACATGCAGTTGTCGAGGCCGTGCACGCGGGAGATGCCGTCGGCCACGGACAGCACGGTGCCCACCTCGGACAGGTCGGCGCCGCCGTCCTCGAGGCCCTGGATGCGGTCCTTGAGGATGCTGGTGATCTCGTCTGGCTTGATCTGCATGTCTCTCCTTAGGCCGCGCGAGCGACCTGCTTGCGAAGTTGTTCGAGGCGGTTGCGCACCGTCGCGTCCAGCACCATGTTGCCTACGCGCAGCTGCAATCCGCCGAGCACGTCCGGATCCACCTTCGACGAGAGCTCCACCTGGCGTCCGGTCTGCTCCTCGATCCGCTCGCCGATGCTCTTCACGAGCTCCTCGTCGAGCTCGACCGCGCTCGTCACGATCACCGGCAAGAGCCTGTTCTCCTCGGCCCACATCGTGTCCAGGTTGCGGCGGATGCGGAACAGCGCGGGCATGCGGTGGCGCTCCGCGAGCAGCTCGAGGAAGTTGAGCAGCCGTTCGTCGGCGTCGCTGACGATCCGCCGCACGCCGTCCTTCTTCTCCTCGCTCGAGAAGTACGGCGAGAAGAGGAAGACCTGGAGCTCGCGATTCTCGTCAAGGGCGTCGGCGAACTCGCCGAGCTCGTCGTGCACGCGGTCGAGGACGTCCTTGTCCTTGGCGACCTCGAACAGCGCGCGCGCGTAGACCTCAGCTATCTCTTCCATTGCCCTCCCGCCCGGCGAGCGCCGAGAAGTCGACCTCGCGCAGGGCGTCCTCGATCAGGCTCCGGTGGTCGTCCGGCGTGAGCGACTTGCGCGTGACCTTCTCGGTCGCGATCACGGTGAGGTCGGCGACCTCCTTGCGGATCTCGTCCAGCGCGCGGCGCGTCTCGGCCTCGATGTCGCGCCTCGTCGCGGCCAGCAGCTCCTCGCGCTGCTTGGTGGCGTCGGCCTTCGCCTGGTCGCCCAGCGAGTCGGCCGCCTTGCGCGCGCGGACCACGATGTCCTCGGCCTGGTCGCGCGCCTCCCGGAGACGGGCGCGGTACTCCTCGAGCAGCTCGTCGGCCTCGCGCTTCGTGCGCTCGGCGTGCTCGATCGACTCCGCGATCGCCTGGCTGCGCTTGTCGAGCGCCTCGGAGATGCGCGGGAAGACGAGCTTGTTGAGGATCAGCAGCGTGGCGCCGAACAGCAGCAGCGTCCAGATCATGAGCCCGAGCTCGGGGCTGACCAGGAAGCTGCCGCCGCCGCTCTCCTCCCCGCCGCCTCCGCCGCCGTGCGTCTCCTGCGCGAAGACGAGGATGTCGCCGATCAGCTCCATCTCAGAGGAAGAACGCGATCAGGCCGAAGATGAACGTGTAGAACGCCACGGCCTCGATCAGCGCGAAGCCGAGCCACTGGATGCTCGTGATCTCCTCGCGCATCTCGGGCTGGCGGGTGACCGACTCGATCACGCTCGCGAAGAGGAGCCCGAGCCCGACGCCGGCGCCGATCGACCCGAGCCCGGCGCCGATGCCGAGCGCGATCGCCTTCAGGCCGTCGTCGGTGACGCCTCCGCCTGCCTGTGCGATTGGAGCCAATAGGTCGAGCATGTAACAGCCTCCTTCGTCAATGGCCTTCGGCGGAGGTGGCCTCACCGAAGTAGATGGATGTGAGCGTGGCGAAGATGAACGCCTGAAGCGTGGCCACCAGCACCACTTCGAAGATGAAGAACACGAGGGCCAGCGGGAACGTGATCCAGCCGAGCGCGGCCACGCCGAGGATCACTCCGAGCCCGCCGCCCATGAACAGGATGAGCAGGTGGCCGGCCAGGATGTTGGCGAAGAGTCGCACCGACAGCGAGATGATCCGGACGGTCTGAGAGATGATCTCGATGACCAGCAGGAACGGGCGCATGGCCTTCGGCGTTCCGCTCGGGATCCAGCTCTTGACGTAGGGCACGAAGCCCTTCGCCCGGACGCCCTCGACCTGGTAGCAGAACCAGACGACGAGGGTCAGCACCAGCGGGATCGAGAGGTTCGCGGTGGCCGCGTAGATCGCGAAGCTCGGGAACTCGATCCCGAAGATGTTCACCGTCTCGTGCGTGTTGGTCGGCAGCGGGATGTAGCCGATCAGGTTCGAGATCCAGATGAAGAAGAACAGCGTGGCCACGAACGGGAACCACTTCTTGCTCATCTGCTCCGACATGTTGCCGCGCGTGATCGTGTTGTAGGTGAGGTTGTAGAGCGTCTCGACCGCGGTCTGGACCTTGTTCGGCTTCTGCTGCATGCGCTTGGCGACATAGACCATCGCGCCTGCCGTCAGGACACAGGCGAGGAACAGGTAGAAGACGGCGCGGTTGATGCTCATGTCGAGCCCGCCGACGTTGATCTCGATCCAGGGCTCGAGCCGGAACTCCTCCTGCGGCTGGAACTCCTCGTTCTCGCCCTCGTTGCCGAAGATCGCGATCAGCAGGACGACTCCGGCGAGGTAGACGCCGGCGCCGATCAGCAGCATGCGCTTGACGCTCACGCCCGTTCCCGCTCCATGCCGCGACCGATGAAGAAGGCGGTGAACCAGACCTGGAACGTGACCAGGGTCAGAACGGCCGCGGGCAGCCCGGCCTCATCGTCGATCAGGCCGATGCCGAGCACCGCGAGCGCGATGAACCAGACCCGACCAAGCAGGCTGACGCTCATGAGCCCGACGGCGGCCCGCGGGTTGCCCGAGCTCTCGGCGCGGCTGAGGAAGAAGGCGTGGACGACTCGCTGGAGAAGCCACGCCCCGGTGACCCCGGCCCAGGCGAACAGCGGCAGGTCCATGGCCACGAAGATCGGCAGCGCGGCCGCCAGCACGGCAAGGTCGGCGTACGGCAACATGCGCAGCGGCATGGGATCGGATGCTGTCAGAGCATGCGTCGTCAAGGAGTCTCCCGGGGAAGCGACGGGCGGAGCGGCGTCAGAATGCTCCCCAGCGGGGCGTTGAACGGTACATGAAGAAGTGACTTTGTGACTACTTTGTGACAGTAGGCTCGCGCGGCATCTCGCTTGCTCTCGCAGCGCGTTCCTGCTCCTCCCATTGCCCGCGGGCGCGGCACCCTACACCGCGCCCGGCAACAAGGTGTTGTGCGGCGGTCAAGGCGGTCGTCAGGTGGCCGCGCCTGACGGGCGTGGCTCCTTAGCGGGCTCGGGGCGCAGCACCAGCACCTCGCCCGGGGCGTTCTCGAGCAGCCAGGCGATGTCCGTGGGGTCGAAGCCGTCGGTGGCGCTCGTCCTCGCCGGCACCACCAGCATGTCGTAGCCCTCGTTCTCGAGCAGGGCCGTGAGCGCGTGCCGCGGCGTCCGGCCGCGCTCGATGCGCGAGTCCACCGGCACCCCCTCGTTCGTCGCCCGCTGCTCGATCAGCTCCAGCAGCGGCAGCGCCGCCTCGCTCTCGCGCAACGGCGCGGGCGAGTCGAGCGACAGGTGGTGCGGGATCGTGGCCAGGTAGGCGGGCACCAGGATGGCGTCCTGGGCGCGCGCGAGGCGCAGCGTCACGTCCAGCGTCGCGTGCGAGATGGTCGAGCCGATGAACGGGAACAGGATGCGGCGGCCGGAGGCGCCGCCCTGCGCGCGGGCGGCGCCGGAGCAGGCTCACCGCGCGCCCTCGAGCCGGCGCGAGCGGTCGGCCACGATCCGAACGTCCACGCCCGGCACCTTTCGAAGCAGCCGGTCCGGCAGCGACTCGCCGAAGCGGCGCAACCCGGTGCGCGGCTGCGGCTGGCCGATCAGCACATAGGTCGTGCCGCGCTCGTCGGCCACTCGCGCGACCGTGTCCACGAGGTCGTCGCCCTCCTCGACGAGCAAGGTCGCCCCGAGCACCGACGCCAGCCGCCGCAGCGCCTCGAGCTGCACCCGCTCGTCCCCTCGCGGCGGCGCCCCCGGCGGCTGGACGTACAGCAGGTCGAGCTCGGCGCCGAGCCGCTGCGCGGAGCGCCACGCCCTCCGCACGAGCCGCTGCGAGCGCGTGCGCGGCGTGACCAGCGCCAGCACCCGCTCGGCGAGCGCCTGCGGTGCGTCGTCGGCGAGCAGGTCCTCGCGCGTGCCGAGCGCCTCGGCCGCCGGCACGACCCGCTTCGACTCCACCTCCTCCGCCGTCTGGCGCAGGGCCACCTCGCGCAGGGAGGCGAGGTTCTCGACGCGGAAGAAGTTGTTCAGTGCCGCCGGCACCCGCTCGGCCGGGTAGACCTTCCCGGCGCGCAGCCGCGCGATCAGCGCCTCGGGCGTCAGGTCCACGAGCACCACCTCGTCGGCCGAGGCGAGCACGCGGTCGGGGAAGGTCTCGCGCACCCGCACCCCGGTGAACTCGGCCACGCGGTCGTTCAGCGACTCGAGGTGCTGCACGTTGACCGTCGAGAACACGTCGATCCCGGCCTCGAGCACGTCCTCGATGTCCTCGTGGCGCTTGGCGTGCTCGAGCCCGGGCGGGTTCGTGTGGGCCAGCTCGTCGATCAGGCAGAGCTCGGGCGCGCGCTGGAAGACGGCCGGCAGGTCCATCTCCTCGACCTGGGTGTCGCGGTACTCCACGCTCCGCTTCGGGATTCGCTCGAGCCCCTCGGCCTGGACCTCGGTCTCCGCCCGGCCGTGCGGCTCGAGGTAGCCCACGACCACGTCACGCCCCGCGGCCTGCTCGGCCCTCCCCTCTTGGAGCATGCGGTACGTCTTGCCGACTCCTGCGGCCATGCCCAGGAAGATCTTGTAGTGACCTCTCACACGCCGAGCACATTGTGAATCAGGAGGTCGACCAGCTTGATCCCCAGGAACGGCGCGACGATGCCGCCGAGGCCGTAGATCAGGAGGTTGCGCCGCAGCAGCGCGGTGGCCCCGATCGGCCGGTACTGAACGCCGCGCAGGGCGAGCGGCACGAGCAGCGGGATGATCAGCGCGTTGAAGATGATCGCCGAGATGATCGCCGACTCGGGCGTGCCCAGCGCCATGAGGTTGAGTGACCCGAGCGGCCCCTCGCTCTCGCCCGCGGCCGCGTAGGTGGCCGCGAATATGGCGGGCAGGATGGCGAAGTACTTGGCCACGTCGTTCGCCACCGAGAATGTGGTGAGCGCTCCGCGCGTGATGAGGAGCTGCTTGCCGATTTCGACGATCTCGATCAGCTTCGTCGGATTGGAGTCGAGGTCGACCATATTCCCCGCCTCGCGCGCGGCCTGGGTCCCCGTGTTCATGGCCACGCCCACGTCCGCCTGGGCGAGCGCGGGGGCGTCGTTGGTGCCGTCGCCCGTCATCGCGACCAGCCGGCCCTCCCGCTGCTCCTCGCGGATCAGCTCGAGCTTGCGCTCCGGGGTGGCCTCGGCGAGGAAGTCGTCCACGCCGGACTCCCCGGCGATCGTGGCCGCGGTCAGGGGGTTGTCGCCCGTGACCATCACGGTGCGGATCCCCATCGCGCGCAGCTGGTCGAAGCGGTGGCGGATCCCCTCCTTGACCACGTCCTTCAGGTAGACCACGCCGAGCACCTGCGAGTCCCGCGCGACGGCGAGCGGCGTACCCCCCTCGCTCGCGACGCGGTCGACCGTGCCCTTCAGCTCCGGCGGCGCCTGCCCGCCCTCCTGCGCTACAAAGTCGATGATGGCGTCGCCCGCGCCCTTGCGCAGCCGGTAGCCGTCGATGTCCACGCCGCTCATGCGCGTCTCGGCGGAGAACGGCACGAAGCGCGCCGACGAGTCGAAGTGGTGCTCGCGGATGCCGTACTGCTTGGCGAGCACCACGATCGAGCGGCCCTCGGGCGTCTCGTCGGCGAGCGAGGCGACCTGGGCGGCCTCGGCCAGCGCGGCCTCCTCCACCCCCGGCATCGGCAGGAACCGCGTGGCCTCGCGGTTGCCGAGCGTGATCGTGCCCGTCTTGTCGAGCAGAAGCACGTCCACGTCGCCCGAGGCCTCGACTGCGCGCCCCGACAGCGCCAGCACGTTCCGCCGCACGAGCCGGTCCATCCCGGCGATGCCGATCGCCGACAGGAGCGCGCCGATGGTGGTGGGAATCAGGGAGACGAGCAGCGCGATCAGGGTGGTGATCGAGACGTCCGTGTCGGCGTACTCGCTGAATGGCCGCAGCGTCGCGACCACCACCAGGAAGATCAGGGTGAGGCCGGCGAGCAGGATCCCGAGCGCGATCTCGTTCGGCGTCTTTCGCCGCGACGCGCCCTCGACCAGCGCGATCATGCGGTCGAGGAAGCTCTGGCCGGGCTCTTGGGTGATCTCCACCACGATGCGGTCCGAGAGCACCCTGGTCCCGCCGGTCACCGCGCTACGGTCGCCGCCCGCCTCGCGGATCACGGGCGCCGACTCGCCGGTCACGGCGGACTCGTCGACCGAGGCGATGCCCTCGATCACCGTGCCGTCGCCGGGGATGAGCTCGCCCGCCTCGACGACCACGACGTCCCCACGGAGGAGCTCCGAGGCGGGCTTCTCGCCGCCATCTCGCAGCCGCGCGACGGTTTCGGTGCGCATGGCGCGCAGGGCCTGTGCCTGCGCCTTGCCGCGACCCTCCGCGAGCGCCTCGGCCAGGTTTGCGAAGACGACCGTGAGCCACAGCCACACGGCCACCGTGAAGGTGAACCAGGCCGGCTCGTCGCCGCCGCCGAGCGGCTCCCCGCCGAACACCTGGACCAGCCAGCCCACCGTGGTGATGACCGCCCCGATCTCGACCACGAACATGACCGGGTTGCGCCACTGCACACGCGGGTCCAGCTTGGTGAAGCTGCCGGCGAGCGCGGTGCGCAGGACGTCGCCGCGGAAGATGCTCTGAGCTTCCTTCGTCATCGCGTGGCCTCCTCGTCGTCCAACGCACGGTTGAGCTCGCGCACGTTCACGCCTGGCTCGCCCAGCACCCCGAGGAAGCGCCCGTCGGTGTTTTCCTCCACCAGCTCCAGCACCCGGTCGAGGTCGAGGCCGCGCTGCTCGGCAACGCGGCGGGACTGGATCTCGGCGTTGGCCTCGGAGATGTGCGGGTCCACGCCCGAGGCCGAGGTCTGGACGGCGTCGTGCGGCACCGCTTCGCCCGGACGCAACCGCTCGCGCCGCTCGTAGGCAGCCCGGTTCTCGGCGAACAGGTCGCTCAGCTCCCGGTTGTTCGGCCCGAGGTTGTTGAAGAAGGTGACGTTGGCGCTGTAGTCGGTGGCCGACGGGCGCGACTGGAAGTAGCCGGGCCGCCCGCCGAAGTCGCGCCCGATGAGGCGCAGGTCGCCGTCGGCCTTGTTCGGGAAGAGCACCTGGGCGACGCCCGTGGTGGCCAGCGGGTAGACGATCCCGAACGCCAGGGTCAGGACGACGATGGCGATGATCGATGGAGCTATGTCACGGCGCATGGTTCAGAAGAGCTGGTCGGTGAGGGCCTGCACGACGGGGCCGAGCAGGAGGGCGGGGAAGAACGTGAGCGCGGCCACGATCACGATCACGAAGATGAGGAGGAGGACGAACGTCGGCGTGTCCGTGCGGAAGGTGCCGGGCCCCGCCGGCGACACGCGCTTGGTGGCGAGCGAGCCCGCCACCGCGAGCGCCGCCAGCAGCGGCACGAAGCGCGCGCCCAGCATCGCGAGGCCGCCCATGATGTCGGCGAAGGTGATGCCGAACGCGCCCACGTTGCCGGGTGCGTTCGGCTGCACGAAGCCGGTGTAGCCGGCGAAGGCCGAGCCGTTGTTGTTGCCCTGCGAGGTATAGGCGTAGAGGGTCTCCGAGAAGCCCTGGGGCCCGGGGTTGTAGATCGAGGGGGCGCCCCACTTGCTGCCGATCGCGAGCGCGGTCAGGACGAGCACGCCGAGCGCCGTGTAGAGCGTTCCGACGAGCACGTACTTGACCTCGCGCGCCTCGATCTTCTTGCCCAGGTACTCCGGGGTTCGGCCGACCATCAGGCCGGCGATGAAGACCGCCAGCAGGACGAACAGCAGCATGCCGTACAGCCCCGATCCGACGCCGCCGAAGATGACCTCGCCCGTCATCATGTTGACGAGCGGGACGGTGCCCCCGGCCCCCGTGTACGAGTCGTGCGCGGAGTTGACCGAGCCGTTCGAGGCGGCCGTGGTGATCGCCGCCCACGCGGCGCTGTTCACGATCCCGTTGCGCTGCTCCTTGCCCTCGAGGTTCCCGCCGGACACATCCGCGGCGTGCTGCGCGGGCGACCCGTTCTGCTCCGCCGCGTACGCGATGCCGATGGTGGCTACGAGCATCGCCAGCATCGCCGCGTACAGGGCCCAGCCCTGGCGCCTGCTCCCCACCATGCGGCCGAAGGTGGCCGTGAGCGCAGCCGGGATCAGGAGGATGAACAGCATCTCCACGAAGTTCGAGAAGGCGGTCGGGTTCTCGAACGGGAACGCGCTGTTGACGTTGAAGAAGCCGCCGCCGTTGGTGCCGAGCTGCTTGATCGCGATCTGGGACGCGGCCGGGCCGAGCGCGAGCGTCTGCGCGCCGGCCTCGACACCCCCGCCGAGCGTCTGCACCACGCCCTGGGAGACGAGGACGAGCGCGCCGAGGAACGAGATGGGGAGCAGGATGTAGAGCAGCGTGCGGATCAGGTCCTGCCAGAAGTTCCCGAGCGCGGCCACGCCGCGGCTCGCGAAGCCGCGGATCACAGCGGCCAGCACCGCCATGCCCACGGCGGCCGACACGAAGTTCTGGACCGCGAGCCCCGCCATCTGCGAGAAGTACGACAGTGTGGTCTCGCCGCCGTAGTACTGCCAGTTGGTGTTCGAGATGAAGGACGAGACGGTGTTGAAGGTCACGTCCCAGGTGGCCGAGTCGAACCCCTCCGGGTTGAACGGATGGATGCCCTGGGTGCGCAGGATCGCGTAGAGGGTGATCCAGAACAGGAGGCTGAAGACGAGCACCGTGCGGGCGTACGACTTCCAGTCCTGAGTCGCGCTCACGTCGACGCGCATGACGCGGTAGATGAGCCGCTCGACCGGGGCGAGCCAAGCGACCTCGTTCCGGTAGACCCGCGCCATGTAGGCGCCGAGCGGCGGCGTGAGGGCGGTCAGGACCGTGACGTAGATCGCGATCTGGAGCCAGCCCTGGGCTGTCACAGCCGCTCCCCGCGAAACAGCGCGAAGAGCAGGTAGAACGCGACCAGGACCGTGACGACGAGCCCGAGCAGCTCCGCGCCGCTCATACCCGGTCGAGGCCTTCGAGCAGAGCGAAGATCGCCGCGAACGCCAGAAGTCCGATCACGAGGGCCAGAAGGTCGGCTTCCATGGGTCAGGCCAGGTGCAAGGCCGCGCGGGCCTGGGCGGGCTGGATGAGGCTTGAAGTCGTCATGGGGTCGAGTCTCGGCCCGACGCCGGCAAGGCGGCGTCAAGAAGCGGCCCGCCGCCGTCAAGATCGCGTCAAGAGGCGGCGAAGCGGTAGCCCACGCCGGGATCCGTGCGGATGAAGCGCGGTACCTGCGGGTCGGGCTCGATCTTGCGGCGCAGGTTGGCGATGTGGACCCGCAGGGTGTGCGCGTCCTCCTCGTAGGCGTGGCCCCACACCTCGCCGAGCAGCGCGCGGTGGGTCATGAGGCGGCCGCGGTTGCGGGCCAGCACGCGGAGCAGCTCGAACTCCTTGGGCGTGAGATGGATCTCCTCGCCCTCGCGCGTGACGCGGCGCCGGGCGAGGTCGACCTCGAGCCCGTCCACAGACAGCGCGGGCTCCTCGGCCGGGCCGGCACGGCGCAGCGCCGCGTTCAGCCTTGCGATCAGCTCCCCCGGCGCGAACGGCTTCGTCACGTAGTCGTCGGCGCCTGCGTCGAGGGCCCGGATCTTCTCGGTCTCCTCGCCCACGGCGGAGAGCACGAGGATGGGCATCTCCGACCACTCGCGGATCGACCGGCAGACGTCGATCCCGTTTCCGTCGGGGAGGATCAGGTCGATGATCGCGGCGTTGGGAGCGCGCAGGGCGGCGGCGTCGAGGGCCTCCTCCGCCGTCTGCGCGGTGACCACCTCGAAGCCGGCATCGCGCAGGATGATCCGCAGCGCGCGCAGGATCTGGGGCTCGTCGTCGCAGACGAGCACCCGCCGGCCCTGGTTCATCCGACCTCGGCCGGCTGCTCGGCGGGCACCGGCAGCGTGATGACGATCGTCGTGCCCTGACCCGGCAGCGACTCGGCGCGAATACGGGCCCCGTTCGCCTCGAGGAATCCGCGCGCGATGGCCAGGCCGAGCCCGCTGCCGGCGTGCTCGCCGGTGCCGTGGAAGGGCTCGAATATGCGCTCGAGCTTCTCCCGGGCGATGCCGGGCCCGCGGTCGCCGACGCGCAGCAGGAGCTGCTTCTCCGTGCCGCGCGCGCGGATCGTCACCGGGTCGCTGCCCGCGTAGCGGCTCGCGTTGTCGAGCACGTTGGCCAATGCGCGCTCGACCTGGCCCGCGTCCAGCCGCATCAGCGGCAGGTCGGGCGCCAGCTGGACGTCGAAACCACCCGGCGGCGCGGACACGGTGTCGAGGGCGGCTTGCAGCACCTCGCCGAGCGAGCACCACTCCGCCCGCGGCTCCACCCCGCCCGCCTGGAGCCGCGAGAGGTCGAGCAGGTTGTCCACGAGCCGCGACAGGCGGGCGCTCTCGTCGCCGATCACCGCCGCGAGCTCGGCCCGCTCCGCGGGCGTGAGCGTCTCGGAGCCAATGCCTCCCGCCGCCGCGGTGATCGCCGTGAGCGGCGAGCGCAGATCGTGCGAGACCGAGCGCAGCACCGCCGTCTTGACGACGTTCGAGCGCCGCAGCGCCTTCGTCTCGATCACCTGGGCCTCCAGCTCGTCGCGCCTGCGGGCGGCGCCGACGAGCGTCTCGAGGGCGGGAAGGACACGGTCCTGGAGCGCCTCCATGACCTCGTCGCCGGCGTCGCGCGGTACCAGCACGGTCCCGACGCGCGCGCCGTCGACAAGCAGCGGCACGGCGCGCCGGCGCTCGTCGCTGTCGGCCCAGGACAGCTCGACGCCCACCGACGAGAGGCCGAACGCGGCGGCGATGCGCTGCCCCACCGTGCGGAGCGAGCTGTCCAGCTCCGAGCCGCCCAGCAGGATGCGGGCCATCTCCGCCGCGAGGTCGGCCTCACCGCGCCGGCGCTCGGCCTCCGCGGCCCTGGAGCGGGCGGCGTCGGCCAGCCCGCTGACCACCGCGGCCGCGACGAGGAAGACGACCAGCGCCACCCAGTTCTCGCCGTCGGCGATCGTGAACCGGCCGGTCGGCGGGATGTGGAAGAAGTTGAACGCGGCGGCGCTGAGGAACGCGGTCAGGAGGCCGAGCCAGAGTCCCCAGCCCGTGGAGACGAGCAGCACCGCGAGCAGGTAGACGACGCCCGTCGAGACCACCGGCACCAGCTCCCGCAGCCCGTAATTGACGGCCGTGATGACCGCGACGGAGCCCACCGCTACGGCCAGCCCGATGGTCCACGAGCGATCGCGAATCACGAGGCAATGGTGCCTGACGGCGTGGCTGCCGGCTACGAGGGACGACAATGCGGAGAATGTGGATCCAGCAGCAGGTGACGCTCCGGCCGCGCCCCCGCGGCTTCCATCTCGTCACCGACGAGATCGTGGCCGGGGTCCCCGAGCTGGCCTCGCTGGAGGTGGGGATGGCGCTCGTGTTCATGCGGCACACCTCGGCCTCGCTCACGCTCAACGAGAACGCGAGCCCTGACGTGCGGCGCGACTTCGCCGCCTGGTTCGACCGCGCGGTGCCCGACGGGGCCGACTACTTCGCGCACACCCTCGAAGGACCCGACGACATGCCCGCCCACATCAAGTCCTCGCTGACCGGGGCGTCGCTGGTCCTGCCGGTGCGAGACGGCGCCCTGGCCCTCGGCACGTGGCAGGGGATCTACCTGTGCGAGCACCGCGACGACGGCGGTCCGCGCGACGTCCTCGTTACGGCCTACGGATCATCGCGGTAGGGACCGCCCTTTGGCCATTCGGGACGTTCGTCCATGCAGGCTTGCGGGCGGCCCCCCGCACAGATCCCAGCGTGCCCTGTTAGAGCACTGGGCTCCTGCCTTGGGTGCGGGCGTCGAAGCGCGCGTTGGGGAAGGGGTGCATCCGTTTCGGGGGTGGCAGCCATCGGGCGTGGATGCGTCGCATGCGCGTCCAATTCACCCTTGTGCGCTGGCTGCGGCGCCGCAGCGACCGGAACCAGTGGCGGGTGACTTGGTTGTAGAAGCGCGTTGATCGCGTCGCTGTTGCCGGGCACGGCGTAGTAGGCGTAGTGGCCCCTGAGGACACTGGCCAGCCACCGGCCCTGGTCGGGGATCGAGTGATGCCGACGCCTGCGCAGTTCGTCCTTGACCTCGCGCAGCTTGGCCTGCATCCGTTTGGCGATCGTGATGCGCTTGAGCATGAAGCGCCCGTTCTTGGTCTTCGAGCAGCAGTGCTTGAAGCCCAGGAAGTCGAACGTCTCAGGCTTGCCCTGTCCGCGGCTGGCCCGGTCACGGGCGGCGAAGCGCCCGAACTGGATCAGCCGCGTCTTGTTGGGCGCGAGCTCCAGGCAGAACTTCGCGAACCTGTCGCGAAGGTCGGCGAGGAACCGGTGCGCGTCACGATGGTGCTCGAACCCCACCAGGTAGTCGTCGGCGTAGCGCACGATGATCATCTCGCCGTGCGCGTGCCGGCGTCTCCATTGGTGGGCCCAGAGGTCAAAGACGTAGTGCAGGTAGACGTTGGCCAGCAGCGGCGATGCCGATGCTCCCTGCGCCGTCCCGCTCTCGGTCTGTGACCGCTTCCCGTCCTCGATGACGCCTGCGCTGAGCCATTTCTGGATCAGCCGCAGGACCCTCTCGATCGGCGATGCGGTGCTCGAGGAACCTCATCAGCCAGCCGTGATCGACGCTGGCGAAGAAGTCGCGGATGTCCGCGTCGAGCACCCAGCTCACCTTCCGGTAGATCCCGAACGCCAGCGCGTCCAACGCATCGTGCGGGCCGCGTCCGGGCCGGAACCCGTAGGAGAAACCGAGGAAGTCCGTCTCGTAGATGCCGTTGAGCACCTCGACGACGGCGCGTTGCAGGATCTTGTCCTCCAACGCGGCGATCCCGAACGGCCGCAGCCGGCCGTCCGCTTTCGGGATGTACGCCCTCCGCGTCGGCCTCGCCCGATAGCTGCCCGCGATGGACCCGGTCGTGCAGGTCTCGAAGGTTGGCCTCGAGATCCCGCCCGTAGGCCTGCCACGTGACCCCGTCCACCCCGGTGGCGGCCCGCGGGTTCAACGCCCGATAGGCGGCACGGAGCAGATCGACGTCGACGTGATGCAGGAGCGCGGTGAACCGTGCCTCCTTCTCCAACTGCGCCTTGCGGCGCACGCGACCAAGCGCACTGGGCGCGCCTGGCCCGGCTCTGTGTCCGGAGCGCGTTTTGCTGGCCGCGTTCCCCTCGGCCGGCCCCCTTCCCTCCACCGCCTCCGCCCCCGGCAGCCCGGCTTTGTTCGGCGGCTTCGCAGGTACTACGAGGCCGTCTGACTTCCCATGCTCGTTCATCGAGGGATTACCGCCTTGGCGTTCCCCTCGCGGCCCCGGCCGGTGATCGACCGGCGCGGGCGACCGCGGGATCTCCCCGTTCTCGCGGATGGAGTTTCCGCGCATGCCTGGGTTCACTGACCGCGCGGGGCCCGACAGCAACTCGCGATAACGCTGCCGGCGGTGTTGCCTTCCGCCTTTCACAACGGCGTCGGCACCCCGAGACCATGGATTTCGCGGCTCAATAGCCCAGCCTGCGCTTACCCCTGTCAACGCTTCGCCGACGCCCTCACGGACGCCGACGCATGACTCAGGGCCACCGTGGATCGCTACTCCTTCGATGTCGGACTCCTTCCTTCCTAACTCCATCCCGGTTTATCCGGGCGCTCTGCGAACATGCGTTCGTGCGCTGGGACAACCTGAAGGTCGAAGCCGAGGAGAGCCACACCCTGCCCGGCTACCGCGAGCCGGCCGCGATCCGCACCTTCGACGCCCCCGAGGCGATGAACGTCCGTTTCTACGAGGTCCAGGCGAAGTCGATCCTGAACAGGGTGCCGAAGGCGTCGCGGATGCCGTTTCGGTGGACGATCAATCCTTATCGCGGATGTAGCCATGCTTGTCTGTACTGCGTATGGGGGACTACGCCTATCCTAATGGGTGATGGCCGGACGAAGCGGATGGCCGATGTCCGGGAAGGCGATTACGTCTACGGGACCGTCCGGCAAGGCAATTACCGCCGCTACTCGGTCACCCAGGTCCTCCGCCAATGGTCGACGATCAAGCCGGCCTTTCGCGTAACGCTCGAGGATGGGACAGAGCTGATCGCAAGCGGGGATCACCGTTTTCTGACGAAGCGCGGCTGGAAGCACGTCATCGGGGCCGAGTGCGGCCCGATGCGGCGGCCCCACATGACGCTGAACGACAAGCTGATGGGTACGGGCGCATTCGCCGAGCAGCCGGAGCATGCACCCGACTACCGGCGCGGTTATCTGGCGGGCCTTATCCGGGGCGACGCCCACCTGGCGTCGCAGGAGTACGAGCAACCGAACGGTTACCGCCAGAGCAGGCATCACTTCCGGCTGGCGCTTACCGATATGGAGGCGCTGCGGCGCGCCAGGGACTTCCTCGAGGCGGAGCTCGGACTCCTGCTGCCCGAATTCGCCTTTGCCACGCAGGGGAGGCGATCAATGAGAGCGATCCGCACCCAGTCGCGAGACAACGTTGCGGAGATCACCGAGTTGATTCAGTGGCCAAGAGGGACGCGGCTCGAGTGGTGCAAGGGGTTTCTGGCGGGCATCTTCGACGCCGAAGGCTCCCACAGGGAGGTGGTCCGGATCTCCAACTGCGATCCGGCGATCATCGACTGGATCACCTGGTCTCTCCGGCTCCTCGGGTTTCGGTTCGTGGTCGAGGACCCGAAGCGGCCGAATGGCCTCAAGTGCGTTCGGCTGCGCGGCGGCGTTCCTGAGAAGGTGCGCTTCTTCCTCAGCGTCGACCCGGCCATCGAGCGCAAACGCGAACTCGAAGGAAGAGCCCTCAAGAACCATTCGTCCAGGCTCAAGGTCGAGTCCATCGAGCCGCTCGGCAACGGCTGGCGCCTCTACGACATCACCACGGGCACCGGCGACTTCATCGCCAACGGGGTGGTGAGCCACAACTGCTTCGCCCGCCCCACGCACACGTACCT
>CAWIGR010000017.1:0-55416 GCA_963835705.1 uncultured Thermoleophilaceae bacterium
GGCGGTGGCGCAGGATCGCCATGCCGGTGGCCACAGGGATGCCGATCAGGATCGCGAGCAATGCGGTGCTCCAGCCCACCGCGCCCACCACCTCCAGCCAGCCGCCCTCGCCCTCGTCTTCCGGCTGGAGGCCGAACAGGACCTGCAGCATCGCCACCGCCAGCCCCCCGACGGCGATCAGCCCGACGAACGCGAACCACTTCAGCTGCTGGCGCTCGGTACCGCGCGAGCGCCGGAAGCGGACCACGAGCGAGGCCGCCGCGAGCAGGAACGCGATCATCGCCAGCACGTCGCCGACCCGCGACAGCGCGTCAAGGAGCCCACCGGCGCCCTCGATCCCGACCGGGTTGCCGACCGGCCGTGGAGAGTCGACGTCGAAGGGGCCCGGAGCCAGGCCGGTGCCCACGACACTGGCCGCGAGGGCGGCGATGCCGAGCCACAGAACCGGCCGCCAGCGCCGCGATACGAGCCGCCCGTCGGGGAACACCAGCGGGAGGAACACCGCCGCCGACGTGAGCCAGACGTACCACCCGGCATCCGAGATCCACCCCGAGAGCCCGAGCGCCGGAGCCGACGCAGAGCGGAGGTTCGTGTCGGCGAGAGCGCCGAGGGCGACGAAGACGCCGATGACCAGAAGGATCCAGCCGACCGCGTTGCGCGGCTGGCGCGAGGCCACCACCGCCCCGACGAGCGGGTAGCCGATGGCAAGGACCGTGAGGTAGTCGTCGCCACCGCGATCGGCGCCGGCCAGCGCCACGGTGGCAATCGCGACCACGACGAAGAGCGCGAACAGCGACCAGGCAAGCAGCTGGGCGGCGCGCCGGCTCATCGGCCTCCCTCGGGTCGCAGCCAGAGCGATACGTGTGCGGGCTGCATGGTTTCGCGCGCGACGGCCCGGAGCTCTCCGCTGAGGGAGTCGAGCTCCACCTCGTCCCGCACGCGGGCGCTGAAACGCTCGACCGTGCCGAGCGGCGTCGTAGCGGCGCCGGTAGAAGCGGCGGTCAACGAGCTCCTGGATGCGGCGCCGCCCCGGGCGGACCAGGGCGGCCACGGCCAGCGTCGAGCCGGCGATGGCGAAGTCGGAACCCGGGCTGAGCACAAACTGGAGCAACAGCACGCTTCCCACGTAGGCGCCGGCCAGAATCGCGGTGAGCGCGCCGTAGACGAGCGTGCGGCCGAACGACCAGCCCGAGGTCCCAGAGGCGGTAGCGGAGCACCGCGATCGCCGTGGCGGCCGGGAGCGTGAGCAGCGTCAGCGGCAGGATCAGCGAGATGTCGCTCCCGAGTACCTGGTCGAAGAAGGCGTTCACGCAGCCAGAGGCGACGACGAGAGCCGCGGCCGCGGCCATCCACTTGACCTGCTGGCGCTCGACCCCGTGGGAGTGCCTGAAGCGCACGACGAGCGAGGCCAACGACCCGATGCGCCGCGAGCGCGAAAAGCGGGAAGCCGACTCGCCCGGAAGACCTCGAGCACATCGCCGAGCGGGCCGGCGATCCCAAGCGGGTTCTCCACGCGCGGGTAGTCCTCGAGCGGGCCTGGCGCGAACGCGTACCCCACGATCAGCAGGCCCATGCCAGCACCGCCAGCCAGCCGACCGGCCGCCAGCGCCGTGACGGCGGCCTGCCGTCGGGGAACAGCAGCAACAGCAGCGTCAGCAGCGGCATGAAGCCGGGGATCCAGGCCCAGTTGGCGGCCCACAGAGGCCGGGACAAGCGGCAGCGAGCCCGGGTCCGCGAACAGCGTGTGAACGTACCAGTCGCGCGCCACCTGCGTAAAGGCGAGGCAGAGCGGCGACACCACGAGGATCCAGCCGATCGGGTTTCTCGGGCGGCGCGCCGCCACGAGAGCGCCGAGCGCCGCGAACGCCACGAGCATGAGCCCGAAGATGAGCGCGCCGGGGGCGCTGACATCCCCGGTGTCGGGCGGCGGCAGGCGGGTTCCGTGGTCGACGAAGCCGACGACGATCGAGCCGACCGCGATGGAAGCGGTCAGCCCGAAGGCGGACCAGGCGATTCGGGCCGCGCGCACGCGACCCATTCTGTGCCGACTTACCCGTTCGGGCAAGCGGCCGGCTCCTTTTCCAGCAGCGCCTTGAGCCGGCCCGCGTTGGCGGCCAGCTCGCGCTTCGTGGCCAGCCCGGCGAGCGGGCCGCCCAGGCGCGCGGCCGTGCCCCAGGTCTCGACGGTCCAGGTGAACCTCGTCCCGGCACCGGACGGCTCCAGCTCGAAGGTGCCGCGGAAGGGCACCGGCCCGTCGCCGCATTCGATCGACGACCGTGTGGAAGGGCGGTGCTCCACGCAGGTCCAGGTCGTCTCGAGCTCCCGGCCCAGGAATCGCCGCACCTCGGTCGCCTCGCTCCCGAGCCGGAGCGGCCCGGGGGCATGCGGCTCGACGCTGACCAGGCTCGGCTGCCAGCGCGGGTAGCTCGCCGGATCGGTCACGAATGCGAAGACGTCCTCCGGCGCCCGCAGGATCTCGAGCGTGTGGGCGTAGGTACTCATTCGGCCACCGTGGCCTCGGAGATCATCCCCTTGACCACGTGGGGCGGCCCGCCGGCACGGTCGGGCACGAAGCAGATCAGGGCGTAACGGCCCGCGTCCAGCTCGAGCTCCAGCGACTGCTTCGCGCCTCCCTCGATCACCGCCGTCGAGAAGCTCCGGCTCTCGTCGAACGGCGACTGACCCTTCTCGGTCTCGAAGATGCGGCGCGCCTGCTCGATCGTGGCGCCCTCCTTGAGCCCGACGGCGGCGATGAAGTGCGGCTCCTGCCCGGCGTTGTCGAACAGCACCGTGTTCCGCCCGGACGCGAGCCCTTCGGACTCGAAGGCGTACTCGGTGGCGGTGATCGTGCCTCCCTCGGCCGCGACCTCACCGCCGCCTCCGTCGGCCGGTCACCTCGAACTCGGCCGTCTGGTTCGAGGCCAGGTCGGCCACGATATAGTTGCCGGGCGGGAGCTCCTGCGTGACGGTGGTCGATTCGCCCTGCTTCACGTCGCCGGTGCCGCCCGCGACGATCGCCCAGTCCGGGAGCGGCTTGCCCTTGTCGGCCCACGCGGAGCCGGCCTCCAGCGCCTCCTGGGGCGTGTGGCCGTCCTTGGCGCCGATGAGCTGCGCGCTGTGCTCGCCGGAAACCGAGCTGGAGAACGCGATCTCCACGACGCCGCCCTTGACCGAGTCCGGCACGGTGAAGGTCGGCTTCTTCGGGGGGCCGCTCAGCTCGATCGCCAGGCGGCTCGGCTCGGCCGCGGTCTCGGCGGCCTGGCCGCCTGCCATCGTCGTCGTCGTCGCCGCAGCCGGCGCCGGAAAGTGCCAGTGCCGTCGCTGCCGCGAGCGTCATGGCTTGTGTCGCGCGCTTGTTCATGCGCCCACCCTCGCCGCGAGGCGTCCGGGAATCGTTACGGTGGCGCTCGTGGCGGCCCCCGGCCTCGAGATCTCGCTGCTCGGACCGCCCCGCGTGCGGCGGGCCGGGCGGCCGGTGAGCTTCGACACACGCAAGGCCACGGCTCTCCTGGCGCACCTGGCTCTGGCCGACCGGCCACGCTCGCGCGAGTCGCTTTGCGCGCTGCTGTGGCCGGCCCAGGATCCCGAGCACGCGCGTGGGGCGCTGCGGCGGACGCTCTCGGCACTTCGCAAGTCGGTCGGCGAGGAGTGGATCGACTCCGCCGCCGACAGCGTGGCGCTGAAGGCAGCCGACGGCCTCGAGGTCGATGTGCATCGCTTCCGCGCGCTCGCCGGCGAGCAGGCCTCGCCCGAGGAGCTGGCGGCCGCGGTCGAGCTGTCGTGCGGGGAGCTGCTCGAGGGCTTCGCGCTGCGCGACAGCCCGGAGTTCGACGCCTGGCAGGTGTATGAGGCGGACGAGCTGCGGCGGGAGCTCGGGTCCGTGCTCGCCAGGCTGGCCACGCTGACGGGCGGACGCGGCGACTACTCGCGGGCCATCGCCTACGCGCGGCGCCGGCTCGAGCTCGACCGGCTGCACGAGCCCGCGCACCGCGAGCTGATCCGCCTCTATGCCCTGAACGGAGACCGCGCGGCGGCGCTCGGCCAGTACCGCGACTGCGTGCGGACGCTGAGCCAGGAGCTGGGCGTGGCGCCGGTCGAGGAGACGGCCGCGCTGTTCGAGCAGGTGAGTGAGGGGACGCTGGCGGCGCCGGCTCGCGAGGCGGCCGCCTCGGGCGAAGCGGTGGCCATCGGGGCTCGCGCGGCGCCTCCCTCGGAGCTGCCGCTCGTGGGGCGGGGCGACGACCTCGCCGCGCTCGTGGAGGCGCATCGGGCGGCCGATCCGGATGGGCGGCTGGCCGTGATCGAGGGCGAGGCCGGCATCGGAAAGACACGCCTCGCGAGCGAGCTGATGGCGAGCGCCGCGTCCGCTGGGGCGGTCGTGCTTGCCGCGCGCTGCCACGAGGACGAGGCGGGGCTGCCCTACGGCCCGGTCGTGGCTCTGCTCGGCGAGGCGCTTCGCGCCGCCCCGGACTCGGTGGCGCGCGACGTGCCGGAGCAGCGGCTCGCCGATGCCTCCCTCCTGCTGCCGGAGCTGGCCTCGGCCCGCTCCGGACTGCCGGCGCCGGTCGCGCTCGCGGGGCCGGGGGCGCAGGCGCGCCTGCTCGAGGGCGTGGCCGCGGTACTCGGCGCGGCCTGCCGCGGACCGGGGCTCGTCTTCGTGGACGACGTGCACGCCGCCGACGAGGCCACGCTCGACGTGCTCGCCTACCTCGGCCGCCGCCTGCGAAACCGGCCGCTGCTGCTTGCCATCGGCTGGCGCAGCGAGGGCGTGCCGCCCGGCCACCGCCTGCGGCGGCTCGCCACCGAGCTCGCGCGCGCCGGTGAGGCGACCGTGATCGCGCTCGCGCGCCTCGACCGCGCCGAGGTGGCGGAGCTGGTCCAGGCCGCGCGACCGGACGGGGCGGCCGACCTGGAGCAGCGCGTCTACATCGAGAGCGAGGGCCTGCCGCTGTTCGTGGCGGAGTATCTCGCCGCCCTGGCCGCCGGCGCGGATCCCGCCGGGGCGCCCGTGCCGAGCGAGATGCGCGGGCTGCTCGAGGCGCGCCTCGGCGGGCTCGGCGCGATCGCCCGGCAGCTCGTGGAGACCGCGGCCGTGATCGGCCGCTCGTTCGGCCTCGACACCGTGCGGATGGCAAGCGGGCGCAGCGACGAGGAGGCCGTGGACGGCCTCGACGAGCTGGCGGCGCGCGGCCTGGTCCGGGAGCTCGACAGCCAGGGCCCCGCGCGCGAGCCTGGCTACGACTTCACGCACGACAAGCTCCGCGCCCTCGTCTACGAGGAGATCGGGCTGGCCCGCCGGCGGCTTCTGCACCGGCGCGTGGCCGAGGCGCTCGCGCGGGCCGCGCCCGGCCCGGAGGGGGCGGCGCCGGTGGCGCAGCACCTCCGCCTCGCCGGCGACCAGCTCGCAGCGGCGGAGCAGCACCGGGTGGCCGGCGAGCACGCCGCCTCGCTGCTGGCGCATGCGGACGCCCTGGAGCACCTCGACGCGGCGCTCGCGCTCGGCTACCCCGACACCGCCGGGCTGCACGAGCGCATCGGCGAGCTGCGCACGCTGGTGGGCGACTACGCAGGAGCGCTCGCCAGCTTCGAGAGCGCGGCCGCCCACGCGGACGCCGCGGCCGTGGCCAGGATCGAGCACAAGCTGGGCGGGGTCCACCTGCGGCGGGGCGAGTGGGAGCGGGCGGAGGCCCGCTTCGCGGTGGCGCTCGAGACGGCCGACCCCGCCGACGAGGCCCTGCGCGCGCGGATCCTGGCCGACCTCGCCCTGACGCTCCACCAGTCGGGCCGTGCCGAACGGGCGGCGGAGCACGCCGAGGAGGCCCGGGCGAAGGCCGAGGCCGCGTCGGACCGGCGCGCGCAGGCCCAGGCGCACAACATGCTCGGGGTGCTGGCCCGCGGCGAGCGCCGCTTCGGGCCCGCGCGCGAGGAGCTCGAGCGCAGCCTCGCGCTCGCCGACGAGCTGGGCGACACTTCGGCGCGCGTGGCCGCGCTCAACAACCTCGCGCTCGTCGCGCGCGAGGCGGGCGAGGCCGAGCGCGCCCTCGAGCTGACCGAGACCGCGCTGGCCCTGTGCGCCGCCCAGGGAGACCGCCACCGGGAGGCCGCGCTCGAGAACAACCTGGCCGACCTCCACCACGCCGCCGGCCGCCCCCAGGAGTCGATGGAGCACCTGAAGCGCGCGGTCGCGATCTTCTCCGAGGTCGGCGCCGACGAGGCCACGCGGCTACCGGAGATCTGGAAGCTGGTCAGTTGGTGACGATGATCCTGAAAAAGGAGTGTTTCCTGCCCGTCTGGAATAGTCGCGCCGGTGTTCGAGCGCGTGACGATCCGGGTGGGCGACCTCGCCGCGTCCGAGCGCTTCTACGACACCGTCCTGCCCACGCTCGGCATCGAGCTCCGGGGCAGCGAGCTCTCGCTTGCGCCCGTCGACGGGCATCACCCGGTCACTCGCGGCCTCCACGTGGGCTTCCGCGCCCCCTCGCGCGCCGAGGTCGACGAGTTCTGGCGAGCCGGCACCGAGGCCGGCCATCCGGACGACGGCGCTCCCGGCCCGCGCCCGCAGTACACGGAGGACTACTACGGCTCGTTCCTGCTCGACCCGGACGGCAACAGCGTCGAGGCCGTCCACCACGGAGCGATGCGCGGCCACGGCGCGATCGACCATCTCTGGATCCGCGTGTCCGACGTGGATGCCTCGAGGCGCTTCTACGCCGACGTGGCCCCGCACACGGGGTTCGACCTTGCGGGCGACACGCCGCACGGGGCCCGGTTCGCCGGAGCCGGTGGATCGTTCACGCTCGTGCCCGGCCGCCCCTCGGAGAACGTGCACATGACGTTCCGCGGCAGCGTGGCCGGCGTGCGACTCGACCCCGACGGCAACCGCGTCGAGATGTCAGCTGAGCTTCGCCGCCCGAGGCAACTCAGACCTCGTACGAGGCCCCCTCGGTCGCCACCTCGACCGGGCCGCCGAAGGACTCCTCGGCCTCCCGCCTCGCCCAGTCCGCGTCGAGCTCGTCCGAGATGTGCACCAGCAGCAGCCGCTTGGCGCCGGCGTCGCGGGCGAGCTCGCCGGCCTCGCTCGGCGTGAGGTGGCCGCGCACCCCGGTGCGCTCGGGCCGCGGCAGGGTGGCCTCGACCAGGATCAGGTCGGCGCCGCTCGCGAGCTCGGTGAGCGCGTCGGTGGGGCTGGAGTCAGCCCCGTAGACGATCCGCCCGGAGCCGTTCGTCGAGCTGATCAGCATCGCGAACGTCTCGGTGAAGTGGGGCACCGGCTGGAACCGCACCCGCACCGGCCCGATCTCGAGCTCGCTCGACGGGCTGTACTCGCGGAGGTCGAACGCGTTCTCGATCAGGTCGTCGTTGCCCCACGCTCCCACCACCCGGCGGAAGGTGTCGCGCGCCCCCGGCGGCACGTGCAGCTCCGGGCAGGCGGGGGAGTCGGTCCCAGGCCAGCGGTCCACCGGCACCGGCTGCTGGCGCGGCGCGTAGGTGAGCGCGTAGGAGAACGGGACCAGGTCCAGGAAGTGGTCGGCGTGCAGGTGGGAGATCACCACGGCGTCCACGTCCACGTAGTCGATCCGCTCCCGCAGCTTTCCGAACACGCCGTTGCCGCAGTCGATCACGACCGCGATGCCGTCCTCCTCGAGCAGGTATCCCGAGCATGCGCCGCCGGCGTCCTGCCAGGACGGCGACTTGCCGAGGACCGTCAACCTCATGGGGCGGAGCCTACCCCGGTTGTGAATGCGGCCCGCTATCCGTTGGGGTGCGGGAACGCGTATGCGGCTGTCGTGCGCTCGGCGCGGAAGACGAAGGCAAGCTGGCGCTCGGGCTCGAGGCCGCGCTCGGCCGAGCGAAACGTGGTGCACGGCCCGTCGAGGTTGAGCGCGCACAGCATGTTCTGGCGGAAGTAGCAGTCCTCGCAGCGGACGGGCTTCGTCTTCGGCATCGGGGCCATCGTGACCGAGCCCGGCCGCCCGGTCCAGTCCCGAACCCGCAAAACGGAACCTTTCATTTTGGCTGCAATTTGCAGGGAATTGGCGGACGCCCCCGCTCCTTGCGGCTTTTTCATGGGGGCGAATGCCAGGATGCAGGGCCAGATGGAGCTCGTCACCGGAGCCACCGGGTACGTCGGCAGCCGGCTCCTGCGCCGCCTGGCGGAGGAGGGCCGGCCCGTGCGCGCGCTCGCCCGGCGGCCGCACATTGTCGAGCCGTTCGAGGGGGTGGAGACCGTGCGCGGCGACCTGCTCGACGGCCGGGGGCTCGACGACGCGCTCCACGGCTGCCGCACCGCCTACTACCTCGTGCACTCGATGGAACCGAGCACGAACGGGGCGGGCTTCGCGGACAGGGACCGGCGCGCCGCGGAGACGTTTGCCCGGGCCGCCGAGCGCGCCGGCCTCGAGCGGATCGTGTACCTGGGCGGCATCGAGCCCGCCGGCGGCGGCTCGCCGCACATGCGCTCGCGTCTCGAGGTGGAGCGGACGCTGCTCGAGGCGGTGCCGGGCTCCACCGCGCTGCGCGCCTCGATCGTGATCGGGGCGGCCTCGGCCTCCTTCCGGGTGCTGGTGCGCCTGGTGGAGCGCCTGCGCGTGCTGCCGATGCCGGCCTGGCGGCGCAACCGCACCCAGCCGATCGCCGAGCGCGACGTGATCGAGTTGCTGGCCCGCACACCCGCGGTGCCACAGGCGGCCGGCCGCTCGCTCGACGCCGCCGGCCCCGACGTGATGACCTACGGAGCCATGATCGAGCGCATCGCCGAATCGATGGGCGTGGGGCGCCTCCCCCTCGGCTTCGGGCGCTCGCTCACTCCGCCCGCCAGCGCGATCGTGGCCGGCGTGACGGGCCAGCCGGTCGAGTTGGTGCGGCCGCTGATGGAGAGCCTCGAGTCGGACATCCTCCCGCGCGAGGGCCACGAGGCGGCGCCCCTGTACGGCATCCGGACGCTGCACTTCGACCGCGCCGTGGAGCGGGCCCTGCGTGAGTGGGAGTCGCGCGAGCGGCTGGGGGCAAGGTGAAGGTCGAGCGCACCGTCGAGATCGCCGCTCCGCCCGAGCGCGTGTATGACGTGGTGATGGATCCGGCGCGGCTCGAGGACTGGGTCACCATTCACCATCACCTCGAGGACGCCCCGAACGGTCCCTTGAAGAAAGGCTCGAAGCTGACCCAGTGCTTGCGGCTCGCCGGCAAGAAGTTCAAGGTACGTTGGACGGTGGTGGAGAACGATCCCTGCGCCCGCGTGGTGTGGGAGGGGCGCGGACCGGTGGCCTCCCATGCTCGCGTGGTCTACGAGCTCGAAGGGAACGGCGACGGCACCACGTTCTCCTACCTGAACGAGTACGACCTGCCGGGCGGCGCGCTGGGGCGCATGGCCAGCCGTGCGGTCTCGCGAGTGACCCAAAAAGAGCTGGAAGGGTCCTTGCAGCGCCTCAAGTCGCTAGTAGAGTAACCGTTAATGGCTGACTTCCTGGATGAGAAGCGGAACGAGATAGACGCACGGCTGCGGGAGCTTCGCCCGCTGGTTGACGAGTACAACCGGCTGGAGAAGGCGGCGGCCGCCCTATCGGGAGTTGGTGGCACGCGGCGCGCCGCCACCGCCCCCCGGCGCCGCCGTGGCGGCACCACCGGCGGCGGCAGACGGCGCGGCCGCCCCCGCGGCAGCGGCAACCGCGCCAAGCAGGCGCTGGAGCTGGTGCGCACCCGCCCGGGCATCTCCATCAAGGAGATGGCGGATGCGATGAAGATCCAGCCGAACTACCTGTACCGGGTCATGCCGACGCTCGAGTCGGAGGGCCAGGTGGTGAAGCGCGACGGGGGCTGGCACCCCGCCTGACCAGACGCCACCGGCCAATCATCAGCGGGGGTCCGGGGGCGTGAGCCCCCGGCTCAGATCAGGTCAAGTTCCTTGACCGCGTCGCGCTCCTCGCGCAGCTCCGCCACCGTGCGGTCGATCTTGTCGCGCGCGAAGTCCTCCACCTCGAGGCCCTGCTCGATCTCGTAGCTCCCGCCGCCGGTGCGTACCGGGAAGCTCGAGATCAGACCCTCCTCCACGCCGTACGAGCCGTCTGAGCGCACCGCCATCGACCGCAGCCCGTCGGCTCCGAGCACCCAGTCGTGCACGTGGTCGACTGCGGCGTTGGCGGCGCTCGCCGCGGAGGACGCTCCGCGCGCGTCGATGATCTCGGCACCGCGCTTTCCAACGCGCGGGATGTAGTCGTTCTCGTACCAGTCCAGGTCCACCTGGTCGACCGCCCGCTCACCCTTCACCTTTGCGTTGAACAGGTCGGGGAACATGGTCGGCGAGTGGTTGCCCCACACCACGAGGTCCTGCACGTCCCCGACCCCGACTCCCACCTTCTCCGCGAGCTGGGCCACGGCGCGGTTCTCGTCAAGCCGGGTCATGGCGGTGAAGCGCTCGCCCGGGATGTCCGGCGCGTGGCTCATGGCGATCAGGGCGTTCGTGTTGGCGGGATTTCCGACCACGAGGATCTTGACGTCGTCGGCCGCGCCGGCGTTCAGCGCCTCACCCTGTGGCTTGAATATCTGACCGTTGGCTTCCAATAAATCTGAGCGCTCCATTCCCTTCGACCGCGGGCGCGCGCCCACCAGCAGCGCCACGCTCACCCCGTCGAAGGCCCGCTTCGGATCGTCGAAGATCTCGGTGGAGGCGAGCAGCGGGAAGGCGCAGTCCTGCAGCTCGAGCGCGGTCCCCTCGGCGGCCTTCACCGCGTCCGGGATCTCGAGCAGCCGAAGGTCGATCTCCTCGTCGGGGCCGAGCATCTGCCCGCTCGCTACTCGAAAGAGCAGGGCGTAGCCGATCTGGCCGGCCGCGCCGGTGACGGTGACTGTGGTTGCCATTAGCGGTTCATCTCCTCGATGACGGCGTCTGCGAAGTCACTGGTACCCACAGCGGACGGATCGTCACGCGACGGCTTCAGGTCGTACGTCACCCGGTCCCCCTTGCGGATCACCTCGGCGATCCCGTTCTCCACGCTGTCGGCCGCCTCGGTCTCGCCCAGGTGGCGGAGCATCAGCACGCCGGACAGCATCAGCGCTGTCGGGTTGACCTTGTCCTGGCCCTTGTACTTCGGCGCGGATCCGTGCGTGGCCTCGAAGATCGCCCCGTCGGTGCCGATGTTCGCGCCGGGCGCGAGGCCGAGCCCGCCGATCAGCCCGGCGCCGAGGTCGGACACGATGTCGCCGTAGAGGTTCGGCAGCACGACCACGTCGTACTCCTCGGGCCGCGAGACGAGCTGGTTGCAGAGGTTGTCGATGATGCGGTCCTCGAACTCGATGTCGGGATGGCGCTCGGCCACCTGGCGTGCGACCTCGAGGAAGAGGCCGTCGGAGTACTTCATGATGTTGGCCTTGTGGGCGGCGGTGACCTTCTTCCGCCCGTTCTCCTCGGCGTACGCGAAGGCCGACTCCACGATCCGCTCCGAGCCGAACACCGAGATCGGCTTGATCGAGATGCCGCACTCGTCGCGCGTGGGCGAGTCGAGCTCGTCTGCGAGGAAGCTACGGAGCTTCTCGACCTCCTCCGAGCCCCGCTCGAACTCGATGCCGGCGTACAGGTCCTCCGTGTTCTCGCGCACGATCACGAGATCGGTGCCGGGGAAGCGGGTCCGCACGCCCTCGTAGGCCTTGCAGGGCCGGATGCAGGAATAGAGGTCGAACTCCTTGCGCAGTGCGACGTTGATCGAGCGGTGGCCCGAGCCGACCGGCGTGGTGGTCGGGCCTTTGATGGCCACGCCGCGCTCGCGGATGGAGTCGAGCGTGCGATCGGGCAGCGCGTTGCCCTCCTCTTCGAAGACGTCGATGCCGGCGTCCTGGAAGTCCCAGTCGAACTCGACTCCCGTGGCCTCGAGTACTCGCTTTGTCGCCTCAGCTAGCTCCGGCCCCGTGCCGTCGCCCGGGATGAAGGTGACGCTGTGTGTCAAGACGGTCCTTTCGGTCTCATCGAATCCGCGCGCGCTCAGCCGAGCCGAGCGATTGCGGCTGGGGCGGCGCATTCTTCCAAGGCCGCCTCCGAGGACGCGCAGGACGCCCTTGCGCGACCCGCCTCGCGGTCCTGGACCGGGCCGGGCTGGTGGACGCCCGGCTCGCCGCGCTCAACGCCTTGCCGAGGAGGGCTGACCTGCCACCATCCACGGTGGTGTTCGGCGGCGGATCCATACAGCTTGCGCGTGTTTTCGGGATCCGCATCGGGGTCGACGTCAGCTGGTTCCTCGTCCTCTTCCTGATCATCTACTGGCTTTCGGAGTACTACCAGGACATCGGGGCCGGCTCCGGCGCCTTCCTCCTGGCCACGATCAGCGCGCTGCTGTTCTTCCTGTCGATCCTGCTGCACGAGCTGGGTCACGCGGCGGTGGCGATCCGCAACGGGATACCGATTCTCGGGATCGACCTGTGGCTGTTCGGCGGCGTCGCGAAGCTGGAGCGCGACAGCGACTCGCCCGGCGTGGAGTTCCGCGTGGCGATCGCCGGCCCGCTCGTGACCCTGGCGCTCGCGGCGCTCTGCTTCGGTCTGGGCGCGCTGATCTCGAGCCCCGAGGAGGTGCTCGACGGCGCCGTCTACGAGACCTCGGTGGGCAGCCAGGCCACGGCCGTGCTCGGCTACCTCATGTCGATCAACGTGATCGTCCTGCTCTTCAACCTGATCCCCGGCTTCCCGCTCGACGGGGGACGCATCGCGCGGGCGATCACGTGGAAGATCACCGGGGACCGCAACCGGGCCACCCGCTTCGCCGCGGTGCTCGGCCGGGGAGTCGGATGGCTGATGATCGGCGCCGGCCTCTTCTGGGCGCTGCGTGGCGAGGTGTTCAACGGCGTCTGGCTCGCGCTGATCGGATGGTTCCTCGCCCAGGCAGCCCGCTCGGCCCAGACCCAGGCCGACGTCGGCAGGCGGATCGAGCACCTGCGGGTGGGCGACGTGATGGATGCCGAGCCGATCGCGATCCCGCGCGACCTGACGCTCGACCGCGCCGAGGAGGAGTTCTTCCTGCGCTTCGGCTGGCCCTGGTTCCCGGTGGTGGACGAGCTGGGCCGACTGGTCGGCGTGGTGTCCCGCGAGGCCGTGGGCAGCGTCCCCGAGCGCGAGCGGACCGCCCGCACGACCGACTCCGTGATGGCCCGCGACGACGGCGACAGCGGGCTGCGGGCACGCGTCGAGGACCCGCTCGAGTCGCTCCTCGGCCAGGAGAGCCTGGGGCGGCTCGGCGCCGTGATGGCCGTGGACAGGGACGGCGTCCTGCGCGGGATCGTCACGATCGAGCGCGTGCGAAGGGCATTGCGCGGAGCCGTGGCTGCATAGAATCGCGGATCCTTGCCTCAGCACGACGTCCTGGTCATAGGAGCCGGCCTCGCCGGACAGCGCGCCGCCCTCGCAGCCGCGGCGGAGGGCGCGTCCGTGGGGATCATCTCGAAGGTCCATCCGGTGCGCTCGCACTCGAACGCGGCCCAGGGCGGCATCAACGCGGCCCTCGACCCGCAGGACTCCTGGGAGTCGCACGCCTTCGACACGGTCAAGGGCTCCGACTACCTCGGCGACCAGGACGCGATCGAGATCATGTGCCGGGAGGCGCCCGACGAGCTGCTCGAGCTCGAGCACCTGGGCGTGACCTTCCACCGCAACGAGGAGGGCCGGCTCGGCAAGCGCGCCTTCGGCGGGGCGTCGGCAGCCCGCACCTACTACGTGGCCGACATCACGGGCCAGGCCATCCTGCACGTGCTGTACGAGCAGCTCATGAAGTTCGACGACGTGTACCGCTACGAGGAGTGGTTCACCACCGGGCTCGTGCAGGACGAGGAGGGCCGCATCGCCGGCGCGCTCACCCGCAACATCCGCGACGGGTCGATGGAGCTGTTCGCGGCCAAGGCGGTGATCCTCGCCACGGGGGGCAACGGCCAGATCTACGACCCCACCACGAATGCCCTGATCTGCACCGGGGACGGGATCGCCATGGCGTACCGCATCGGGGCCCAGCTGATGGACATGGAGATGATCCAGTACCACCCCACCACGCTGGCCGGGCTGGGGCTCCTGATCACCGAGGGCGCGCGCGGCGAGGGCGCCCACCTCTACAACGCCGAGGGCGAGCGCTTCATGGAGAAGTACGCGCCCAACAAGATGGAGCTGGCCTCGCGTGACGTGGTCTCGCGCGCCGAGCAGACCGAGATCAACGAGGGCCGCGGCTTCCCGGACGGCACGGTGGCGCTCGACATCACCCAGGTGCCACGCAAGCGGATCCACGAGGCCTTGCGTGAGATCGTGAACGTGGGCCGGGACTTCGCCGGCGTGGACATCACGCGCGAGCCGATCCGCATCAAGCCCGGAAACCACTACGTGATGGGCGGCGTGAAGACCGACATCCACGGCCAGACCGCGATCCCCGGCCTCTACGCCGCGGGCGAGTGCGCCTGCGTGTCCGTGCACGGCGGCAACCGCCTGGGCGCCAACTCGCTGCTCGACACACTGGTGTTCGGGCGCCGCTCCGGACACCACGCCGCCACGGCGGTGAAGGGGATGGCCGTGCCGGAGCCGAGCCACTCCCACGTGACCGACGAGGAGCGCGGCATCGCGGCGATCGTCGGCCGCAACTCCGGGCCGCGCAGGGTCTCAGAGCTCAAGGCGGAGCTCGGCCGGACCATGGACAAGTACGTGGCGGTATTCCGCGACGAGGGCGGCCTGCGCGACGCGCTCGAGACCGTCCGGCGCCTAAAGGAGGAGGCGAAGGACGTCTCGATCGACGACAAGGGCACGATCTTCAACCAGGACGTGCTCGGGGCGCTCGAGCTCGACTTCATGCTCGACAACGCCGAGGCGATCGTGGTGTCGGCGATCGAGCGCAAGGAGAGCCGCGGCGCCCAGTTCCGCACCGACTACCCCGACCGCAACGACGGCGAGTGGCTCAGGCACATCACCGTCGAGGCGAACGGCGCCGAGCCCGAGATCTCCTACTCGGAGGTCACCATGACCCAGTGGGAGCCACAAGAGAGGACGTATTAGCCGCGTGGCCGATTTCCAGCTGAGAATCCGCCGCTACGACCCCGAGTCGGGCGGGCCGGCCTACTGGGCTGACTACGGCGTGGAGCTGCCGCCGGAGCGCTCGGTGCTGGAGGGCATCCTCCAGATCAAGGACCGCGAGGACGCCTCGATCGCGATCCGCTGCTCCTGCCGCGCCGCCATCTGCGGCTCGTGCGGCGTGCGCATCAACGGCAAGTCCGCGCTCGCCTGCAACACGCGCATGGGCGACGCCGCCGAGCGCGCTCGCGACGGGGCGATCACGGTCGAGCCGATGGGCAACATGCCGGTGCTCAAGGATCTCGTCACCGACATGGAGGCGGTGCACTGGAAGAAGGTGCGCCGCATCGTGCCGTGGCTGCTCCCCGCCGAGGAGCCGCCCGAGAAGCAGGAGTACATCGTGCCGGCCGAGGCGATGCTCGACGTGACCCAGGCGATGGCGTGCATCCACTGCGGCGTCTGCGTGTCCACGTGCCTCTCGATGGAGGTCGACCCGGACTTCATCGGCCCCGCCGCGCTGGCCAAGGCCTACCGCTTCGTCGGCGATCCCCGCGACGGCGAGCACGAGGCCCGGCTGAAGGACCTGGCCGAGGACCCGCACGGCATCTACGACTGCACTCACTGCTTCGCCTGCGTGGAGGTCTGCCCCAAGGACGTCGCGCCGATGGACCAGATCATGCGGCTGCGCCGCCACGCCACCAGCGACTTCGAGATCAAGGACTCAAACAACGGCTACGGCCATGAGAAGGCCTTCCTGAACATCGTCGAGAAGTGGGGCACCAACCACGAGGCGCAGCTGCTGCCGCGCTCGTTCGGCGAGGGTTCGCTGGTGAAGGGCCAGTTCAGCCCGCATGGCGCGAAGCAGCTCACGCGCGAGCTGCCCACCGCCGCGCGCGGCATCCTCTCGGGGAAGGTCTCGCCGAAGAAGGCGCTAATCCACCCGAAGCTGCCGGATCAGAGCCAGGTGCGTCGCATCTTCAAGGAGATCGAGTCGAAGGACGAGCGCCTCGAGCTGAATCTCTACATCGTCGGCGAGATGGCCGGAGAGGAGGAAGGCGCCATGGCCGAAGGGAGCCAGGAATCGTGAAGCTGGCCTACTGGCCCGGGTGCGTGTCCCGGGGCTTCACCCCGGAGCTGCACGGCTCGATGGGCCTCGTGGCGCCCCTGCTCGACCTCGAGCTGGTCGAGCTCGACCGGGCCAACTGCTGCGGCGCCGGCGTGATCGCCGAGCACAACCAGGAGCTGGTGGACACGCTGAACGCGCGCACGTTCGCGATGGCGCAGCGGGTGGACGGCGCGGCGGGGATGATGAACATCTGCTCCACCTGCCAGGGCGCCCAGTCGGAGTGCCAGGAGCGGCTCGACGCCTCGCCCGAGTACCGCGCCGAGGTGAACACCCACCTCCAGCCCGAGGGCCTCTCATACGAGACGGGCAACTACTGGTGGAACAAGAACTTCCTCTGGATCCTGGCCGAGGAGATCGGGCTCGACACCGTGCGCGACCGCGTGAAGCGCCCGCTCGAGGGACTCCGGATCGCGCCGTTCTACGGCTGTTACATCGTGCGGCCGACCAAGCGGCTCGGCTTCGACCAGCACCCCGGGCGTGACGAGTACCTCGACGAGCTGATCGCTGCCCTGGGGGCCGAGCCGGTCGAGTACGCGGGCGCGCGCAAGTGCTGCGGCTTCCCGGTGATCACGATGAACCGCACCACCTCGCTGCGCCAGGCCGGCCGGCACGTGGCGGACGCGATCGACGCGGGCGCGGACTGCATGGTCACCCCCTGCCCGCTCTGCCACCTCAACCTCGACCTGCAGCAGCCGGCGGCGGCGAGCTTCGTGGAGCGGGACCTCGACCTGCCGGTCCTGCACCTGCCGCAGATGGTGGGCCTGGCGCTCGGCCTGGAGCCGAAGGAGCTGGGCATGGGCAAGCACGTCGTGTCGACGCGCGACGTGGTGCGCAAGGTCGCCCAGCTCGCCGCGGCCTGAGCCGCTCTACTGCAGCGCGAACTCGAACCAGACGTGGGTGGAGCCCTCGTGGGCGCCCCAGCGATCCGAGAGCGTCTGCACCAGCGGGAGGCCCCAGCCACCGGGTGTGGAGACGTCGCGGCCGTCGCGCAGGACCGCCATGAAGCCGTCGCCCTGATCGACGACCTCGGTCCGGAAGCGGCCGTCGTCGCGCTCGAAGATCACGCTGATCTCCCCGTCGCCGTACTTGACCGCGTTGCTGACGAGCTCGCTCAGCAGCAGCTCTGCGTCGCCGAGGCGCCTCGACGGCAGGCCGTGGTCGAAGTCCGCGAGCTTCGCGCGCGCGGCGCTGGGCGCGGTGCGCGCTTGGCGTAGCTTGGCTGTGAGCCGTCGAGTCATTGGGTCCGGTCGTGAGAGATACCCGGATCGGCTGGTTGGAACTCCCCCAAGAACGAGGAAACCGGCCAGATGCCGGCCGGTTTCCTCTCGCTGGGCGTACCCCATTCCGCCCTGGAAATATTTGAAGAGTGTTGTAATGGTGCCCCGGCACGGCCTTCCCCTCGCCACCCCCGAGGTGGGATATCGAGGGGAGGCGAGGAGTGATCTTCGGGGGAGACGGCCTCCCCCCTTCTCCCCCCTCCCGGCGTAGACTGCGGCGATGCCCACGGTCGTCTCGGCCAAGTTCGAGGATCTCGTCGCTGTCGGCCTCAACGTGCTGATCTCCGAGGACGCCAACCTCGACCTGGTGGAGGCGGGGGTGCCGGCGGACGAGGTCCGGAGTGCGATCGAGAGGCACTCGCCCGCCGTGGTGCTGCTCAACTTCGGCACCCTGCGGGCGCCCGCCGACGTCTACGAGCTGCACGAGGCCTATCCGGCCACGCGCATCGTGGTGCTCGCCAACCGCCCGACGGCGGCGGAGTGCAATCAGATGCTCTCCTTCGGCGCCACCGCCTGCCTCTCGAAGGAGACCGAGGGCCGGGACATCATCAACGCGATCCACCTCGCATCGCGCGGGATGCACGTGCTCCCCCGCTCCGCGGCGGCGGGCGGCGGGAGCACCCCCGACGTCATCGGCGCGGAGCTGCTGACCCCGCGCGAGGCGGAGGTGCTCGAACTGCTGCAGGAGGGAGCCACCAACGCGCAGATCGCGCACCAGCTCTCGATCGGCATCGAGACCGTGCGCACGCACGCCCGCAACATCTACCGAAAGCTCGGGATCGGCTCGCGCCGCGAGCTGCCGCGCCTCGCGCGACAGGAGCCGATCGTGGTGGACGCCGACCGCCGGCCGGTGGGCTAACCGGACCGCGCCGCGCGGTGGTAGTTGCGCAGGAAGTTGTCCCAGCGGTGCTGCTTCGCGAAGCGCAGGTCCTTGTAGTACGGCGAGATGCCCCAGCCCGGGTAGGGCAGGTAGGCGGTGACCCCGCCGCACTGCTTCACGCTCTCCCCGCGGTGGCCTTCGGCCAGCACGTACCCGTTCGGGGCGAGCGAGTCCACGATGCTCTTGGCCGCTCGCTTCACCTCGGTCCCGACGCGGCGCCTGCGTAGCTCCGACGCGAAGTCGCGCAGGTCGAACAGGTCGCCGAGGAAGCCGGCCGTGCGGAGGTGCGCCGCCTGGACCTGTCCCGCGCCGCTCTGGCGCATGTGCTTCGTCAGGGCGCCGGCGAGCTCGTCCAGCGCGGTGCTGAACGGCTTGACGCCCTCGGTGGCGATGGCGGACTGCGTGACCGGCCACATCCGCCGCCGGTTGGCGTACGACTGGATGTAGCGCCTGACCACGACCTCCCCGAGCTTCGCGCCGTCCATGCCCGGCGTTGCCGCGAGGTCCTTGAGGATGGCGGTGTAGGGCCAGCCGTCGCCGGGCTCGAGCTCCTCGGAGCCGACCACGCTGAGCGCGTTGGTGCGCGTCTGGTAGGCGACCTCGAGCGTGCTCATCAGGCAGGCGTCCATCCCGAGCAGGTCGAACGGCTGGCCGAGCTCCTCGTGTCCCTTTGCGAGAACCCGGTCGAGCTCGATCGTGTCGAGCGAGTGGCCGGTGCCGTCGTCGCTGGCGATGCCGCGCTCCTCCCGGTCGCCCAGTGCCAGGACCTGCTGGACGGAGGTGCCGAACAGCGAGCGGGCGATCTTCTGGTTCGAGTGGAGCGCGAGCTCACGCGCGGTGACTCCCCCGTCCCGGGCGCCCCGGACCTGCTCGTAGAGGTCCTCGAGATCGTCAGGCTGCCAGCCGCTCCCGTGGTTCCACACCACGAGCGCGTAGCGCTCGGCCGGGGCCTTCTGCTTGGCCCAGCGGATGAAGTCCAGCATGGTCTGGGGACTGCCCGAGTCCGCGTTGCCGAGGTTCTTCTTCACGTCGCCGGCGGGCCGCTTGGCCACGATCAGATGCTGTGCGCCCCTCCCGTTCTGGCGCTTGATGAAGGCAGCGACCTTCACCTCGTCCGACGAGCCGACCTTGCGCATCTCCTTCAGGTCCTTCGTGGCAAAGTCGGACAGGTTGTTGAAGCCGGCCATGTAGACCATGAACGTCCACTTCGCGGGCATGACGCCTCCTGGGGGTGGGGGTGGGGCTTGCGTCCGTCAGGGGATGCGGCGCGACCCTACTACGCCCTGGCGCCGCGCAACAGCCCTCGGACGCTCAGCAGCTCCGCCACCTGGACCGCGTTGGTCGCCGCGCCCTTGCGGAGGTTGTCGCCCACGATCCACAGGTTCAGGCAGCGCTCGTGCGAGGGATCGCGGCGGATGCGCCCGACGAGCACGTCGTCGCGGCCGGCCACGTCGATCGCGGTGGGATAGATCGCGTTGGCGGGGTCGTCCACCACCACCACGCCCGGCGCCTTCGCGAGCAGCTCGCGGCACTCCTCCGGCGACAGCGGCTCGCGCGTCTGCACGTTGGCCGACACCGAGTGCCCCGTGTAGACGGGCACGCGGGCGCACGTGGCGGACACCCCGACGTCGGAGCGGCCGAGGATCTTTCGCGTCTCGAACATGCACTTGCGCTCTTCGGTCGTGTAGTCGTCGCCGTCCTTGAACGTCTCCACCTGCGGCAGGACGTTGAACGCGATCTGGTGCGGGTACACCGCCGGCGCGGGCAGCTCGTGCGCCTCCACCACCGCCTCCGCCTGCCGGTGCAGCTCGTCAACGGCGCGCTGGCCGGTGCCCGAGACGGCCTGGTAGGTGGACATCACCACGCGCTCGATGCCCGCGCTGCGCAGGATCGGACCGAGCGTCATGACCGTCTGCATGGTCGTGCAGTTGGGGTTGGCGACGATGCCGCGGTGCTCCCTCAGCACGTCGGGGTTCACCTCCGCGACCACGAGCGGCACGTCGTCCGACATGCGCCACTGGGAGGAGTTGTCGATCACGACGGCGCCGGCGTCCACGAAGCGCGGCGCCCACTCGGCGCTTGTGCTCGAGCCCGCGCTGAACAGCGCCAGGTCGAAGCCCTGGATGGCCTCCTCGGACAGGGCAACCACGGTCAGGTCCGAGTCGCCGTAGTCGATGGTGCGGCCTGCTGAGCGCTCGCGAGGCGAACGGCACGATCTCGGCAGCGGCGAACGAGCGCTCGCGCATGACGCCGAGGATGGTGGAGCCCACGGCGCCCGTGGCGCCGACGACGGCGACCCTCATGCCGCGTCCGCCGCGTCGTCGGGATTCACGCGCGGGCGGTGGTCGCCGGCCACGTCCTCGGGCAGCACGGCGTCGGCGCCGAGCTCGAAGGCGGTGTGCAGCTGGCGCACGGCGGTCTCCACGTGCTCCTCGCGCACGACGCAGGAGATCTTGATCGGGGACGTCGAGATCATCTCGATGTTCACCTCGGCCTCGCCCAGCACGGTGAGCGCGCGGGCGGCGACACCGGGGTGACTCTTCATTCCCGCCCCGACGAGCGAGACCTTCCCCATGTGGTCGTCGGTCTGGATGCCGCCGAAGCCGAGCTCGGCCTGGAGCGGCGCGAGCGCCTCACGGGCGTCCACGAGGTCGTCGCGCGGGACCGTGACCGACATGTCCGCGAGGTGCCCGTCGCTGAGGGGCTCGTTCTGGATGATCATGTCCACGTTCACGTTCGCGCCGGCCAGCGCGGTCAGCACCCGTCCGGCGATTCCGGGGCGGTCGGGCAGGCCCATGAGGGTGATGCGCGCCTCCGAGGTGGAGTGCGTCACGGCGGTCACCAGCGGTCGTTCCATGGTCAGCTCCTCGTCCTGAACCACCGTACCGGGTCCATCCTCGAAGCTGGACCGGCAGTGGATCGTGACCCCGTGGTTGCGGGCGTACTCGACCGAGCGCAGCTGCAGCACCCCGGCGCCGGAGGCCGCCATCTCGAGCATCTCCTCGAAGGTGAGGACCGGCAGCTTGCGCGCATCGGGGACGATGCGGGGGTCGGCGCTGAACACGCCGGCCACGTCGGTGAAGATCTCGCAGACCTCGGCGCCCAGGGCGGCGGCCAGCGCGACCGCGGTGGTGTCGGAGCCGCCGCGGCCGAGGGTGGTCACGTCGAGCGACCGCTGCGACACGCCCTGGAAGCCGGCCACCAGCACGACCTTGCCGCCGTCCAGCGCGTCGCGGATGCGGTGCGCCTTGACCTCGAGGATGCGCGCCTTGGTGTGCCCGCTGTCCGTGACGATGCCGGCCTGCGAGCCCGTCAGCGAGATCGCCTCACGACCGAGGTCGTTGATGACCATCGCGGCGAGGGCGCAGGTCACGCGCTCACCGGTCGAGAGCAGCATGTCCATCTCGCGCGGGTGGGGCCGCGGGGACACCTCGTGCGCGAGCGCCACCAGCTCGTCGGTGTGCTTGCCGCGCGCCGACAGCACCGCGACCACGTGGTTGCCCTCCTTGGCCCGCTGCACGATGCGCCGCGCCGCCCGCTGGATCCGCTCGGCGTCGGCCACGGAGGTCCCCCCGAACTTCATGACGACCGTCTCGGACAAGGGCCGAACGATAGCCCCGGCCCGCGCGACGGGAGTGTGGGCCCTGAGAACCACCGTATAGGGGCATAGGAGGGCCCACACTCCCGGCGCGGGACGGTGAGTGCACCATTAGCGTTACGAAGGTGCGCCAACCGCGACGGCTGACCATCCTCCTGGTTGCCGTCGTTGCGCTTGCCGCGGCGGCCGCGGGCCTTGTCGTCGGCGCCGACGAGGGCAATGAGGAGGAGCCCGAAGCGCCCCCGCCCCGTGCGGGCAAGCCCCTCGACCGCACCTCCTTCCTGGCGAGGATCATCCCGGCGCGCGAAGATCGAGCCGCCAGGCGCCGCGCGGCCCGAACGTCCCCCGCAGCGTCGCCGACCTCGCCCGCCGGCTCCCGCTCGAGCGCAAGGTCGCGCAGCTCTTCCTGCTCGGCTTCGAGGGCACGGACCTGACCGCCGAGATCTACCGCCGCCTGCGCCGCCAGGACCTCGGCGGCATCGTGATCGCCGGGCCCAACGACACCGGTGACCCAAACCTCCTCGGCCAACTGGGCGCCGAGGCAACGGTCATAGCCAAACAGGAGGGTCACGTACCCCCCTGGGTGCTCGCGGTCCAGGACGGCGGGGAGTTCAACGAGCTGAGGGGCCTCCCACCCGCGCTGACAGGCGCCGACCTGGCATCAACCGAGGAAGCGGCCGCCCAGGCAAGGCAAACGGCCCGCACCCTGCGCGGCCTCAGCCTCACCGGCGTGCTCGGCCCAGTGGTGGACGTGGGCCTCGAATCCGGCTCGGCGCTCGGGGCGCGCGTCTACTCCGACGACTCCGAGGAGGTCTCGGCCTATGCCGAGGCGGTGGTGCGCGCCTACCGCCGGGAGCGTCTCTTCGGAGCGGTGAAGCACTTTCCGGGTCTCGGCTCGGCCGACCAGTCCACCGAGCTGGGGCCCGCCAGCGTGGGGCTCGACCTCGAGCAGCTGCGCCAGCGCGACCTGCGGCCCTTCCAGGCCGCCATCGAGGCCGGGGCCCCGGGCGTGGTCCTCTCGCACGCGCTCTACCCCGTCAGCGACTTCACCCGGCCCGGCTCGCTCACGCGGGAAATCGCCACCGACCTGCTGCGCGGCGAGCTTCGCTTCCAGGGCGTGGCGATCACCGACGACCTGGCCGACCCGGCCATCACCTCGTCCTATTCGATCCCGGACGCCGCGGTGCAGGCGCTGCAAGCCGGGGCCGACTTGCTCTTCATCTCTGGTCCTGCGGGCGACCAGCAGGCTGCCTACGCCGCAGTGCTGGGCGCCGTTCGCAGCGGTGATGTTCCGCGCCGCCGTCTGGGCGACGCGGTGCTGCGGGCGCTCGAGGCCAAGAGGGACTACGGGCTGATCAGGTGAGCTCGACCTCCACGCGGTTGTCGTTGAAGGTCGGGGCATTCCCGAGCGCCGTGAGGCGCTGCGGGGTCGTGGCCTGCCCGCTGCGGCCCTCGGGGTAGTCGCCGTTCCACCAGCCCATCGGGGCGACCAGGACGCCGGGCCGGGCGTCGTCGGAGACTCGCGCGGCGCACAGAAACGATCCACGCGCATTGAACACCCTCACCTGGCTGCCGTCGCAAACGCCACGAGAAGAGGCGTCCGCCGGGTGCAACACCACCACAGGCGAAGGCTGCGCCGAGTGCTGGCGCGGCTGGTTCGCGAACGTGGAGTTGAGGAAGAGGTGGGTCTTCGGCGTGATCATCGCCAGCGGGAAGCGCTCCGCCAGCGCCTCGTCCGCCACCTCGGCGGGCGGCTCGTACCTCGCATGCAGCGCCACGCGGCCCGTCTCGGTGCCGAAGCCTCCCTTGGCGTGGGGAACCGGCCCCTGCCCGAGCTCGATCTTCTGCCAGCCGCGCGTGCGCAGCCCGTCCTCCTCGAAGCCCCGAAGCGCCGCGTCGATCAGCTCGGCGTCGGTCTCGCGGAAGCACGGGTCGTCGAGCCCGAGCCGCGCGGCGATCAGCCTGAACGCCTCGGTGTTCGGCTTGGCCTCGCCGAGCGGCTCGATCGCCGGCTCGTTCCAGGTCAGGTAGTGGTGGCCCCAGGAGAACACCACGTCGAGGTGCTCGAGCTGGGTGGTCACGGGCAGCACCACGTCGGCGTAGGAGGCCGTGTCGGTCATGAACTGCTCGAGCACGACGGTGAAGAGGTCATGGCGGCGCAGCCCCTGGAGCACAGGCGCCTGGTCGGGGGCGATCGCGGCCGGGTTCGAGCTCCAGCAGACGAACGCCTTGACGGGCGGGTCGAGGGACGGGTCGGTGAGCGCCGCGCCGAGTTGCGACATGTTGATCGTGCGGACCGGTCCCGGGCGCAGGTCCTCGCGCTTGAGCGGCCCCTCGCTGACCACCTCGGCGGTTGCCCGCGGGATGTACGAGCAGCCGCCGCCCCGGTCGCGCCAGGCGCCCGTGAGCGCGGGAAGCGAGGCGATCGTGGCGTAGGCCATCGGCGCGCCCATGTGGCGCTGGGCTCCGACGCCCAGGCGCAGCAGGGCCGGCCGGGTCGAGGCGAACTCCACACCGGCGCGCTCGACATCCGAGGCGGGCACGCCGCACTGCCGGGCCCAGTGCTCGACCGGGAAGCGGCGCAGGGTGGTGAGCAGCTGCTCATAGCCGTCGGCATGCGACCGGCACCACTCCTCGTCGTGGAGCTCGGCGTCCACGATCGCGCGCATCATCCCGATCGCCAGCGCGGCGTCGGTGCCGGGCAGCGGGCTCAGGTGCTCGTGCGCCACGCGGGCGGTGCGGCTGCGGAACGGGTCCACCACCACGAGACGGGCGCCCTCCCTGCGCGCGTCGAGCAGCTTGCGCCACAGGTGCGGCGCCGTGGAAAGCGGGTTCCAGCCCCAGACGAGGAGGTGGCGGGCGTGGTGCCACTCCTCCGGATCGACCTCGGGCGAGATGCCGTGCGTCATCTCGGTGCCGGTGTAGCCGGCGGTGGCGCAGATGGTGCGCTCGAGCGCGGAGGCGCCCAGCGCGTTCATGACGCGCGCGCTCATGGTGTTGCCCTGGATCAGGCCCTGGGTGCCCATGTAGGAGTACGGCAGGATCGATTCGCCCCCGAACTCCTCCGTGGCCCGGGTCAGGCCGGCGGCGACCCTGTCGAGCGCCTCGTCCCAGGAGGCGCGGCGGAAAGCGCCGTCCTCGCGCACCAGCGGGTGCAGGATGCGGTCCTCGGAGTAGACGCGGTCGAGGTAGTTCGAGACCTTTCCGCAGAGAAAGCCGGCGGTGATCGGGTGATCCGGGTCGCCTGCGACCTTGACCGCCCGCCCGTCCTCGACGGTGGTGTGCATCGCGCAGGTGTCGGGACAATCGTGCGGGCAGGCGCCGCGCACCACCCGGGGGGCCATGTGTCCAGGCTACAGCGCCTGCCGGCCCCGGAGGGCACGGCCAAGGGTGATCTCGTCCGCGTACTCGAGGTCGGAGCCCACCGGCAGCCCGCTGGCCAGGCGGGTCACCGCCACGTCCGGTGACCGCTCGCGCACGGCGTCGGCCAGATAGAGCGCGGTGGCCTCGCCGGTGGTGGTGGCGTTGGTGGCGATCACGACCTCGCGCACGCCGGCGCCGTTGTCCACCCGCCCGAGCAGCTCCGACACGTGCAGGTCCTCCGGGTCCACCCCGTCGATCGGGGACAGCGCCCCGCCGAGCACGTGGTAGCGGCCCTGGAACTCGCCCGAGCGCTCGATCGGGATCACGTCGCTCGGCTGCTCGACCACGCAGATGATGGCTGCCTCGCGCCGCTCGTCCTGGCAGATGCGGCAGGTGGCCTCGGTGGCCAGGTTGAAGCAGATCTCGCAGTGGCCGACGGTCGCCTTGACCTCGCGGATGGCGTCGGCGAGCGCGAGCGCCTCGTCCTCCGGGGTGCTCAGTATGTGGAAGGCGAGCCGCTGGGCGGTGCGCTGGCCGATGCCGGGCAGGCGCGCCAGCTCGGTGATCAGACGGTTGACCGGCGCCGCGAACACGAACGACGAAGCCTAATGTTGGCGTCGGTCGTGCCCTCCGCACTCGTCATCGGCGCCGGGGTCTTCGGCGCGTCGCTCGCCGACCTGCTCGGCCGCGAGGGCTGGGAGGTCACGCTGGTGGACCGTTTCGAGCCGGGGAACGCCCGGGCCGAGTCGGGTGGCGAGACGCGGCTGATCCGCTGCTGCCACGGCCCCGACGAGTACTACGCGCGCTCCGCGCGCCGTGCGCTCGAGCTGTGGCGCGAGCTTGGCGAGGGCGTGCTGGTGGAGTCGGGCGTGGCGTGGTTCGCCCGCCGTGAGGACGGCTGGGAGGCCGACAGCGAGCGGGTCCTGCGCGCTGCCGGGATCCCGGTCGAGCGGATGTCGCCGGAGGAGGGCGAGCGCCTGTTCCCGAGCCTCGCGGTGGATGACCTCGCCTTCGTGCTGCACGAGCCGGAGGCGGGCGTGCTGCGCGCCGCGGACGGCGTGCGGGCGCTGGTGCGGCGGGCGCGGGAGGCGGGCGCGTGGCTCATGACCGGCGAAGCGAGACCCTCTGGCTCGGCGGCGAGCGTGGGCGGCCGCACCCTCGAGGCTGACTTCGTCGTATGGGCCTGCGGGGCCTGGCTCGCCAGGCTGTTCCCGGAGCTCCTGGCCATGCGGGTCACGTTCCAGCAGCTCGTGCTCTTCGAGGCGCCGCCCGAGTGGAACGCGCTCGGCTGGGTCGACTTCGACGCCGCCTTCTATGGACACGCGCGCGTGGAAGGCGCCGGCTTCAAGGTCGGCCCGGACATGGACGGCGTGGAGGTGGATCCCGACACGCGCCCGCTCGAGGCGACCGCCGAGGCCGTCGCCCTCGCGCGCGAGTACCTCGCCATGCGCTTCCCCGCCCTGGCCCGCGCCCCGGTGGCGAGCGCGCCGGGCTGCCACTACGGCCTCACGCCCGATGGCCAGTTCCTCTTCGCACGGCATCCCGAGCACGAGCGGGTGTGGCTCCTCGGCGGCGGCTCGGGGCACGGCTACAAGCATGGGCCGGCGCTGGCCGAGCACGTGGCCGCCGTCCTCGCCGGCACGGCCCAGCCGGAGCCCCGCTTCGCGCTCGGCGAGCGCAGCGCCAAGCGCAGCCTGCGGACCGCCGGCGCTACGCGCTAGAGACCCGGCAGCCCCAGGCCGCCCAGCCCGCCCGGCCCGGCGAGGCCGCCCGCGGCGGCGTTCATCTTGCTCGCGGCCAGCTCCTGGGCGGAGCGGATCGCCTCGTTCGCCGCGGCCTGGACCATGTCCTGCAGCATCTCGACGTCGTCGGGATCGACCGCCTCGGGATCGATCCGCACCTCCCGCAGCTCCAGGTCGCCGGTGATCTTCACGGTCACCATCCCGCCGCCGGCGCTGGCCTCCACGACCTCGTTCTTCAGCTCCTCCTGGGCCTTGACCATGTCGGCCTGCATCTTCTGGACCTGCTTCATCATGGCGTTCATGTTGGGCTGGCCGGCCATCGGTCAGCCTCCTTCCTCGTCGAAGACTTCCTCGGCTGCGAACTCCGCTCGCAGGCGCTCGATCAGCTCCTCCTCGCCCAGCAGCACGGGCCCGCCCGCCGCCGCGTCCTCGCGCAGCTCGTAGGCCACGGTCAGCGACTGCCCCGTCAGCCCGCGCAGCGCCCGCTGGACCAGGTCGCGGTTCGCCTCGGCCTTCTTCTTCACGAACGACGCGTCCGTGGGGAAGGCGACCGCGAGCCGGGCGCCCTCGAGGCTCACCGGCCGCGCGGCGGACAGCGCGGCGCCGAGCATCTGGTTCTCCTCGCACACGGCATCGGCCACCGCGGGCCAGACGGTCTGGATCTGCTCGAGCTCGATGGAGCCGACCGCCCGCGGGGCAACCTGTTCCTCGACATCGACCGCAACGGCCGCCGATGGCCCTCGCCCGCCCCTTTGTGGAGAGGACACCGCGGGAGAGGGAGCCGGGACCGGAGTCTCGGGGACTTCCTCGCTCGCCTGTCCCAGCCGCGCCTCGAGCTGCTCGATCCGGAACATCAGCGCCTGGAGCGACAGGTCGGCCTGCGGCTGGGTCGCCTTCAGCAGCGCCATCTCGAGCTGTATGCGCGGCTCGGAGCCGTCCTTGACGGCCGCGATCGCCGCGGCCAGGAAGTCGATCGCGCGCAGGATCTCCCCCTGCGACAGCCGCTCCGCCTGCTGGGCAAGGCGGTCAGTGTGCTCGGCGGTGACGGAGAACGAGTCGGGCACCTCGCCCAGCGTCTGCACCACGAAGAGGTGGCGCAGGTGGGCGGAGAGGTCGCGCATGAACTGGGTGAAGTCGCGCCCCGAGTCGGACAGCCGCTGCACGGTGAGGAGCGCGGCGCGCGGATCGCGATCGGCGAGCGCCTCGGCGGCGTCGAGCACCAGCTCGGCATCGGCGACGCCGAGGATGTCGAGCACGTCCTCGAGCTTGACCTGCTTGCCGCCGTACGTGACCAGCTGCTCGAGCGTTCCCAGCGCGTCGCGGAAGCTGCCGGTGGCCGCGCGGGCGAGCATGCCGACGGCCGGGTCGGGCAGCTCGATCTCCTCCTCGGCCGCCACCCGCCGCAGCACGCCGGCGATCTGCTCCAGCGACGGGCGCTGGAAGTCGAAGCGGTGGCAGCGGTCGACGATCGTGGCCGGCACCTTGTGAGACTCGGTCGTGGCGAGCACGAAGACCACGTGCGAGGGCGGCTCCTCGAGCGTCTTCAGGAAGGCGTTCCAGGCCGCCGCGGAGAGCATGTGCGCCTCGTCGAGGATGTAGATCCGGCGGCCGCCCTGCATCGGGGCGAGCGCCACGTTCTCGCGCAGCTCGCGAATGTCGTCCACCGAGTTGTTCGACGCGGCGTCCATCTCCACCACGTCGAGGGACGTGCCGGCGATGATCGCCTGGCAGGCGGGGTCGCCGGGGTCGAAGTCGGCGCGCGGCCCGCCGCTCGCGTTGAGCGCGCAGGCGAGCAGCTTGGCCATCGAGGTCTTCCCCGTGCCGCGCGAGCCGACGAACAGATAGGCGTGGTGGACCTTGTCGAGCTCGATCGCGTTGCGCAGCGTGCGGACGATGTGCTCTTGGCCCACCACCTGGTCGAACGTCTTGGGGCGGTGGCGGCGGTAGAGGGAGAGCATGGATCGACCATGCTAGCTCCGCGGGTGGAGAGCATTGAAGTCTCGCGGCCGGCTGCCGATGACAAGAGGGATGAGGCCGCTCTCCCAGGGAATGAGACCGCTCTCAAACCTCGCGCGCCGGACGGCCATGACCGCCCTCGAGCGCGCCTCCTCCGACGCACGCAGCATGCCGGGCAACCTGCTGCCGCACGAGCGCCTCGACGACCTGACCGCCGCCGCGCGCCGGATCGAGGGCGAGGTCGAGCGCCTGCCCGAGGCTCCCTACGACCTGAGCGGGCAGGGGAACCGCACGATCGACGCGACCGTCGCGGGGCTGCTCGCCGGACGGCGTCTGGGGCTGTCCCACGACGCGCTGCTCGAGCTCGGCCTGGGCCTCTTCCTCAGGGACGTCGGCCAGCTCGCGCTGCCGCCTGCGATCGTCGACAAGCCGGAGCCCCTCGACGAGGCCGAGGGCGAGCTCATGCGCCGGCATCCCGAGCTCGGACTCGATCTCCTACGTGACGAGGACGCCGGCAGGGACGCCCGGGCAGTGATCCGCTTCCACCACGAGCGCTGGGACGGCGCCGGCTACCCGTTCGGCCTCACGGGAACGGAGATCCCCCGGCTCGCCCGCATCGCGGCGCCCGCCCAGGCCCTCGTGGCGACGCCCTCCCAGCCGGCCGGTGTGGCCGCGCTGCACGCCGGCGCGGGCCGCGCCTTCGACCCGGAGCTGGTCGAGGTGTTCGAGGACGTGGCGATGGCCCGGTCGCCGGGCCTGCTCCTGACCGTCTAGTCCTTAGCGTCGAGCGCGGCGCCGACGATCGCCTCGGTGTCGATCTCGTGATGCTCGTACACGTCGCCGAGGTCGCCGGACTGCCCGAACCGCGTCACGCCCAACGGCGTCAGCCGCGTCGCGTTCACTGCTGCGAGGAAGGCGAGCGCGTGCGGGTCGCCGTCGAGCACCGTCACGAGCGGGGCGGCGCGGTCGGGCGGGAACAGCTCGGCGAGCACGTCCTCCTCTTGCTCGCCAAAGCCGGCGCGGGCACGCAGCGCGCGGAAGAGGAGGTCCGCGCTTGTCACGCAGATCACGTCTATGTCGTCGCCGAGCACCTCGGCCGCCTCGATCACCTCGGGCATCACCGCGCCCATGCCGACGAGCGTGACGCGCGGGCGCTCTTCCGCGCGGCGCAGCGGGTAACCGCCGGCGAGCACGAGCCGGCGCAAAGCCTCCTCACCCCGGGTGGAGGGGTCAGACCCCTCACCCGGGGGGAGGGGTCTGACCCCTTGGTCGATCGGGCGGGTCGACAGGCGGAAGTACGCCGACTCGCCGTCCGGTTGTCCCAGGCGTGAGAGCGCGTGGAGCAGGGTCCACTCCAGGTCCTGGCCGAACGCCGGCTCCCAGGCGGTGCAGCCGGGCTGGCCGATCCCGATCGAGGGCGTGACGATCGATTGGTGCGCCCCGCCCTCGGGCGCCAGCGACACACCGCTCGGCGTGCCCACCAGGATCGACTGCCCGCCCGCGTAGATGCCGAACGACCACGGCTCGAGCGCGCGGCCCACGAACGGGTCGTAGATCGTGCCGATCGGCAGCAGCGGCTGGCCGTACCGGCTCCAGGATGCGCCCAGCTCACCGAGCAGCCCGACGAGGTTGGTCTCGGCGATGCCCAGCTCGATATGCCGTCCGCGCCCGGTCTCGTGCCAGTGGACGAGCGTCTGCGGGTCGTCGGCGAACCAGTCGCGCCGCTCCCCCACCGAGAAGATCGCCGACTTGTTGATCCACCCGCCCAGGTTGGTGGAGCTGGCCACGTCCGGGCTCACCGTGACCACCCGCTCGGCCACCTCGGGCGCGTCGTGCACGAGGTCCACGAAGAAGCGGCCGAAAGCCTGCTGCGTGGACTCCTTGCCGCGGTGCCTGCGCCCGAGGCTGGCGGGCACCGCCGGCGGCGCCACCGGCTCCGGCTCCTCGCGCGCCAGCGCCGTCGCGGCCGCGGCGCACAGCTCGCCCTCCGGGCTGCCGGGGTCGAAGGCGGCCCAGGGGTCGTCGGCGTCGGCCCCGAGCGCGTCCGCCAGCTCCAGCACCTGCTCACGGGTCAGCAGCGCCGAGTGGTTCTCCGGGTGCCCCTCGATCGGCAGCGACCAGCCCTTGATCGTGTAGGCGAAGATCACCGTCGGCCGGTCGTGCTCGGCGCGCCGGTACGCGTCGATCAGCGCACCGAGGTCGTGCCCGCCGAGGTCGCGCAGGCCGGCCCGCAGCTCCCCGTCGTCGAGCTCGCCGACGAGCCCCTTCAGGGCGCCGTTGCCGTCGGGCAGCCGCTCGCGCAGCTCCTCCGGCGTCGAGCGCAGCAACCGCTGGTACTCCTCGTTGGGCATATCGTCGATGCGGCGCCGCAGGTCGGCGCCGCCCGGGCGCTCGAACAACCCGTCGAGCCGGCGGCCGTACTTGACCGTGATCGTCTGCCAGCCGGCGGCCTCGAACATGTGCGCCCAGCGCCCGAAGGCGATGTCGGGCACAACCCGGTCGAGCGACTGGCGGTTGAGGTCGACCACCCACAGCACCTCGCCGAGCTTGGCCACGCTCGGGTCGGCCACCGCCTCCCACACCGCGCCCTCGTCCAGCTCGGCGTCGCCCACCAGGGCGATCTGGCGGCCCATCGGCGGCGCCTCGAAGCGATGGTGCTCGAGGTAGCGGCGCGCGATGGCGCCCCAGATCGGCGCCGTGGCCCCGATGCCGACCGAGCCCGTGGAGTAGTCGATCGGGTCGGGGTCCTTGGTGCGGCTGGGGTAGCTCTGGAGACCGCCGAAGGCGCGAAGCGTCTCGAGGTAGGGGCGGTCGAGCGTGCCGAGCAGGTAGTTGATCGCATGCAGGACCGGCGACGCGTGCGGCTTGACCGACACCCGGTCTTCGGCCCGCAGCTCGCTGAACCAGAGGGCGGTCATGAGGCTCACCATCGAGGCGCTCGAGGCCTGGTGGCCGCCGACCTTCACCCCCGAGCGGTTCTCGCGCACGCGGTTGGCGTGGTGGACGATCGCGGCGGACAGCCACAGCACGCGTCGCTCGATGGTCCTCAGCGCGTCGAGATCAGGCGCCGCGGGCGGCGGCGAGGGCTGCGTCGTGGTCTTCGAACCACTCATGCACGGCGATCTTCCCATCCCTGAAGGTGAAGAGGATCGTGAAGGGCATCAGACCCTCGGCGCCGCTGGCGGCCCCGCGGTTCCTCCAGGTGCCCGCGGCCACGACCCGGTCGCCGTAACTCTGGGTCGGGCCCATCTCGACCACCGCGCTCTCCCAGACGGCGCCCCATTCCTCCATGGTCCGCCTGATGCCGTCGTGCCCCTCGAAGGTGCCCTGCTCGGGCCACTCGGGGCCGTTCACCATCACGGCGTCCTCGGCGTAGAGGTCCACGGCGCCCTCGATGTCGCCGGCGTTCCACCGCTCGGCCAGCTGGCGGATGAGGTCGGCGTCGTCCATGGGGGAAGAGAATGGACCGTGCACCCGCCGTCGAAGCTCGTCCCCGGGCGTGCCCGCCGATCTTCGGCTCCGGCCAGGCTGGTCCGCGGCGCACGAGCGGTATCGCTTAAGGCTGCTTCCTCCCGGATCTGACCTGGTTCGCGAGCGCTCGCCGCGCGGGACCCGGCCATCGACGCCTCTGTCCGGCGTACTGGCCCCGAAGGCGAAACCCCTCAGACGGGAGTTCAGCCCCGCTAGAGCGGCTTGCGGGTGACAGGGCACCGCTACCTCCCCGCCTAGCACGGTCCGCTCCGGAGGATAGACCCTCGTCAGAGCTTGCGGGAGATGAAGAGCGTGCGGCCCGGCGGCTTGGGTTCGGTGGTGAAGCCCATCTGCTCGTAGAAGGCGATCGCGGCGGCGTTCTGCTCGTTCACGTCGAGCTCCATCCGCCGGCAGCCGCGCGCCGCGGCCCGCTCGGCGGCGGCGTTCACGAGCGCCCGCCCCAGCCCGGTGCCGCGGGCGCCGTCGTGCACGTAGAGGTCCTCGAGCCAGCAGTCGTCGGCGCTGGTCCAGACGCTCAGGCGGTAGCGGAGCTGGCATACGCCTGCCGGCGGGCTCCCGCCGTGCGGCGCGGCGAGCAGGAACTCCGTGTTCGGATCCCCCAGCAACACGCCCACTGTCTCGCGGATCTGCTCGAGCGCGGGCTCGTTCTTTCCCCACCAGCTCCGAAAGGCCGCGATCAGCGAGCTGACCGCCTCGATGTCCTGCCCGCTCGCCGGCCAAACTCGGGGTTCCACTCCATAGAGTCTGCGGCATGCCCGAGCGCCAAGCCGTCTCCACCGAGTCCGCCCCCGCCGCCATCGGCCCCTACTCGCAGGGAATGAGGGTCGGCGACCTGCTCTTCTGCTCGGGTCAGATCCCGCTGGACCCGTCCAGCGGCGAGCTGGTCAAGGAGGACATCGAGGGCCAGGCGCGGCGCTGCCTCCACAACCTCGAGGCAATCTGCGAGGCGGCCGGCGCGTCGCTCTCGAACGCCGTGCGCTGCACCGTCTACCTGGGCGACATGAACGACTTCGCGCGCGTCAACGAGGTCTACGCCGAGTTCTTCTCGGAAGGAGACCCGCCCGCCCGTGTGGCGGTCGCGGCCGCGGGGCTGCCGAAGGGCGCCGACGTGGAGATCGACGCGATCGTCGCTCTCTAGGTAACGCGCAGCCTCGAGGACTGGACGAGCCGGTGCTCGCCGCGCTCGACCAGCGCGCGCAGGCGCTCGAGCGCGTCGTGGACGTCGGTGAAGCGCGTGTACAGGGGCGGCAGGCCGAGCCGGATCGTGTCCGGGCCGCGGAAGTCCGGGATCACACGAGCGCGCTCGATGAGGGCGCGGCAGATCGGCCACGCCTCGGCGTGCGCGAGGCTCACGTGGCCGCCGCGCCGGGCGGCGTCGCGCGGGCTGGCGAGCTCGAACCCGAGCGGCGCCAGGTGCGCGTCGTGCAGCTCGACGGCGAATTCCGTCAGAGCCGCCGCCTTGTCGCGCAGCGCGCCGATCCCGGCCTCGCCCACGAGCCGTGCCCCCTCCTCGACCGCGGCGAGCGCCAGGATCGGCGGGGTGCCCGCCAGGAAGCCACGGACGCCCGGGTCGGGGTCGTACGGTCGCTCCATCTGGAACTGGTCGCGCTGGCCGAACCAGCCCTGGATCGGGGTGCGCAGGGCCGATTGGAGCTCCTCGCGCACGTATAGGAAGGCGGGCGCGCCGGGCCCGGCGTTGAGGTACTTGTAGGTGCAGCCCACCGCCAGCTCGATGCCGCGTCGCTCGAGCTCGGTCGGCACGGCGCCGGCGGAGTGCGACAAGTCCCACAGCACCGGCGCGGGGGCGGCGGCGCCGATCGCCTCCATGTCCGCCAGGGCGCCCGAGCGGTAGGCGACGTGGGAGAGCGAGACGAGCGCGACGTCGCCGTCCGAGCAGGCCGCCTCGACGTCCTCGGGCCGCGGACCGTGGATCTGGTCGGCGTCGAACGTGCGCAGCTCGCGGCCGTGCCGGCGCGCCAGGCCGTCGAGCACGTAGCGGTCGGTCGGGAAGTTGCCGGTGTCGGTGACCACGGCGCCCGGGCGGGTGTCGAGCATCGCCGAGGCGAGCTTGAAGAGATTGACGGTGGTGGAGTCGGTCACGATCACCTCGCCCGGCCTGGCCCCGAGGACCTCGGAGGCGAGGAGGTCGCCGGCGCGCTCGGGGAGCTCGATCCACTCGTGCCATCCCGAGACGAGCTCGGAGCCCCACTGGTCGACGGTGGCGTGCAGGCGCTCGCGCGTCGCGAGCGGCAGGCGGCCGAGCGAGTTGCCGTCGAGGTAGATCGTGTCGGGGTCGTCGATCACGAAGCGCTCGCGGAACGGCGCGAGCGGGTCGGCCGCGTCGAGGCGCTCGGCGTGGGCGCGGTCGATCACGGCGCGCTGCGCTCCAGCCATTCGGTCACGGCGCCCCAAGCATGACTGTTCGGATCGAGGTGCTCGAAGTGCCCGCAGCCGGGCAGCTCCACCAGCTCGCACGGATCGCCGCCCTGACGGGCGCGCTCGGCGTAGCGGCGGGACAGCTCGACGGGCACGGAGTCGTCGGCGTCGCCGTGCACGAGGAGCTGCGGCAAGCCGAGCGGCAGGCGCTCGACCGGCGAAGCCAGGTCGTAGCGGCGGGGCAGCTTGCCGGGCGGCCCGCCGAGCAGGCTCACCGCCGCGCCGCGCGACAGCCCGAGCCGCGCCGCCTCGCGGAGATCGACCACACCCGCCTGGGCTACGGCGCCGGCCGGCCGCACGGCGGGCTCGGCGCCGGGCGCGCCTGCCGGCAGGCCTCGCCGCGCCGCGGCCCAGAGCGCCAGGTGGCCGCCGGCGGAGTGGCCGATCACGACCACGCGGGCGAGGTCGAGCGGCGCGTCCAGCCGGCCGAGGCAGTCGACCCCGGCGGCCACGTCCTCGAACGTGGCGGGCCAGCCCCCACGGCTGCGCCAGCCGAGCCGCCGGTACTCGAGGTTCCAGACGGCCCAGCCGCGCGCCGCGAGAGCGGGGACGAGCGGGTCCTGCAGGTGAAGGTCGTAGCGGTCCCGCCAGTAGCCGCCGTGGATCAGGACGGCGACGGGCCAGGGCGCCTCGCGCCCCGCCGGCTGGGTGAGCTCGCCGAACTGGTCCCGCCGCCCGCCGTAGGCATGCCGCAGTGACTCGATGCCGAGGAGTATCGCGAGCCACCTACAAATGCCCGGACCTCCGCGCCGTCTTCGCGGTGGCGGCCGCGCGCCGAGCGGTAGCTGCGGCGCGGCCCAGTCGAACGGCCCGCGGGGTCGGCTTTGGCTCGCGTCCGTCGTTTGACCGCCGTGTGTCCCTCTCTCTAGGGTCGTCGCCAGGAGCATGTGACCACCATTAGCCGATCTCCTCCGCCCCCGGATCACACTCGCCTCTGTGGGCGTTGCGTTGCTCCTCCTCGGCTGCGGCTCGGACGATGACACGGCGACGGGCTCGTCGTCGAAGGACTCGACCACCACGGCCACCGAGATCTCTGCGGCCGATGCCGCGTCCCGTCTCGAAGGCACGTGGCAAACCGTTCCAATCTCGCCGCGCGATGTCGACGCGACGTTGCGCCGGGACGATCTCGCGAAGTGGATCGAGCGCTTCGGCCCCCTCACCCCGATCCCCGCGAGCACCACGCTGATCCTGGACCTCCACAACGGGGAATGGGACCTCTACGGCAAGCCGAGAAGCGGCCCTCGAGAGGAGATCGACTACGACGCCGAGTACGTCGTCAAGGGCGACAGAGTCGAGAAGACCCACGCCACCGGCGTGACCACGTACCGGTGGTCCGTGGACGGAGACACCCTGACGCTCGAGTGGCTCAGCACGACCGAGCCGCCCGTCGAGGGGATTCCAGATGAGGTCTTCGGGCGTGCGCTCTACATGACGCAACCGTTCATGCGGCAGAACTGACGGCCGTCGCCGCGCGAGTGGCCCTTATCTGTCGAGGGACCCCGTGTCAATCACGGGATCTCTCTGGTAGTGGGTTGACTGCGGTGCGATCGGGCTCGGCGGCGAGTGACTTTGCGGTCGAGGCGGTCGGCTGCTCGATCGTGCGCGCGGACGCCCAGCCTTATCTCGGTGCTCGGGCGCCTGGCGCCCGGCGACGTGATGGTTGATGGGGTCGGCCCGCAAGCGGGCGGTGCGGCCACTCGGTCTATGGAGGCCGTCCAGAGCGTCGGTCATGGCGGCGGGGTCAATGCGGGAGTCGGCCGCGGTCATCGGTTGAAATTGGGGCAGGGCGCGCACGGGGCAAGCGAAGGTCCTCCTCAGCTCGCTTCCGCCAGCGGCGCGAGCGCCTCGTCGCCGAGCTCGCGCAGGGTGTGGTGGACGCGGCGGGCGAGCTTGCGCGCGACCGACAGCGCCGCGCGCTTGGGGTTGAGCCGCGCGCTCGTTTGGCGGTAGTAGTCGTAGTCGGGCGAGCCCGGCCGAGACGCGCATTGGGCGGCCTCGAAGAGCGCCCAGCGCAGGATCGGCGAGCCTTGGTGGGAGAGCTTGCCGGGGGCGCGCCGCTGGTCTGACTCGGCGACGGTGACGTCGAGCCCGGCGAAGCGCACCGCGTGACGTGAGGAGGTAAAGCGGCGGGCGTCGCCGAGCTCGGCCAGGATCGCGACGCTGGTCAGCTCGCCGATGCCGTAGTGGCGCGTGAGCGCCCGACAGCCGGCCTGGCGGCGGGCGAAGCAGCGCAGCTCGGCCTCCAGCGCGCCGAGCTGCTCGGTGATCTGGTCGATCAGTGTGTAGGCGGTCTCGATCTGCAGGCGCGCCGCTTCGGGCAGCTCGAGCGCAACGATCCGGGCGCGGCGCTCGGCCTGCAGCAATCCAGGGAAGCGCGGCGCGCCGTGGTGAAAGAGCTGGGCGTGGATGCGTTGCTGCCAGGCGGTGCGCTCGTCGACCAAGGTCTTTCGCAGGCGCACCTTGGAGCGCAGCTCGAGCAGGTGCTCGGGCGGGATCCACGACTCGGGCAGCCGGCCTTCGAGCAGCAGATCGCGCAGGTGGCGGGCGTCGAGACGATCGGTCTTGGCGCGGCGCTTGCGCCCGCGCAGGCTGCGGGTCTCGGCGGGCTCGGCCAGATGGGCGACAGCGCCGGCGGCGCGCAGCTCTTCGACCAGAAAGCGCCAGCCCGTGGTCGCCTCCAGGGCGGCCTCGACCTCCCGACCGCCGAACTGGCCCAGGAAGCGGCGGACCGTCTCGCGGTCGGCCGGGCGGATGCGCCCACACCTGACCTCGCCGGACGCGTATCCAAGGCGTCGAAGGTGATCTGCTCGCGGTGGACGTCGAGTCCCATTACGATCGTCATCGGGGCCTCCTCAAGCTCCGTCTTTGACATCAACGCGGAGATCTTCCGCGCTTGAGCTGAGGGGGTCCCTCGACATGCCATCTATGTAACCGCCGAACAGAAGAGGCCGGCGGTGTCACTCCGGCTCATCGCGGGCGCGCCCGTAGCGCTCGTAGATCACGCGCGAGCCGAACGTCCTGGTCTCGATCAGCTCCAGCGCGATGTCGTCGGTGACCGGCGGCAGGAACGGCGTGCCGCCACCGACGACGACCGGGTTGCGGAACATGCGCAGCTCGTCGACGAGGCCGAGCTCGATCGCCTGCGCGGCCAAGCCGGCGCCGCCGATCTCGACGTCCTTGTCAGTCGCGTCGAGCGCCGCGGCGATCTCCTCGGCCAGTGACGCCTCGGCGAGCCGGGCGTTGCCCTGGACGCTGTCGAGCGTGCGGCTGAAGACGACCTTCGGGATCGCGCACCAGACATCTGCGAACGCGGCCCCGGGCTCGTCCTCGCGCAGCGACGGATCCGTCTCCCACACCAGCATCGTCTCGTACAGCCTGCGGCCGAGCAGACAACCGCCGAGCTCGCTTACCAGCTCGGTGTGGAAACGAAACAGCTCATCGCTCGGGGCCGACCACCCGAACGCACCCTCACGGTCGGTGATGAAGCCGTCCACCGAGACGCTCATCGAATAGATCAGCATGGCTTCAGATCGTCGCACCGGCGGGCGGCTGGAGGACCACCCAGATCAACTACGCGCCGCCCTCGGGCGGGCGCGCAGGATGGACGCCTGCTGCAGAACGTGTCTGTGCTCATGTGCTCTAGACCCCACCCGAGTCGCGAAGTCATCGCCACTCCGCCACCAGCGGCCTCCAGCGCAGCGTGCCATATGCAAGACGCCGGGACAGGCCGGCTGGCGGCGCTGCTGATCCTCGTCCAAGGCGAAGCGCGGAGCCGACCGGCGACGCACTCGCCCCGACCGCTGATGCGGGCGTCGATCTGGGCGCTGGATGAGTGATTCCATGTCGAGGAGCTCTGATCGGCTCCGCTCACCAGGTGAAGGGCCGCGACAGGCGCGGCCCACGACGCCAGGAGACCACCATGCCGAAGTACCTGCTGCTCAAGCACTACCGCGGCGGCCCGGAGCCGCACCATCCCTTCCCCCCGATGGACCAGTGGGCCCCCGAGGACGTGGAGGCGCACTTCGCCTTCCTCAAGAACGTCGGCAAGCTGCTCAGGGAGAACGGCGAGTACGTCGACGGGCAGGCGCTCACGCCGGCGCAAACCTGGGTGCGCTACGGCGGCCCGGACGCCGCGCCGGTCACCACCGACGGCCCGCTGCCGGAGACCAACGATCTCGTGGCGGGCTGGTACATGGTGGACGTGGAGTCGCACGAGCGCGCGGTCGAGCTCGCGGCCTACATCTCCTCCGAGCCCGGCCCGGGCGGGGGCCCGCTGTACGAGTGGATCGACGTCCGGGAGGTCATGTCCGGGGCACCCTCGGACGGCTGACCCGACGTGATCGACGAGCCGACCCAACCGCTGGACGAGGGCGCGCTGCGCGCCCTCGTCCCTCGGGTGCTCGCGGGCCTGGTGCGGCGGGGCGAGGACTTCGACGCCGCCGAGGACGCGCTCCAAGAGGCGCTGCTGGAGGCACTGCGGGTGTGGCCCGAGCACCCGCCGCGCGACCCGCGCGCGTGGCTGGCGACGGTCGCGACCCGGCGGCTCGTCGACGCCCGCCGCAGCGAGGCCGCCCGCCACCGCCGCGAGGAGGTGGCGTACGCCGAGCCCCAGCCCGCCGCCACCGAGGAGGGCGACGACACTCTCTTCCTGCTCTTCTGCTGCTGCCACCCCGACCTCGCGCCCGCCTCCCAGGTGGCGCTGACCCTGCGCGCCGTCGGCGGCCTCACCACCCAAGAGATCGCCGACGCCTTCTACGTGCCGGAGGCGACGATGGCCCAGCGGATCAGCCGGGCCAAGCGCGCCCTGCGGGGGCGCCGCCTGGACCAGCCCGGTGACCTCGCCGTCGTGCTGCGCGTGCTCTACCTCGTCTACACGGCCGGCCACGCGGGCCGGGTCGACCTGGCCGGCGAGGCGATCCGGCTCGCCCGCCAACTCACCCTCGCCACCGAGGAACCGGAAACGCGCGGGCTGCTCACGCTGATGCTCCTCAACCACGCCCGCCTCCCGGCGCGACTCGACTCGCAGGGTCGCATCGTCACGCTCGACCGGCAGGACCGTGGCCTGTGGGACACCCGCGAGATCGCCGAGGGCGTGCGCGTCCTGCAATCGGCGCTGGCCGTTCAGCGCCCCGGGCGCTACCAGATCGAGGCCGCCATCGCCGCCCTGCACGACGACGCGGCCAGCGCCGAGGAGACCGACTGGCGGCAGATCCTCGCCTGGTACGACGACCTCGTCGCCCTCACCGACGACCCGGTGCGCCAGGACCCCGCCGCCGTGCTCGGCCGCGCGGTCGCGGTCGGCCACGTCCTCGGTCCCGCCGCGGGGCTGCTCGAGACCGATCGGCTGCGCGAGGTGCTCGGCGACCGCCACCGGTGGCATGCCGTCCGCAGCCACCTGCACGAGCTCGACGGCGACCTACCCGCTGCCGCCACGGCGTACGTCGAGGCCGCCCGGCGCGCGACGAACGTCGCCGAGCGCGACCACATGGTCCGTCAGGCCGCCCGCGCTCGGGCCGCCGAGCTGTAGGAAGGTCGTCTCACTGAGCGTCATCCGCCCGGACGGCGGCACCCCAGGACCCACACCGCCCCCCGTCTACACTTCCGGGCGCTCCCCGGGCGCGTAGCTCAGCGGGAGAGCGCTCGCCTCACACGCGAGAGGTCGCTGGTTCGAACCCAGCCGCGCCCACTCGAAGGAGTCCTGCTACGTCCGGGTTTCTTTGCTCCCTTGGTCTCGGTCGATTTGTGGCGTGCCGCCGCCGAAGCGCGTCTTGTGCCCAGGCGTGCCCAATCAATGCCCTGGGGAAGACGAGCGCTGTGCCGACCGGACTGTCCATCCTTGCCCTGTGCGCGGTCAGCTCCTCGCGGAGGGCCAGGACGAGGTCAATCCAGCGGACGCCGGCATCTGTCTTGCCTCACCCACTCGAAGGCGACCGCCCGCGAGGTCGACATGCTCCCAGCGCATCGCGAGCAGCTCCCCGAGTCGCAGCCCCGCGAAGACGAGACTCGCCACCATCGTCTTCCGTTGGCCGAGATCACCGGGATCCTCGCGCTCGTGCGCAACTGCCTCCCGGAATACCAGTGGGTGATCGACGCGGGCTGGAACATCGCCGACTGCGTGTCGCGGTCCTCTGACCTGGAGGGCATGGAGGTCGGCACCGTGGGGCAGGGCGGATCGGCTCCGCGGTGCTGCGGCTCAAGCCCTTCGAGGTGGGGCTGCACTACACCGATCGTCACCGCCTCCCCGAGGAGCTGGAGCGAGAGCTCGGCCTCACCTATAGGCCACTCCTCAACGAAAGACTGGCCCCGCAGGAATCCCGTGCGCCTCTGAGTCTGTTGCCTCGGCGCGTTGCTCGCGCTTTGGCTGTCTTTGCTCTCTAGGGGCCGGGGTTGATGGCCGCAGGGCCAGTTCCACAAGCTTACTCCTCTCCGGGCGAAAAAACGAAGGAGTTTTGCTAGTCCGGGATGAGCCCCAGCCTGCCGGCGGACGTGCCCGGACATGTTGGCTGACGAGTAACCTTGGAGGGTGAGGCCGGTGCGGCCTGTACCGCTCGTTGGGTCTTGCTCCTCCTCCCTTCGCGCGGCTTTAGAGAAGGAGGCAGCCGGAGGTTTCGACCATGGCGAGTTCCGGCAATCCACGCGGTGGCCCGGTGCGTCGAGTTGCGATCCTCGGCCGTGTCGTTCAACTGGGTCGCGGCAGGCGGGCGCAGGACGCGGCACCCCAGGCGCCTGATGCAGGGCACGAGCGGCGCATCGAAGCCCTGGAGGAGCGAATCGACCAGCTTGAAGCGCTCCTCGAGGCGCTGCAAGACGCGGTCCATCGCGAGTCCGTCCGCGAACAGGGGCGGATCGGCGCGCTTGAGAAACAGACCGAGCCGTCGGAGATTTCCCGCGCCCTGAGCCGTGACGCCCGCGAGCGCGGCCTCTGAGCGCGGCTAGGCCGATCGGTTAGCTACCCGGGAGCGGCATCGCCGCCTCCGATCGGCGCGTCACCGCCCCACGACACAGCGATCGCACGTCGTCCTTCTCCGTGCGGTCGGGAGCTCGGCGAGGGGTGCCGCCAATCCTGGTCTTGGCATGGGGCTAGCCGCTGGTCTCGGCCTGCTGTCCGGCGAGGATGGCGAGGAGGTCGCCGATCTTCTGCTCGCGGGCGAGCGGGTCAGGGAGGGGCAGGTCGGACTGGATCGTGTAGTGGTTGCGGCGGCCGTTGCGTCTGCGGGAGATGTAGCCGGCGGCGGCGAGCTCCGTGACGATCCGGTGCGCGGCGCGTTCGGTGATGCCGACCTGATCGCCGATTTCGCGCAGGCGGATGCCGGGGTCATGCGAGATGCAGAGCAGCACCTGGGCGTGGTTGGTCAGAAACGACCAGCCGGGCCTTCCGTCCTCACGCATAGACAGTAGATTAGCGTTTCTAGACTGACTTGTCATGTATACTTGCCTGTGATACCGACCGAAGGCGGCTGGATGCCCCACTTCAAATGTGTAGCCTGCATGACGCGCCTGTACAGCGCGGCAGGTCCTGACGACCTGGTCGGCGATCTGTGCCCCGGCTGCGGATCCCTGCTCGAGCCGGTCGGCGAGCTGGCTGAGATCGTCGGGTTCCGAGCCATCAAGTCCCGCGACGGCGCGGCCGATGACAACCCGCCGGGCACACACGAGCGGATCGCCGGTCGGGTCGACGACTTCTTCGCCCGCCGCGAGGCGTTTCTGGTCCAGGCGCGGCTTGACGCCGAGCGCTGGATCGATGACGGCGGCAGCTTCAGCCCCGAGGCGGTGGCCGAGGCAATGGCCCTGCCCACACCAAGGGAGAACCCGTGAACGCCGCCGCCGCGCGGCCGGCGCAGCCCTACCGCTGCCGCCGCGAGGACGTGTTTCAAGGCTTCGGCCAAGGGCGCCACCCGACGACTCGACGATGGGGGGAGCGCGGATGGCGAGGGCTGGGGGCAGGGGCCCACGACCCCTGGCCTGCTGTCGCTGGAGACGCAGCCGTGAAGATCCTCGAGCGCCTGCGCAACCGCTCGCCCCACGGGGAGACCGGCGCTCCCAACTCAGCGGAAGCGAGCTCGGCAGACGAGCAGCGGCTGCCGTTCGCCCGCTACGACGAGCTCGATGGCAAGCAGCTGATCCCACAGCTGTCTCAGCTCTCGCAGGTCGAGCTGGCCGCCGTCGAGGCCCACGAGCGATCGCACCGAGACCGGCCGGTCGTGCTCAACCGGCTGCGCTGGCTGAGGGGAAGCGAACCGCTGCCGGGATACGACGCGCTCGACTCCGACGAGATCGTCCGAGCGCTTGCCGGCGCCGAGGCAGCAACCGTCAAAGCCGTGCGCTCATACGAACGGCACCACCGAGATCGCCGGGAGGTGTCGGCTGAAGCCGCACGCGTCCTCCCGACGGCGCGGGCAAGTGCCGGACAAGATCGCGCCCGCGAAGACAAGGCCGCGCTCGTCCAAGCAGGCATTCGGTCCGATGCGCCTGCGGCACGGGCTGACCTCGACGGCCCGCCAGCGATGAAGACCAAGATTCATCACAGCCCCTTCGACCGCGTCGACGCAGCGCGGGACGAGCGCAACGAGCGAGAGCGACTGCGTGACGAAGCGCGCTATCGTCGCGAGCGGCTCGACCTTTATCGGGCACGGCTGTACGCCGGGCGCGCGACCAGCCAGGGCAAACTCAGGGAGCTCCAGCGGGCATCCGACGGTGCCGCTGCCCGCCTTCGCCGGGCGGAGGCCCCGGCGGAGCCAGCAGCGCCGCGTACTGATCTGCCCACCTGAGCGTTACCACGCGCGTGCCGCCGTTGCCCGCTATCTACGCGCTCTCGCGGAGCGCCCGGGCGACGGCCTCCGCGGCCGTGCGCACGCCGAGCTTGGCCTCCAGGCGCTCTAGCCGCTCGCGGACCGCGTGCAGGCTGAGGAACAGCTCGCAAGCGATCTCCGCCTCGTCTGGGGTCGCGGCCGCCGCGCGCAACACCTCGGCCTCGCGCGCGGTCAGCCCGAGGCGGTCAAGCGCATCCGGGCGGAAGCTTGTGACCTCCTCCTCGAGCAGAAGCGCATGTGGATCGCCGGGCAGGAGGCGGACGGTCAGGCGCCGGCCGTCGCGCTCGCTGACGAGCGGCGGGCGCGGCGGCAGCGCGAGCCACCAGGCGACCGGCCCCGGCAGCCAGCCCGGATGATAGGCCGCACCGAAGTGCTCGGCCAGCCAACGTTCGGCGTCGAGGCTCGAGAGCTCGATCTCGCCGTAGCGGTCTAGCAACACCACGGCGGTGGCGGGGGGCGACTCGGCCGCGAGCGCGCGGGCGAGGCGCCCGCGCGCCGCCGCGGCGCGCAACGCGGCCTCCAGGCCGGGGCGCACGATGTCGAGCACGTCGCGGTCGCGCTCCGAAAACTCGCGCTCGGTGCGGCCCAGCCCGACGACCACCGTCTCGCCGCGACCGGTGCGCATCCCGATCGCGATCCCGTACTCGACGCCGGATCGGTGGAGCAGGTCGCCGTACAGCTCGCTGTGGGACAGGCGGCGGGGCTCGACGGCCTCAGAGAGACGCAGCGCCGGACGCCGGCGAGCGGCATGCGCGGCCAGCAGCGGGTGACCCGCCGCATCCCCCACGATTGCCCCAAACGCGCCGGGCGGCTCGGCCCCGGCCGGGACCGCCCCGTGGCGGACGGCGCCCGTGGCGAGCTCGACCGAGTCCCAGGTCAGCACGTCGGCGGGGACGAGCTCGGCGAGCGCCCGCAGCGCACGACCACGCAGCTCGGCCTCCGTCCCGGCATCGACGATCGCCCGGGCGAGCCCGTGCGCAGCGCCCACGTCTGTGTCGGCGAGCCACGGCATGGCGTCACAACTGAACATACACCTCGCGGTGCGGCTCTCCGGATCGGCGGTCCTGCGCCGTCGGCACCGGCGCGAGCGGGCGATCAGAACCCGGCGCGGACAGGAACCTGGCCGTCGCAGACGGCAGCGAGAGAAGGCGGCGGCAGGCGGCGGTACCTAACAACGGCGCTGTTCCGGGCGCGGGACCGTCGAGGGCAGCGAGCGGTCTCGTCGCGGCCACCGCACCGAGCACCCCAACAAACAGCCAGGGCAGGCGATGCCAGGGGCGTTGCGCGACAGGCTCCCCGGCGGCGCCGCGCGCGTGCCGTCCCGGCGAGATAGCCCCAGGCGCGCCAGGTCCTCTTCGCGCTCGACGAGCAGGACCCAGCACCCGCTACGGCGGGATCAGCCCCAGGAACCGGCCGTCGGCGTCGACCACCGCCAGGCTGCAGGTGATCGCGCCGCGAGATCGAGGTTCTCGACGTGGGCCGGTGACCGCCCGAGAGCGACCCGACGCCACTCGGTCGACGACACAGCCGCCTTCGAAATGCTACGCGACCACTCACGCGCCGGTAACCGCAAGCTGGTCGACATCGCCGCCGCCGTGGTCGACGGCCACGCCTTGCTCCCGAAGCAGAGCCAGGCGCCTCCGTACTGAGGCGAGGGGATCCAGTTCGCGACGCTAGGAGCGCAGCCCGAAACTCGCCAAAGCCTCATCCAAGCGGCCGAAGGCAGGGAAGCTCTGGCTCAGGCCGGTGAGCACGAACACTCTCCAAACGGTCGCGTTGGGGCGGATCAGCGCGAGCTGGCCTCCACCGGCCAGCGCGTCACCCAAGCCGCGAATAAGCACCCTCAACATCGCGGAATCCAGAAAGCTGACGCCCCGGAGGTCGACGATGAGATGCGGCCTTCCGGCGTGCAATGCATCATCGAGGGCCTCCTCGAACTGCGCCGTGTTTGACCGGTCGAAGTCTCCGTCGAGCATGAGTACCTCTGCATGATCGCCGGCGGCCTGCGAGCAACACGAGCCCATGTAGGACATGCGAGAGGGCTGAGCCGGGGGCTGTGCGGTGGCAGCGATCAGGAGCCCGTCCGCGGCGGACTGGGCAGGGCCACCGCTTCGGCGAGTGCTTCCGGCAAGAGACTGCCGCCCTCATTGAGCCATCGGTCCGCGTCCAGGTCGGCCTCAGCGGCCGACCGGCCGCCCGTGATGTCGGCCACCCGCGGCGGGACCGAGGAGTCGTAGATGTTGGGAGTGCGGAATCCCATCACCTCGACGAGCTTCCCAACCGGCTCAAGCGACTGCCCGCAAGCAGGGCACGATCGGCCCGTCAGATCCGTGCCGGCGCCCGCTGTCGACACACGAATCTTGCAGGACACACACTTGAGGTAGGGCACGAGGGCCTTCCTATCGAAGTCTCTTTCGTTACGATAGCACGGCAATTCTAGAAATAGACATCTAGTGTTCCGCGCCCGAGCAAATATGCCCAACTGGACCTTTCTCAGCAACCACGGGCAGGTGCTGCTCTGCACCGCGCACGACCCAGGTGTCCGGCTGCGGGAGATCGGCGATCAGGTCGGCATCACCGAACGCGCTGCGCGCCGCATCGTCGGAGAGCTGGTCGACGCCGGCTTGCGGCCTCGCCAGCTCAGAATCGGCCCTGCGACAGCGTGACTTTCGACGGCGGGTCGACGGTTTCGCGTCGCTCGGTGCGATGCCCGGGCATGAGCGCTGCGCCGGCGATGACGAGGCAGAAGGCGATAAAGCGAGCGCCGATCTCGAACGGGCCCGAGCCGATGGGTTCGTCGAAGACGAGGACGCCGCCGATGATCGCGGCGAGGTTGGCCGCCACGGAGGTGAAGGCGATCACCTCGACAGCCGGACCGACCTGGAGGCTGCGGGCGGAGGCGAAGAAGGAGATCGCGCCCGCGATGAGCGCCGTGAGCGTCCACGGACTCAGCAACCCGTGGAGCGGGCCCTGGGCGTGGGTGAGGAACTTGATCGCGACGTTGGAGACGCCGAACAGCGCCCCGGCACCCAGGCCGAGGAGCAGCCCCTCGGCGCGGCGCAGGACGCTGCGGTGGGCCGAGATTGCCAAGAGCGTGGCGGCGACGGCGACGATCGCCCCCTCGACTGCGATCAGCGCCGCCAGGGATGACTGCTGCGGCCTTGTGGCGCCGCCGCCGGTGAATCCGATCACCGCCAGCCCGGCCCCGGTGATGGTCACGCCGATCCACTGCCACCGTCCGAGGTGGAAGCCGAAGTAGCGCTCGCTCAGCACGGCGAGGAACACGATGCCGCCCGCCATGACCGCCTGCACGATCGACAGCGGCGCGAGGGCAAGCGCGCCGACGTGCAGCAGCCAGGCACCGACCGCGACCATCCAGCCGATCGCGAACCACCTGGAGCGAAACAGACCAGCCGCGCTGCCGAGCGGATGCCGCACCCGAACCGGCGGCGCAAGCACCGCCCCGCGATGCTTGAGCAGGAAGGCGACGTTGGTGGCCAGAGCCGAAGCGAGCGCGAGAAGCAGTCCGAGGATCATGAGAGCCCAGAGCGGCGCCCGGTTGGCCAGACAGCCACGGCCGTCTCGCTGCGTGAGCCTTCCAGATTCCGCCGCTTTTTTCCACAGCTGCGCGCCGGGTCGGCCACCGGCGCCGGAAACTGATCCCTCAGCCGGGCGGGGAGGTACTGAGCAATGACAACGCATCGCACACCAGGCAAGACGCCGGGCGGTGAACCGGTAAAGGCGCGGCCGGAGGTTGGTGGGAGCCCCGGCTCATGACGCTGGAGGCACGCGTCGAGCACCTGGAAGCGGCGCTGGAAGGGTTTCAGGATGCCGTCTACCGCCAGTGCGTCCTGGAGGGCAGGCGCATCGCGGAGTTGGGCCGGCGGACCGAGCCCCACGAGATGGCTCGTGCCCTCAGCAAGGACGCACGCAGGGACGGCGTTTGATGCTCTCCTTACGCCGGATCAATGAACTGCGAGTCGGACGCTCGCCGTGTCAAGGAGGTGGTTGCTGGTGTGCTTCGGAGACGAGCGGAGCTGGGAAGTGAGTGGTCGCGAAGAGCAGTCGACGGAGCAAGTCGGCCGACTGTTTTACTCGCTGGCCTCCCAAGCAGCAGCGTGCCGTCGCTGCCTCGATCACCGTGCGCGCCAGCGGTGAGAGGGCTTCAGTAGTTCGCGCCCGAGTCCGTCGTCCTTTCTTGCGGAGGGCCGCCATGCCAGTCGAGGCACATGGCGGTCGCGTCGTCTTTGAGCTCGCCACCCGTCGCGTCGAGGATGGCCTGGACAAGGTCCTGCACGGCTTCCCGCGGGTGCATTTCCCCGCCGCCCGCCACTACCGCCGCGATGTCGATGCTGTCAGCGTTGCGCTCCAGCATGCCGTCGGTGAGGAACATCAGCCGGTCACCCGGCTCGAGCGGCAAAGGCTGCACACGGTACTCGTGGCCACCCACGATCCCGAACGGCGGGTCGGCCGCCATGTCCACGCGCTCCACGAGGCCGTCGCGTAGCCGCAGCGGTGGCGGATGGCCGGCGTTGACGATGGTCGCGGTTTGCGCGCGCAAGTTCATGCGCGCGACCTGCCCGGTCACGAACCCGCCCCTCCCGGTCACGAACCGGCCCCTCTGAGCGAAGTCGCCGAGCCCGGCATTCGCGAGGCGCGCCTGCTCGGCCAGCCCGACTCCGGCGCGGCGCGCGTTGCGTAGCGCCCCGACCAGCACGGTTGCTAGGACGGCGGCGTCGACCTCGTGGCCCATGGCATCGGTCATCGATAGATGCAATGTGTCGCGCTCCAAAGCGAAGTCGAAGGTGTCACCGCCGACGTTGCCGCCGGGTTCCAGCCAGGCCGCGAGCGTGAACTGCCCGGCCTCGCACGTGTAGGAGCCCGGCAGCAGCCGATGCTGGATCTCGGCCGCGAGCGACAGCGGAACCGAGCGCTGGCCCCACGCAAAGAGGTCGGTGAACCGGCGGTTGGCGATGACGACGTACGCAAGCACGTGCGCGGCAAGCGCAACATCGGCCACCGTCCGTTCGTCCGGATCCCGGGCAAGGCTTACCTCGAGCACACCGATGGCTTCACCGCGGTTGGTTACGGGCGCGAACATGCGAACTCCGCCGGCGCCGTTTTCGACCTCGACCGTTTGCGTGATAAGCGCGCGGCCGTGCGGAGTTCCCGCCAGGAGAACCCTCTCGGCGGTCTCCCGACCTTGCGTCCGCTCGGCCGCCTCACTGCCGGCGTGGCCGAGCCGGATCAGCGCTTGGCCACTGAAATCCGCGATGAGGAAGGAAACCTCGCGCGCACCCAGTGCCTGCACCAGGCGCTCGCCGAGCACGTCGGCGGCAGCGACCGGGGGCGCGTCTTCGACGGCCGCAAGCAGCTGCCCGAAGTCCAGTCGCGCCGCGTGCTGGTCCGCCATCGCCCCAGCCTACGGGGCGGAGCTGCTCCTTGGCGTCTCTCCGCTCCCGCCCGCGAAGCGCACCAGGCATGGTGTTCACGCGATGACCCGCTATTCGACACCTGAGGTCTCGCCGTGATCACCGGCCGAATCGACCGGCGACCCCGGAGCCGTCACGCTGCTGACCGCAGAGGCGCGGCCGTGATTCGCCGCCGGAAGGCTAGGCGGGCACGCCGGCCGCGAGGGCCTTGACGTCTTCGGTGCTCAGCGGCTTGCCGCCGACGCCCATGTCGCCGCTTGCGACCTCCTCGACGACGACCCAGGTCACCGGGCGCATGTTCTCGCCCTCGATCGAGACCATCGCGTCGGTGAGGCGCTCGATGATCTCGCGCTTCTGGTCGGGCGTGAAGACGTCCTCGATGAGCTTGACGTTGATGATTGGCATTGTTCCTCCTGGTGGTTGGATTGGCTCGCCGCGTGCTCAGGCAGGCGGCGCGATAAGTGGTTGTGCCGGGTCGTCGAGTCGTAGTCGCCGGGCGTCGTCGGCGGCGATCGAGTTTCGCGTCAGGAACTCCGCCAGCGCCTGAGCGACCGGCTCTGGACGCTGGATCTGCAGGAGATGGCCGACCCTGTCGATCGTGCGTTCCTCGACGTGGGGGAGCGAGGAGCGCAGGAACTCGGCGATCTCCACCCACAGCGGCTGGGTGTTCGCGCCGATCACGGATAGGACCGGCGTGCGAATGGCGGCAGCCTGCTCGGGCCCGAACGTCCACTCGGTGAGGGCGGGCAGCTCGACTCCGAAGAAGGTGTCGGCATCCTTGATCGACTGCGTAACCACACCGGGGATCCGCTCCTCGAGCAACGCTCGACACTCCTCCCAGTCGAGGCCGCTTGCGGCGGACACGAACATGGCAAACGCGCCCGAGTGGTCGCCGCTTCCGTATGCCTCGAACACCGGGCTGGCGGCCTTCAAGAACGCATCGCCGAGAGGCAACGACACCAGCGTCGGCTCCAGCAGAGTGAGCGTGTGCACCTTCTCGGGGTGGTCGAGGGCCAGTTGGGCTCCGATCGACGCGCCGGTGGAATGGCCCGCGATGTGAGCGCGCCGGACACCGAGCTGGTCGAGCAACGCCGCGGCGTCGGCGGCGTGATCGGCGATGCTCACCGGCGGCGGAGTGTGGGTGCTGCCGACCCAACCCCGCTTGTGGTAGTGGATCAGCTGGTAGCGGTCGGCCAGTGCCGGCTCTGCAAGGAGCGGCACGAAGCAGTCGGCGATCAGCATGTCGATCAGCAGCACGGGCTCCCCTGCTCCGCGCATCTCGTATTCCAGTGCTGCGCCGTTGACGTTGATGCTGTCCATGGATCCTCCTGGTCGGTTCTTGGCGTTGGCCTTTAACCCATGGGCGTGAGCAGGGCGGTTACGGCTGTAACTCGCTCGGTTACGCTGGCGCTGCGATGAGCGATGAGGGCGGTGAGGCCGTCGTCCAGAGCGGGCGCGACGCGGCAGCGCGGGGCGACTGGCAGGCAGCCTTCGACCTGCTGATGAAGGCGGACACGGGCGGTTTCGCCGGCCCCGCCGAGCTACCGCTTCTCGGGGAGGTGGCCTACGCGGCCGGACACCTCGATGTGGCGATTGAGGCATGGGAGCGTGCTCACGCGGCCTGCGTGCAGGCGGGCGATCACGTCGCGGCAGCCGGGGCGGCGGTCCGAGTCGCGATGCACCTGCTTTTCGACACCACCCTCATGGCCCCGGTGCGGGGCTGGCTGGCGCGCGCGGAGCACCTGCTCGACGGGCAGCATGAGAATCCCGCGCACGCGTGGCTTGCGGCAGTCCGTGCATACGAGCGGATGCTGACGGGCGACCTGACCGGTGCTCGCCCGTGGGCCCGGCGCGCCATCGAGGTGGGCGCGAAGTGCGACCCGGCGGCGTGTGCAATCGGGCGGGTCGCAGAAGCACGCCTGCTGATCCTGGACGGTGATGTCGAGCAGGGCCTCGCGCTGCTCAACGACGTGGGAGTGGCGACGGTCTCCGGCGACCTCGACGCGCTCTCGACCGGGGTCGTCTACTGCGAGCTCGTGTGCGCCCTGCAGGGACTCGCGCAGTACGACGTGGCCGAGGAGTGGACCGAGGCGATGGAGCGGTGGTGCAAGACGGATGCGATCGGGAGCCTGCATGGGCGCTGCCGGGTCCACCGGGCGGAGATCCTCAGGCTGCGCGGGTCGTGCAGCGAGGCTGAGACGGAGGCCCTCGGCGCGTGCGAGGAGTTGCGCCCGTACTTGCGGCGCGAGATGGGATGGCCGTTGACCGAGCTCGGGCGGATCCGACTTCGCAGGGGAGACGTCGACGGCGCCGAGGAAGCCTTTCTGGCCGCCCATCGTGCCGGCTGGGATCCGCAGCCCGGTCTCGCGCTCGTGCGGCTGGCCCAGGGCGACGTAGCCACGGCCGCCGCCTCGATCCGGGACGCGCTCGAGCATCCGATGCGGGTGCCCTTCAAGGAGCTGCCGCCGGACACCGATCTGCAGCGGGCGCCGCTGCTCGAGGCGCAGGTCGAGATCGAGATCGCGGCCGGCAACATCGCCCGGTCGCGCCTGGCGGCAGACGAGTTGACGCGGGTGGCCGCCCGCTTCGAAAGCAAGGCGCTGGTCGCCGGCGCGAGCCTTGCTAACGGAAGGGTGCAGCTCGCCGAGGGCGATCCGGCGGACGCGGAGCGGTTCTGCGCCGAAGCCGCGCGGCTGTGGAGCGAGGTCGGCGCGCCATACGAGGCTGCGCTGGCGCGGGCCGCTTTCGCCGACGCCCTGCGCGCGACCGGAAATGAGCACCGGGCCACTCTTGAGCTCGAAGCGGCCCGCATCGTCCTCGACAGGATCGAAGCCGAGCGGACGGCCGACGACGCGGTGACGGTCCAGCCGGACGGCGGAGCAGAGAAGCTGCCTGTCACCGACGTCAACGTGTTTCGCCGCGAGGGCGACTACTGGTCGGTGGTCTTCGAGGGGCGCACCGTGCGAGTGCGAGACCTTAAGGGCATCCGCTACCTCGCCCGGTTGCTCGCCGGCCCTGGTCGCGAGTTTCACGTGCTCGACCTCGTCGCCGCCGAAAGCGGCCGGCTCGCCGCGGCCGAGAGTGGCCGTGCGGCCGGTCTGTCACACACAGGTCCTGGCGATGCCGGTGAGATGCTCGACGCGCGCGCCAAGGACGCGTACCGGCGGCGCTTGGCCGAGATCGAGGACGACATCGAACAGGCGCGCGCCTTCGGCGACAGCGAGCGAGCCGCGCAGGCAGACGCGGAACGCGACTTCCTCGCTCGAGAGTTGTCGCGCGCGGTCGGCCTCGGTGGCCGCGACCGACGGGCCGCCTCAACGTCCGAGCGAGCGCGAGTCAGCGTGACCCGCGCGATCCGCCAGGTGATAGCCCGCATTGGGGAGCACCATCCCGAGCTGGGCGAGCATCTCGACGGGACGATCCGCACCGGCACGTACTGCGCCTACGTCCCCGATCCCCGCACTCCTGCCGCTTGGAGGTTCTGACATCGGCCCGCCTTCGGCTGGATCGAAGCTTGCCGCACGGAACCTCACGCCGGCGGCGCTCGCATTGGGCGAGGACCGAGCGTGCGATGCGGCCGGTCGACCGCTACCGCTCGGGCGTGACAAGGAAGGCGGGCGCAGCCTTCACTAACACGTCCGAGAAGGACAATTCTCGGACATGACCGGCGCTGCCGCTGCCGTGGGCGAGCAGGCACCCGGTTCCCCTTGACGAGACGACTGCCTGGGACGAACAGCAGGCGTCCGCCAGCCCGCGATCGGCTCTCGCCCCGCTCCCGCATCCGTCGAGAAGCAGCACTACGGCACGGTTGACGCGGACCTCCGCGGTTTGCCGCACTCCGTCGTGCCTGTCACCTCCGGCACTGGTCCGGACTCCCGAAGTACGACCCGCGTGCGAGCGGCGTGCGCACTCTCGCCGCATCGCATGCTGACGCTGCCGCCGGCGGCGCGGAGCGGGTGCCTCCGCGCCGCCGGCCGAGGCTCAGCGGTTGGCTCGGACCGAGTAGACGTTCGCCGAGTCGCCCTGCGTGGTCGCGAAGAAGGCCAGCAGGTCGTCCCCGACCGCCTCGAGGCCCATGTAGTCGCCGAGGAAGAAGCCGCGGGCGTTGGGGGCCAGCTTCATGTCGAACGGCCCCGTCACGTGCTGCTCCTCCCAGGTCGCGCCGCCGTTGTTCGACTGGGTCAGCCAGACGTCCGTCGGCAGCCCGGGAGCGGGCGTGTTGTTGCGGAAGTCGTAGTAAAGAACAGCAACCGTTCCGTCACCCGCCACCTGCACCGTCTGGTTGAAGGCGTGGGGCCCCGGTGCCTGGTCAATCACCTTCGGCGCGCTCCAGCGCCGGCCGCCGTCGGTCGACTTCGCGATCACGACATTATTGACCGCCGTGCCCAGCCCGTCCGACCAGACCACATAGATGTCGCCCGTGGCGTGGTCGACCGCGATGTCGGGCAGATAGTCGTCCGCCCGCACCGTCTGGTCCAGGCTGGTCGGGTTGGGGTTGTCGGGATCGGTCAACAGCGCCGTTCGGATCGGCGCGATCTTCTCGATCTTGTGCCAGCTGCGGCCGCCGTCCGTCGAGCGGGTCACTGCCATGAACACCTGGTTCGCCTGGGGCGGCTGGTTGCCCGAGCCCTTGAACAGGATCGCGAACACGTTCACGAGCGTCCCGTCCGGCAGCACCGCGATCTGGTTGCCCTGCGCGTAGACGTTCTGATTGCGCGTCATCGAGATCGGCCTCGACCAGCTCTGGCCGCCGTCGGTCGTGCGCGAGAACATCGGCTGGCCGCGGAAGGCGAACGAGCGCTGCAGCGACCGCTCGCTGCGGTTGTTGCCCGGGATCGAGCCCCGGATCCAGACCGCATAGGCGGAGTCCGCGCGCGTCCAGTCGCCGGTGATCGACTCCTTGTCGTTGAAGTTGATCGGGTTCTCGTCACGTTGGATCGTCTCCGGCGCGCTCCAGCTCGCGCCGTCGTTCGTCGAGGTGGACGCCAGCACCGCCGATAGGCGGCGGCCGAGCCGGTTGCAGAAGACGTAGTCGTCGGCGCTCGTGAAGTCGCCGCGCTGCGACAACCGTGCCAGCGCTCCGGCCGCTTGGTCCGCGAGCGGCACCTCGCGGGCCCGCCGCGACTTCGTGGAGCTCGCCTCGACGGCGCCGCTCCCGCACGACGTACGACGAGCTTGCGACGCTCGAAGTCGACGTCGCGCCAGCGCAGCGCAACGAGCTCGCCGCGGCGCAGTCCGGCGTATGCGGCTACGCGCACCACCTCGGCGTCTTGGCGGTCCTCGTTTGCCCGCGCGTCCGCCTCGGCGGCGCTCACGGCGGCGCCGGTCGGGTCGCGGTGCCGGCCGTCGGCCAGCGCCCGTGCGAGCGCCTCGACCTCTTCGGGCGAGTAGTAGTCGAGCCGGGCAGGCTCGGGCTCGGTCCGCCGGTCGGCGGCGCGAGCTGGGTTGCGCGGCAGCCCGAAGGTTGCGTCCTGGCAGCCGAAGCTGAACACGGCGCAAACGAGCTGACGGTGCTTGTTGACGGTGCGCGGCGAGGTGCCGGTCGCGGCAACATCCGTCAGCAGGCGGTTGATGTCACGGGTGGTGATCTCGCTCGCCGGCCGGTCGCCGAGCGCCGCCATGATCAGGCCGCTGTGCGCACCAGGGCCGCGACGGTGGGCCGCCCCAGGCTCCTCGAGCAGATAGCGGTGGTCGCGCAGCGTAGCCGGCTTGGCGCCGCGCACGCGGTCGAGCCAATCGAGGTAGGCGTGTGCCACGACACGGAACGTCGGCGGAGCGTTGGCGTCCCGCTCAGCCGCGGCCGCGCGGTCGGCGAGCTCGCGCTCCACCTCCCGCACGAGCCGATCCTTGCGCGACGATCGCACGCGTGCTCGTCGAGATAGCCGGGCTTCGGGCGGCCGCGGCGGCGGCGGAGCGCGCCGGTCTCGTCGCGCTCGAGCCAGGCTGGCCCGAGCCGGCGCTTCATTGTCCGGAGTCGGCCGTCTGCGAGCCGGTGTCGCCAGCTGGCCTCGTACACGGGCTCGCCGTTGCGGGGCGATACCGACGACCAGCCACGAGGCCGGAGAAAGGCTCTCAGGAGGCTCGCGATGATGCATGGCGCGAGCCAAGATAGCGCGCCCGGCGGACCGGAGTAGCGCTGGAGTAGCGCAACAAGCGGAGTAGCGCTTGGAGTAGCGCTCGCACCCGAAAAGCCCATGGTTACGGGCAATTCTCCAGCCCAGATTCCGCTTACCTAAGCGAACCGGGGCGCTATCTCCGGCCTGTCACGCCGGAGGTCGCGGGTTC